>JAIUOR010000006.1 GCA_020161795.1 Actinomycetota bacterium | reverse complement strand
TGAACGGCTTGGTGATGTAGTCGTCGGCTCCGACGCTGAGGCCGATCAGCTTGTCGACCTCTTCGGAACGGGCGGTGACGAGGATGACGTAGACCTCGACGGCGGCCCGGATCTTGGCAAGCACGTCGAGCCCACCCAGATCGGGCAGGCCGATGTCCAACAGCACGATGTCGAAGGCCCGGGCGCCCGGGCGGGTCAGCTCGTGCAACGTGTCGGCGCCGGTGCCGACCTCGGTCACCTCGAAGCCGTCCGCCTCGAGGTAGGCCCGTAGGACGGTCCGAATCTGTGGCTCATCGTCGACGACGAGCACCCGCTGCGCCACCGGGCACCTCCTGTCTCCGCCCCAGCGTAAAGCCGGATATCTCGCCGTCGGCGCCCGGAAGCCGTCCCGGCCGAGGTCTTCACACAAACCTCACATGCCGCCCTCGCCTGCACGTCATGTCCGTGCCGCCTTGCGTCAGCATACCCCCGGGGGTATTGTTGAGCCACAGACAACGAAGGAGATTCCCGATGTGTAGCCCCGTTACCTGCAGGACCTGCGGCAAGACCACGTGGTCGGGCTGCGGCCAGCACGTCGCACAGGTGAAGGCCCGGGTGCCGGCAGGCCAGTGGTGCGGGGGGCATGCACAGTCGGCGCAGCAGCCGACGGTGAAGTCGACCTCGGGTCTGTTCAAGATCTTCGGACGATGAGACGCGTGGCCGTGGCGGCCGTCGCGGCCGCTGCAACCCTCGTGCTGGCGGGCTGTGCGACCGGTACGGTGAGTGCCACCTCCGGGCCGACCGCGGCGGCGGCCCCGGCGGGGGGCACCAGCCTCTCGCCCAGCGACTTCGCTGCCGCGGCGAAGCTGCCGGACACGACTCTGCTCGATGTCCGCACTGCAGCGGAGTTCGCCGCCGGCCACCTTCCGGGGGCTGTGAACCTCGACGTGCAGTCGCCGGACTTCGCCCAGCGTGCCGCCACGCTCGATCCCGGCCGGAACTACGCGGTGTACTGCCACAGCGGGAACCGCTCCAAGGTGGCCATGACCGCACTGGCACGGTCCGGGTTCACCCATCTCTTCGACCTCGCCGGCGGAATCGGCGCTTGGCAGTCCGCGGGCGGCGAGGTTGTCACCCGCTAGACGTCCACAGACATTCAACGGAGCATCCATGACCACAAAGAACCTCACCGGCGCCGACTTCGAGGCCACGGTTACCGGCAACCCTGTCGTCCTGGTCGACTTCTGGGCTGCGTGGTGCGGACCGTGCCGCATGTTCGCGCTCACCTTCGAGGCTGCGTCCCTCAAGCACGAGGGCGTCGTGTTCGGCAAGGTCGACACCGAGGCTGAACGGGCGCTCGCCCAGGCCGCCGGAATCAGCTCCATCCCGACCCTGATGGCGTTCCGCGAGGGCATCCTCGTGTACCGCCAACCCGGCGCCCTCGGCGCCGCCGACCTCGACCAGCTCATCGAGCAGGTCACGGCGCTCGACATGGAGGCCGTCCGCGCCGAACTCGCGTCCCAGCAGAGTGCCGGCGTCTGATGCCTCCAGTCGGTCGCGACACCGGCCAGGACCCGTTGTTCGGCCCGGGCGGGCGCATCCCCGCCGTCCAGGCTGTCACGCTCACCCGCCCGTCAGGGATCGCTGTTCTCCGCGCGGGCTGGTTGACTCGGCACACCCTCGCCATGGCGGTCCTGACTCCGGTGATCTTCACCGGGTACGCGGCGGCGCTCGGGACAGGGCTCGGCGATCCGGCGTGGGACGTCCTGCTCGGCGCCATGTCGCTGGTCGCGGCCATGATCCTCACCACCTACCTGCCCCTGCGGGGCCAGGGCCGGGCGACTGCGGCGTCCTGCAGCCTGATGGCCGGCCTGCTGGTGCCCGGCGCCGGCGTGCTCCTCAGCCAGGGCGCGGGCATCGCCGGCGGCGCCATGGCGCTGGCGATCCTCATCCTCGGGCTGCTGCAGCGGGTCTCCGGCACCTCGGCCTGCGGATAGACCCAGGGCCACCGAACGCTTCAGCAACCTCAACCGCGTCTCACCCTTCTGGAAAGGAAACCAGCTCATGAAGCAGAACCTGGGCGCCACCGATCGCATCGTCCGAATCGTCCTGGCCGCAGTTCTCGCCGTCGCCGCCTGGATGCTCGGCTTCACCTCGATCGGCGGCATCATCCTTCTCGTGCTCGCCGCCGTGATGCTGATCACCTCCGCCGTTGGCTTCTGCCCGCTCTACGCACCGTTCCGGTTCAGCACCAGGCGCCCCGCAGCGAAGAGCTGAGCGATCCGACGGGGACGCGCCTCGACCCGGTCGCGTCTCCTCGCCGCCCGCCGGCTGGTGCCGATCAGGGACGGATGAATACGAGGGCGAACACAACGGTGCCCACGATCGCCCAGCCGGCGCTGCGCTTGAACCACCACACCAGCGCGAAGCTGCCCAGGAAGATCAGCCAGGTCTGCCAGCTCACCAGCGAGCCGACGCCGAACTGGATCGTGATCGCGGCGACCAACCCGATGAATCCGCTCTGGAACCCGCGCACGACCGCCTGCACCACCCGGTTCCGCTTGAACCGGTCGTGAAGGTCGGCCACCAGGACGATCACCACGGCGGGTGGAAGGAAGATCCCGAACGTCGCGGCGAGCAGCCCCCACACCCCGCTCACCTTGTAGCCCACGAACCCTGCGGTGATCAGCATCGGTCCCGGAGTGACCTGGCCCAGCGCGATCCCGTCGCGGAACTGTGTGAAGGTCAGCCATCCCATCTGGTCCACCACGACGTGCTGCAGCAACGCAACCGACGCGAACCCACCACCGAAGGCCAACAGCCCCACCTGGAAGAAGGAAAGGAACAAAACCCGCGTCTCGGGCGCCGCGAGCGCTGCCGCCACCAGGGCGGCGGTGACGATGAGGGGAACGAAGCGTGCCGGGGAGACGCTCGGCTCATTGTGCTGCACCAGCACAGCGACGTCCCCGGCGTCGACGGTGCCGGCGTCCGCACCAATGCGTTTCCAGAACAGGACGATCCCCAGCACTCCGGACCCGAGCACCAGCCAGACCAGGTTGACCCGGAACACCAACGATCCGGTGAATGCCACCGTCGCGATGAGCGGGCCGAGCACGACACTTGCCCTCGATCCGGTGAAGACGGCCGCACCGAGCGACAGGGTGGCCGTGAGCAGGAGCGCGACGACGAGAGCGCCGAGGCCCGCGAAGAGCGGCTGGACGAAACCCAGGTGGCCGAAGGTGAAGTACGCCCAGGACAGCACGAGGATCGCAGCGATCGACGGCGCGAGGAACACCAACGGAAACACGACCGCGCCGAGGTATCCATACCGGCGGTACCCGACGTAGCTCATCGCGGTGACGCCTGTCGATCCGGGCAGGATCTGGGCGAGGCTCATCGCTTCAAGGAACTCCTCCTCACTGAGCCATCCGCGCTCGGCGACGAAGATGGCGCGAAGATAGGTGAGCGTGGTAGGCCCGCCGTAGCCGATGGTCCCGATGTACAGCACCTGGCCGAGGACCGACCACAGCGACGGCGTGCCGCTGGCCGGTTCAGTGTCGTCAACCCGCCTGCCCATCAAACCTTCCGCTCAGCGCGGATCAGTCGGTCCGCCGCTGGCTGCCGGACACATCGCGACAGCCCAACCCAGTCCACCCTAGCGTCGGCTCCGGGACGGTTCCGACTCCGGGGAGGGTGCCGGCGGGCTGGCCAGCCGGGCACGTAGCAGGTTGCGGAATGCCGTGAGCTGGAACCCAGGGACCAGGGACTCGACCTCCCTGAACAAAGTCTTCGGCGAGAGCCCGGCCGCGCCCTGCGGATCGATGAGCTCGATCACTGCTGCGACCGGCATGCCGAGCCCGTCGGCCGCCTGTTGCAGCGTCATCCACCCCTTGACATCGTCGGCGCTCATCCGCGAGATCTCGCTCACCTCTACGCGTCCGCCGGTCACCCAGTCCCCGGTCAGGGTGGCGACACCCACCGACCCGAACAGCACCATGACCGAAACGATGGGGCTCACCCACAAGGACACCTTCATCGTCATTTCCGCTTCCCTTCGTGGCCGGTCTGGCGCCCTTCCGCCCGGTCGGGTTCCGGTTCCTTCGGGCGTCCAGGCAACGGCAGCGGCACCCTGGCCCCCACTGTGAGTGCGCCACGGACCGGGCAGGTGGCGACGCAGTCCATGCAGCCGATGCAGTCGGCAGCGACCAGTGGTGCGGCCTTGCTGGGCTGGATACCGACCGGGCACGGCTTGTCGCACAGGGTGCAGTCGGTGCACGTCGGCCCTGACCTGCGGATGCGCACGAGGCTGAAGACGCTGGCGACCGAGAGCGCCGCCCCGAGCGGGCACAGGTAGCGGCACCAGAACCTGTCGATCACCAGCGAACCCGCGACGACCAGTGCGAGGACGACTAGCGCGATCCAGAAGTCAGCGGACTCCGCCCCGAACAGCCAGTGAAGACCGAACAGGGTCACGTAGCGGTCATAGCCGGCGAACCACAGCCGCGCGGTGGTGTACGACATGAAGACCACCACGCCGAGGACGGCGAAGCGCCCCCAGCGCAGCAGGGCATCCAGCCGCGCAGGAACTGTGACGGTCGGAAGATGCAGCCTGCGACGCACCCACGACAACGCGTCCTGGATGGCGCCAAAGGGGCAGATCCAGCCACAGAACGCATTGCCGACCAGCAGGGTGCCCACGAGCAGCCCCAGCCCCAGCACCAGACCACTCCCACGAGTTCGAAGCCCAGATCGCCACCGGCTGCGAGGGCATCAAACCGGGCTGGGTGCGCGTCAACTTCAACTACTTCCCCGACGAGGACGTGTTCTCCTACATCGTTGAGGCCGTCCGACTCGTTGCCCGCGAGGGCTGGAAACTCCTCGGTGACTACCGGTTCGACCCGATCAGCGGCCTGTGGCGCCACCACACGGGACCGGTCGAGCCCCCGCTCCGGCTCGGCGCCATCAGCTACCGCCCCGACGGCACGCTCCGGTACCCGAGCCACGACTCCACCGCCCCCGCCGGCATCCTCAACCAGCACCTCTACGACGCCCGGCGGATCCTCGCCGCCGCCCACCCGGCCGAGACCGGCGAGACCGCGCACGTCTCTGCCGACTTCGACCACCTCCGCTGGTTCGACCTCCCGTCCGCGAGCCTCGACAGCCGATCCCCGACACCCCGGCCCCGCCACAGCTCCTCGTGATACCCTAGGGGGTATAGGAGGAACCGGGATGAGCGAGCATGAAGCGAGCACCACTAGGCCTGAGGAGTCGCCCTCCTCACTCCACCTCGAGGCAGGCGAGAAGAGCAGCTTGCTCCTCCGACTCAAGCGCGCGCAGGGCCAGATCGGCGGCGTTATCCGGATGATCGAAGACGGCCGTGACTGCACCGACATCGTGACGCAGATGGCCGCCGTCTCCAAAGCCCTCGACCGGGTCGGGTTCGCGGTCATCGCAGCCAGCCTCAAACAATGCCTCACTGAGGATTCCACCGCCGAACGCATGGACACCGCATCCCTGGAGAAGCTCTTCCTCTCCCTTGCCTGAGCCACCGGCACAACCTGAGCGATTCACGCCCAGCCCCGCGCGGCCAGCGACACAATGGGAAGGGCTCCGGGCTGCGTGACGACGTCACGACCAGACATGTGCGAGACACGTATACCCCCCGGGGTATAAGGTGGAGATCGTGAAGACAGTGATCATTGGTGGTGTCGCGGGCGGGATGTCGGCGGCGACGAGGTTGCGGCGGCTGGACGAGCGGGCGGAGATCGTGGTGCTGGAGCGCTCCGGCCATGTGTCGTTCGCGAACTGCGGGCTCCCCTACTACATCGGTGACGTGATCACCGATCGGGCGGCGCTGCTGCTGCAGACGCCGGCGAGCCTCCAGGGCAGGTTCGGGATCGACGTGCGGGTGAAGTCCGAGGTGGTCTCGATCGACCGGGCAGCCAAGTCGGTCACCGTTCGCAACCTCTCGACCGGCGAGCGGTACATCGAGGACTACGACTTCCTCGTGCTCGCTCCGGGTGCGGCACCGTTCGTCCCCCCGATCCCCGGTGTGGAGCGGGCACTCACGCTGCGCAACATCGGCGATACCGACGCCATGGCGGCAGCAGTCGACGCGGCACTCACCCGAGGCGAACCGACCGCCGTGATCATGGGCGGCGGCTTCATCGGCGTCGAGCTGGCCGAGAACCTCACCGAGCGCGGACTCACGGTCACAATCGTCGAACTCGCAGACCAGCTCCTCGCCCCGCTGGACGTCGAGATGGCCGCCCTGGTCGAGAAGCACTTGGTGAGGAAGGGCGTGCGAGTACTGACCGGGGCCTCGGTCTCCGAGGTATGCAGCGACTCGGTGGGGCTTTCCGACGGCACGTGGTTGCCCGCCACCCTGGTGATTGCCGCGATCGGCGTGCGTCCCGAGACCGGCCTGGCCGAAGCGGCCGGACTCGAGTTGGGCGGGCGTGGCGGGATCCTGGTCGAGGAACACCAGCGCACCTCCGACGCTGCGATCTTCGCTGTCGGGGACGCGGTCGTGAAGCGCGACGCGATCACCGGCGACCAGGCGCTCGTGCCGCTGGCGGGTCCGGCCAATCGGCACGGGCGCTTGGTGGCCGACGTGATCGCTGGACGAGCCGTTTCGAGCAAGCCGGTTCTGGGCACCGCGATCGTCGGCGCCTTCGGGATGGTCGCCGCCGCTACCGGCTGGACCGAGAAACGTGCCCGGGCGGCCGGACGGACCGTCCGGATCATCCACACGCACCCCGCCAACCATGCTGGCTACTACCCGGGTGCCGAGGGCATGAGCCTCAAGCTCGTGGTCGATGCGCAGACCGACGAGATCCTAGGCGCACAAGGTGTCGGCGGCGCCGGGGTGGACAAACGGATCGACGTGATCGCCACCGCCATGCGCGGCGGGCTCACCGCCAGCGATCTGGCCGACCTCGAACTCTCCTACGCCCCCCAGTTCGGCTCGGCGAAGGACCCGGTCAACATGCTCGGCTTCATCGCAGAGAACCAGCGTGACGGGCTCACCCAGACCATCCAGTGGCACGAACTCAACGCCGAACTCGCCAACGGCGTCCAGCTCATCGACGTCCGCACCCCGGCCGAGTACGCCCGCGGCACGGTCGACGGCGCAATCAACATCCCCGTCGACGACCTCCGCGCCCGACTCGACGAAGTGCGCGACGACGTCATCGTGCACTGCCAGGTCGGCCTCAGAGGCTACCTGGCCGCGCGCACGCTGACCCAGTACGGCCGGCGGGTGCGCAACCTCGACGGGGGCTACCGCACCTGGGCCAGGGTCTGATCGTCCTGACGCACATCCACCTGATCGCCGACGCGCTGGGGCGGAGGCGAGAACCTCGAGCCTGGAGAATCCATGATTGTTGCCACACCCGTCACCGCGGACGGCCGCTCGGCCGCCGCCTGGGGCAGGGCCCACTGGATCGGCGTTGCCGACATCGACAACGGCACCGTGCACACCTGGCGAATACATGAAGTCGGCTGGGACGAGTCGCACGACGAAGGCACCCACGGCTCCCATCACGCGCGGATCGTGCGCTTCCTCACCGAGCACGGCATCACAGCGGTCGTCGTCGACCACATGGGCCCCGGCATGGTCCAAGTGCTGCAGAAGATGGGAATCCCCATGCTGCCGGCCACCCCTGGCGACGCCCAAGCATCGATCCTTGCCGCTGTAGCCGTGCCGAAGCCCTGAGAGAGCCTCGCCACCCAGGGGTTGGAACCCGGTAGTCGAGCTGCCCCGGTTCAGCGGGCGGCGAGCAGGTCCTTGACCTGACGGGTCGTGGGGACGCGTCCGGACAGCAGGACCTGCTCGTCCACAACGAGTCCCGGGGTGCGCATGATGCCGTAAGCGGCGATGTCGGCGTGGTCGGTCACCTTCTCGAAGGTGGCGTCGAGGCCGAGTTCGTTGACGGCCTGCCGGGTGGCCTTCTCGAGGTTGACGCAGTTGGCGCAGCCGGAGCCGAGGATCTTGACGTGCACGGGTCGTTCCTTTCAGAGGATGGCGTTGAACAGGTAGCCGACGGCGACGATGCCGAGGGCTGTGACGGCGGCGAAAGTGGCGATCAGGCGCGGCTTCAGCACCCGGCGGAGCAGGATCATCTCGGGCAGGCTGAGCGCGACAGTGGCCATCATGAACGCGAGCAGGGTGCCCATCGGCATGCCCTTGTCGTACAGGGCGTCGATGAGCGGGAGGATGCCGGCGGCGTTGGAGTACAGCGGGACGCCGATCGCCACGGCGACGAGGACGGCGAGCGGGTTGTCCGGGCCGGCGTAGCGGGCGAAGAAGTCCGCCGGCGCCCAGCCGTGGATGACCGCGCCGAGCCCGATGCCGACCAGCAGGTAGGGCCAGATCCTGCGCAGGATGGAGGCGACCTCCTCTCGTCCCATGGCGAGTCGGTCGTCCCAGGTCAGGCCGGCTGTGGAATCGATCACCTGTCCGCGGAGCCTTGTCTCGTACACGAACGCCTCGACCTGGCCTTCGAGCTGCAGCCGCCCGATCACCACGCCGGCCAGGATCGCGATCACCAACCCCGCCCCGACGTACAGCAGGGTGGGACCGATGCCGAACAACCCCAGCAGCAGGGCGATCGCGACCTCGTTGACCAGCGGGCTGGCGATCAGGAAGCTCATCGTCACCCCCAACGGGACCCCCGCCGAGACGAACCCGATGCACGCCGGCACCGCGCTGCACGAGCAGAACGGGGTGACCACACCGAGCGAGGCGGCCAGCACGTTGCCCACGCCCTCGCGCCGGCCGCCGAGCAGGGCACGGGTGCGTTCGATGCTCATGAAGCTGCGCAGCACCGTGACCACGAAGATGATCCCGCTCAGCAGCAGGGTGATCTTGACGGTGTCGTAGCTGAAGAAGTGCAGCATCGACGCCCACCCGGTCGTGATGTCCAGGCGGAACACCGTCGCATACAGCCACGTCCAGAAGACCTCGTTCACCGCGTACAGCCCGACCCAGCCCGCAGCCGCCACGCCGAGGAGTGCCCACCGTCGGACGGCGGCCCGCTGCGGACTGGTCTGGGTGGTCACCGGCCGGCGCCGGCCAGCGCCGGCTCGGCATCCACCGCACACCCGCACGCCCTGCTGCCCGGAACAGGGAGCGCGGCGTGGAGGCGTTCCATCGCGTCTTCGGTGAGCTGGTAGTCGATCCAGCGACCACGCCGGGTGCCGACGATCAGGCCAGCCTCGCGCAGCACTCTTAGGTGGTAGCTCAGCAGGTTCGGTGGAATCTCCGGCTCGGTGACCAACTGGCACACGCACCGCTTCTCCTGCGAGAGCTGCGAGATCAGCTGCCACCGGATCGGGTCCGCCACAGCAGCCAGCAGCGACGTCGACACTTCAACCACGTTTGATTCAACCACGCTCGAAGCATAAGCCCGCGCGTGTTCGTGCGCAGCCGCTCCGAGGATCCCCGTACTGCTCCGAGCTTCGAGCCTGACCAGAGGCGAGCGCACACTGGTGGCATGGGTGCGAGCCCGCAAACGCTGGACGCCCTCCGCTGGGTGCGTGATGACTTCTGCGCGATCGCATCCTCTGCCGGCGGCGCCGAACTCGACGCGCCGAGTCGGGGCACCCGGTGGACGAACCGACAGTTGTTGTTCCACATGTGGTTCGGGCAGCGAATAGCGCGAGCGTTCATCCCGGTGTTCGGGATCCTCGGCCGGCTGCCACGGCCCGTCGCAGTCGGCTACGCACGCCTGCTGTCAGCGCTCACCGGTCCCTACAACTGGATCAACTACATCGCCCCGGTCGGAGGCGCGGAGCTGGTGGGCGCGGAACGGGTCATGCGCTGGATGCGGGCAGACACCGAACGACTGGTCAGGTGGGCGACCTCGGCCACCAACCAGCAGCTCCGCCTCACCGCGCCCGTGCCCGCCGACTGGGACCCCTACTTCCAGCCAGAGATGACCAGGCTCGACATCCTCGACTGGGCACCAAAGCACTACCGGCACCACCGTACCCAGCTCAGCCTGACGGCACTGCCCGAACCGCCGCACTGAAAGCGCATGCGCCCTTACTAGGAAAGCCTTCAGCCGGCGGGGATCAACTCGGCGACCAGCGCCTCCACCCGGCGGCGGATCTCGTCGCGGATCGGGCGGACGGCCTCGATGCCCTGGCCGGCCGGGTCATCGAGCACCCAGTCCTCGTACCGCTTGCCCGGATAGAACGGGCAGGTGTCGCCGCAGCCCATGGTGACCACCACGTCGGAGGCCTTCACGGCGTCCGTGGTGAGAATCTTGGGCTGCTCGGCGGCGATGTCGATGCCCTCCTCCGCCATGGCCTGGACGGCGACCGGGTTGATCGAATCAGCCGGAGCCGAGCCAGCCGACAGGACCTCGATCCGGTCCCCGCCGAGGTGGCGCAGGTAACCGGCGGCCATCTGGGACCGGCCGGCGTTGTGGATGCACACGAACAGGACGCTGGGCTTGCTCATTTCCTCGTTCACCTCTCGCTCATCACTCGCCCCGCACCGAGGCTTGACGCCGACAATAGCTCAGCTATCGTTGAGTCAACAACTGTGGAGGTAAAGGCATGGACGCACTGGAGACGCGAGCACACGCTTATGCCGCCCTAGGCGATCCGTCCCGGCTGGCGATCGTTGACCTGCTCGGGCACGCCGACCTCGCACCCGGCGAACTCGGCGTACGCCTGGGAATCCCGACCAACCTGATGGCGCACCACCTCCAGATCCTCGAACACGCCGGTCTGATCACCCGCCGCCGCTCCGAAGGAGACCGCCGCCGCACGTACGTCCTCCGCACACCGGCCTGCAACCAACTCTTCGGCACCACCAGCCACCTTCGCCGACCCCGCCGGATCGCGTTCATCTGCTCCCAGAACTCCGCCCGGTCCCAGCTCGCCGAGCACTACTGGCACACCATCAGCGACATCCCCGCGGTCTCCGCCGGCACCCACCCAGCCTCGCGCATCCACCCCCACGCGGCGGCAGTCGCCCGCCGACACGGCCTCGACCTCAGCCACGCCGCACCGAAGCTCGCCTCCGACATCCTCACCGGCGACGAATTCCTCATCGCCGTCTGCGACCGCGCCTACGAAGAACTCGACAACCGGCCGCTGCACTGGTCGATCCCCGACCCCGCCCTCGCCAGCAGCGCGACCGCGTTCGAGACCGCCTACCAAGACCTCACAAGCCGCGTCGACCTCCTCGCGGCCAGCCTCGAAGGAGATCCCGCATGACCCTCCACCCTGTCTCCGAACATTGCCCCGGCAAACGCTAGGAGAGCTGGGACCTCGAAGACCCCTACACGGCCAGGACCTCGACACCGTCCGCCAGATCCGCGACGACCTCGAGCGCCACGTGCGGAGTCAGTTCACATCGGCTCTGAAAGCGCGGCAGGTCCGGCGGCCAAACACAGTGGGGACCTCACTCACGGAATACCTCAGGTTGTTGCGGCCGTCCCGTCCGCGGGCGCTCCCCAACCCGGCGCTCCAGAGCGTGGCGGCTACCGGAGAGCCACCCGCGTAAGTCCGTCGGCGTGGATCCTGGTGACGTCGCGGCCACCAGCCGTGCGCGTTCGCCTACACCGACAAGTCTGAGCCGGACGGCGGACACGGGGCGGGTGGTGGAGTTGATGGCCTCAGTGGTGCCGTTCTCGGGAGACCCGCTGCCGTCCCCCCGCCGCTCCGGCTCGCCGGACCGACCGTTCATCTACCAGCCCGTGCCTCAACGAACGAATGCCTGACGTGGACTCCGGTCAGTGAGGTGCGCTATTCTCGCAATCACGCGAATAGGGGATTAAATGGATGGTCGAGAGTTCAAGGACGGGGTCTTCGCCCACTTCGCCCGGGTCGGGGCCGCGCTGGGACACGGCAAGCGGGTAGAGATCATCGACGTGCTGGCCCAGGGCGAGCGCAGCGTGGAGGACCTCGCGCGGGAGGTCGGCGCCTCGGTGGGCAACACCTCGCGGAACCTGCAGGTGCTCGCCGGTGCGGGGCTGGTCACCCGCCGGGTGGATGGCACCTCCCGGGTGTACCGTCTGGCCGATCCGAGCGTGCTCCACGCCTACCAGGCGCTGGTCGCGGTCGCCGAAGTGAGGATCGCGGAGGTGTCCGCGCTGGCGTCGGCGTTCTTCGGCGAGGCCGACGGGGCCCGCCCGGTGACCCTGGCCGAGCTTCGCGATGCGATGGCGGCCGACGACCAGCTGACCCTGATCGACGTCCGCCCGGAACCCGAGTTCTCCAGCGGCCACGTCCCCGGCGCGGTCAACGTCCCGCTCGCCCACCTCGCCGAGCGCATGTCGGAACTCCCCCGCGACGCCCCGATCGTCGCCTACTGCCGCGGACCGTACTGCGTGATGGCCGCCGCGGCTGTCCACCAGCTCCGCGAGGCCGGCTTCCCCGCCGCCCGGCTCGAGATCGGCTATCCCGACTGGCTCACCGGGGCCGGCACGGTGCCTGACCGCAACCCAAGAAGAGAAGGACACTGACGTGACCACCCTGTTCATCCTGAACGACCCGCCGTACGGCACCGAACGCGTCTACAACGGGCTCCGGCTTGCGGCGAACCTGCAACGCCTCGACGAAGGCCACGACGTCGCCGTCTTCCTGATGGGCGACGCCGCCAGCGCCGCCAAGGCCGGCCAGAAGGTGGCTGACGGCTACTACAACGTGAACAAGATGCTGGCCAACGTGGTCCGCCGCAACGGCCGGGTACTGGTCTGCGGCACCTGCATGGACGCCCGTGGCCTGACCCAGGACGACCTGGTCCCCGGCGCCCGCCGTTCGACCCTGGATGAGCTGACTAGGGAAACCCTTGCCGCCGACAAGGTGCTGGTGTTCTGATGGACGCCCCGATCTACCTCGACCACAACGCCACCACTCCCGTGGCCCCACAGGTGGCCGAGGCGATGTGGCCCTACCTCACCGAACACTTCGGAAACCCCTCCAGCACCACCCCGCTGGGACACAAGGCGAAGGCCGCCGTCCACGCCGCGCGGGAACAGGTCGCCGAGCTGATCGGCGCACACCCCGACGAGATCACCTTCACCTCCGGCGGCACCGAGTCCAACAACATCGCCATCCGCGGAACCGCCGTGCACGCCACCCACCGCCGCGCGATCACCACCGCCGTAGAGCATCCAGCCACGATCGAACCGCTGAAGCTGCTCGAGCATGCCGGCTGGACCGTGGAGCCGCTGCCCGTAGACAGCGACGGCCGGGTGTCGGCCGACGATGTACCCGCCGGGCCGATCGGGCTCGCAACCCTCATCCTCGCCCAGAACGAGACCGGCACCATCCAGCCTGTCGCCCACGTCGGCGAACGCGTCCACGCCGCCGGCGGGCTGATGCACGCCGACGCAGCCCAGGCCGTCGGCAAGATCGCGGTCAGCGCGGAGGATCTCGGTGTGGACCTGCTCAGCATCGCCGGCCACAAGCTCTACGCCCCCAAGGGCGTCGGCGCCCTCTACGTGCGGGGCGGCACCGCCGTCCAGCCCCTGCTGGTCGGAGCCGGCCAGGAACGCGGCCTGCGCCCCGGCACTGAGAACGTCGCCAGCATCGTCGGTCTCGGCATGGCCGCCGAACTCGCGAACGGCCTGCTGGCCACCGAACCGGCCCGGCAGACCGCGCTGCGGGAGGATTTCTGGCGGCGACTGGCCGGCGGCATCCCGGGTCTCCGGCGGGTCAGCCCGCTCGACGGCTGTCTGCCCAACACTCTGATGGTTGTGCTGCCCGACCAACTCGGTGCCGACCTCCTCGACAGCGCGCCCGGCATCGCCGCCTCAACCGGCAGCGCCTGTCACTCCGGCATCCACACCCCGTCCGCAACCCTGCTCGCCATGGGCATCGAAGCGGGGCTGGCCCTTGGCGCCCTTCGCCTCACCCTCGGCCGTTCCACCGTGAGCGAGACAATCGCCCTGGCCGCCGAGGAGATCGTCCAGGCTTGGTCACGCCATGGGTGACTCGCGGCAGGCGCACCCCGCGACGATCCATCCCTGACACGAAGGCGGAGCAGTTAGTTCTTCTATCTGTTCATTCGGCTACTCTGGTTGTGTGAGCAGTCTGGAGATCACGCCCGAGTCGGGCGATGCGTGGGATGACGTGATCCGGGAGCATCTGGCGCGTGGTGAGCATGCTCGGGTGACGTTCGAGGTGCCGTCGTTGACGCCGGCTCAGGTGGCCGAGTCGATCGGGGTGTCCCGAGCGACGATCATGCGCCGGATTCTGGCCGGTGAGATCCGCACCGAGCGCCGGGGGAACAGGCATCGGGTGCCACTGTCTGAGGTGGAGCGGTTCCGGCACGCCTATGTGCGCGAGATGGCGGCCGATCTTGCCATCGACTTCTAGGGTCATTGCTTTCGTCGATGCGAACGTCCTGGCCTCGCCGGTGCCGCGGACGATGCTGTACCTGCTGGCCCCGCTGTCGGACTACCGGTTGGTGTACAGCCCCCTGGTTGAGGCCGAGGCGCAGCGCCACCAGAAGCCGGGCCATGTGCCCGTCGCGGTGTTGCGAGAAAGGTGGGACTGGACGCTGGTCCCCGACAGTGACGAGGACGCAGCCTTGGTGGACACCGATCCCAAGGATCTGCCCGTCCTGGCCTCGGCGATCCAGTCTGGTGCTGGGTTCCTGGTGACGGGCAATGTGCGGCACTTCGGCGCCCACGACCTCGCGGCGCACGGATTGAGCGCGGTGCATCCGGGTCTGTTCCTCGCCCATCACTGCTCGGCCGAGAGCTACCTGGAGGTACTGGCTGCGATCAGCGCCGGCCGGCTGCGCGAGCCCCGCAATCCGCGATCCATCCACGAATCCGAGATAGCCGTGCAGCTGCCGGCACTGTTCGATGCACGCCGAAACCTCTTCGACAGCGCGGCGGCGGATCTGGTCCACGAACCTCCCGGGATCGTGTTCCGCGGCCCGCGCTGCGTGCACTGCGCGCTGCTCCGCGAGCCTGATGTCGACGGGCTGTGCGACAGCTGCCGCCACCGCCCCATCAGGCTGACTCCCGACCGGACACTCTCCTGAAGCGGCCCATACGTGGAGACCCCACAACCCGGTGGCGAAGCAGTGTTTGACAAGCGCTCCTACCGCTTTGGGCTGACAGGATTTGCCACCCCACAGGTTCGCGGGAGGCCGTGTTGCAGTTGTGCCGGCATCGTGGTTTTACTAGGGGGTTCACCCAGGAATGATCATCCTGCCCTCGAGGCCGCGCGACTCGAAATCGGGTACCGCACAAGCACCAAAGGCCCCGCGCTGTAGCACGTATATAGCACGAACCTCACCCGTTCGGCGTCAAATGTGCCTCGCACAAGGACGTTTACAGTCGGGCTGACAGGATTTGAAAGAGGGCTTAGGACCGGCTCTCACAAGGCGATTATGGCTCGCTGACTAGGGCTGATAGTTTGCACGTCTCGTCACGAGTAGCCACGATTCTGCACAATTCGGTAGCCTAAGGCCCACGATAGGCCCACGGCCGTGGGCCTCATCCTGTCAGCCCAGCGCAACCGAAGGAAGCCGCCATGGCGACCACCCGCCGCAAGCCCTCGTCGGCGAGCAATGTCACTCCGCTGCGCCCTGATCTCGCCGCCCAGCGGGCCGAGGAAGCCAAAGGGAAGACCGGACGCCGATCCTTCGGCCGGATCGACCAACTTCCGTCGGGAATGTTCCGGGCGCGCTACCCCGACCCCGACAACCCCCACCGGCGGATCGCCGCTGACACCACCTTCCAGACCAAGACCG
>JAIUOR010000067.1 GCA_020161795.1 Actinomycetota bacterium | reverse complement strand
CTCGGCATCCGACAGGCTGGGCTGGAACTCGGTCACAGCCATCATTTTACCTAGCCACAACACAAATCACTGGTCGCGACACCAGATGAGCCGTCCCGGGTCCCGCCGCCCCCACTCGCTCATTGATCAGCGTTTCCCTAGAGTCCGCAGCATGCTCACCCTGGACGATCTCGAGGACGCAGCCCGCATCATCGCCGCGCAGATGCCGGTGACCCCCGCCTACCGCTGGCCGCTGCTGGAGCACGTGACCGGCACCCCGACCTGGGTCAAGCACGAGAATGCGACCCCGACCGGTGCCTTCAAGGTGCGCGGCGGCCTGGTCTTCGTCGACCGCCTGCTGCGGGACGGTGCGACCGTCCCCGGCCTGATCGCGGCCACCCGCGGTAACCACGGCCAGTCGGTCGCCTATGCGGGTCGGCAGCGGGGGCTACCGGTGACGATCGTGGTCCCGGAGGGGAACAGTCCCGACAAGAACGCCTCGATGGCGGCCTTCGGTGCCGAGTTGGTGGTGCATGGCCGCGACTTCCAGGAGTCGCTGGAACACTCCCGTGCGTTGGCGCAGGAGCAGGGGCTGGTGTTCGTGCCGTCCTTCCATCCCGACCTCGTCGCCGGGGTGGCGACCGGGGCGGCCGAACTCCACGCGCAGGCCGGGCAGCTGGACGTCGTCTACGTGCCGGTCGGGCTCGGCTCGGGCATCTGCGCCCACGTGGCCGTGCGCGACCTCCTCGGCGTCGACACCGAGATCGTGGGGGTGGTCGCCGACCGCGCCCCTGCCCACGCCCTGTCCTTCGCGGCCGGACAGCCGGTGAGCACGCCGGATGCCGATACCTTTGTCGACGGAGTCGCGACCCGCACCCCCGTCCCCGAAGCGGTCGCGGCCATGGTCGCCGGGGTCTCCCGCTTCGTCCGGGTCCCCGAGGACGAGGCCGAGCGCGCGATGCGGGTGCTCTGGCAGACCACGCATCAGATGCCCGAGCCCGCCGGTGCGATCGCGCTGGCCGGTCTGCTCAACGATCCCGGACGCCGCCCCGGCGCGACCGCGGCCGTGATCATGTCGGGCGGCAACTGCGACACCAGCCTGGTGCTGCGGGTGCTGGCGAACGGTGAGCAGTCCGGGCAACTAACGGACAGGCTGGCCGAGGGTCGATGACGCCAGCGCTGAGCCTCACGGAGGCCCCGCACGGCATCAGCCGGACCGCCGAACCGGGGAACGCACGGTTCGCGCGCCTGCATCACGTGCATCCGTCGGAGTGGTTCTGAGAAGTCCGGGCATGCCGCAAGGACAGGGCCACCGACTTCTCGTCGGCCAGGGCGAGCGTTCCTCCGGATTCATCCCCAATGGGAGCGCCGGTTTACGAGCTGCCGGTCAGTCCATCGCTTCGATGCCGAGTTCGGTCAGCTCGGCCATCCGCTCGCGCATCCGCTGGATCAGCTGGGGTGGCGGCGGTTCCCAGCCGTGGAGTTCCTCGACGATCCGTATCGGCTCGGTCGTGCGGTACGACCGGGTCGGGTTGCCGGGGGAGCGCTTGTCGGTGACGTTGGGGTCGTCCTCGATCGTGCCGAGCGGCTCGACCCGGTAGACGTGGCCCGGCCCGTCGCCCTGGGCGAGCGCCGCGGCCAGCGGAGCCCCCTCCTGGCTCGCGGTGAGGTAGATGTGGTTGGCGGCGCGCCCGGTTCCGTAGTTCGAGCGCCAGCCCGGGGTCAGTAGGTCACCCGGGCGCAGATCGGCCTTGGTGCCGTGGAAGAACGGGCCGGGGTCGTCGACCGGCCGCGGCGTCGGCGGTGGGTCGCGGAGCAGGCTGTCGAGCCGCCGGGTGAGGACGGCGACTCGGCTGCGACCGCCAGGGGCCCGCGGGTACCGCGCCAGCACATCGTGGACGACCGGCGTCGCCCGCTTGGCGGCGCCGTCGATCATGTACTCCGCGACCACCGGGTCGTTGTCGTAGGCGAGTTCGGCCGCCCTCGCCGCGTGGGCTGCGGCGCCCAGGATGTGGCGCACCTGGGTCGCGTTCGCCAGGGGATGGAGGTACGCCGCCGCCGCGGCGGCGCCAGCCGCGTAGGCGGCATGCCGGGCGGCCTCATCCGCCGTCTCCTTCGCGGCGCGATTGGCATCGGTCGCGGCAGTCCGCTGGAGTCGGGAACGCGCCGCGCCGTCCGCGAAGATCGTCGCCGCCTCCAGTGCCGCCGCTGGGCGCGTGTCGTCGGGCGAGGCCTTCCGGAACAGGGTGAGCACCGGCCGAGCGCAGGCCGTGGCGAACCGGGCGACCGCCCGCAGCTCGTCCATCGTCAACGCGAAGTCTCCCGAAGCCGTCTGCATCCCATCGAGTCTGGCACGACGCGGCGCTTCGCGGGAGTGCCCGCCACCGCCGGTTCGACCAGCGGCGTGCACCCCTCTTGGTCCGCTGGACGGGCCGATGCGGCTGTGGCGGGCGACGGATTAGCATCTCCCCATGGCACTCTCCCTGGGCATGGTCACCACCGATTCCACCGATCCCCGTCCGCTGGCGCAGTGGTGGGCTGACCGTTTCGGCGGCCAGATCGTCTCCGATCACGACGGTTGGTTCGTGATCGTGAAGATCCCCAACCTCACGCTCGGCTTCCAGAAGGTGGACGATCCGACGCCGGGCAAGAACCGGATCCACCTCGACCTGCACGTCGACACCGACCTGGACCAGGCGGTTCAGGATTTGGTCGATGCGGGCGCCACCCTGGTGGGCGACCGCGGTGACGAGAGCTTCCGCTGGATCACCCTGGCAGACCCGCAGGGCAACCAGTTCTGCGTGGCCGGCGGCGAATAGCAGCCCACGTCGGGCACCCCGGTAGCCGGCCCGGACGAGCTCGGCTATTCCGGCTGCGCCACCCGGATCGTCGGTTCGTGCCGGATGGGGAAGGCCACCGACGAGGCGATGAAGCACAGCCGCGCGGCTTCGGCGTGAATCCTGCGCGCGAGGTCGGCGTCGCCCGCCGCGATCGTCACGACCGGACGCAGCACGGCCTCGGTGAACGCGCCACCGTCGCCGACCTGGTGCATCGTGGCGACGGCATCGTCGGAATAGGCGGTCACGACGATGCCGTGCCGGGTGGCAACGTGCAGATAGCTGAGCATGTGGCACTGGCTGAGCGCGGCGAGCAGCAACTCCTCCGGGTTCCAGCGCTCCCGGTCGCCGTGGAAGGTCCGATCGCTCGAACCGGCGATGGCATGCGCCTTGCCGGCGGCGGTGACCTCGTTGGCGCGCGAGTAGCGCAGGTAGCCGCTCGTCCCCGTCCCGAGATCGCCCTGCCACACCACCCGGACCGCGTAGTGGTGGTCGAGTTCCATGCGACCATCTTCCCCCGAGCGGACGGCTCGTCCATAGAACGGCCTCCCACGGCGGGTGATCTCTCAGTGGTTCCGCAGCGCGTCGATCAACTGGGCCTTCGACATGCTGGAGCGGCCCTCGATGCCGAGTTCCCTGGCGCGCTTGGTCAGCTCCGCCTTGGTGCGCTCGTCGTAGTCCTCGGCGTTGCCGCCCTTGCGGCCGACGGACGACGGGGACGAGGCCGCGGCGGCGTTGGCGATCCGCGCCGCCTTCTCCTTGCTCGCGCCGTCGTCTCGCAGCGCCTCGTACAACTCCTTGTCCTTGACCGATGGCCCGGGATCCCGCTTTGGCATCGCTCCTCCTTCGTCCCCCAGGCAGTACCCACCGGGCGTCAACCCCAAAACCCGGGATCGCCAGCGGTCTCACGTACCGGAGATCGGGGCGACGGCGGCCTAGTATCGGCGGGTGGCTCGAACGATGACGTCCTCGCCCATGGCGCTGCGCTCCGGCGTCATCACGCGCTATGCGATCGGCTCCATCGGCACCGGCGGCTTCGCGACCCTGCCCGGTCTGGTGCTGGTCTTCTACCTCACCGACACCCTCGGCGTGGCCGCGTGGGCGGCCGGCATCGTGGTCACCGTGGCGAAGATCTGGGATGTGCTGATCGACCCGGTGATCGGCGGCATCTCCGACACCTCGCTGCACCGGACGGGCTCCCGCCACCGCCTCATGACGATCGGCGCGCTCGCCCTCCCGGTCTTCTTTCTGGCCACCTTCGCCGTCCCGGCGGGCATCGGGCCCGCTGCCGCGGCGGTCTGGGTGGGGCTGGCCTTCGTGCTGGCGTCCACCGCGTTCAGCCTCTTCCAGGTGCCCTACATCGCGCTGCCCGCGGAGCTGTCCGCGCGCTACGACCAGCGCACCCGTCTGCTGACCGCGCGGGTGGCGGTGCTGAGCCTGGCGATCCTGCTGTTCGGTGCGGGCGGGCCGATGCTGCGCGCCATCGGCGACCCGTACACCGGCTACGTCGTCATGGCACTGGTGGCCGGCGTGGTGATCGCGGCCGGCATGCTGGTCGCCACGACCATCGCCCCGCGGGGAGCCGCCAATCCGTCCGCGCCCCGCAGTTCCTGGACCTCCGGATACCGGGACGGGATCGCCGCGCTGCGGCGGAGCGCTCCCTTCCGGGCGCTGCTGATCACTTTCGGGCTGCAGGCTGTCGCCACCGGCATCATGCTGGCCGGAGCCAACTACGTGGCGGTGTGGGTGATGCGTTCCGACGACGCGCTCACCTTCCTGTTCGTCGCCCTGATCGCCCCGGCGATCGTCTGCTCGCCGCTGTGGAACACCGTCGCCCGGCGCATCGGCAAGGAGCGGGGGTTCGTGGTGGCGTCGGTGCTGTTCGCGGTGGCCACGGCGTCGCTCACCGCCGCGGTGTGGACGCCCGGGAGCTGGATGTACGTCTCGGTCGCCGTGGCCGGCGCCGCCTACGCCGGGATGCAGGCATTGCCGATGGCCATGCTGCCCGACGTGATCTCGCACGACGCGCGCACCTCCGGGCCGGCGAATGCCGGCATCTTCGGCGGCGTCTGGACGGCGGGGGAGACCACCGGCATGGCGGTGGGCGCAGCGGCGCTGACCCTCATCCTCACGGTCACCGGCTACGTCCAGACGGTGGCCGGCACCACCGTCACTCAGCCGGCCAGCGCCGTCGCCGGCATCGCGTTCGGCTTCAGCCTCGTCCCGGCGTTGCTCACCCTGGTGAGCCTGATCTTCCTGGCCGGCTACCGGCTGCGCCGGGCCGACATCGACCAGCCAGAGGACGCATGAGAATGGACGCGGAGACCGTACTCGCCCGATTGGCCGCCCTGCGCGCGCAGGACGCCCCGACCCACGGCGGACGCCTGCTGTCGTACGTGTACGACTCCGGCCGGGACGACCTCGATGACCTGGCCGCGGCGGCGATCCGCGCCATGCAGCCGGTGAACGGGCTGGATCCGACCGCGTTCCGCTCCGTCGCGGTGCTCGAACGCGAGCTACTCGACTTCGCCCGCGAGGTCTTCCATGCCGGGCCCGATGTCGCCGGCACCGCGACCTCGGGCGGCACCGAGAGCTGCCTGCTCGCTGTGAAGACGGCCCGCGACAGCTGGCGGCAGCGCGGCGGCACCGGACGTCCGCGGCTGGTCGCGCCAACGACGGTGCACGCGGCGTTCCGCAAGGCGGCGGCACTGCTGGATCTCGAGCTCGACCTGGTTCCGGTCGATCCGGCCACCGGCCGGGTGGCGGCCGGCACGCTGGCGGCCCGGTTCGCTCCCGATGTGGCGCTGGCGGTGGTGAGCGCGCCCAGCTACCCGTTCGCCGCGCTCGACCCGGTGGCCGAGGTCGCCGCGGCCGCCCAGACGGCCGGTGTCGATCTGCACGTGGACGCGTGCATCGGCGGATTCGCGCTCGCCTTCTGGCCGGACGAAGGAGCACCGCCCCAGCCGTGGGACTTCGCCGTCCCCGGGGTGACCAGCCTGTCGGCCGATCTGCACAAGTACGGCTATGCGCCCAAGGGAATCTCGGTGCTGCTGCAGCGCGGCCTGGATCGGCAGCGCCGGCAGTGGTTCGCCACGAGCTCATGGCCGGGCTATCCGGTCGTGAACGCCACGCTGCTGGGGTCGAAGTCGGCCGGGCCGCTGGCCGCCGCCTGGGCGATCGCCGCCGTGCTGGGAGCCGACGGGTTCGACGAGCTCACGGCCGCCATGGCCCGCTCCACCGCCCGGATCGTCGAAGCCGCCCGCGCGATCGACGGCATCGCGGTCGTGGGTTCGCCCACCGGGCCCATGGTGGCGCTCGCCGCCGACGAGGGCGATCCCGCTCGTCGAGTCGACCCGCACCTGTGGGCGGACGCGATGCGCGCCCAGGGCTTCGTCGTGCAGGGGCAGCCGGCCTCGGCCCAGCCGGATGGCAGCAGGCTGCCGGCCACCGCGCACCTGACGATCACCCCGGTGACCGAGCGGGTGCTGGACGAGTTCCTGGCAGCCATGGCCGCGGCCGCGGACAGCGTGCGGGGGATGCCGCACCTGGACGGTTCGGTGCTGGCCGCCGGCCTGCTCGGCGGCGCCGACCCGTCGGCCCTCGCCGCCCTCGACGCCGACACGGCGTTCGGCCTCCTGGGCGCCGCGGGCCTGCTCGAACCCACCGCCCTCCACGCGATGGCACCCGTTCTGGCGCTCGTGGAGGCGCTGCCGCCGCCCGTCGTGGAGCGGCTTCTTGTCGAGCTGCTCGCCTCCGCCCTCGACCGCTGACCGTGGCCCGCGAGTGGGCGGACGGAACCGGGCTAGGGTGAGCCCATGGAGACCGCGAAGCTTGGGAAGACCGGATTCGACGTCAGCGTCGTCGGGCAGGGGTGCTGGCAGTTCGGCGGGAACTGGGGCGAGGTCAGCAATGACGAGTCGCTGGGCGTCCTGCACGCGGCGGCGGACGGCGGAGTCACCTTCTACGACACGGCCGACGTCTACGGCAACGGGCACAGCGAGGAGCTCATCGGACAGTTCCTGCGCGAGCGTCGGGACGACTCGCTGGTGGTCGCCACCAAGCTCGGCCGGCGGGCCAAGCCGCTGGTCGCCGAGGCCTTCACCCGGGAGAACCTGCGCGCCTGGACAGAGCGGTCGCTGCGGCTGCTCGGCGTGGACGTGATCGACCTCACCCAGCTGCACTGCCCGCCCACCGTGGTCTTCTCCGACGCCGCCGTCTACGACGCCATGGACGAACTGGTCGATGACGGCTGGATCCGCAACTACGGCGTCTCAGTGGAGACCGTCGAGGAGGCGCTCACCGCCCTGGAGCACCCCGGCGTCGCCACGATCCAGTTGATCTGCAATGTGTTCCGGCGCAAGCCGCTGGAGCAGGTGCTGCCGGCGGCCAAGGCGGCGGGGGTCGGCATCATCGCGCGCGTCCCGCTGGCCAGCGGCCTGCTGAGCGGCAGGTTCACCGCCGACACCACCTTCGTGGCCACCGATCACCGCACCTACAACCGGAACGGGGAATCCTTCGACCAGGGCGAGACCTTCTCCGGAGTGCCCTATGAGGTCGGTGTCGAGGCCGCCCAGGAGTTCGCGGCGCTCGTCCCCGAGGGCGTGACGCCGGCGCAGTACGCCCTGCGGTGGATCCTCGACCAGGACGGCATCTCGACCGTGATCCCGGGCGCCAGCCGTGCCACGCAGGCGGCGGCCAACGCCGCGGCCGCGGATCTGCCGCCGCTCACCGCGGAGCAGTCGACCGCCCTGGCGGAGCTCTACGATCGCCGGATCCGCGAGTACGTCCACGGCAGGTGGTGAGCGCGCCCCCTGACGGGTCGTTCCCCACTAGGATCGTGGCCATCCTGCCTGGTCGGCTGTCATCACCGATGAGCCAACCGACCAGCCGCACCATCCACTGACAAGGAGTCAACCGGTGACCTCACCGTACGAGTACGACATCGCCGACCAGCCCAGGGCCCTGACCGCTCTCCTCGACGCCGGGTTGCCCGACCTCACCGAGCTGCGCGACTCGGGCTTCGAGCGCATCGTGCTCACCGGCATGGGCTCCTCGCACTACGGCTCGTACTCCAGCTGGCGGACGCTGCTGGGCGTCTGCCCGGCGTGGTGGCTGCCCACCTCCGAGCTGCTCGACGTGATGGACGTGATCGACGACACCACGCTGCTGTGGATCACCTCGCAGTCCGGTGCCAGCGGCGAGGCGGTCGAGTTGCTGAAGCGACTGGACGCCGCCGGTACGGCGCCGCGCGCGATCCTGGTCACGACCAAGGAGCTCGACAGCCCGCTGGCGCAGCGCGCGGACGTCGTCCTCGACCTGCGCTGCGGCGAAGAGAACACGGTGTCGGCCAAGAGCTACGTCAACACCCTCGTGGTGCACGCCCTGGCCTCCCGGCAGCTGGCCGGGCTGCCGGCTGACGACCTGCTGGCGGAGGCCCGTGAGCTGCCGGGCGTGATCCAGTCGATCCTGGACGATCCGCTGCCCGAGGCGGTCATGGAAGCGCTGGCCGACGCCACCTCGCTGGCCATGATCGGCGGGGTCTCCGGCGGCATCACCGCCCAGACCGGTGCCCTGATCACCAAGGAGTCGTCCAAGACGGTGGCCGAGGCCTACGTCGGCGGCGCCTTCCGGCACGGGCCGTTCGAGTTGGCTGGACGGCCGGAGGTGGCCGTCGTCCTCTTCACCGGGGACGCCGACTACACCTCCACCTCGCTGCGCCAGCTCTCCGACGACCTGGTCGCGTGCGGCACCCAGGTGATCACGATCGGCCCGCAGGTGTGGCCGGGGGTCACGCACGTCCCGACGCCGGCGACCGGCGGCGAGCTCACCCAACTCGTGACCGGCATCCTGCGGGTGCAGCAGCTCACCGTGCGGCTGGCGCGCCGCGCCGGCCTGGTGCCGGGCCAGTTCTTCCACGGTGGAAAGGTGACCTCGACGCTGTGACCGGGTTCGGCGCCGCGCGCATCGGCATCGATCTCGGCGGGACCAAGACCAGGCTGGTGGTGCTGTCCCCGGACGGCGAGGTGCTGGCCAGCAGCACCCGCCCGACAGCAGACTACGGCGCCGGTCCGGAGGCCCTGGCGGCGCTGGCCGCCGACGTCAGGCAGCTGCGGGGCGCGCTGGAGGCCGGCTTCATCGGAGTCGGCGCCAGCGGGCCCGTCCTCCCCGACGGGACGATCGACAACCCTGACACCCTGCCCGGCCTGACCGGGCTGAACGTCGCTGCCGCGCTGCGCGACAGCACCGGCATCGACTGCCGCGTGGAGAACGACGCCCTGTCGGCGGCGATCGGGGAATGGCACTTCGGTGCCGGCCGGGGAGCCCGCCGATTGCTGATGGTCACCCTCGGCACCGGCATCGGGGTGGGCCTGGTCGACGACGGCCGTCCCTACACCGGAACCGACGGCATCGCGCCGGAGGCGGGTCACATCCCGATTCCGGGAGCCGGCCATCCCTGCTACTGCGGGCTGGAGAACTGCTGGGAGCAGTCCGCCTCCCGGTCGGCGCTGCAGCAGCTGGCGCTGGCGGCGGTCCCGGCCGACATCGCGGCGGCCGGACCGCAGCAGGCGGTGGCCCACCTGGCCGGCGCACCCGACGGGGATCGGGTCCTCACCGAGTACGGAGCCCGGATCGGGCGCGGGCTGAGCACCCTGCTCACCGTCCATCGTCCCGATGTCGTGGTGTTCGGAGGCAGCGGCGCGGAACAGTTCGACCGGTTCCTGCCGGGGCTGCGCGCCGGCCTCACCGCCCGGCCGGAGTACCACGGACGATACGAGCTGCGGCCCGCCGAGTTGGGCGATCTGGGCGGCGCCATCGGGGCGGCCTGCCTGTCGTCGTAACGGGTCCGTCCGGCCGACCTTGATTGAGCCAAAAGGCTATACATGATAGCGTCGAGGGCAGTGGTCGGCACGGATGCCTGGCCCCCCGCGAAGGAGATCTGGTTATGAAGCCGTCCAAGCCCGCCGCCCAGATGTCGGTTGCCGAACTGGCCGCCTACATCGATCACTCCGTGCTGAAGCCGGACTTCACTCCCGACGAGGTGCGCCGTGAGGTGGAGGCGGCCGTCGCCTTCGGGTGCAGGACGGCCTGCATCAACCCCGCGTCGATCGAGATTGCGGCGCCGCTGTGCGAGGGGACCGACACCGGCATCTGCGTGGTGGTGGACTTCCCGTTCGGCTGCTCCAGCACCGAGTCGAAGGTCGCCCAGACCAGGGTCGCGCTGGAGGCCGGCATCCAGGAACTCGACATCGTGGCCAACTACGGCTGGATCCGGGGCGGCGAGCTGAAGCGGGTCGAGGACGACCTCCGCGCGGTGATCGACCTCTGCCACGAGCAGGATGTCCTGGTGAAGGTGATCTTCGAGACCGACGCCCTCACCACGGATCAGATCCGGGCGGCCGCCGAGGCCGCGATCGCCGCCGGAGCCGACTTCATCAAGACCTCGACCGGCTTCTTCACCGGCACCAACCAGCACGAGGCGACCGGCGCCTTCGACGAGATGGTCGCCCTCATGATGGAGTGCGCTGACGGCCGATGCCAGGTCAAGGGCTCGGGCTCGATCCGCGATCGGGAGCACTTCCTGCGCCTCATCGACGCCGGCATCGACCGGATGGGCATCGGCTTCCGCTCCACTCCCGTGGTGCTCGGCATCGCGACGGACGGCGCTCCCGTCGCCGCTGCCACCAGCGGCTACTGAGCCGCGGCCGTCAGGCTTGAGCGGGGTCGCTAGGCGATGCGGGGCTCGACCCCGTCCATCGCCAGCAGCCCCGCTCCGATCGCGCCCGCGATCGAGCCCAGCTCGGCCGGGCGCAGGTGAACGCTCTCGGGATGGTCGAAGGTGATCAGTGCCCGGATCTGCCGCAGCAGCGGATCGAAGAGCTGAGCGCCGGCGGCGGCGATCCCGCCGCCGATGACGAACGCGTCGGGACACAGCAAGGTGTGGACGTTCGCCAGGGCGACCGCCAGGTGCGCGATGTAGGAGTTCACCGCTGCGGCCGCGACGGGATCTCCCTGGGCTGCCTGGGTGAAGATGGCGTGGACCGACGGCAGCCCGGTGGCCTCCAGCAGCGTCTGCGTCCGGACGAAGGTCTCCGCGCAGCCGAGGTTCCCGCAGCCGCACCGCTCCCCGCCGATGGCGAGGATCTGATGGCCGATCTCACCGGCGAAGCCGGAGGCGCCCTCGTGCAGGTGCCCGTTGATCGCCACGCCGCCACCGAATCCGGTGCCCAGCGTGACGCCCACCACGGTGCCGAGGCCACGGGCCGCGCCGAGCCGGGATTCGGCCAGGGTGAAGGCCCGGGCGTCGTTGACGACCGACGTGGGCAGGCCCACGAGATCCTCCACGATGCTCCGCACCGGCAGGTCGTGCCAGGAGCCGGGCAGGTTCGGCATGACACCGGCCGTCCCGGCCTTGCGGTCGATCGCGCCCGGTAGCGAGAAGCCCAGCCCGCCGACTCCGGTGGTCTCGCCGGCGAGGCCGAGGGCGATCTCCGCGATCTGCGCGAGGATCTCCTCGGCGGTCTCGCCGAGGGTGCGGCATTCGGTGCGGTTCGTCACCGTCGGGGTGCCGTCGATCTCGGTGAGCACGATCGCCTTGATGTTGGTCCCGCCGACGTCGACGCCGAGATGGCTGAGCGGCCAGGGCTCCGGTGTGGGGACGGATGTCACGGCGTACCTCCGGATATGGCTGGGTGGGCGGCTACTGACTGCAGCAAAGTATAGACAAAGTTGAGCGGGATTCCGCGGAATCAGCCGGCGGCCTTCGCGCCGGAGCCGTTCGGGGCGGCGACGAAGGAGCCGGTGTCCATGACCCAGCGGGAACCGACGTAGGCGCTTTCGGTGCTCTCAATCGGGCGGCCGGCGAGGTCGGTGACGAGGCGGGTCTCGACGAGCAGGGCGGCCGGCACCACGAGGTCGAGCAGCCGGGCCTCCTCGTTGGTGGCCAGCCGCGCGGTGACGTAGCCGCTCGCGCGCCCCATCTGGCGCCCGAGGTCGGCCAGTGCCTGATGGAGCGATCCCCGTTCCAGATCGGCCTCCAGCACCGGCGCGAACTCGCCCGGCAGCGCGGTGCGTTCGAGGGCGACGGCCACGTCGTCGGCGTAACGGACGCGTTCGATCGTGACGACCCACTGGGCCGGTGACAGACCGAGCGCCGCGGCCGCGGCCGGCGCGGTGCCGACCTCGGCGCGGAGGATCCGCGAACGCGGGGTGAGCCCGCGCGCCAGCATGTCCTGGGTGAAGGAGTGCAGGACCGATTCCTCCCGATGCAGCGGCGTCGGCAGGACGAAGCTCCCGGCCCCGCGGCGCCGCTCGATCATGCCGAGCTGGGCGAGCCGCTGGAAGGCCTGGCGCGCGGTCATCCGGCTCACCCCGAACTGCTCGGCCACCTCGATCTCGGTCGGCAGGCCGGATCCCGCGGGCAGCGCGGCGCACTGCGCACGGAGCCACTCCTCGATGTCGAGATGGCGCGCTCGTCCGCGGGTCTTGGCCACGGCCCCATGCTTCCATGAGCGGAGCGAAGCTCGCCACCGGCTGAAATGCCGGCCGCCGTCCAGGCCTGCGACACCGGCGGCCCTATGCTCGCCGGTGTGGATTCCCTGGTGCTCGGGCTCGCGATGGGGCTGGCCGCCGGCATCAGCCCCGGGCCGCTGCTGGTGCTGGTGATCGTCCAGACCCTGCGGGCGGGGTGGCGGGCCGGAGTGGTCACGGCGCTGGCTCCGCTGGTGGGCGACGCGATCGTGGTCGGCCTCACCCTGGTGGTGCTCAGCCGGCTGCCGGGATGGACGCTGCCGATGATCGGCGTCCTCGGCGGCGGCTACGTGATCTGGATCGCCTGGGAGACCTGGCGGGGCGCGACCGGGCCGATCGGGGACGACGTCGAGCCGCTCAGTTCCGGGGCTGCGCTGCGTCGCGCGGTGGTGGTCAACCTGTCGAGCCCGCACCCCTGGCTGACCTGGGGAACCGTGCTGGGGCCGCTCGTCCTGGCGACCGCCGAGGACGAGCTGGGCCTGGCCGTACTCCTGGTCGCCGGCTTCTATCTCACCCTGATCGGCTCGAAGGTCGTCCTCGCGCTGGTGGTGGCGCGCGGACGTCGTGTGATCACCGGCGGGGTCTACCGCTGGGTGATGCGCGGCTCCGCGCTCCTGCTCGCGGGGCTTGGCGTCCTCCTGATCTGGGAGTCGGCCGCTCGGCTGGCGGACGCCGTGGGTTAGCCCGCCGGCCGAGGTTCGGTCAGGCGACGTCCCGCCAGCTCAGCGCCCGGCGGGCGTTGGAGTGCTGGATCTTCTCCAGGACGCTGTCGGGGATGCCGAGGCTTCGCAGCACCGGCGGGAAGCCGGCGGCCAGCCAGGCCAGACCCGGTTCGCCGCCCAGCGAGGTCCACAGGCTGCGCCGGGCGCCGTCGGTGCCCAGCACGATCTGATCCTCCAGGCCGGCCTCGACCAGGCGCACCACGGCCTGCGCCGTGATCGACTCGGTGCCCTTGGCGCGTTCCCGCAGCGACTGGTCGAGCTCCACGAAGACACCGCCCTGGGCGAGCTCGCTGACGTAGCCGAGATCCTGGGTCTTGTCGACGTGGCTCAGGATGATGGCCGACGCCGGAACCCCGGCCGAGGTCAGGCGCTCGACCTGGGCGGCCCCGCCCACGCCGCCCTCGCAGTGGGTCAGCACCGGTGCGCCGGTGGCGACGCTCGCCGCCGCCACCGCCTCCAGGTTGCGCTCGTCGCGGGCGTCCAGTTCGGCTCCCGAGGTCGCGACCTTGGCCACCCCGGCGCGATGCTCGGTGCGACGGATGATCGGGCTGGTGTAGTCGAACTCGTCCACGCCGGTGGTCAGTTCGGCGATGAACAACTCGGTGAGCTCGTCGACCCGCACCTTGTTCGACCAGTGCAGGGGGCCGTAGTAGCGATCGTGGTGGAGACCGGTCACGGCGACGATCGCGACACCGGTGCGGCGCGAGATCTCCGCGAGCCGGACGATGTCGCGCCCGGCCGACACCGGCATGGTGTCGACCATCAGCCCGGCTCCGGCGTCGCGACAGGCCCCGACCTCGGCGACGGCTGCGTCCACGTCGTAGAGGTGGATGTGCTCGAACCGGTCCGCGATCAGCGGAGAGTCGATGATCAGGTGCTCGTGGGCGTAGGCGACTCCCTGGAAATCCTGGATGTCACCGAGCACGGTGCGAATGAAGCCCGTCACAGGATCACTCCGTCCTCGCTGAGCTGGGTGCACAGGGTGTCGATGTCGATCCCCCGCAGGCTGGTGCCGCTGCTGGTCGCCAGAGCGGCTGCCGCCCCGGCGGCGTGGCCGTAGGAAAGGCACTGTGCGATCGAGCGGGCCGAGGCGTGCGCATCGTGGGTGGCGGACAGGCAGCGCCCGGCCACCAGCAGCCCCTCGACGTCCTTCGGGACGAGGCACCGGTACGGGATCCCGTAGGAGCGGCCGGTCGGCTCGCCGTCCTCGGCCGCGGCGACGTACCGCCAGATCGTGCTGGCGCCGCCGTCGTGATCCTCGATCGGCGCCCCGCAGAGCCCGATCGCGTCGTCGAACTGCCGGGCCTCCAGCACGTCCTCCTTGGTGAGCACGTACTCGCCCAGCAGCCGGCGGGTCTCCCGGGTGCCGGCCCAGACCGAGGTGTTGAGCAGGTAGGAGTTCTCGTAGCCGGGCACCCGGTCGTGGAAGAACCGCGTGTACTCGGTCGCCTGTTTGCGTCCCTCGATCTCCGCGGCGGTGGCGGCCCAGGGGTTGGTGGCGTCGATCCCGGAGATCCGGGTGACGTTGGTGTGGTAGACCCCGGCCAGCATGGTCGGATGGGCGGAGCCCTCCAGCCGGGGCAGCCGGTAGTCGCCGCTGGCGTCGGCCTCGCGCATCAGCCGGTGGAGTTCCGGGGTCTTGACCGGCTCTCCCACGCCGCCCAGCCGGAAGGTGGTGGTGAGCGGCTGGACGCGGCTCTGGGCGCTGGGCATCTCCAGCGAGCAGCCCGCGGCCCAGGCCACATTGGCGTCGCCGCTGGCATCGATGATCCGCGGCGTCCGGATCTGGAACGGGCCGCGACGGGTCAGCACCACCAGGCCGCGCACCGTGTCGCCGTCCATGATCACCGACTCCATCCGGGCGTGCAGCAGCGGGCGAACGCCCGCTTCGACGATGCGGCGGTCCCACTCGAATTTCAGCGCCTCGGGCTCGTAGGTGACCCCGGTGCCGGCGCCGTAGGTGTTGCCGCGCAGCATGGCCTCGCGGGAATCCAGCAGGGCCTTGGCCACCTCCCAGCCGATCCCGCCGACGATCCGCTGCTCGCTGCCGGCGGGGAAGAAGCCGTACATCGTGTCGAGCACGGCAGCGGCGGTGCCGCCGAAGAACCCGCCGGCCTCGATCAGGATGGTTGCGGCGCCGTGACGGGCCGAGGCGACCGCGGCCGCGCATCCGGCCGAGCCGCCGCCGACCACGGCGACTTCGGCCTCCCACAGCACGGGGTAGCGGTCGGCCTCCGCGGTCGTCAGGCGCAGCAGGCTCGCCGGGGTCTCGGGCGGGTCGGTGATCAGGTGGGCCAGCGAGGGATCGATGGACATGGGTGGTGCTCCTTGGGATCGGACGGGGTGGTGGCTCAGCGCAGGAGCCAGCCGCCGTCGACGGGAATGGTGGCGCCGGTGGTCTGGACGGACTGGTCGCTGGCGAGCCAGCGAACGGCCGCGGCGACCTCCTCCGGGCTCGCCGGACGCCGGGTGAGCGGCATCAACTCGGGGAAGCGGGCGATGATCTCCTCGTTGCCGAGCGCCCGGGCGGCCATGCGGGTGTCGACCAGCCCCGGGGCCACGATGTTGAACCGGATGCCCTTGCGTGCCCCCTCGTAGGCGGCCGCTTCCAGCAACGGCGTCATCCCGGCCTTCGCCACGCGGTAGGCGACGGTGAGGAAGTCGGGATCCAGCCCGCGGGCCAGCGCCGAGCCGATCAGCACCACCGAGGAGCCCTCGGTGCAGTGCCGCAGGCAGGCGCGGACGAAGTAGAACGCGGAGGTCAGGTCGACCCGCAGGATCTCGTCCCAGCCCTCGTCGGTGCAGACCGACGCCGGGCCGTCGCCGAGCCGCCGTCCGCTCATCCCGATGGTGTGGACCGCGGTGGCGATCCGGCCGGTGGCCGCCAGGCGCTCGGCCACCTCCTCGGCCACGCCGGGCTGGGTCATGTCCTCGGCCGGGCGGTCGGAGGTGTGGACGGTGAACCCGTCGGCGGCGAGCCCGGCGGCGCAGGCGCCGCCGATTCCCCCGGTGCCGCCGATCACCCAGGCGATGTCGCTCATCAGCGCTGGGACTCGGTCACCCGCAACACGGAGGCCTTGCGGCGGGCGTGCTCGAGGTAGGCGGATTCGAAGAGGGCGGCGGAGGCCTCGGCCCCGATGACCTGGGCGCCGGTCAGAACCGGGAGCTCGATGCCGCGGTCGGCCAGCTTCTGGGCGGTGACGGTCTTGATCATGTTCACGATCGCGATGTTGCCGATGCTGCTGACCGGCCCGACCTTGTTGGCCCAGCCGTCGATCTCGACGACCGCGTCGCCCAGCGGGGTGCAGATGTCGATCACGACGTCGGCGTGATCGGCCATCACGGTGCCGGAGGCGTGGGTGGGGGGCACCGAGCGGGTGTCGGTGACCGAGGTCACCACGATGACCTTCAGGCCGGCCTGCTTGGCGAGCATGGCGGTCTCGACCGGGACGGCGTTACGCCCGGTGGCGCTGAAGAGGATGATCGCGTCGGTCGGACGGAGTTCGAAGTTGGCCAGGATCACCTCGGCGAAGCCGGGAACCCGCTCGATGAACATCGCCTGCCGCTGGCCGTTCGAGCCCGCGATCTCGGTGTGGAAGGTGGTCGACTGCTCCACCAGCGGGTGCCAGCCGGGGTAGGAGCCGTAGCGCGGGAACATCTCCTCGACCGGCATCCGGGAGTGGCCGGTTCCGAAGGTGTGGACGACGCCGCCGCCGCCGATCGCATCGGCCGCGATGGACGCGGCCTGTTCGATCGCGTCGGACTGGGTCGCTTCGATCTCGTCGAGAACCTTGCGTGCCTCGTCGATCCAGGTCATAGATGGTGCCTTTCGGTGTGGGTGGGTCAGGAGGTGGTCAACCGGGCGCGGGCGAAGGTCGCCGCCCCGATGGAACCGGCTTCGGTGCCGTAGTGCGCGCTGCGGACCTCGATCGGGCCGGTCAGCGAGATCCGGGCGTCGAGTGCGGCCTGGACGCGGGGGAGGTAGAGGTCGGCGGCCCGCTTCAGCCCGCCGCCGATCACGACGGCGTCCAGCTGCAGCAGGAGCCCGATCATGCTGGCCGCCTGGCCGAGCGCGTCGGCCGCGCGGTCGAAGGCGTCGATGGCCCAGGGATCGCCGGCGCGGGCCGCCTCGGCGATGAGCTTCGCGGTGAGCGGCTCGGTGCCCTGGCGGGTGAGCTCGACCAGGGTCGGCGATTGGGCCATGGCGTGGGTCCGGGAGAGCCGGCCGACGATCGCCGAGCCCGAGGCGAAGGTCTCCAGGCAGCCTCGTCCGCCACAGGCGCACAGTTCCCCGCGGGGATCGACCGGAACGTGCCCCATCTCGCCCACCGAGTCGAGGGCGCCGACCAGGATCTGGCCGTTGAGGGCGATCGCGCCGCCCACGCCGGTGCCGAGGGTGAGGAAGACGGCGCTGGCGACATCCCGTGCCGCGCCGCTGGTGTGTTCGGCCCATGCGAAGGCCCGGGCGTCGTTGAGCAGTGCCACCGGCGTTCCGGCGATGGCTTCGAGCTGCTCGGCGACGGCCAGGTCGCTCCAGTCGCCGGGCAGGTTCGGGATGAACACGCTGCTGCGCCGCACGGGGTCGACCAGGCCCGGCACGGCCACCCCGATCCCGGCGACGGGATTCGGTAGGTTCGCCGCGATCTGCGCGACGGCCTGGAGGACCGCGGTGTGATCGATTCGAGGGGTGGGAACCGAGCCGGTGTCCTCGAGAACCCCGTCGGCCAGCACGGACCACTTGATCGAGGTGCCGCCGATGTCGACGCCCAGGTACCTCGAGGTGGGCAGGGGCTGCTCGGCGACCGGTAGCGCGCCTTCAGGGCGTTCGGTGGCAGACACGGCAGATCCTCTCATTACGCCGGAATCGACAACCTGGCCAACCGGCATGGGTTAAGTGTATATACAAGTAAAGAGAATTGACTTGTACGTCTCAGTTGGTGGACATGATCTGCTCGGCAGCCAGCGACAGCTGCCGATAGGGGTGGTCGGTGCGGCCCTGGCGGCACAGCTCCAGGAAGGCCTCGATCGGGTGGTGCAGGGTTTCGCGGGGATGCCGGGGTGACCCGGTGAGCAGGGTCTCCACCTCGCCGTCGAGGCCGACGTACTCCACCGCGCCGGGCTCGGCGACCGAATCGATCCGCAGCGAGCCCTGCTCGCCCAGGATCACGCTGGGCGTGACGGAGTTGGCGACCTTGGAATAGGTGCAGGTGACGCTCAGGTCGCCGTAGTCCAGCAGCAGGCTGCCACCGGCCTCGAAGCCGTTGGGGAGTCGGTAGCTGGCGCGGTGGGTGCCGAGCGGGGTGCCGAAGAGGAGCAGGCTCGGGTGGATGCAGTAGACCCCGATGTCCCGCAGCGCGGAATTGCCGCTCGCCGGATCGAGAGCATTGAGCACCTCGCCCCGCAGGAAGGCAGGATAGCGCGAGGAGTACTGACACTTCTCCAGGTGCGCGTGGCGCAGGGTGCCCAGGCGCGGCAGGGCCGAACGGATCAGGTCGTAGACCGGGTCGTGGTTCGGGCGGACGGCCTCCAGTAGCACGCAGCCGGCGCGATCCGCGCGCTCGAACAGGTCGGCGACCTCGTCCGGTGAGGTGGCCAGGGTCTTCTCGCAGAGCACGGGCTTGCCGTGATCCAGCACGGCTGCGGTCTGCCGGTGGTGGGCGGCGATCGGGCTGGCCACGTACACCGCGTCGATCTCGTCGGAGGCCGCGAGCTCTTCGACGCTGCCCACCACCAGGCTCAGCCCATGGCGGTCGGCGAAGGCCTGACCCCGCTCCAGATCGCGGGAATAGATGCCGATGGGGGTGCCCCCGGCCAGCCGGCAGGCATCGACGAACCAGTCGCTGATGAAGCCGGTGCCGATGATTCCGAATCTCATCGTCTTCTCCTGCGGGTCGGGACGTCAGTCGCTGATCGAGGCGGTCACGCCGTGGCTTTCCAGCCGGCTGCGGAACTCGGTGAGATCCTCGGGAGTGAGGGACGGCGAGTCCTCGAAGCCGTAGGGGCGGTCGAGATCGGCGTATTTGCCCTTACCGTACTGGTGGAACGGCACCAGTTCCACGGCGGTGATCCCGTACTCGGTCAGCATCTCGGCGAAGCCCTCGGCGTCGTCCGGCGTGTCGTTGACCCCGGGGATCACCGGGATGCGGAAGACGTGGGGCGTCCGGCTGTTCTCCAGGTAGGCGGCGTTCTGCAGGATCAACGGCAGCCGCGCCCGGGTGACCTCGACGTGACGCATGGGGTCGTAGTGCTTGACGTCCATCATCACGAAGTCGAGCTGGTCGACGATGCTGGAGAAGACGGCCGGCTGCGCCAGGCCCGAGGTCTCCCCGACGACGGTGATCTGCTGCCGATGCGCGGCCTCGATCAGCGCCAGCGAGAACTCGGGCTGGATCATGAACTCGCCGCCCGAGAGGGTCATGCCGCCGCCGGAGTGCTCGTAGTAGTCCTTGTCGCGCAGGACGACGGCCATCACCTCGTCGACCGTCATCCAGTCGCCGACGGTCGTGGAGCGGCCGGAGCGCCGATCCCACATCAGCTCCGGCTGGCGGCCCTGCGATTCCGGATTGGAGCACCAGGCGCAGCGCAGCGGGCAGCCCTTGAGGAAGACGCAGGTGCGGATGCCCGGCCCGTCGTGGATGGAGAACCGCTGGATGTCGAAGACCAGGCCCTTTTCCTCGGGGCTGGCCTCGGCGGCGCGGCTGACGGTCATTCCTTGTTCCTTCCGTGGCGCTGGGGAGTGCGTCGTAGCGCCGCCCCCAGCGCCGTTCCGGCACTAGCGTCCGTACAGTTCCCGGCTGATGACCTCGTCCTGCACGTCCTTGTCGAGATTGACGAAGATGGCGCTGAAGCCACTGACGCGCACGATCAGGTTCGGGTACTTCTCCGGGTGGAGTTGGGCGTCCTCCAGGATGCCGGGGTCGACCACCGTCACCATCAGCTGGCACCCGCCGCGGTCGAAGTAGGTGTCGAAGAGGCTCTTCACCTTCGGCCGCTGGTGGTTGAACATGCGGGGCGTGAACTTGATGTTCTGCACCGAGCCCCCGTGATAGCGGGCGCGGAAGCGCGACAGCGAGTTCAGCATCGCGGTCGGGCCGCTGCGATCGGCGCCGCCCTGGGGGTTGTTCGCGGGGTTCATGAACTTGCCCCGCGACCGGCCGTCCACCGAAGCCGCCGTCCGCCGGCCCCATTCGGTATTGGTCTGGTTGTTGCTGATCACGATCAGGTAGTAGTCCATGCCGCGAGTCAGACCGCGCTGGCGGTTGCCCTTGGCGACGTACTCGTAGAGGTCGTTGGCCAGTTCGTCGACGTCGTCGAGGTCGTTGCCGTACTTGTCGCAGGCCAGCAGATCCTCGCGGAGCGCCTCGTAGCCGACGAAGTCGGCGCAGGCGGCCTCGTTGAGCTGGGCCAGCGTGTACTTGCGATCGGTGAAGACCAGCTTCTTGATCGCGTACAGGGCGTCGCTGGTGTTGATGTTGCCGTAGGTCTCGTTGGTGCCGCCGAGGTAGCGGATGCCACCGTCGAGCATGCTCCTGCCCCGCGCGACGCAGTCGTCCATCCACAGGCTGCCGAAGACGAACGAGGCCTCCCGGTTCATCACGTCGTAGCTGTGGTACTGGGCGTCGGCGCCGAGATCGAGGAAGTGGTCGAGCAGCACCTTGTACTGGTCGTAGAACTCCTCGAAGCTGCGGAACTCGGAGACGTCCTTGAGCTTCACCGAACCGGCGCGGTGGACACCGTCCATCGGGTCGATGCCGCCGTTGAGCGTGATCGTGAGGATCTTCAGCAGGTTGATCAGGACATTCGGCGTACCGATGCTCTGGCCCTGGATGACGAACTCACCGCAGCCGAACGGGACGTACTGCTCGGCGGTCTCGCGATCCACCCGCATGGCGTACATGACCGCCGGGACGTTCACCTCGTCGTTGTAGAGGGTCGGGAAGGTCGCCCCGGAGCCGAGGCAGTCGAGCGCGGCGTCCCAGATCTCGGTCGGCGTGGTCTTGTTGAACCGCAGCGTGAATTGCGGCTCGACGTACTTGCATTCCGCCGTCACCTGCAGCGCGAGCTTGGCGAACTCATCGCCGGCCTCGGGGTTGCGCCGGCCGTAGCCGCCGACGATGATCCGGCCGTTCACGGTGGTGCGCCGGTTCTCGATCATGGTCCACAGCGAGACCAGGTAGTCGTGAGCCTCCTGCTCGTCGATCCGGCCCGCCTTCAGGTCGGCCACCAGGTAGGGCCCGACGTAGTCGTCCAGCCGTCCGTAGTTGATGCAGCCGGCGAGCAGGGCGAACAGCCAGGCCTGCTGGATCGCCTGATGGAAGGTCTGGGCCTTGCCGTCGCGGATCTGGCGCAGGGAGGCCGCGATGGTCTCCAGCCTGCCCCGGTGGTCCTCGGCGAGGTCGGCGGTGAGTGCTCCGGCGATCTTCTCCAGGTAGGAGTCGATCACGCTGCGGTAGATGTCCAGGGCCGCCCGTCCGGCCAGCAGGAACTGGTTGTCGGGCTCGTCGGCCAGCCGCGTGCGGAGCCGGGAGTCCATGCCGTCGGCGCCCAGTTCCAGCATGGTCGCGTAGTCGAGCATGACGCCGCTCAGCCGCGCCGTGGCCATGAGCGGGAAGTCGGGCGCGATGAACCGGCCGATGGTGGTGTCGGTGAGGACCTCGGCGCAGTAGATCGCCTTGGTGTCGTGCTCGGTCCAGTAGTCGTACATCGCGTCCACCCGGGCGCGATCGTCGGCCGATTCGAGACCCTCGCCGAACGCCTTCAGCTTGTCGAAGACGCAGTAGTGGCCCACGCCGCCCACCGAGGTGACCGACCCGAAGCCGATCGGCAGGAAGTCGAGCCGGCCGGCGAACCAGTCGGTGGCCTCGATGCTGCGGAACAGGCTCGGGTAGAGCACCCGCAGGCAGTTGATCTCGCGCTCCTCCTTGGAGAGCGGGAGCGACTCGGAGTGGACCCGGGTGTACGCCTCCATCAGCTCGAGCTGCTCGGCCGGAGTCTTCTCGATCGGCAGCTTCTTGCTGACCTCGACGTTCTGGGCCCCCGCGACATCGACCTTAGGCATTGGGATGGCTCTTCCGCTCGGCCTCGCGCCAGTTGCTCTGGTAGCCGCCCAGCAGGTCCGTGAACCGCTTGGTGATCAGGTGCGGGCGGGTGATCGCGCTGCCCACCACCACCGAATGCGCGCCGACGTAGATCGCCTTCATCGCATCCTCGGGGGTGTAGATGTGGCCTTCCATCATCATGTAGACGTCGTTGCCGAAGTCGCGGCACATGCGGGCGAACTCGCGGTAGTCGGCCTCTTCGATGTGGGAGGTCTCGGGGGTGTAGCCGCGCAGGGTGGGGCCGACGATGTCCGCGCCCAGTTCGACGGCGTGCTTGGCCTCCTCATAATTGGAGACGTCGGCGAAGATGATCGCGTCCGGAATCGCCTGCTGAACCTCGGGCAGCAACTCGCAGGCCCGGCGTCCGTCGGAGTTGAGCTGGAAGGTGCAGTCGAGCGCCACGATCTCGGCGCCGGCCTCCCACACCTGCAGGGCCGACTCGAGGGTGGGCGTGATGAACACGTTCGTGTCGGGCGACCAGATCTTGAACAGGCCGATCAGGGGCAGGTCGACAGCCGCCTTGATGTCACGAATCTGAGCGGGGATGTTGGCCCGCAGACCGGCGGCGCCGCCCCACTGAGCGGCCTGCGCCATCTTGACCACGAAGTCGGGGGAGAAGGTCGGATCGTCCGGCTGCACTTGGCACGACACCACCAGCCCCTTCATGGAGTCGAGGATCGCCCGCTTGGTGGGGTCGGTGGTGTTCACTTATTCGCCTTTCTTGGGTGTTTCGCAGATCACGAAGTTGTCGGGCACGGGGGTGCCGTCGGGCATCTTGTTGACGAAGACCTTGTCGAAGTCGTCGAGCATCGCGTACCGGCAGACGCCGGTGTAGTCGAACTTGGTGTCGTCGATCAGCAGCAGGGAGCGCTTCGCGCGATCCAGGACGTTCCGCTTGATCTCGCCGATCTGGTACTCGCTGACGTACGCCTCGCCGAAGGTGAGGTCGACGCCGTTCGCGCCGAACACCGCGATGTCGAAGCGGAAGTCCTGGATCTCGCGGATGGTGATGGCGTCCATCGTGGCCTGGTAGCGGTTGTCGACCCGGCCGCCGAGCAGGTACACCTCGGCATGGGAGCCGCTGGCGAGCCGGGAGGCTGCCGCGAGGCTGTTGGTCACCACGATGACGCGGCGTTCGGCCAGGGCCGGCAGTGCGTAGAGCGGGGTGCTGCCGGTATCGATGAAGACCAGGTCGCCGTCCCCGATCTCCTCCAGGGCCCGGGCCGCGACCAGCCGCTTGGCCGCGGCATTGCGATCGAGCTTGATCTCCAGCGCGGATTCGTTGAGGCTGCTGATGATGGTCTCGTCGTTGGGGCGCATCGCGCCGCCGAAGTGGCGCTGGATCTCACCCCGCTGGTCGAGGGCGCGCAGATCGCGCTGGATGGTGGAGCGGGAACAGCCCAACTCGTCGGCCAACTGCGTCGCCGAGATGGCCGGCAGCAGTTGCAGTTTCTGCAGGATGTAGATCTGCCGCTCCCTCGCCAACATGCGTCCTCCTAAGAACTACACGCGATAGGACTCATTCTAGTCACGCACTGGGTCAAGTCAAGCCACAAGTGGGCGAAATTGGTCAGATCGACGGGCTGTTTGAACGACATTGAGCCTCCGGCATGGCCAGTTCCGGCGATTGGACCCCGGATAGCCAGGATTGGTGCAACCCCAAGAGCGAGGCGCGCGGCGCGCTCTGGACGCCTGTGGAGCGCGCTTCCGCTCGTTGGCCTCGGCGCGAACTCCGCGAGGCTGTAGAGTCGTCCCGCTCGTGATGCCGCGGGCAGAGCGACCACTACAAGGCATAGGACTCATTCGAGCCGGATCGGTGCCCGATTGTCTCAAACCTGTGCAAAGATGGTCGTTGGTAACGATTTGATGAACACGTTTGACACGACGTAGTGCCACGCTTAGTGTCGTGCCGGACGCGAGACGGCGCGCGAGCGTGCCAGAGCAAAGGAGCCGTGGGCAGGTGGATCAACCGGATTACATCCTCTCGATGGAGCACATCACGAAGGATTTCCCCGGCGTCAGGGCGCTCGACGGTGTGTCGTTGCGGGTCCGGCGTGGTGAGATCCATGCGATCTGTGGTGAGAACGGTGCGGGTAAGTCGACGTTGATGAAGGTGCTCTCCGGGGTGCACCCGCACGGTACCTACGGTGGTGAGATCCACTACGACAACCGGTTGGCCGAGTTCGCGAACATCCGCGACAGCGAGCATGCGGGGATCGTGATCATCCATCAGGAGTTGGCGTTGATCCCGGAGTTGTCGATCGCGGAGAACATCTTCCTGGGCAATGAGGTGCGGGGCCGGTTCGGGATCGACTGGATCGGTGCGCGTCAGAACGCGCGGGCGTTGATGGAGCGGGTGGGGTTGCAGGATGACCCGGATGCTCAGATCAAGAGCATTGGTGTGGGGAAGCAGCAGTTGGTGGAGATCGCGAAGGCGATCAGTAAGGATGTGCAGCTGCTGATCCTGGACGAGCCGACGGCTGCGTTGAACGAGACGGATTCGGCGCATCTGCTGGATCTGATCCGTGAGTTCAAGACGCACGGTATTACCTGCATCATGATCAGCCACAAGTTGAACGAGATCGCGGCGATCGCCGACTCGATCACGATCATCCGCGACGGCCACAGCGTCGAGACGATCACGCTCGCCGAGGGGGAGAGGGTCAACGAGGACCGGATCATCCGCGGCATGGTGGGTCGCGAGCTGACCTCGCGGTATCCGGATCGGGCGCCGAACATCGGCGAGGTGCTCTTCGAGGTGAAGGACTGGACCGTCCTCCACCCCGAGATCTCCGAACGCGTGGTGTGCAAGGGATCGAACTTCGAGATCCGGCGCGGTGAGATCGTGGGCTTCGCCGGCCTGATGGGCGCCGGTCGTACGGAGTTGGCGCGGTCGCTCTTCGGACGTTCCTATGGCACCTACGTCCAGGGCCAGATCTTCCTGCACGGCGAGGAGATCGTGCCGAAGAATGTCGAGCAGGCGATCGGCGTGGGCATGGCCTACGTGACCGAGGATCGCAAGGTGCTGGGCCTGAACCTGCTGGATGACATCCGCACCACCGTCGTCTCCGCGGCGCTGAACAAGATCTCCCCGCGCAACGTGGTCGATCGCAATGCCGAGTTCATCGCTGCTGAGCAGTATCGGACGGATCTGCGGATCAAGACGCCGAGCGTGAACGAGGGCGTTGTGAAGTTGTCGGGTGGGAATCAGCAGAAGGTGGTGGTGGCGAAGTGGTTGTTCACCGAGCCTGAGCTGTTGATTCTGGATGAGCCGACGCGAGGTATCGATGTGGGTGCCAAGTACGAGATGTACGGCATCATGAATGCGCTTGCTGCGCAGGGTAAGGCGATCATGATGATCTCCTCCGAACTGCCCGAATTGCTGGGAACCTGTGACCGCATCTACACCGTGAGCCAAGGCGCGATCACGGGCTGTCTGAACGCGGCGGACGCCACACAGGAAGACCTGATGCGCCTGATGACCCTTGTCCCCAACACAACGATTAACGCGGCCTGAGCCCGCGAGAGAACGAGTAACGACAATGGATGCTGTGAAGAGCCTGAAGCAACTCTTCGGCGGGAGTCTTCGCCAGTTCGGGATGTTGTTTGTGTTGGTCGGGTTGGCGATCTTCTTCCATCTGATGACGGGTGGCCTGGTGGTCACGCCGACGAACCTGATGAATCTGTTGAACGGCAACAGCTACATCCTGGTGTTGGCGATCGGCATGGTCATGGTGATCGTGATCGGTCATATCGATCTGTCGGTGGGTTCGGTGGCCGCGTTCGTCGGCATCGTGGTCGCGATCGCGATGCGGGATTGGGGTATCCCGTGGTGGGTCGCGGTGTTGCTGGGCCTGGTGATCGGCGCGATCTGTGGCGCGTGGCAGGGTTTCTGGGTCGCCTACGTCGGCATCCCGGGCTTCATCGTCACGCTGGCCGGCTACATGTTCTTCCGCGGTGCGAACCAGTTCGTGGGCAAGAGCCTGACGGTGGCGGTGCCGAAGGACTTCCAGTTCCTGGGTAACGGGTATCTGCCGGAGTGGGGCCCGAACACGGGGATGAACAACTCGACGTTGCTGTTGGGCCTGGTCGCGATCCTGGCGCTGTCGTGGGCGCAGTTGCGGCAGCGGGCGGCGTTGGCGAAGGTGAATGCTGCGGTGCCGCCGTTCGGTGTGACGATCGCGCGGATCGTGCTGATGGCCGTGGTGGTGGGCTGGCTGACCTGGATGTTCGGCACGGGTCGTCCGGGGACCTCGTTCCCGGTGCCAGGTCTGATCCTGGGCCTGTTGGTGATCCTCTACAGCTTCGTGACGCAGCGCACCGTGACGGGCCGTCATATCTACGCGGTGGGCGGGAACCGGTTGGCTGCGGAGTTGTCGGGTGTGAACACCAAGCGGACCTACTTCCTGGTGATGCTGAACATGTCGGTGCTCTCGGCGTTCGCGGGGATCATGTTCGTGGGTCGTTCGACCGCCTCGGGCCCGTTCGACGGTGTGGGCTGGGAGCTGGACGCGATCGCCGCTGTGTTCATCGGTGGCGCCGCGGTCTCCGGTGGTGTGGGCACGGTGATCGGGTCGATCATCGGTGGCCTGGTCATGGCCGTGCTGAACAACGGCCTGCAGCTGATGTCGGTCGGTTCGGACTGGACCCAGATGATCAAGGGCCTCGTCCTCCTCGTCGCCGTCGCCGTCGACGTGTGGCAAAAGTCTCAGGGCCGGCCGTCCGTGTCGGGCCTGTTGTTCCGCGGCAAGGGAGCCAAGAGTGTGACTCCCACTGAAGCGGATCTGGTTGAAGAGTCGTTGTCCAAGGCGGACGGCGCTCACTGATTGCAGGACTTCCCGGTCGAACGAGATGCGGCTGGGTGGAGCCGGGGTTAGCCAGGGCGGCACCCGGAACAGTAAGGAAGTTAGGAAAGAGGTAGTGATGACGAAGTTCGCAAAGGCCGCCGTTGCGCTGGCCGCTGCGGGTGCGCTCGCTCTGACCGGGTGCGGTGGGGGGCGTGCGGCGGAGACGCCTGCGCCGGCTCCTGAGCAGTCGGGTACGGCTGCGCCGGGTACTGAGGCTCCGTCGGCGGGTTTCCCGGCTGACTCGGTGATTGGCGTTGCGCTGCCGCAGAAGACGTCGGAGAACTGGGTTCTTGCTGAGGGCTTGTTCAATGAGAAGTTGGCTGAGGCTGGGTTTACTCCGATGGTGCAGTTTGCCAATGGTGGTGTGACTGAGCAGCAGAATCAGATTCAGGCGATGATTGAGAAGGGTGCCAAGGTTCTGGTTGTGGGTTCGATCGACGGTTCGCAGCTGGGCACCCAGCTGGCGGCCGCGCGTGAG
>JAIUOR010000066.1 GCA_020161795.1 Actinomycetota bacterium | reverse complement strand
TGAGGTCGTATCCGGTATTAGCAGCTGTTTCCAACTGTTATCCCGGAGTCAAGGGTAGGTTGCTCACGTGTTACTCACCCGTTCGCCACTGATCCGCGGAGCAAGCTCCGCTTCACCGTTCGACTTGCATGTGTTAAGCACGCCGCCAGCGTTCGTCCTGAGCCAGGATCAAACTCTCCGTTGAAAATGTTCGGTTGCGGGCTGTAAGGCCCAGTCACCGTCAACTTCAGTTCGATACTGACGCAGACTCATTGCTGAATCTGCTCAATAATCAAAGGAATCCGTCCAGTGTCCTTAATCGGACGCTGCGTGTTCGACTTTCGTCTCGCACGCCCTGTGACGGGGTTGATTTGGCACTTTAAAAGTGCCTTTATTGTGCATTGACTTTAAGCACGCTGTTGAGTTCTCAAGTTTCGGGTGCACACCTCGCTTTGGCTTTCACCGCCGCTTGGGGCAACTCGTCTTACTTTAGTTCGCTCGGTTCCCAGTGTCAAACTGAGCTCCTCGCTGCTCCCCCGGCCGCAACAAGCCCCCGGATCTTGATGGCTCCTGGCATGGAGGCACACCGTATCCGTGCTGATCTTGGTGGGTTCGGCGCTCCGATCCGTCCTCATCGGAATCTCTTCCGACCCGTCCGTGTCACCGGCAGCGCTCGCAGAACATTACGGGGTTGGCCTGGTGGGGTCAAATCGGCCGGACGCCCGGGCGTGTCGCCTCGGCACACCGCCCGGAGGCGCCCGAATCGCGGGTCAGCGAAGCACCTGGACGGCGCCCACTGTCCGCTTCCCACGACGCACGATCAGGTACTCCCCCGCCAGGAGGTCGCCGGCCGTCACCACCGCGTTCGGATCGGTCACGCGCTGGTTGTTGAGGTAGGCACCGCCCTCCGCGATCGCCCGCCGGGCAGCGCCCTTGCTCTCCACCACCCCGCTCGCCAACAGGACGTCCACGACGCTGGGCGGGTCGGCGCCGGCCGGCATCGCACCGGCGTCCAGTTCCTTCGCGACGGCCGCGAGCGTGGCGGCGTCCAGCTCGGCGAGCTCGCCGCGTCCGAAGATGGCACCGGCGGCCGCTGTCGCGGCCTGTCGCTCTGCGCCCGAGTGCACGAGGTCGGTGATGTCGTCGGCCAGGGCCCGCTGGGCCGCGCGCAGGTGCGGAGACTCGACGGTCTGGCGTTCCAGGTCGGCGATCTCCGCCGCGCTGCGCGTCGTGAAGATCTTGAGGTAGCTGCCCACCTGGCTGTCTTCGGCGTTGAGGAAGAACTGGTGGAAGGCGTAGGGCGAGGTCATCGCCGGATCGAGCCAGACCGTGCCGGACTCGGTCTTACCGAACTTCGTGCCGTCCGCCTTGGTCAGCAGCGGGGTCGCCATGGCGTGCACCCGGGTGCCTTCGGCACGACGGACCAGCTCGACACCGGCGGTGATGTTGCCCCACTGGTCGGAGCCTCCGGTCTGCAGTTCGCAGCCGTACTGCCGATGCAATTCCAGGTAGTCCAGCGACTGCAGCAGCACGTAGGAGAACTCGGTGTACGAGATCCCGGACTCCAGCCGTCGCTTCACCACGTCGCGATCAAGCATCCGGTTGACGCTGAAGTGCTTGCCGATGTCGCGCAGGAAGTCGAGGGTGGAGAGCCCGGCCGTCCAGTCGTAGTTGTTGACGACAGTGGCACCGTTCGAGCCGTCGAAGCTGACGAACTTCGACACCTGGGCGTGGATCCGCTCCACCCATTCATGGACCAGTTCGGTTGGGTTGAGGTTCCGCTCCGATGTCTGCTTGGGATCGCCGATGAGCCCGGTCGAGCCGCCCACGAGAATCAGCGGACGGTGCCCGGCGGCCTGCAGCAGGCGGGCCAGCATCAGCTGCACCAGGTTGCCCATATGGATGCTCGGCGCGCTGGGGTCGAACCCGACATAGAAGGTGACCGGCCCGGAGTCCAGGCGGGCGCGCAGCGCGTCCGGATCGGTGGAATGGGCGATGAAGCCCCGCCAGCTGAGTTCGTCGAGTACCGCGTTCATGATCGCCCAGCCTATCGGCGTCGCCTGCTCCGCTCGCCCACCGGCCTCCAAGCGGATGCCAACCTCGCCGAGGGACCCGGCAGAGTCGCGCCGTTACGCAGTGTCGGCGCCGGTCGTGTCAGTGCCGTTTCGTACAGTGGGGGCGCCGTGGGGAAGGGAGCAACCGTGCCGTCGTTTCGAGCCAGCCTGGGCATCCTCGATGCCCGCCCCGGTGTTCTGCCCGAGTCAGTTCTGGACGCCGCCCGCGCGGCGGTGGCGGACGCACGGGTGGTGGAGGACGCCTTCGTCGACGTCGAGCCGGTGCTGCGCGGCGACGGCGTCCCGCGCGTGGTGGTCAGATTCCTGGAGCCCACCGGGAACGACGCCGACGAGGACGCCCGTGCCTGGCGGGCCGCAACCACGATGGCGGAGGCGGTGGCGGTCGTCGCCGAGACCGTAGGGCTGCGGGTCTACCGGCGCTCCGGCGGACGGTGGATCCCGCTCATCGCGCCGGAGCCCGGCTGGTAGGCCCGGCGGGGCTCGGGCAAGGGTGGGTCAGGGCTGGCTGCGCGCAAGCTCGGCGAGCAGGATGCGGCGCAGTTCGTCGGCCTGTTCGAAGGCCACCGAGTGTCCCGAATCGGGCAGGGCGTGCAACTCCTTGCGGGGGGCGTCGAGCGCGTCGAACCACTCCCTGGCCGGCTCGACCCGGGCGGCCAGCTCGTTGCTGCCCTCCAGCACGATCACGGGCACCTCCAGCCGCGGCGCGTCCCGCCGCAGGTCGACTCCCTGCAACTGCGGATACAGCACGGAGAACATGTCCAGCAGGCCGCGCAGCACGTTGACCTTCTCCACGGCGCCGTACTCCTGGCCGAGAATCCCCATCGGGCCGATCCCGGAGCGCTCACCGCGCTGCCGATAGGCGGCCGGCGGCAGGTAGCTGCCCTCCAGCAACGGGTAGTGGGCCATCACGAAGGCGTAGTCGAGCGGGTCGGCGTACGGCGGTGGCCCGGATTCCCACAGTCTGGCCGCCAGTTCGGTGCTGCCGGTCCGCTGCGCAGCGTCCAGCAGGTCGTGGTAGATCCGCAGGTCCGTCTCCAGGACGCTCACCATCTGACCGCTGCCGACGAAGGCCCGGAAGAGCTGCGGCGCACGCTGCACCGCCAGCACGCCGAGCAGCGATCCCCAGGATTCCCCCATCAGCACAACCTGATCCTGGTCGTAGCGGTCACGCAGGAACTCGGCCAGTTCGACCGCGTCGGCGACCGCCCGGTCGAGGGTGAGGGTAGCCGGATCGAGCGCCGGGTAGGACTTGCCGGCCCCGCGTTGGTCCCAGCCGACCACGAGGAAGTCCTGGGTCAGCCCGTCCAGCAGGACGCGGGAGTAGGCCAGGTCGCTCTGGCCCGGCCCGCCGCTGAGGTAGAGCAGGATCGGGAGCTCGCGGCTGGCGCCGCGCACCTGGATCCACTGGTCGTGGCCGCCCAGCCGAACCCGCACCAGTTCCGCCACCGCACCGGGGAGCGGACGTCCGTCCGTCCCGGCGAGCGCTGGTGTGCTGGCCGGCCAGGCCAGCAGGCCGGCCACGACGCCCAGGATGACGGTGGGGGCGATCATCCGGGACGGGGGGCGACCCTGGCAGCCACGGCGGATGTGGTCGGAGCCCCAGTCCGCGGCGAGCACCATCGGCATCACCGCGAGCCCGGCCGGGATCACCCGTCCGAGCAGGAAGGCGAGTACCCCATAGCTGCTGTCCAGCCTGAGCTCGCCCACGCTGGGTACGCCGTCGGTGCCGCGGGCGGCCTCCAGTGCCACCAGATAGGCGGCGGGCGCCAGCAGCATCGCCCAGCGGGAACGCATGCCCAGCCCGGCCAGCGCGCCGGTGGCCGCGCCGCCGAGCATCAGGGCGATTCCGTGAGCGGCAGTGGTGGGGCCGAGCGGGAGGAGCACGCCCGAGAGCCAGCCGGCACCGATGCTGATCAGGGTGGCTGCGATCGGGCCTGGCCATTCGATCGGGCGGGAGGGAGGTGGGGAGTCGACGGGTTGGATGACTTCAGCGAACTGTTGCATGCCCCCAGCGTCGACCGGATGCCCCTCGCGGGTCGTCGGACACCAGGACGATTTCGGCCGGCTGCCGAGGCGGATCCGAGCCGGCCACGTCATCCTCCAGACGGATGCCGTAGATCAATCCGGTTTCCGTTGTAGCGCGGGTTGGGCGCCACTAGGTTGCCCATGTGGGCACCACCTGGCAGCGACTGCGGCAGTTCGACCGGCGCTCCCCCTGGGTGTTCGACGGGGGGCTGGTAGCCGTGCTGCTGATCGCCGCCCTGATCAGCGGCGCCACCTCGTCCGGGCCGCTGCCGCTGGGCTGGCGGCTGGCGCTGCTCGCAGCCGCCGCCCTGCCCTACGCGTGGCTGCGCCGCCGGCCACTGGTGACGCTCGTCACCGGCTCGATCCCGGTCGTCGCGCTGCTCGCGCTCGGCGAGGGCACGGCGGTCATCGGTGCGGCGCTGTTCCTGGCGGCCTACGCCGTGGCGGCCGGTTGTCCGGGCCGGATCGCGGCTCTCGGCGCCGGGTACTGCGCGCTGGTGCTGGTGGCGATCGCAGCGCTCGCGCCGGATCGTTTCGGCTGGGGCGTCGCCGTCACCAACCTGGCGCTCTTCGCAGGCGCTTTCGGACTGGGCCGCGCGGCGCGCTCCCGCACCCGCGCCGTCGGGCTCCTGGCCGAACGGGTCGTCGAGGCAGAGCGGGCCAGGGCGACCGCTGCCGAGTCGGCCGTCACCGCGGAGCGGCTGCGGATCGCCCGCGAACTGCACGATGTGGTGGGCCACTCCCTGGGCGCGATAGCCCTCCAGGCCGGCGTCGGGGCACGCGTGGTCGAGACCGACCCGGCGGAAGCCAGGGCCGCGCTGCAGGCGATCGCCGAACGGAGCCGGGCCTCCCTGCAGGACGTCCGCCGGATACTGGGCGCCTTGCGGGATCCGGCCGAAGACCTCGGTGGCTCCCCGGGTCTCGCGGAGCTGGACGGGCTGGTCGGCGGGCTCGCGGCCGCCGGGCTCACCGTGACGGTGAGCCGCACCGGGCAGAGTTGGCCGCTGCCGCCGGCGATGGACCTGACCGCCTACCGGCTGCTGCAGGAGTCGCTGACGAACGTTCTGCGGCACTCCGCTGCCCGGACGGCCCGGGTGGAGATCGCCTACGCACCCGAACTGGTGCGGCTGAGCGTTCGCGACGTCGGACCCGCCAGCTCCGCCGAGCCGGTCGGCGACGGTCATGGCCAGCTGGGGATGCGGGAACGGGTCGCGGTCTGGAACGGCAGCCTGCGATTGGGCCCGTTGCCAGGTGGAGGATACGAGGTGGTGGCAGAGCTGCCCCGCGGTCAGGAGGAGTGATGATCCGAGTCGGGATCGCCGACGACGAGGCGCTGATCCGCAGCGGCCTGGCTGTTCTGCTGCGCCATGAGCCCGGATTCCAGGTGGTGGGTGAGGCCGCTGACGGCGTAGCCGCGGTCGCGCTGGCCCGGCTGCATCACCCCGACGTGCTGCTGATGGACATCCGGATGCCGGGGATCGACGGGCTCGAGGCGACCCGCCGGATCATCGGCGACCCGGGCACCGCCGGTACCCGGGTGCTGGTGCTGACCACCTTCGATCACGACGAGAACGTCTTCGCGGCGCTCCGGGCCGGCGCCAGCGGGTTCCTGCCGAAGGACACCGACCCCGAACGGCTGCTGGAGGCGCTGCGGGTGGTGGCCGCCGGCGAGTCGCTGCTGGCACCACGGGCCACCCGCCGCCTGATCGAGGAGTTCCGGCGGCGCGTCCCGGTGCCGCCGCCGGCCGGCGCGGTGGCGGTCGAGCGGCTGACCGACCGGGAGATCGAGGTGCTCCAGGCCATCGCCACCGGGCTGTCCAATACCGAGATCGCTGACCAGCTCTGCGTCAGCTACGCGACCGTGAAGACCCACGTGAGCCGCCTGCTGACCAAGCTGGACGCCCGCGACCGCGCCCAGCTGGTGATCTTCGCCTACGAACAGGGCCTGATCGGGCCACGCGGGTGACGTGACCCGCGGGTCGCGGCTTCCAGAACGGCAGCGACGAGCCGCGAACGGCTACCGCCGCAGCCCCGCCACCGCGGTGCGCAATTCGGCGAGCTGAGCACGGACGGCGTCCGGGGCGGTTCCGCCACGGGCCGCTCGCGCGGCCACCGAACCCGCCACCGTCAGGACGGCCAGCACCTCACCGGTGAGCTCCGGCGAGATCTCGGCGAGCTGGGCAGGCGTCAGGTCGCTCAGCTCCAGACCGTTGGCCTCGCAGTACTGCACCGCCGCGCCGGCGATGTCGTGGGCGATCGCGAACGGCACCCGTCGCCGGACCAGCCAGTCCGCGACATCGGTGGCCAGGGAGAATCCCTGCGGGGCGAGCGCCGCCATCCGCTCGGTGTCGAAGGTGAGCGTCGACACCATCCCGGCGACTGCCGGCAACAGCACGGCCAGCTGATCCAGCCCGTCGAAGACCGGCTCCTTGTCCTCCTGCAGGTCACGGTTGTAGGCCAGCGGGAGGCCCTTGCAGGTGGCCAGCAGCCCGGCGAGGTTGCCGATCAGCCGGCCAGCCTTGCCGCGGGCCAGTTCGGCGACGTCGGGGTTCTTCTTCTGCGGCATGATCGAACTGCCGGTCGACCAGGCGTCGTCCAGCCTGGCGAAGCCGAACTCGTGGGTGCACCACAAGATGACGTCCTCGGCCAGCCGGGAGACGTCCACCCCGAGCTGGGCCAGCACGTAGGCCTCCTCGGCCACCAGGTCGCGGGCGGCGGTGCCGTCGATCGAGTTCGGGACGCTGCCGGCGAACCCCAGCTCGGTCGCCACGAGCTCCGGATCCAGCCCCAACGAGGTGCCGGCCAGCGCGGCCGAGCCATAGGGGCTCACCGCCAGCCGGGCATCCAGATCGCGGAGCCGCTGCAGATCCCGCACCAGCGGCCAGGCATGGGCCAGCAGATGATGGCTGAGCAGGACGGGCTGGGCGTGCTGCAGATGCGTGCGGCCCGGCATGATCGCGCCGAGGTGCGCCTCCGCCTGTCCGGCCAGCGCCCCGATCACCGCGGCGACGTCGGCGGCCAGCACCTGGTTGGCCTCGCGCAGGTAGAGCCGGATCAGGGTGGCGATCTGGTCGTTGCGGGAACGTCCCGCCCGTAGCCGGCCTCCGAGATCGGCGCCGACCCGCTCGATGAGACCTCGCTCCAGGGCACCGTGGACGTCCTCATCGGTGCTCGCCGGGAGGAAGGCTCCGGACACCACGTCGGCCTCCAGCCGGTCGAGCCCGGCCAGCATCCCGCCCAGTTCGTCGCCGGTCAGCAGCCCGGCGGCGTGCAGTGCCCGGGCATGGGCGCGGGAGCCGGCCAGGTCGTGGCGGGCCAGCCGCCAGTCGAATTGGGTCGACTGGCTGAGCGCGAACATCGCCTCGGCGGGGCCGCCCGCGAACCGACCGCCCCACAGGCGGCCCTCGGCGTGCGATGCGTCCATGGCTACTCCTCCAGTGTCGAACGTGGGCCGGTCGGGTGGAGGCCGAGCAGGGCATCGGCCATCGCCTGGCCGCCGGCCGGATCCCGGGTGATCACCATCACGGTGTCGTCGCCGGCGATCGTACCGAGAACGGCCGCCCAGCCGACCTTGTCGATCGCCGAGGCGAAGAACTGGGCGGCACCCGGCGGTGTCCGCAGGATGGCCAGGTTGGCCGAAGCCTCCGCCGAGAGCAGCAGCTCGCCGCACAGTCGCGCGAGGCGGGTGAGCGCGGCGGAGGCCGACACCGCCGGGGCCTCGCCGGCCAGCAGCGCGTAGCGGAACTGCCCATCGGCGGTGCGCACCCGCACCGCGCCGAGTTCCAGCAGATCCTTGCTCAGCGTGCCCTGGGAGACCGCCACGCCCTCGTCGGCCAGGCGCGCCGCGAGTTCGGTCTGGCTGGCGACGTCGTTGCGCTCGATCAGCTCGGCGATCCGGGCCTGCCGGGCGGATTTCGTCAGCGGGCTGCGCGGCTCGCTCATACGGGGTCCCCGCGACGTTGTTCGGGGGAGCGCAGCGGAGGAGAAGAACGTCGCGGGGTATTCATCCCGCTGCCTCCAGCAGGCCGGGCAGCGCCGCGACGAAGTCGTCCAGCCCCTCGGCCGGCACCACCAGCGGCGGCGCGATCCGCAACACGTCAGGACGCGGAGCGTTGATCACGAACCCGGCGTTCAGGGCAACGTCGGCCACCGCCGCCGCGATCGGGCGGGTCAGCACGATGCCGCGCAGCAGGCCACGTCCCCGCACCGCGACGATATGCGGATGGCCCAGGGCGGCGACGCCCGAGGCCAGCCGCTCCCCCTGCTCGACCGCGCGCTGGAGCAGGCCGTCGCGTTCGATGATGCCCATCACGGCCAGTCCGGCTGCTGCGGCCACCGGGTTTCCGCCGAAGGTGGTGCCATGACTGCCGGGCTGCAGTAGGTCGGCGGCCCTCCCGGTGGCGACGCAGGCGCCGATCGGGAAGCCGTTGCCCAGCCCCTTGGCGAAGGTGACGATGTCGGCCGTGACCCCGGACGCTGCGCTGGCCAGCCAGTCGCCGCACCGGCCCATGCCGGTCTGCACCTCGTCGAGCCACAGCAACGCACCGGCCGAGCGGGTCAGCTCCCGTGCCTGTGCCAGGAAGCCCGAAGGGGGTTCGACCACCCCGTTCTCCCCCTGGATCGGTTCGACGATCACCGCGGCGACGCTTTCGTCCAACTCGGCCGCGAGGGCCTCGGCATCGCCGTAGGGGATGAAGACGACCTCGCCGGGCAGCGGCTCGAAGGGTTCGCGGTACTTCGGGTTCGAGGTCAGCGCGAGCGCGCCCAGCGAGCGGCCGTGGAAGGAGCCTTCCATCGCGATCAGTTTGCGGCGTCCGGTCAGCCGGGTGATCTTGAAGCCGGCCTCGTTGGCCTCGGTGCCCGAGTTGGTGAAGAACACCCGGGCCCCGGTGGCGGGATCGTTGGCGACGGTCACCGCCGCCAGCCGCTCGGCCAGCGCCACCTGGGTGGGGGTGGCGAAGAAGTTGGAGACGTGGCCCAGCGTCGAGAGCTGGGACGAGATCGCGCCCAGCACCTGCGGGTGCGCGTGGCCCAGCGCGTTCACCGCCAGCCCGGCGAGCAGATCGAGGTAGCGCCGGCCGTCGGCGTCCCACAGATAGGAGCCCTCACCGCGCACGAAGACCCGCTTCGGCGGCCCGAAGGCGTTCATCATCACCGCGGTGTACCGGCTGGTCACCGCCGCGTTGCCGCCCTCGACGCCCTGGACGCTCACTGGCCGGCCCCGATCACCATGGTGCCGTTGCCCTCGTCGGTGAAGATCTCCAGCAGTACGGCGTGCGGCACCCGGCCGTCGATCACGGTCGAGCGGGACACCCCGCCGCGGACGGCCTGCAGGCAGGCCTCCATCTTCGGGATCATCCCCGAGGCCAGGCTGGGCAGCATCCGCTCCAGTTCGTCGGCGTCGAGCTGGCGGATGATCTCGGTGCTGTTCGGCCAGTCGGCGTAGAGGCCTTCCACGTCGGTCAGCACCACCAGGCGTTCGGCCTCCAGCGCCACCGCCAGCGCGCCGGCTGCGGTGTCGGCGTTCACGTTGTGCACCTGGCCGTCCTCGTCGGGGGCGACGGTGGCGACCACGGGGATGCGACCGGCGGCGATCAGGTCGAGCACGGCCTCCGGACGCACCTCCGCGACCTCGCCGACCAGGCCGAGGTCGATCTCCTCGCCGTCCACCTCCAGGCCCTTGCGCTCGGCGGTGAGCAGCCCGGCGTCCTCACCGGAGAGCCCCACCGCCAGCGGCCCGTGGGTGTTCAGCAGCCCGACCAGCTCCCGGTTGACCTGGCCCATCAGCACCATCCGGACCACGTCCATGGCCTCGGGGGTGGTGACCCGCAGCCCGCCGCGGAACTCGCTCTCGATCCCGAGCCGCTTCAGCATGGACGAGATCTGCGGCCCGCCGCCGTGCACCACGACCGGACGCACGCCGACCGTGTGCAGGAAGACGATGTCCTGCGCGAAGGCCGCCTTGAGCCGGTCGTCGACCATGGCGTTGCCGCCGTACTTGATCACCATCACCTTGCCGACGTACTGCTCCAGCCAGGGCAGCGCTTCGATCAGGACCCGGGCCTTGGTGAGCGCATCGGTGGTCGCGGGGCCCCCGCGAAGTTGTTCGGGGGAGCGCAGCGGAGGAGAAGAACTTCGTGGGTTGCTCATGTGGAGTACTCCGCGTTCTCTTTGACGTAGTCGTAGGTGAGGTCGTTGGTCCAGATCGCGGCCGACTCGTCGCCGGCGTGCAGGTTGACCTCCACCAGCACCTCCCGGCCGGCCAGGCTGACCTGCGAGCGGTCGGCGCCCAACTGCCCGCCGACGAAGACCCCGACGCCGTTGAAGGCCACGTCGACCCGGTCGGGATCGAAGGCCGCGGAGGTCGTGCCGGCGGCGGCCAGCACCCGTCCCCAGTTGGGGTCGTTGCCGAAGATCGCGCACTTGAACAGGTTGCTGCGGGCGATCGCCCGGGCGACCTCGAGGGCGTCGGCCTCGCTGGCCGCTCCTTCCACCCGCACCTCGATGTCGTGGGCGGAACCCTCGGCGTCGGAGAGGAGTTGCCGGGCCAGGGACGCGCAGACCGCGGTCAGCGCCTCACTGAACTCGGCCGGGTCGGCGGCGACGTGGGAGGCGCCGCTGGCCAGCAGCAGGACGGTGTCGTTGGTGGACATGCAGCCGTCGGAATCGGTGCGATCGAAGGTGAACCCGGTCGCGGTCCGCAGCGCGCCGTCGAGTTCGCCGGGCGCCACCGCGGCGTCGGTGGTGATCACGACCAGCATGGTGGCCAGCGCCGGGGCGAGCATGCCGGCCCCTTTGGCCATGCCGCCGATGGTCCAGCCGGCCGGGGATTCGTGGACGGCCTGCTTCGGCACCGTGTCGGTGGTCATGATCGCCTCGGCGGCCGACGGTCCGCCGGCGGCGGAGAGATCCTGGGCTGCCAGCTGGATGCCGTCCAGCACCTTCTCCATCGGCAGCCGGACACCGATCAGCCCGGTCGAGCAGACCGCGACGTCGAGGGTGTCACAGCCGACCTCCGCCGCCGTCCACTCGGCCATCTGCCGTGCGTCGGCGTAGCCCGCGTCACCGGTGCAGGCGTTGGCGCCACCGGAGTTCAGCACCACGGCGGCCAGGCGTGGGGTCGTCAGCACCTGCCGGCTCCACTGCACCGGCGCCGCCTGGAACCGGTTGGACGTGAACACCGCCGCGGCGTGGGCATCGGGGCCCTGGTTCACGACCAGCGCCAGATCGGGGCGGCCCGAGGCCTTGATGCCGGCGGTGACCCCGGCGGCGACGAAACCCTTGGCTGCGGTCACGCTCATGGCGCTACTCCCACTGTGGCGAGGCCGGCGGTCTCCGGGAGACCGAGGGCGAGGTTGATCGACTGGACGGCGGCGCCGGCGGTGCCCTTGACCAGGTTGTCCAGCGCGCAGATCGCCACCACGCGTCCGGCCCGCTCATCCACGGCGACCTGGATCAGCGCGGTGTTCGCGCCCAGCGTCGCGGCGGTGGTGGGCCACTGGCCCACTGGCAACAGGTGGACGAAGGGCTCATCGGCGTAGGCCCGTTCCCACGCCTGGCGCACCTGGTCCGCGGTGACGCCGGATGCCAGCCGGGCGGTGCAGGTGGCCAGGATCCCCCGGGCCATCGGCACCAGGGTGGGCGTGAAGCTGATCCGGATCTCGGCGCCGGTGCTCTTGGTCAGGTTCTGCTCGATCTCGGGAATGTGCCGATGTACGCCGCCGACCGCGTACGGGCTGGCCGCCCCTAGGATCTCCGAGGCCAGCAGATGCGGCTTGGCCGCCTTGCCGGCACCGCTCAGCCCGTTGGCCAGCACCGCCACCAGGTCGGACGGATCGATCACGCCGGCTGCGATGCCGGGCGCCAGGGCGAAGGTCACGGCGGTCACATTGCAGCCGGGAACCGCGATCCGGTTCGCGTCCGTCAGCCGATCGCGCTGTCGGACGCCGCCGGCGAGCAGCAGCTCGGGCATCCCGTACGTCCAGGTTCCCGGGTGGGCACCGCCGTAGTACGCCTCCCAGGCCGCGGCCGACTCGAGCCGGTGGTCTGCTCCCAGGTCGACCAGTATCGAACCGGGCGACGCGAGCTCCAGTTCCGCGGCGATCGCACCGGAGGCACCGTGCGGCAGCGCCAGGCAAATCACGTCATGGCCGGCCAGGTTCGCCGCCGTGGTGTCGCCGATGACCCGGTCGGCCAGCGGCAGCAGGTGCGGGTGATGGACGCCTAGCCGGTCGCCAGCCGACGACTTCGCGGTGAGCGCACCGATCTCGGCCTCGGGATGGTTCAGCAGAATGCGCAGCGTCTCGCCGCCGGCATAGCCGGTGGCTCCCGCTACCGCCACGGAGAAAGTCACGGAATGACTATGTCAGAGACGGAATGAATATTCCAGTTCACCCCGCTGGCTATCCTCGGCCCATGCGACCGGTCCTGACAACACTCCTGGCCGCCCTCGCCCTGACCGGCTGCACGAGCCCACTCCCGACCGCCGATCCGACGGCCGCTCGGCCCGCGACTTCCGCGGCCGTGGCACCGCCGACCGGTGACTGCGCCCCGGCCGATCCGGAGCCGCCGGTCTCGGCCGAACCGTTGAAGCTGGCTGTCATGACCTATAACGTCCTGGGCGGCACCCCGCCCAGTGAATGGTTCCCGCAGATCGATCCCGCCGAACTGGATCCGATGGTGCGCGAACCGGCCACGGTAGCCCTGATCGAGCACGTCGACGCGGACGTGATCGGGCTGCAGGAATACCGGCCGGAAGAGGATTCCGGCGCCAAGCTGATCGCCGACCTCGATCAGTACACCTGGGTCTCGCCCGGCCCCCAGGCGGGTCCTGAAGCGGTATCGGTGCCGATCCTCTACCGGACCGGCCGGTTCGACTGTCTGGCCACCGGGCACGAAAAGGTGACCTCGGTCGACGACCCGGGGTCCATGCTCGATCGGTACGTGAATTGGGTGCGCCTGCTCGATCACGAAAGCGGCCGGACCTTCTTCGTCTTCAACTATCACGCCCACCCCTGGCAGACGACCGAGTTCGCGGCCCTCCGATCCGCCGCGATCGACCACCTGATCGAGGTGGTGAAGCAGGTGAACCCCGGGTTCGCCGAGCCGTTCGCGATCACCGGGGACTTCAATGCCCGCAGCCGTGAGACCCGGCCCGGCTATCGCGATCACCTCCGCAAGCTGCCCAAGGAGGGCATCGTCGACACCGCCACCCTCGCCGCCAAGGACACCTCCGACATCCCGCGGGCCGCTTCGATGAACAAGATGTCGGCCAAGGTGGCCGGTGAGTACGTCGGCAAGGTCGTCCGTCGCAACGGCAGCCACATCGACTACGTGTGGGTTCCGGAAGGCACGAAAGTGCGCAGCTGGGCCACCGTCACCGGCCCGGACGTGACCTGGCGCCGGATCCGTGGCGAGAAGGTACCGGTCTGGACCGGCGTTGTCCCCTCCGACCATTCGCCGGTGGTCGCCCGGTTGCGGTTCCCGAAGCCCTAGATCAGATCCACGAGATCGGTGACACCGCCCAGCATCAGGTCGGGACGGAACGGGAAGGTCTCCACGTCGGCGGCCGTGGTCACGCCGGTCAGCACCAGCACGGTGAGCAGCCCGGCCTCCATGCCCGCGACGATGTCGGTGTCCATCCGATCGCCGATCATGGCCGTGGTCTCCGAATGCGCCTCGATCCGGTTCATCGCCGAGCGGAACATCATCGGATTGGGCTTGCCGACAACGTAGGGGTTGCGGTTGGTGGCGGCCGTGATCATCGCCGCCACGGCACCGGTGGCGGGCAGGATGCCGTCCTTGCTGGGGCCGGTGGCGTCAGGGTTGGTCACGATGAACCGGGCGCCGTCGACGATCAGCCGGATCGCGGTGGTGATCGACTCGAAGGAGTAGTTGCGGGTCTCCCCCAGCACGACGAAGTCGGGGTTGACATCGGTCAGCACGAAGCCGGCCTCATGCAGGGCTGTGGTCAGCCCCACCTCACCGATCACATAGGCGGTCTTGTCGCCGGGCTGCTGCTTGAGGAAGGCCGCGGTAGCCATGGCCGAGGTCCAGATGTTCTCCTCGGGGATGGTGAGCCCCGAGCGGGAGAGGCGCGCGGAGAGATCGCGCGCGGTGAAGGTGGAGTTGTTGGTGAGCACCAGGAATCGCTTCGAGGTGGTCACCCAGCGGTCGATCAACTCGGCCGCACCGGGCAGGGGCTCCTCCTCGTGCACAAGCACGCCGTCCATGTCGGTGAGGAAGCATTCGATGTCGCGCACTTTCCGCATGGCACAAGTCTCGCATCCCAACCGGCCTCCACCGAACTGCCGGCCAGGTCCGCGCCTATCCGGCGATGATTCGCCGGATGGCCTCCACCGGCAGCTTCGGCCTGCGGTTCTCGTCGCACAGCCCGTTGGCCTCCTGGCGGGTGTCGGCCAGCTGGGTGTAGCAGAAGCCGGCCAGGGGGGCGCTGGCGCGGACGGCCGCAACCAGGTCGCTCAGCCGGCGCTCATAGTCGTCGACGTCCTGGGCGCTGGAGTACCCCCACGCCTCACTACTGGCATCGGTCACGTATGCGATGCCGCCGAACTCGGTCAGCAGGGTCGGCGCGTCCTTTGCCCACCCCGGCTCGCAGGCCTTCATCCGGCGACCGCCGGGGCCGAGACCGGAGAGCAGCCGGCGCAGCCCGTCCTGATCGCCGTAGCGGGCCCGGATGTCCGCCGCGGAATCGGTGTAGTCGTGGATCGTGATCAGATCGGAGAAGACGTGCTCCCAGCCGTCGTTCGACACCACCGGCCGGGTGGGGTCGAGGGCGCGCGTGAGGTCGGCGATGGAGCGGACGAAGGCCTGCTGCGCCTGGTCGTGCGACACGTGCTGCACCCCCCAGGATTCGTTCACCGGCACCCAGGTGATGATGCAGGGATGCGACCGGTCCCGCTCGACGAGATCCGACCACTCCGCGATCAGGCGTCTGGCGGCCCGCGGCGAGTACTCGTAGGGAGCGGCGCTCTCCGCCCACACCGTGAGCCCGAGATAGTCGCACCAGAACAGGAAACGCGGATCCTCCGCCTTCTGGTGGACGCGCACCGAATTGAACCCGAGCGACTTGATCAACTCCACCTCTTCCCGCAGCGCGGCCGGGGACGGCGCGGCGAGATGGGAATCCGGCCAGTACCCCTGCGCCAGCACCGAGCGAAGCTGGAACGGCCGGTCGTTGAGCAGGAGCCGCTGCTGTTCGGTCGTGACCGAGCGAAGGCCCAGGTAGGAACGGACGCGATCGGTCGCACCCTCCGCCGCGCTGAGGGTGACCACCGCGTCGATCAGAGCCGGCCGGTCCGGCGACCAGAGGAGCTCCTCGTAGTCCTGCCCGTTCCGCTGGCTGGGCAGCGTGAGCGTGAGCTCGACCAGGTCGCAGCCGGCCGACACCTCGCCCGCTGCCAGCAGGCGGCCGGCATGACCGAGCTCGACCCTGACCTCGACCGGGTCGGCCGGGCGCGCGGAGAGCCGGAGCGTCGCCGTGACCGTCGCGCGAGTCAGGCTGCAATCCCAGTTGAGCGCAGCGATGTGGAGGGCGGGCACGGATTCCAGCCAGACGGATTGCCAGATGCCCGTCGTCCGCTCGTACCAGACCGCGTGCGGCTCCGGCCGCCAGTCCTGCTTCCCGCGCGCGATCTCGGCGTCGGCGGGATCGTCGTAGCAGCGCACCACGATCTGATGGCCGGCGACGGTGGGGTCGAGGAGGTCGGTCATGTCGAGGGTGAACGGGCTCTGCCCGCCGCGATGGGAGCCGGCCAGGGCGCCGTCGATCCACACCGTGGATTCGTAGTCGACCGCACCGAAGTGCAGCAGGTACCGGCCGTCGGTTCCGGCCCGTTCGAGCTCCGCCGCGCTCAGTTCTCGCCGGTACCAGCAGATGGCGTGCGGGGCGGTGTCACCGATGCCCGATGCCGTCGACTCGGGGGGAAAGGGCACCCGGATCGATCGCTCGAAGCCGCCGAGCCGCTCCCAGTGCTGGCTCAGGCCTCGGTTCTCGTCGTCGTAGTCGAAACCCCACTGGCCGTCCAGGCTCACCCATCGGGAACGCACCAGTTGCGGACGCGGATAGTTGTCCGCCGCGACCAAGGCCGCCGTCGAAGGTGCTGAAATCCTGTGCATCGTTGCAGAGCGTCTTTCTCGTTCGTCGGAGTCCTGCATCGTCACCACACAGTATTGCAACGACGGAAAGACGGCAATGGGCAACTATCCCTGCGTCGACTGCCGTTCCACCAGATCGAAGCCGACCTCGATCTCCTCGCCCCCACCACCCCGGCCGCTGATCCGGGCGACGAGACGCTCGACGGCGATCCGGGCGATCGCGTCCTTGTCCGGACGAATGGTGGTCAACGACGGGGACGAGAACTGTCCCTCCTCGATGTCGTCGAACCCGACCACCGCGACGTCCTCGGGTACCCGGACAGAGCGTTCCCGCAACGCCCGCAGCGCCCCGATGGCCATCGTGTCGTTGAAGCAGAACACCGCATCAACCGGGTGCCCGAGGTCGAGGATGTCCAGCATCGCCTGGTAGCCGGCCTGCCGGGTGTAGGAGTTCGACGGCCGCATCAGATCCGGATGCGCCGTCAGGCCGGCTTCCGCGAGCGCCAGCATCGTGCCCTGCAGGCGCAGCCGTGCCGACTGCCCGGAGGGGATGTCCTGGGAGCCGATCACAGCCACGTGCTTGCGGCCACGGCTGATCAAATGCTGGGTCGCGACCCTTGCCGCAGCCACATTGTCGATATGCACATGGTCGGCGGAGTTCGCGATGGCACGCTCGCCGAGCAGCACGATCGGCCGGGTCGGCCGGGCCGGGATGTCGGCGGAGGTGAGGGTGAGCGGATTGAGGATCAGGCCGTCGAACATGGTGCGCCGCGGCTGGTCGGCGAGCAGATCCAGTTCCCGGTCGCGATCGGCATCGGTCTGGTCGAGCACCACGGTGTAGCCCGCGGCGGTGGCGTGGCGCACAACGGCCCGGGCCAACTCGGCGAAGTAGGGCTGGTCGAGGGCGGGCACCACCAGCGCGAGCAGGCCGGTGCGGCCGGTACGCAGCGAGCGCGCCGCGGCGTTCGGACGGTAGCCGAGGGCGTCGATCGCCGTCTGCACTCGCGCGCGGGTTTCCGGGGCGACGTGGTGGAACTCGTTCACCACATTCGACACCGTGCGCACGGAGACACCAGCCAGCTCCGCGACCTCCTTGAGGGTGACCGCCATGAAATCCCGCCCTTTCTCCCGCCATCCCTTGCATCGATGCAAGGTGTTGAGTACGCTACTTTCCACGTTGCAAGAGTGGTTGACACTCTACCAATCACAACCCTTATTCTTCACACGCAAGGAGGCAAACGTGAGGATTACCCGGTGGGCCAGCGTCGTTGCGATCGGGGCACTCGCTCTTGGTTCGGTCGGATGCGCTGGCCAAGGAACCCCCCAACAGCCCGCACCAACCGAGCCGACCGGTACGGCTTCTTCGCCCGATGCGAACACCGGCGAGCCCGTCAAGCTCCAGTTCTGGCACGGCATGACCGGGCCGGACGGCCCGGCGGTGCAACAGGTGATCGACGACTTCAACGCGTCGCAGTCCGAGATCGTCATCGAGCCCAACATCATGCCGTGGGATCAGCTGTACCAGAAGGTGCTCACCTCGGTGACCTCGGCGGACGGCCCTCAGATCATCGCGATGGACGCCTCCCGCGTGCCGCAGTACGCCGCGACCGGCGCGCTGGCGACGACGGACGACTACTTCGCCGACACCACCTACATGGACACGTCGGTGCTGCCGTCCGCCGCGGTGAACGCCAGCAAGTTCCGGGGCACCAACTACGGCGTCCCGTTCAACCTGGCCCCGATGATGCTGTACTACAACAAGGATCTCTTCAAGGCCGCCGGGCTCGACCCGGAGAAGCCGCCCACCACCTGGGACGAGTTCGCCGACATGGCCGGCAAGCTCACCGTGGATTCCGACGGCGACGGCAAGCCTGAGCAGTACGCGATCGCCCTGGCCGACCACGAGACCGTGCCGATGTACCAACCGTTCCTGTGGAACAACGGCGGCGGGGTCGTCTCCGAGGACGCGACGACATCGATCGTCGCCGAGCCGGCGTCCATCGAGGCGCTCGAGTTCTGGACCAAGCAGGTTCGCGACAACAAGGTGTCCCCCATCGGCCTGGCCGGCGCGGATGCCGACAAGCTGTTCCAGACCGGCAAGGCCGCGATGGAGATCGTCGGCCCCTGGATGACGAACGGATTCAACGAGGCAGGCATCGACTTCGGGCTCGCCCGGCCCTTCGCCGGTCCGGTCGCCCAGGACACCCTGATGAACGTGGTGACCTTCACGTTGAACGCGAAGAACACCGACGAGCAGAAGAAGGCCGCCTACACCTTCTTCACCTACTGGAACTCCGTCGACAGCCAGATCACCTGGGCCGACGGCTCCGGATTCCCGCCCACCCGTACCGACGTGCCCGCCGACAAGCTGCAGAACGAGTACTCCGCGATCTTCGGCCAGAAGGAACTGCTGGAGAACTCCCAGGTTCTGCTGGCCGGAGTGCCCAACGCCGGGACGATCACCGACGACATCTTCCACCCAGCCCTGCAGAAGGTTCTCAACGGCAAGGGCAGCGTGAAGGATATCTTCACAGCGGCATCCAAGGACATCCAGGCCCAGATCGACAAGGGCTAGTCCGACCGGTTTCGACGAGGGGGTCGGCAGCGCGCCGGCCCCCTCGTGGCCGAGGGAAGGGAAGCGATGAGGCAAGCTCTGGCAGATTCAGCGACGGTCGCAGCGCCGCGACGGTCCGGCACCGCCCGGCGGAGAAGGGAACGGGCAGCCTGGCTGTTCATGGCACCCTCGCTGGCCGTGATCGCGGTCTTCATGGTCTGGCCGCTGGCCCAGTCCGCCTACCTGTCGTTCACCCGGTACAACCGCATCCAGCCCGCCGAATGGATCGGCCTGGACAACTACCTCCGGCTCGTTCAGGATCCTGAGGTCTGGAACGCCCTGAGCAACACCGCCGTCTACGCCGTGGTGGTGACCCCGCTCACGGTGGTGCTGGCGCTGCTGCTGGCGCTGCTGCTCAACCAGTCGATGCTGGCCCGGGGCTTCGTACGCACGGCGATCTTCCTGCCGTTCATCGTGTCGATGGCGATCATCTCCTTCGCCTGGACCTTCCTGCTGGATGCGAACATCGGCCTGATCACCTACTGGCTGGGCAGGATCGGCATCGTGGCCGAGCAGGGATGGCTGGCCGATCCGGCGCTGGCCATGCCGGCGGTCATGATGGTCGGGGTGTGGAAGTCCATGGGCTTCTACATGGTGATGTACCTGGCGGGCCTGCAGTCCATTCCCCAAGAGCTGTACGAGGCCGCCCGCATCGACGGAGCGGGGCCTTGGCACCGCTTCCGCCACATCACCTGGCCCCTGCTTTCCAATCAGACCATGCTCGTGACGATCATGGCCGTGATCGCGACCATCCAGGTCTTCGACCAGATCCAGGTGATGACCCATGGCGGGCCGTTCTTCACCACCGAGACGCTCGTCATGCTGATCTATCGGGTCGGCTTCCAGAACCTCGAACTGGGCTACGGCGCCGCCGTCTCGTGGGTGCTGATGGTGCTGGTCTTCGTCCTGTCGATGCTGCAGTTCGGCTACTTCCGCAAGCGGGCGGTGACCTACTGATGACCGAACCCACCACCCGCCGCAGGAGCACGTCGCTGCACACCCTCCACTGGTGGCTGCTGGGAGTGTGCGGCATCGCGATCGGACTGGCCGTCCTGCTCCCGATCATCTGGATGGTCTTCACCGCGTTCCGGCCGGAGGCCGACGTCGTCGCGTACCCACCGAGCCTGTTCCCCAGAGCACTCACGCTGCAGCACTTCGTCGACATCTGGGACGCGATCCCGTTCGCCCGGCTCTACCTCAACACGATCATCTTCGCCGGCGGCGTGACGATCGTCTCGCTGCTGTTCGACTCCATGATGGGGTACGCGCTGGCCCGCCTGGAGTTCCGCGGCCGGAATGCGGTGTTCGTGCTGGTGATGATCATGCTGATGGTGCCGTTCCAGGTGACGCTGATCCCGCTCTACGACCTGCTGGGCAGCATGAACCTGGCCGGCACTCTGCCCGGCATGATCGCACCGCGCATGACCAACGCCTTCGGGATCTTCTTCATGCGGCAGTTCTATCTCTCCCTGCCCAAGGACCTGGACGAGGCGGCACGCATGGACGGCGCCTCGGAGTGGGGCATCTTCGCGCGCATCATCACCCCGCTCGCCAAACCCGCGCTGCTCACGCTGGGGCTCTTCCACTTCCAGTACAACTGGAACGACCTGCTGTGGCCGCTGATCATGTCCCGGGACATCGCCAGCTCGACGCTGCCGGCCGGCCTGGCGATGTTCGTCGGCCAGCACGTGGTGGAATACGGGCTGCTGATGGCCGGCTCGGTGCTGGCGCTGGCGCCCGTCGTGATCTTCTTCCTGATCATCCAGAAGTCCTTCGTGACCGGCATCGCCACGACCGGAATGAAGTGAGAGGACCAACCATGAACGCCGCAACTCCACCCTGGTACGCCGACGGACGTTTCCACTACGGCGTGGGCATCGAGGACACCTTCATCCCGCAGGAACGTCCGGGGCATCGCAAGCTCGACCTGTACGAGCTCACCCAGCACTACGAGAACTGGCGGACCGACCTGGCCCTGGCGGCGGAAGCCGGCGCCGAACTCATCCGCTGGGGCATCCCCTGGTATCTGACCGAGCCGTCGGACGGTGCCTTCGACTTCCGCTGGATCGACCAGGTCGCCGGCGAGATGGATCGGCTCGGCCTGCGGTGCGTTGTCGACCTGATGCACTACGGAACCCCGCTCTGGCTGGAGAACTCCTTCCTCGACCCGCGCTACCCCGAGCTGGTGGCCCGGTACGCCGGCGAGGTCGCCGGCCGCTACCGCGGCGTCTTCCACGACTACACCCCGCTCAACGAACCCATGGTGAACGCCGAGTGGTGCGGGTACCGGGGCGCCTGGCCGCCCTACCTGACCGGTGACAGCGGTTTCGTCCGTCTGGCCATGATCCTCGTGGAGGGCATGCGCCGTAGCCAGGCCGCGATTCGCGCGGCGGATCCGGCCGCGACGATCGTGCACGTGGACGCCGGCTTCCAGTGGGAGGGAGACTTCGGTTCCGCCCGTCCCAAGGAGTTCCTGGACGAGTGGCGGTTCGTGATGACGGACCTGCTCTTCGGTCGCGTCGGCGAAGCGCACGTCCTGCGGCCCTACCTGCTGGAGAACGGCGCCGGCGAAGCCCAGCTGGACGGCTTCGCGGCCGAGCCGACCGTCCCGGACGTCCTGGGCATCAACTACTACCCCGGCTTCACCAGGCAGCGTTTCGATGCCGAGAGCGGACGAAGCCTGCCGGTCGAGGCGGGCCGCCAGGGGCTTCTCGAACAGGTTCGCGCGTACGCCGGACGGTATCGGTTGCCGCTGGCGATCACGGAGACCTCACGGCCTACCGCCGACCCGGCGGAGAAGATCGCCTGGCTCGACGATCTGGCCTCCGCAGCCTCCGAACTGCGCGCCGAGGGCATCGACCTCGTCGCGGCGTTCTGGTTCCCGATGCTCGACATGTTCGAGTGGGAGTACCGCTTCGACACCCGTCCGCTGGACGACTTCCGCATCCAGTTCGGTCTGGTCGATCTCGTCCGGGGGCCGGACAATCGACTCCAGCGGGTCCGCAACGAGGCCTACGCCCATTACCAGCGGCTGGCGAAGCGCGACTAGAAGGCGCGGAGCTCCGCTCCGGTGGCCGCAGCTGCCCGGGCCACCGCAGCACCCCTGGCAGCGGCGGTCTCGGCGTCGGTCAGCGTCCGGTCCGGGGCGCGGAACCGCAGTGCGAAGGCCAGCGACCGGTGCCCCGCGGGCACCTGGCTGCCGGTGTAGATGTCGAACAGCGCCAGCGATTCCAGCAGGTCGCCGGCACCCTCGCTGAGTGCCTGCTTCACCTGGGCGACCGGGACGTCGTCGGCCACGACCAGCGCGACGTCCTCCTTCGCCACCGGGTGGGACGACACAGCGGTGATGCTGCCGCGCGCCGGCGCCAGCCGGATCAGCGCATCCAGGTCGAGTTCGACCGCCGCGGTACGCGCCGGAAGCCCGAAATCGCGGCACACCGTCGGGTGCAGTTCTCCGGCATGGCCGATGACCTCACCGGCCACCGTCAGCGCCGCGCACCGGCCGGGATGCCACGGCGCACGGTCGGACGACGACCGCTCCAGGGTGGCGCCGACCGCTCCGGCAACGATGTCCGCCAGAGCGAAGGCCTGCTCCCAGCCGGCCGGGATGCCTGCTCCCTGCCAGCCTGGACGCCGCCAGTAGCCGGTCAGCACCGCACCGAAGTGCCGGGGCTGGGTCGGCAGCGCCGCCTCGATGGCGGCCAGCTCGTCCGCGCTGGGACGCCCGGCCACCCCGGGTATCGGGGCTGCCGTGCCGTCGCCGGCGAAGAAGACCCGCCCGACCTCGAACAGCGCCAGGTCGTCGTTGCCGCGCGAGGTGTTGCGCGCGATCGCGGCGAAGAGCCCTGGCAGCATCGTGGTGCGCAGATCGGGCTGGGTCTCGGCCAGTGGATTGTGCAACCGCACCAGAGCACGCCGCCGGTCGTCGGCGGCCACGCCCATCCGATCCAGGTCCTCCGCGGAGCTGAACGGGAAGCTGAGCACCTCGACGAAGCCGGCTGCCACCGCCGCGGCGTTGATCGCCCGGCGGGCCCGCTGCTCGGGGGTGTAGCCGCGCCCGACCGGAGCCCGCGGCACCGGCGCCGGCAGGGTGTCGAAGCCGAGCTTGCGACCGACCTCCTCGACGTAGTCGTACGGATCGCGCAGATCCGGACGCCAGGTGGGCGGGAGCAGCCGGAACGCGTCCCCGGACACCTCGACCACCACGCCGGAGGCGCGCAGGATCTCCGCGACCTGCTCGGCGCTCACCGGTGTGCCGAGGATGCGAGCGGGAAGGCCGGCGGGAATGGCCTGGGTGGGCATCGCCGGCACGGCGCCGGCCACGGTCTCGGCGGCCGACAGGGTGCCGCCGGCGAGCTCCACCAGCAGCCGGGCGGCCCGGTGCGCGGCGGCATAGGCGGCATCGGGGTCGACCCCGCGGTGGAACCGCTTGGACGCCTCCGAGGGCAGGTTGTGGCGGCGCAGCGTCCAGCCGATGCTGGAGGAGTCGAAGTGCGCGGCCTCCAGCACGATGTCGGTGGTGGCGGCGTCGATCTCGGTGGTCGCCCCGCCCATCACCCCGGCGATGCCGATCGGGCCGGAGTCGTCGGTGATCAGCAGGTCGTCGGCGTGCAGGGTGCGGGTGACATCGTCCAGGGTGACGATCTGCTCCCCCCCGGTGGCCTTGCGCACCCGGATCGGGCCGGCCAACTTGGTGGCGTCGTAGGCGTGCAGCGGCTGCCCGGTCTCCAGCATCACGTAGTTGGTGATGTCGACCGCCAGCGAGATCGAACGCATCCCGGCCATGGTGAGCCGGCGCGCCATCCAGCGCGGGGTGGGACGGGCCGGGTCGATGCCGGTCACGGTCAGCGCGACGAACAGTGGGCAGGCCGGATCGTCCAGGACGACCGGGTAACCGTCCGCCTTGGACGCGGGTGTGGCGCGATCCACCACGTCGGTGAAGGCCAGGCCCAGGTTCTGGGCGGATTCGCGAGCCAGCCCGCGGATCGACAGGCAGTAGCCGATGTCTGGTGAGACGTCGATGTCGAGGATGTCGTCGCGCAGCAGCAGGATGCCGGACGGATCGTCGCCCGGCGCCAGCCCGGCGTCCGCCGGCAGCACGATGATGCCGGTGTGGTCGTGGCCGATCCCCAGCTCGTCCTCGGCACAGATCATGCCGTCGGAGACGTGGCCGTAGGTCTTGCGGGCGCTGATGGCGAACCCGCCGGCCAGCACCGAGCCGGGCAGCGAGACCACGACCAGGTCGCCGGCGGCGAAGTTGTGCGCCCCGCACACCACCGAGCGGCAACCCTGCGGATAGTCGGGATGCGGTTCGTTGTGTTGGAGGCCCACGTCGACCTGCACCCAGCGGATGGTCTTGCCGTTCTTCTGCGGCTCATCGACCGACTTCAGGACGCGCCCGACCACGACCGGTCCGGTGATCTCGGCACCGGCCTCGTCGACCGTCTCGACCTCCAGCCCGGCGCGGATCAGCACCTCGGCCAGTTCCCGTCCGGTCATCGACTCCGGAAGCGCGGTCCACTCGCGCAGCCAGCCCAGTGGCGCCCTCATCGCGCAACCCCCTTCAGTGAGCGGCTGAACCGCACGTCGCCCTGCACCATGTCGCGCATGTCGGCGGCGTTGTTGCGGAACATCAGCGTCCGCTCGATGCCCATGCCGAAGGCGAAGCCGGAATAGACGTCGGTGTCGATGCCGCAGGCGGCCAGCACCCGCGGGTTCACCACGCCGCAACCGCCCCATTCGATCCAGCCCTGCGACTTGCAGGTACGGCAGGGGTTGTCGGGGTCGCCCACCGAGGCGCCGTGGCAGACGAAGCACTGCAGGTCGACCTCGGCCGACGGCTCGGTGAACGGGAAGAAGTGCGGCCGCATCCGGGTCGCCACGTCCTCGCCGAACATCGACTTGGCCAGGTGGTCGAGCGTGCCCTTCAGGTGGGCCAGGGAGATCCCCTTGTCAACCACCAATCCCTCGATCTGGTGGAAGACCGGGACGTGGGTGGCGTCGAACTCGTCGGCCCGGTACACCTTGCCCGGGCAGACGATGTAGACCGGGAGCGGGCGCTCCAGCAGCGCCCGGATCTGCACCGGCGAGGTCTGGGTGCGCAGCACGACGTGGTGGTCGAGTGGCTCGACGAAGAGGGTGTCGCTGGTGGCCCGGGCCGGATGGTCGGGGCCGGTATTGAGGGCGTCGAAGTTGAACCACTCCCCCTCCGCCTCTGGGCCTTCGGCGATCTCCCAGCCCATCGCGACGAAGACGTCGGAGAGCTGGTCCATCAGCGCGGTGATCGGGTGCGGCGCGCCCTGCGGGCCGAGTTCGACCGGCAGCGTGACATCGATCCGCTCCTCGGTCAGGACGCGGTCCAGTTCGGCCCGCTCGACCTCGGCCTGCCGGGCGGCGAAAGCCTCGGCGACCTGCGAGCGGGCGGCGCCGAGCCGCTGGCCGGCGTCCTTGCGCTCCGGGCCGGGCAGGCTGCCGATCTCGCGGTTGGCCATGCCCAGCGCCGACCGCTCGCCGATGTGGGCGAGCCGGGCCTGCTTCAGCTCGGCGGTCGAGGTGGCGGCCGCGAAGGCGTCCAGCGCCTGCGCGACCAGGTGGCCGATGGACGTCTCGTCCAGCGCCATGGTCGGTCCTTTCAGTTCGACGCCCGCTGCGCGCTCGCGCTGGCGTAGAGGCAGACCGCGGCGGCGGTCGCGAGGTTGAGGCTTTCGGCGTGACCGTAGATCGGCACCGCCACCGTCCGGTCGGCCAGCGCCAGGTGCTCCACCGGCAGCCCCCAGGACTCGTTGCCCATCACCCAGGCGGTGGGCCGCCCGAGATCGTCGTCGAGGTCGGTCAGGTCGGTGCCGGCCATTCCGTCGGTGGCGAAGATCTGCATGCCGGCGTCACGGCAGGCCGCGATCGCCTCGGCCAGATCGACGCCGACCACGATCGGGAGGTGGAAGAGGCTGCCCACCGAGGCCCGAACGGTCTTCGGGTTGTACACCTCGACCGAGTCCGAGCTCAGGATCACCGCATCGGCACCGAAGGCGTCGGCGCAGCGGATGACCGTGCCGGCATTGCCGGGATCGCGCACCTGGGCACAGATCACCACGAGCGAGACATTCTTGCGGCGATGCTTCGGCTTGGGCTGCTTGTCCGGCTTCGGCGGCTTCTTGTACAGCACGGTGTGGAGCGGGACGTCGATCGCGTGCGCGACCGCCACCACCCCCTGCGGGGTCACGGTGTCGGTGATGGTGGCCAGGTTCTGCTCGCTCACCGCGTAGTACGGCACCCCGGAGGCCTTGGCGGCATCCAGCAGATCGGTGTTGGCGATCACCGCGTCCCAGCGGAAGTAGACCTCCTCCACCACCCCTGGGGAGGCGAGCGCCTCCCGGACGGCCTGGCGTCCCTCGACGAGGAACTTACCGGTCTCCTTACGGGTGGCACGGCGCTGCAGCGCGCGGGCCGCTCGCAGGCTGGCCTGGCTCGGTTCGGGCAACTCGATGGGCGCGGCGATCATCGACGCACACCTCCTGGGCAATTGGTTCCAGCGCGGTCCGTATCCGAACCGCGCTGGAGAAGTGATAACCGAGTCAGGCTGCCTGGGCCTGGTTCGCTTTGGCGATCTCCACCAGCGCGGTGAACGCCTTGGGATCGGAGACGGCCAGCTCGGCCAGGTTCTTGCGATCCACCTCAACGCCGGCGTTCTTCAGGCCGTTGATAAATCGGTTGTAGGTCATGCCGTCCTCGCGGGCGGCCGCGTTGATCCGCTGGATCCACAGCGACCGGAAGTCGCCCTTGCGGGCGCGACGATCCCGGTAGCTGTAGGTGTAGCTGTGGAGCAGCTGCTCCTTGGCCTTGCGGTAGAGCCGCGAGCGCTGGCCGCGGTAACCGGACGCCTGCTCGAGAACCTCACGACGCTTCTTCTGCGCATTGACTGCGCGCTTCACTCGTGCCATGACTTACTCCTTGAAGAATCGGGGGTTACTTGCCGTAGCCGGCGAGGAGACGCTTTGCCTTCTTGGCATCGCCGGGAGCCACGACCTTGTCGCCGTCGAGACGACGGGTACGGCTGGTCGGCTTGTGCTCGTTGAGGTGCATCTTGCCGGCCTGGCGGTGCATCACCTTGCCGGAGCCGGTCACGCGGAAGCGCTTCTTGGCACCGGAATGGGTCTTCATCTTGGGCATGGTGTCTCTTTCTCCTGATTACTACAGCTCGACGTCGGGGTCCATGTTGTCGGCGGGACCCCGCTTCTTCTTCGGTGCCGCGGCGGCGGCGTGCGCCGCCCGCAGCTCGGCCTGTTCGGTGCGCTCGGCCTCGGCGTTGGCGGCGCGGCTGGCGGCCTTGGCTGCCTTAGCGGCCTCGACCTCGACCTTGGCCTCGGTCTTCTTGCGGGTCGGCGAGAGCACCATCAGCATGTTGCGGCCGTCCTGCTTGGGCGCGGACTCGATGAAGCCGTCCTCGGCGACATCGTCGGCCAGCTTCTTCAGCAGGTTGAACCCGAGCTCGGGACGGCTCTGCTCCCGGCCCCGGAACATGATCGTGATCTTCACCTTGTCGCCGGCCTTGAGGAAGCGCACGACGTGACCCTTCTTGGTCTCGTAGTCGTGGCTGTCGATCTTGGGCCGCAGCTTCATCTCTTTGATGACGGTGTTGGTCTGGTTGCGGCGCGATTCGCGCGCCTTCTGGGCTGCCTCGTACTTGAACTTGCCGTAGTCCATGAGCTTGGCGACCGGGGGACGCGCCATCGGCGCGACCTCGACCAGGTCGAGATCGGCCTCCCGGGCCAAACGCAGAGCGTCGTCGATCCGCACGATGCCGACCTGTTCGCCGGCAGGGCCGACCAGGCGCACCTCGGGTACATGGATGCGTTCGTTGATACGCGGTTCAGTGCTGATGAGTCCTCCAAAGGATTCCGAATCGATGCCGGTCAAACAAGAAGGGCCCCCGCGCACGCGGAGACCCTGACAAGGGCAGCCCGACGGGGGCTACCGTACCGACCCGGCACCTTCTCGGCGCCTGGGTGGGAGTTCAGGACTCCGCTTCGCTGGGCCAGCCTGGGCTGACCGACCCGCCAATGTTAGCAGGATGCCCCGCCCGCAGGCACATCCGGGGCACGGTAGAGCCAGCCGAAACCGCCGTCTTCCAGCTCGACCAGGCGGCGTCCCTGCGCGAGTTCGGCGATCAGGCCGGCTTCCATCACCAGCGACGCCGGGCCGGCCAGGTCGACCACCACGGCCCTGGCCTTCGTCTCGACCGCCGTCGCGGCCACCTCGTCCAGGGTGCAGGGGACGGGGCGCGCCGAGGGATTCCAGGCCAGCAGCGCATCCAGGCCGGTGAAGGCCAGCAGCCCGGTGCCGCCGTCGGCGGCCGTCACCTGCACGGCGGAGAGATCGCCGTCGGGGTCGGGGGCGATCGGCAGCAGCAACCGTGCGCCGCACAGGGCTGCCACGGCCCGGGCGTAACCGGCCGGATCGTCCGCCACCGCGGCCAGCGCAATCCGCACCTGTGGGTCGGCGTCGCCGCGGTCGCCGGCGAAGGCCTGGTTCGGGCTGCCGAGCTGCCTCATGGCCGGCGGGCCGCCCACTGCGCGGTGAGTTCGTCGACGAATCGCCGGGCACGCGCGCCGTCCACCCGCTGCACCGCCATCAGCGGCCGGCTGCCCGGGTCGTCGGCGAACAGCACGTACGCCCACGGGTCGTGCGCGGTGAAGCGGAAGCCCTCGATCTGCTGCCATTCGATCCGGTGGGTCCGCAGGCCGTTGCGGATCAGCAGGCCGGCCTCGTCGGCGCGGACGTGACTCAGCCCGATGCCGAGCATGATGCCCAGCATCACCAGGACGAACAGCACCAGGGTGGCCAGCTGTACGCCACTGAACATCTCCTGGATGTCCGGGGGCAGCGCCTGCCAGCCGACCCAGGCCGCGACCAGGAGCACCACCGACAGCCCGATCGCGGTCAGCGTCGTGACCCGGGGGTAGTACGCCCTGGCCATCGCCGGCTAGATCCGGCAGGCGTGAATGGAGGTGACCAGGATGCCGTCGGCACCGGCCGTCCACAGCTCGTCCATGATCCGCGGCGCCTGGTCGCGCGGGATCATCGCGCGGACCGCCACCCAGCCGGCCTTGGCCAGCGGCGAGACCGTGGGCGAATCGATCCCGGGCGTGATCGCGCAGGCGGGGGCCAGGTTCGCCTCGGCCACGTTGTAGTCGATCATCAGATAGTTGCGCGCGGCGATGACCCCGTCGAGCCGGCGCCGCAGCAGGTCCAGGCCGGCGGGCGCGGGGACGCCGGCGCGCTGGATCAGGATGGCCTCCGATTCCAGGATCGCCTCGCCGAACAGCTCAAGGCCGGCGCGGCGCAGCGTGGTGCCGGTCTCCACGACGTCGGCGATCACGTCGGCGACGCCCAGCCGGATCGAGCTCTCCACCGCTCCATCGAGCTTGATCAGCCGGGCCTTCACCCCGGCCGGCTCCAGGTAGGCGGCGACCAGCCCCGGGTAGGAGGTCGCGATCCGCTTGCCGTCCAGGTCGGCCACCGTCAGTGCCTGCCCGCCGGGAGCCGCGAAGCGGAAGCGGGTGGCACCGAAGCCCAGCGCCAGCACCTCTTCGGCCTCCGCCGCGGAATCCAGCAGCATGTCCCGTCCGGTGATGCCCAGGTCGAGGGTGCCCTCCCCGACGTACACGGCGATGTCGCGCGGGCGCAGGTAGTAGAACTCGACGCCGTTGGCTTCGTCGACCAGGACGAGTTCCTTGGGGTCGGTGCGTTGGCGATAGCCGGCCTCCCGGAGCATCCCGGTGGCGGATTCGGCCAGCGAGCCCTTGTTGGGCACGGCGATCTTCAGCAATTCAGTTCCACTCATGCGTAATTCACAGGTATTCGTAGACGTCGTCGAGGTTCAGGCCGAGCGCGAGCATCAGCACCTGCAGGTGGTAGATCAGCTGGCTGATCTCCTCGGCGGCCTCCTCCTTCGACTGGTACTCGGCAGCCATCCAGACCTCGGCCGCCTCTTCCACGATCTTCTTGCCGATGGCATGGACGCCGGCGTCGAGGGCGCGGACCGTGCCCGAACCCTCCGGGCGGGTGATCGCCCGGTGCGACAGCTCGGCGAAGAGATCGTCGAAGGATTTGCTCACCGGGGCATCCTAACCCGGCTCGCCGGGCTGCCCGGCATCGCCGGCCAGCCGCAGGCCGAGCAGCGCGTCCAGCGTGGCGGCGATCTGGGCGGGCGCCTGCGGGTCACCGGTGCCGGCGTCGCCGGCCCACTCGTCCATCAGCACCAGGGCGCGCGGGGCGTCCAGGTCGTCGCGGAGCGCCTTCCGGACCCGGGTGCGGAACAGCTCGGCGTCGGGGCCGGCCGGCGCTGCCAGCGCGACCCGCCAGGTGTCGAGACGCCGTTGCGCCGCGTCCAGTTCGGGGTAGCCGAACTCCCAGTCGTCGCGGTAGTGATGGGCCAGCAGGGCCAGCCGGATCGCCATCGGGTCGAAGCCCTCGGCCAGCAGGGTGCTGACGAACACCAGATTGCCGCGCGACTTGCTCATCTTCTCGCCGTCGTACCCGACCATGCCGGCGTGCAGATAGCTCTGCGCGAAGGGCTGGCCGGTGAGCGCGGTGGCTTCCGCCGCGCACATCGGATGGTGCGGGAAGGCCAGGTCACTGCCGCCGGCCTGCACGTCGAAGGCGGCGCCCAGCGTGCTGACGGCGATCGCCGTGCATTCGATGTGCCAGCCGGGGCGTCCCTCGCCCAGCGGCGACTTCCAGGCCGGCTCGCCGGGCCGGGCCATCCGCCACACCAGGCAGTCCAGGGGGTTGCGCTTGCCCGGGCGGTCGGGGTCGCCGCCGCGCTCGGCGAAGATCGCCAGCGCCTCGGCCGGCGACAGCCCGGCCAGATCGATCCCGGTCATGTCGCAGTACCAGTCGGGGTGCTCGGGATCGCCGACCTGGTAGAGCCTGCCGGTCGCGTGCAGCTGCCGCAGGTAGTCGCCGATCACGCCGAGGCTCTCCACGACGCCCAGGTAGGGGTCGGGAGGTATCACCCGCAGCGCGGTCATGTCCGCGCGGAAGAGGTCGGTCTGCTGCTGCGCCAGTTCCTGCCAGTCAGTTCCGGTGGCCTCCGCCCGCTCCAGCAGCGGATCGTCCACGTCGGTCACGTTCTGGACGTACTGCAGCTCGTGGCCGGCATCCAGCAGCGCCCGGTTGAGCAGGTCGACCCCGAGGTAGGTGAAGGCATGGCCGAGGTGGGTCGCGTCGTAGGGCGTGATGCCGCAGGCGTAGACCCGGGCGAGGCGCTGGCCGGCCGCCACTGGGTGCCGCATTCCGGACCTGCTATCCAGAATATGAACGACGCCGTCGTCGTCGGACAGCACGGGGATCTCAGGACGGGGCCAGGCACGCACGAGTCGCAGCCTACCGGGCAGGTCCGCGCGGGCTGGGGTGGGTGTCGTAGGCTGAGTCGGGCCGACGGGAAGGGGCGCCGCATGGGCTGGCTGGAAGCGATCGTGCTGGGCATCGTCCAGGGACTCACCGAGTTCCTGCCGATCTCGTCCAGCGCCCACCAGTCGATCGTCGGACAGCTGTTCTTCGGCGGCCATGATCCGGGGGCTGCGTTCACCGCGATCACCCAGCTCGGCACCGAGACCGCCGTGGTGGTCTACTTCGCCCGCGACATCGGCCGGATCATCAAGAACTGGGTGCTCTCGCTGATCGGGCGGATCCCCCGCAACGACCCGGACGCCCGGATCGGCTGGCTGGTCATCCTGGGGTCGATTCCGATCGTGGTCGGCGGGCTGCTCTTCGAGGACGCCATCGACACCTGGCTGCGCAACCTGTGGATCACCGTCGCCATGCTGGCCGGCGTCGGCGTCCTGCTGTGGCTGGCCGACCGGTTCGCCAAGCACACCTACGAGCTCAACCAGCTCAGCTGGCTGGATGGCATCGTGCTGGGCTTCGCCCAGGCGCTGGCGCTGATCCCCGGCGTCTCCCGCTCGGGAGCCACCATCTCGGCCGGACTGTTCCTGGGGTACACCCGGCCTGCGGCCACCCGCTACGCCTTCCTGCTCGCGGTGCCCGCCGTCTTCGGCTCCGGGCTGTACAAGCTGAAGGACATCGGCGCCGAGACCGGCCTGGAGTGGGGCCCGATCGCGGTGGCGACAGTGGTCGCCTTCGGGGTCGGGCTGGCGGTGATCGCCTGGCTGCTGCGGTACGTCAGCAAGCACTCGTTCTCGATCTTCGTCTGGTACCGGCTGGCGGTGGCGGCGATTCTCGCCGCCCTGCTCGCCACCGGGTACCTGCAGCCGGTCTGATGCGACGCAGGGCGGTCGGCAGCAGCGGGCTCCAGGTCTCCCGGCTCGGGCTCGGGACGCTGACCTGGGGGCGGGACACCCGCGCCGAGGAGGCGCGCGCCCTGCTGCTGGCCTTCACCGAGGCCGGTGGCTCCCTGGTCGACACCGCGGCCGCCTACGGCGCCGGCGAGGCGGAGCGGATGATCGGTCGGCTGATGCGCACCGACGTCCGGCGCGATCAGCTGGTGATCGCCACCAAGGCCGGCTTCGGGATCCGCGACGGCGAGCGGGTGATCGACACCTCCCGGCAGACCCTGCTGGCCGACCTGCGGGGGTCGCTGCGCCGGCTGGGCACCGATCACATCGACATCTGGCAACTGCACGCCTGGGGCACGGCGCCGCTGGAGGAGTCACTGGCCGCGATCGATACCGCTGTCGCCGCGGGCGACGTCCGCTACGCCGGGGTGTCGAACTTCGTCGGCTGGCAGACCGCCCAGGCAGCCACCTGGCAGAGCGCCTTCCCCGGGCGGGCGCCGATCACCTCGGCGCAGGTGGAGTACTCGCTGCTGGCCCGGCGGGCCGAGGTCGAGGTGATTCCGGCGATCCGCGCGTTCGGGATGGGGTTGTTCCCCTGGTCGCCGATCGGACGCGGGGTGCTGACCGGCAAGTACCGCCGTCACACGCCGGGGAGTTCCCGCGGCGCCGCCGCCCACTTCTCCTGGTTCGTCGAGCCCTACCTGGAGGCCCGCTCCCGCTCCGTGGTGGACGCCGTGGTCGTGGCCGCCGACGGCCTGGACCTCTCCCCCGCCCAGGTGGCCCTGCTGTGGGTGCGCGATGCCCCCGCCGTCACCGCTCCCCTGCTGGGTGCCCGCACCGTCGAACAGTTGGAGCCGTATCTGGCGGTGGACGGGATCGAACTGCCGGTCGAGATCGTAGCCGCCCTCGACGATGTCTCCGGCGGCCCCAACGCCGGTCGCGAGCCGGCCGAGGATGCCTGATGGCCCGGCCGGACGCCCCGGTGGTCGATCCGGGCAGCGCCACGGCGTGGCGGGCGTGGCTGGCGGCCAACCACGCCGACTCCCTCGGCGCCTGGCTGGTGGTGAGCCGACGCGCCGGCGAGACCGGGCTGAGCTATGAGGATTCGATCTGCGAGGCGCTGTGCTTCGGCTGGGTGGACGGTCAGTCCAAGGTGCTGCCCGACGGACGCTCGACGCTCTGGTACACCCGGCGCCGGCCGGGTAGCGGCTGGGCGGCGACCAACAAGGCCCGGATCGCGCGCCTGACCGAACAGGGACGGATGGAGCCCGCCGGCCTCGCCGTGATCGAGCAGGCGAAGGCGAACGGCACCTGGACCATGTTCGACGATGCCGAGGCGCTGATCGAGCATCCGCTGCTGCGGGCCGCACTGGATGCCGAGCCGGCAGCCCGGGCGTCCTGGGACGGTTACCCTCCCAGCCTTCGCAAGCAACTCCTGAGCTGGATCGCGACCGCTCGCCGCGAGGAGACCAGAGCCAACCGGGTCGCCACCATCGTCGCCACCGCCGCCCGCGGCGAACGTCCGTCCTGACGCCGCGTCCCGGCCTGTCCGGCCCCGGCCCCGCGCCGCCGCCAGAGGGTCAGGCCTGATCGAGGAAACGATCCAGGACGCGGCAGCCGAACTGCAGCGACTCGACCGGCACCCGCTCGTCCACCCCGTGGAAGAGGGCGGCGAAGTCGAGGTCGGGCGGCAACCGCAGCGGGGCGAAGCCGAAGCAGCGGACGCCGAGCTTCGACCAGGCCTTGGCATCGGTGCCGCCGCTCATGATGAACGGAACCGGAGTGGCACCGGGATCCTCGGCCAGCAGCGAAGCGGTCATGGTGTTCACCAGATCGCCGGAGAAGTCGGTCTCGACGGCGATGTCGGCGGTCTCGACCTCGTAGCGCACCTTGTCACCGAGCAGTTCGGCGATGGTGGCGTAGAACTCGTCCTCGTAGCCGGGAATGAACCGGCCGTCGACGCTGGCGGTGGCCTGGCCCGGGATCACGTTCATCTTGTAGCCGGCCTGCAGCATCGTCGGGTTGGCGGTGTTGGACATCGTGGCACCGACCATCCGGGCCAGTGAGCCGATCCGGGAGAGCGTCTCCTCGGCGGTGTCGGCGTTGATCTCGATGCCGAGGGCGTCCTCGATGGCGTCCAGGAAGGCCCGCTGGGCGGGATGGATGCGAACCGGCCAGCGGTGGTTCCCGATCCTGGACACCGCCTCGGCCAGCGAGGTGACAGCGTTGTCGTCGTTGCGGAAGGAGCCGTGCCCGGCGCGTCCGTCGGCGATCAGGTTGAGCCAGGCGATCCCCTTCTCGGCCACCTGGATGAGGTAGAGCCGGCGGTCCTCGACGGTGAGCGAGAAGCCGCCGACCTCGCCGATAGCCTCGCTGCAGTCGGCGATGGTGTCGGGGTGGTGTTCGGCCAGCCAGCCGGAGCCAAGCCGGCCGCCCGCCTCCTCGTCGGCGGCGATGATCAACCGGATCGGACGCCGGGTCGGCCGACCGCTGCGGGCCCGTTCGCGAATCACCGCCAACATGATGGCGTCGAAGTCCTTCATGTCGACCGCGCCGCGTCCCCAGACGTAGCCGTCGCGCAGTTCGCCGGCGAACGGATCGACCTGCCAGTCGGCGGCGACCGCCGGCACCACGTCGGTGTGCCCGTGCAGCAGCAACGGCGGCAGCGAGGTGTCGCAGCCCTCCGGCTCCCAGTGCGCGACCAGCGTGGTGCGGCGCGGCTCGGATTCGTAGAGCGCCGAGGTGATGCCCACTTCGTCCAGCGTCGCGGCGATGTACTCGGCGGCCTTCCGCTCGCCGGCGGACTCCCCGCGTCCGTAGTTGGAGGTGTCGATGCGGATCAGGTCACGGCACAGTTCCGTCACCTCGTCGATGGCCAGCGTCTCGCTCATGACGCCCATCTTCGCCCAGCCCGCACCCGCCCAGCCACTCATCCCGAGTACCCGCCGGACGCAGCAGGCCGTTTCGCCATTCGCGCGGCGGCGTTGCTATAGTTCTCAAGCTGTCCGGGCGATCCTCGGGCACACCTGAGTCCGGGTGGCGGAATAGGTAGACGCGCTAGCTTGAGGTGCTAGTGCCCTTTATCGGGCGTGGAGGTTCAAGTCCTCTCTCGGACACTCACTCGGCTCAGTGTTTCCCTAGCGGGAGGCAATGAGCCGCTTGTCGTCTCGGGCCCGCATCTTTCGACAGCGCAGCCGCCATCATCGATCGTGTCGTTCCTTGGGCGGTGAGCCATTCGCGTGGGCTGTGGCGATCCGGTCCACTACGCGGTCGGACGGGACATTGTCCTGGCGTGGCTACAGCAGACCTGCCCGTTGCCGAGTTGCGTATGGCGGTCGCCAGGCTTCTCGGACGCGATAGACCCGAGATTCGGGTCCGTGCTTCACCTGGGGGGCTACGAGTGCGTGTTCGTCTGGCACGAAGCCGAACATCTCACGGGGTTCCTACGCTCGATCACGTCTCGACCTCTCGCCTGGCTGAGGCCCGCCGCACTGAGCCACTCCGCGGCGGCTCGGAAGGTCTGCCGGGAGACCCGCGGGGGCGACGCCGATGGCCACGCGCAGGTGCTGGCGCAGCGATGCGCTCGTGGCGAAGCCGGCCTCGCTGGCGATCTGCTCGATGCTGAGGTCCGTCAACTCCAGCAGCCGCTGCGCCTGGGCGACCTGCGTATCCAGCCATGGCGCGGAGGCCGCTCTCCCGCCAGGATGGGGCCATGAGCACCGACACCACCATGCGCGCAGTCAGCCAGGACGAGTTGGGCGGTCCCGAGGTTCTGCACCTGATCGAACTCCCCCGCCCCGAGCCACGCACCAACGAGATCCTCGTCCGCGTCCGGGCCGCCAGCCTCAACCCCACCGACTGGAAGCACCGCAGGAAGGGTGGCTTCCTCGGCCAGCCTCCCTTCGTGCTCGGGTGGGATCTGTCGGGGGTGGTCGAGGCCGTCGGAGTCGGCGTCGCCCGCTTCTCGGTGGGCGACGATGTCATCGGCATGCTCTCCTACCCCTTCGGCCACGGCGCCCACGCCGAGTACGTCGCGGCTCCGGCGCGCTGGTTCGCGCGGAAGCCGGCCAGCCTCGACCATGTGCACGCGGCCGCGCTGCCGCTCGTCTCGCTGACGGCCTGGCAGGCGCTCATCGAGAATGCCGACCTGCAGGCCGGGCAGCGCGTCCTCATCCATGCCGCCGCCGGAGGCGTCGGCCACATCGCGGTGCAGATCGCCAAGGCCCGCGGAGCCTACGTCATCGGCACCGCCAGCGCGCCCAAGCACGACTATCTCCGCGGCATCGGCGTGGACGAGCCCATCGACTACCGCACCACCGACTTCGCCGAGGCCGTCAGCGATGTCGATGTCGTCCTCGACACCATGGGCCGCGACTATTCGACCCGCTCGCTGCGCGTCCTGCGCCCCGGGGGCATCGTCGTCTCGATTCTCCCGACCGGGTCGAACGACTTCTACGAAGCTGCCGAGCAGGCGAACCTCCGCGCCGTGCGCATGCTGGTCGATACCTCACACGCCCATCTGGATGCCATCGCCGAACTCGCCGAGCAGGGCAGGATCGCCGCCACCATCGCGCAGACCTTCAGCCTCGAGGATGCGGCGCAGGCACATCGGATCGGCGAAGAGAACCGGACCGTGGGCAAGCTCGTCTTCGTCGTCGACTGACCGCTCAACGATCCCCGGCGAGCAGAACCCTCGCTCTGTCGATCGCGGAATCCTGCAGCCGGGCGAACTCGTCGACCGCCGCCCGGTTCGCCACGGCGAGTCGGCTCTCGATCTCGGTTCGGCGTTGCCTGTCGCCACCCGCGTCGTCGAACGCCTGCTCGGTGAGGTGATCGACCGTCTGCTCGACCGTGAACCATTCGACGAGATCCCCGTAGACCGCGGCGCGGCCGACAGTGGTGCAGGCGTCACTGCGAAAGTAGGCGGCGCTCTCGGGACCCTCGGCGACCAGGATCGTGGGATCGGTGATCGGATCACTGCCCACAACCATCTCGGGCGGGATCGGCGCGCCCAGCAGGGCGCGGGTCCACTCCTCGGCTTCGGCCGGGCTGAGCCCCTCCAGGTCGGCGTTCTGTCCGAGGGCACCGGGGTAGGCGACCGGGGTGTAGCGCAGGCCGCGGTCGGCCATACAGGCGGCGATCCCGAGCTGGGTGGCGTCGTGAAGCAGGCGCCGGTGCTGCTCCCGAGTCTCGAGCAGCATCGCGAGTTCGCTCACCGCCGTCGACCGGGTCGGCTCCGCGGGAGTCTGGGTCTGCGCCGGTGTCGTTTCCGCGGCAGCCGTCGGCGGCGAGCCTGACGGACGCGCGGGCTCCGGCTGCAGCGATGCGGCGGGGAGGGCGCAGCCGCCGGCCAACGTCGCGGCCAGCGCGGCCGCGACGAGGCAGGATCGACGGATGTGCGACACCGGAATGGTCACCGCTTCGCGAGCTCCGGTCCGTAGAGGAAGACCTGCAGGCTCCCGGTGATGGTGAGGTCGACGCGGGTGCAGTCGGCCTCCGGATCGGCCTGGGCGGAGCTCGCCCAGTGGTGCTCGGCGGCGAGCGCGTCCGTGACGATCGCCTCGGCCTCCGGCAGCGAGAGACACTGCTCGGCGATCTCGCTGCGCAGCAGTGGGATCAACCCCGACGATTCCGGCACCGGATTGGGGCTGAAGAAGGTGCGTACCTCGACCACGCCCGGTTCCAGTACCAGCAGCAGCGCGCACGGCCCCGCCTGCGGATCCTGTTCGCGGGTCGTGATCCTCCAGCCGGTCAGGCCGAGGCGATCGAGTTCGGAATGGGCGAGTTGGCTCCCGGTGGTCTCGTCCAGGCACGTGCTCAGGCCACCGTCCACATAGTCGTCGAAGGAGTTCTCCAACTCGAAGATCCGCGGATCCTCCTTCTGCGTGATCGGGACGGCCTCGGCCGGCATGCCCGCGCGCGGGCCGACGACCTGCCAGTCCTGCCAGCGCACCGCCACCGGATCGATGATCCTGGGCTTGCCGGTCAGGTCGGCGTAGTGATCGCAGTCGGCTATCGGGTCGGTCGTCAGGGGCACGCCGCCGTACTGCTCGGCGGCGTGAGCGGCGTCGCCGGGCGCCGACCAACTGGTCATGCAGGTGAAGACGTCCAGGGCACCCCCGGTGAACCAGGCGGCGTACTTCGAGTACGCCCAGGCGGCACCGCCGCCGAGTATCGCCACCACCACCGCGCCGGCCAGGATCGCACGGCGGCGGTGACGCCACTTCGGCACCAGCACGGTCGTCGCAGCGGGTTCCGGCGCCTGCGCGGCACGGGTGAGCACCCGCTGCAGGGTCTGCTCACGCCGTCCGATGTACCAGCTGTTCGTGATCTGGTCCGCCTCGGGCTTCAGCGAGGAGAGCGCCTCCAGCAGTTCGTTCGAAGAGGTCTTCGTCGTCATCTCAGTTGCCTTCCGTCAGCAGGGAGAGGAGGGGGTCGGTGGAGGTCCGCGGCGGGTCGTACCGGCGGACCAGCCGGCGCCGGGCACGGCTCAACCGGGCACGCGCCGCAACCGAGGAGATGCCGAGCACAGCGGCCACCCCCGCGGAGTCGAGACCGTGCCAGCCGACCAGCAGCAGAACCTCCCGATCATCAGGTTCGAGCGCGGCGAGCGCCGCGAGCAGGTCCGTCCGTTCGACCGCCGCGACCGCACAGTCGGGCCCGGCCAGTTGCTGAACGCCCTGCAGTTCGGCGATCAGCCGCTGCTGCCGGTCTCGCGACCGCCACAGGTGCGCCAGCGTCTTGCGCGCCGTGCCCAGCAGCCAGGGCACCGGGTCGGCCGGCAATTCGCCGTACCGGCGCCAGGCCACCAGGTACACCTCGGCGAGCACGTCGTCGCAGTCCGCCTCATGACAGTGCCGGCGCACGTAGCTGTACACCTTGGGCGAGGTGTGCTCGTACAGTCGGCGGAAGTCCGCCTCGCAGGGTGGTGCCGGGGTGCTCATACCTGGGTAGTGCCCGGCACCTGGCTGGTTGTGACCGCCCGCGGCGAAGAAAACCTCATTCCCCGCGATCCACTGCAGCGCATACCGTCAGTCTTGCCCACCCCGGCCGTAGCCAGGCCGAAACCGGTGCGGGGCTACCGGTCGAGTTCGACGGGCAGCGGTTCGCCATGCAGAACGGTCAGGCTGGTCACCGCGCGGGTCAGGCACACGTAGAGCCGGCGGAGCCCGATCACCCGCTCCGGCTCCGCCGCCACCAGCCGAGCCGGCTCGAGCAGCAGGACATGGTCGAACTCGAGACCCTTGGCGAGTTGGGCGTCCACGATCTCGACCCGGGCCACGGACTCCGGATCGCGTTGCATCACCCCCAGGACGCCATGCTCGATGACTTCCAGCGCCCGGTCGACGTCCTCTACCCACGTAGAGGGCACGATGACGCCCAGCGTGCCCTCCCGCTCGGCAAGCTTCGCCACCCTCGCGGCAACCTCTGCCAGCGGGTCGGCCGGCTCGATCGTCAGCTCGCCGCGGGAACGGCGGATCCAGTGCGGCGGTGTCAGTTCCGGCGCGATGTGGGGCAGCAGCCGCGCGGCGTAGTCGATCACAGCCCCCGGCACCCGGAAGCCCTCCACCAGTTCGGTGACGGCCGCCTCGGGGTGACCGACCTGGGCCAGCGCGGTGGCCCAGTCGCTGATCCCCCAGGGCGTGGTGGCCTGGGCGAGATCGCCGAGCAGCGTGACCGAGCCGGTGCTGGCCCGGCGTCCGGCCGCTCGCAGCATCATGGCCGAGAGATCCTGAGCCTCGTCGATGATCACATGTCCCAGGCTCGGCTGCCGGTTCAGCAGATCGGATGCCTCGTCCACCAGTACGGCATCGGCGATCGACCAACGTCGCGATCGCAGCGAGCGGGGTGGGCGGTGCCCGATCAGCAGCGCCTGCTCCCGATCGGTGAGGATTCCTTCCGCGGCGCGTTCCAGCAGCGCGGCGTCGCTGAGCAGTGCGTGGACGACGGCCAGGGCGGTCAACTGCGGCCACAGTTGCCTGCCGGCGGCCCGCACCGGAGCCGACCGGGCGATCCGGGCCTGCACCCGGTCGTCCGTGGTGTCTCCGGCTGCTTCCAGCCGCAGCAGCACGTGGTGCGCCAGCCGCTGCGACAACATCGCCCGGCCGGCCTCGTACCGGGTTCCCCGGCCGGCCAGGTCGTCCAGCACGTCGGCGATCGTGGCGGCGGGGATGCGCACCAGCCGGTGCCCGACGGCGACTTCCACCCCCTGCTCGGGTGGACGGACGTGGCTCCACACCGCGCGGCGGAGCACCTCGGCCATCCGGGCGTCGCCCTTGAGCACGGCCACCGCCGGCTCGTCGGTTCCCGTCACCGCCAGCCCGGGGCTGCAGACCAGGGACTCGATGGTCTCCTGGGTGGCGTCGATCTCGCCCAGCGCGGGGAGCACGTCGCCGATGTAGCCCAGGAACGAATCGTTCGGCCCGAGTACCAGCACGCCCGAGCGGGCGAGCCGGTTGCGGAAGGCGTACAGCAGGTAGGCGGCGCGGTGCAGGCCGACCGCGGTCTTGCCGGTGCCGGGAGCCCCCTGGATGGCCAGCGAGTCGTCCAGGTCCGCGCGGACCAGCACGTCCTGGTCCGGCTGGATCGTCGCCACGATGTCGCGCATCGGGCCGGAGCGGGGACGCTCGATCTCCGCCTCCAGCAGCGTACTCGGACCGCTTCCCCCGGTCTCGGACAGGCGTTCGTCCTCGTAGGCTGTGATCTCGCCATGCTGGAAGCCGAAGCGCCGGCGCAGCCGCACTCCCATCGGTTCACCGGCCCGGGCTCGATAGAAGGGCAGCGCCAGCGGCGCCCGCCAGTCCATCACCAGCGGGTCGCCGCCGATGGACTCCTCGATGTGGCGGCGTCCGATGTAGCAGGTCTCGTCCACTTCGGCACCCAGCGCGAGGGCGTAGTCGATCCGTCCGAAGAACAGCGGGACGGCCGGATCGTCCGCCAGCGACTCCCGTCGGCGGTACAACTGCTGGCGCAGGTGTTGCGTCGAGACGTGGTCGCCGCCGATCGCCGTACTCCAGTCGGCCGATCGGGCGCGCATCGCCGCCAGCGCAGCTCTGGCGGCGGCCAGGTGAGCCTGTTCCGCCGCCAGCACAAGATCGGACATCAGACCTCCAGAGGATTGCGATGGAGTGCCGGCACCCGATGGAGCCGGTGGTCGGGCTGAACCGCCCGGGCCCGGCGGGAACACCCGACGGGCGGCCTGCGACCAGCGCAGGCTCTGGAGATCCCGCGAGTCTACGCGGCCGGGCCCGCAATCGGGAAACGCGGCCCGTGGTCCGCCCTAGGATGACGCCATGAACGACACCGCCGCCGTACTCCGTCATGCCGTCGATGCTCAGCTCCCGGCCGCCATCAGCGACCTGGCCGAGCTGGTGGCCATACCGTCGATCGCCTTTCCGGGCTTCCCTCGCGACGAGGTGGAGCGCAGTGCCCAGGCGGTGGCCGCGCTCTTCGAGGCGACGGGCTTGTTCGAGCGGGTCGACGTCCGCACGGCCGTCGTTCCCGAGGACGGGAAGCCAGGGATGCCGGCGGTATTGGCGACCCGGCCCGCCGTGGCCGGGAAGCCGACGGTGCTGTTGTACGCGCATCACGACGTCCAGCCGGTCGGGGACGAGCGACTGTGGGAGACGCCGCCGTTCGAACTGACCGCGCGGGACGGCCGGCTCTACGGCCGTGGCGCGTCCGACGACAAGGGCGGGGTGATCGCGCACCTGGCCGCGTTGCGGGCGCTCAAGCAGGTGCTGGCCGACGACTTCGGCGTGGGCCTGGTGGTCTTCGTCGAGGGTGAGGAGGAAGCCGGATCCCGCTCCTTCGCCCAGTTCCTGCAGGAGAATCGCGAAGCGATGGCCGCCGACGTGATCGTGGTCGCCGACTCGACCAACTGGGACGCCCGCACGCCCGGCCTGACGGTGTCGCTGCGCGGCAACACCCGGTTCACCCTGACCGTGCGGACGCTCGCCCACGCCTCGCACTCCGGCCTCTACGGCGGCGCGGTGCCCGATGCGATGCTGGCGACGATCCGGCTGCTGAACACGCTGTGGGCCGAGGACGGCGCCGTGGCCGTCGCCGGCCTGACCGAGCACCAGGCGGCGACGCCCGACTACGACGAGGACGCGCTGCGCGTCGACGCCGGGCTGCTGCCGGGCGTCAGCCCGATCGGCTCGGGCCCGATCCTCGGCCGAATCTGGAACCAGCCGGCGATCACCGTGACCGGCATCGACGCCCCGAGCGTGCTGCATGCCGCGAACACGATCCTTCCCGAGGTGTCGGTGGTGATCAGTGCCCGGGTGGCGCCCGGTCAGCACAGCCGGGAGGCCTTCGACGCGCTCCAGGCGCATCTGCTGGCTCACGCGCCGCTCGGAGCCGAGCTCAGCTTCAGCGACATCGACTACGGGGACGGCTTCCTGGCCCACACCGGCGGCTGGGCGGTTCAGCTGGGCAAGCAGGCGCTGGCCGAGGGTTTCGGGGTCGCGCCGGTCGAGCTGGGCGTGGGCGGGTCGATCCCCTTCATCGCCGACCTCGCCCGGGTGTTCCCTCAGGCGCAGATCCTGGTCACCGGCGTGGGCGATCCGTTGTCGCGCCCGCATACCCCGAACGAGTCGCAGGACGAGGGTGCGCTGACAGGCGCGATTCTGGCGGAGGCGTGGCTGCTCCACCGCCTGAACTCCGACGATCTCACGACGAGTTCGAGCTAGTTCCCCCTCATCGTCCTCACGGACCACTAGCGTGAGGACATGCGGTTGAGTTGGCCGGGGCTCCAGGTTGCCGTCGCCCTGGTTCTGCTGGCGACGGGTTGTGCCGGCCAACCTTCGCTGACCGGCACGGCACCGGCGGCCACTCCGGCCGCAACACACACCGCCCCGCTGCTGGCCGCCGATGTGACCGGTGGCGTCCCGGTCGAACTCGGCTCGGCAGGACACTGGGCGATCGCTGCCGGCCGGGCCTTCGTGGTGACCGCGGAGGGCGAGATCAACAGCATCGACCTCGCCTCCGGAACCACCCGCTGGCAGGCCTCCTTCGGCTTGGGCCAGGCGTGGGACGCCCAGCCCACCATCGGGCTCAGTTCCGACGCCAAGACGGTGATAGCGCTGCGCACGGTGGATATCGACGCGACTCCCAGCCTCGACCTGCTGACCCTGGACGCAGAGACCGGGACCGGCATCTCCGAAGACCTGATCGTCGACCCCCACCACCGTTGGCAGATCGATCTTCCGCCGCGCATCCTCGCCGCCGATGCCGAGACCGTCGTACTGGCCGACAATCCCGAGTCGGGCTACCAGACCGCCGTGATCGACCGTTCGACGGCCACCCTGGTGTGGCAGGCATCCGAGGAAGCGGTAGCGGCGGGTTCCGGCACGGTGATCACCCGGGCCAGCGGGCGAGCGCGCGCGTCCGGTACCCGGCTCTGGGAGGCGACCACCCCGCTCGGCCCGCTCCTGGCGCAGACCGAGGACGTGGTGGTGGTGACAGCCGGCGGGTCGGGCATCTGGCTCGACCCGGCCACGGGAGCGGAGCTCGCTCGCACCGACCCGCTGGGCGAGGCCGACCCGCCCTGCCGACCGGCGACGTCCGCGCTGATCTGCGCGGGTGCCGGTGTGATCGGTTACGACCTGGCGACCGGCGAACAGCTGTGGTCGTCCCCCGAGCCGGCGGAGTGGCTGGCCACCGTGGCTGACTGGGTCTATCTGGGACGGGCACAGGATCGCGGCGACATCCTCGACGCGAGCACCGGCGAGGTACTGGCCAGCGATGCCGAACTGCCCGCGATCCGCTACGCAGACGAGACCGGGATCCTGGTCGCTGCCGAGGGCGGCTACTCCTGGGTGCCGCTCGTCCGCTGACTCACGCGGTCGGAGCGCGTCGTCGGCGCGGGAGCCGCCAATTCCACCGCTCGTCCTGTTCGAGGAACCCCTGCTCGGCCAGTGCGTCGAGGATGCCGAGGCAGCTGCCCAGCGGCACCCCGGAACGCAATGACAGCTCTCCGGCGGACATGCCACCGCGGGCCGGAACCGCTTCGAACACCCTCAGTTGCTCGGGATCCAGCGCATCGGTCGGCCGGCTTTCGACCGGAGCCCGTGCCGCGCGGCGGCCGAGCGGTCCCAGCAACTCCAGCACCTCCTCGGCACCGGTCACCAGCACTGCTTCGGCCGCGCGGATCAGCCGGTGCGGAGTGTAGGACTGGGCGCTGTGCACCGAACCCGGCACCGCAGCGACCACCCGGTTGAGACAGTTCGCCCAGGTGACGGTGTTGCGAGCCCCGGAGCGGGCACCGGCCTCCACGACGATCGTCGCCGGCGCGAGCGCGGCGATGAGCCTGTTCCTGCCCAGGAACCGACTCCTCGTCGGATGCTCTCCGGGAGCGAACTCCGTGACCAGCACGCCATCCTCGGCCACCCGGTCGAACAGCGCGCGGTGCGCCACCGGATAGGGCCGGTCCAGCCCCGACGCCAGAACCGAGACCGTGGCCGAACGGCTGGCCAGGCAGCCACGATGGGCCGCCGCGTCGATCCCGAAGGCGCCGCCGGAGACGGTGACGAAACCGGCCTTGCCCAACTCGGCCGCGATCTCACCGGCAATCGTCTCGCCATAGGGGGTGCACGCCCGCGAGCCGACGATCGCCACCGAACGGTCGGTGAGCTCGGTCAGGTCACCACCACCGCGCAGCCACAGCCCCAGTGGCGATCCGCTGAGGTCGTTGACCGGCTCGCAGCCCTCCAGCTCGGCCAGCCGGCCGGGCCACTCCGGATCTCCCGGCACGATGAACCGCATCCCGGCGGCGGCTGCCTGTTCGAGCACCGGCTCGGATCGGAACTCCCGGGCTCGCCGGCTCAACGGTGCCTGGAGCGGACCGCGGAGCAGATCGGCCCAGACCCGTTCGGCGCCCAGCCTGGCAACCGCTTCGGTGACCCGCCAGGTGGCCGGTTCGATGACGCAGCTCAACGCCAGCCTCGCCTCCCGCTCGCTCATGCCGCCCTCCGCTCCTCACCCCGCCGCAGGGCGAGCGCGGTATGGAGGTGATCGACGCCTGGCCGCTCCGCGCCGGCCAGGTCGGCTATGGTCCAGGCCAATCGAAGAACCTTGTCGACACCGCGTGCCGAGAGCAACCCACGGCTGACGGCCTCGTCCAGCCGCTCCACGCCATCCGGCAGCGGCAATCGGCGCCGCAGCACCGGCCCGGGAACCTCGCCGTTGGTGCGCCACCCGACCGGCTCAAGCCGCCGGGCCTGCCGGTCTCGCGCCAGCCGCACCCGTTCGGCGACCGAACTGCTCGGTTCGGCCGCGCGTAGCGCTGCAGCCAGGAAGGAGCGCCGCAGGGGCGAGAGATGCTGATGGATGTCGATCCGGTCGAGTATCGGTCCGGACACCTTGCGGGCGTACCTGCGCACGTCGTTGGGTGGACAGCGGCATTCCGCACCGGGTGTGCCGAAGTGTCCGCAAGGGCACGGATTGGCCGCCAGTACCAGCTGGAAACTGGCGGGATAGACCGCGGTCGCCAGCGCCCGGCCCAGGACGATCCGCCCCGACTCCAGCGGCACCCGCAGCGCGTCCATCGACTGCTGCTTGAACTCGGGTGCCTCATCCAGGAAGAGCACGCCGCGATGGGCTCGCGAGACGGCTCCCGGGACCGCGATCCGTGACCCGCCGCCCACCAGGCTGGCCATCGATGCCGAATGATGTGGGTCGGCGTACGGCGGCCGGCGCACCAGGCCGTCCAGCGGCAGGCCGGCCAGGGAGTGGATCGCCGAGACCTCCAGCGACTCGCTCAGTTCCAGATCGGGCAGGATGCTCGGCAGCCGTTCGGCCAGCAGAGTCTTGCCCACACCCGGGGGCCCGTGCAGGTAGAGGTGATGCCGGCCGGCGGCAGCCACTTCTAGGGCCCACTTCGCCTCGACCTGGCCCGCGACATCGCGCAGATCCTTGAGGGTGCCGGGCTCCACGATCTCGCTGTCCGCGATCGGAGTCGCGCTCCCGGGACCCCCGCGCAGCACGTCGAACAGTTCGGTCAGGTCCGCGACCCCGGTCACCTCGGCACCCTCGACCAGACCCGCCTCCCGCATCTGAGCGGCGGGGACGACCACCCGGGCGAAGCCCTGTCGCACCGCGGCCAGCACCGCCGGCAGCAGGCCGCGAACGGCGCGCACCCGCCCGTCCAGCCCCACCTCGCCGAACAGCGCCCGGCCCTCCAACGCCACGGCGGGACAGCTCTCCCCCGCGGCCCCGACCGCTGCCACGATGCTCAGGTCGTAATGCGAGCCGGCCTTGGGCAGGATCGCCGGCGAGAGGTTGATCGTCACCGGTGCCGCGGGCCAGCCCACGCCAACCGACACCATCGCGGCGCGGCACCTATCCCGTGCCTCGTAGAGCGACGTGTCAGGCAACCCCACAAGGGTGATCTTCGGCAGCCCGCTGCTGATCGCCGCCTCGACCTCGACCATCGCGCCTTCCATGCCGATCAGGGCCACCGACCAGGCCCGCGCGGCCTTCACGAACCGATCCCCCGCACGTGAGTGATCCGGTGGGAGCCGTCGGCGGGCAGCAGCACGCCAACCCCGTCGATCCGGATCCCGGGCGCCGTACCGGGCTGCGCACGCAGCCACAGCGCCGCCAGTTCACGTAGCTTGCGCTGCTTGGCCGCGGTGATGGCCTCCAGCGGTGGGCCGAAGCCGAGCCCGCGGCGGCACTTCACCTCGCAGAACACCACTGTCACCGGCGGGCCGGGGTCGACCGCGATGATGTCCAGTTCGCCGGCCGGGCAGCGCCAGTTGCGTTCCAGCACGCGCCAACCCAGGTCCGTCAGATAGCGGGCGGCCAACTCCTCACCGGCCCGCCAGGTCTCTCGATTGCCCACCTCGCACCTCCGTCGAGAGATCCTGGGCAGGACGACGTCGGATCGGCCAGGCAATGCTGCGAGCTGTGGACAACTCGGGTGCCAGCGGCGTCATCCACAGGCGCCGCGGCGGTCTACAGGTTCTCGGGGACCCGCAGGTCGGAGTGGGCGATCTCTTCGATGGAGACGTCGCGGAAGGTCAACACCTTCGCGCTCTTGACGAAGCGGGCGGGCCGGTACATGTCCCACACCCAGGCGTCGCCCATCGACACCTCGTAGTACACGTCGCCACCTTCGGTGCGCACCTTCAGGTCGACGGCATTGCAGAGATAGAAGCGCCGCTCGGTCTCGACGGCGTAGGTGAAGATGCCGACGACGTCCTTGTACTCCCGGTACAGCTGCAGTTCCAGCTCGGATTCGTACTGTTCAAGGTCCTCGGCGCTCATGGCAGGTTCACTGTACCAGCGGCCCGTCGCACATTCTCGAAGCACCAGCGATGGATCGGGCTCGGCCCGTGATCATTCAGCCGGTCCTGGTGCAGCCCCGTGCAATACCCCTTGTGGATGTCGAAGGCGTAGACCGGATAGGTCTGGTGGTAGTCGGCCATGATGCGATCGCGGGTGACCTTGGCGATCACCGACGCGGCCGCCACGCAGGCAGCCACCCGATCGCCCTTCCACACTCCCAGGTTCGGCACGCCCAGCCCGTCCACCGCGAACCCGTCGGTGAGCACGAAATCGGGCGCCACGTCCAGCCGCAGCACGGCTCGCCGCAGGGCGGCCAGGTTGGCCACGTGCATCCCGAGGCTGTCGCACTCCCCCGGCTCGATGCCGACCACCGACCAGGCCAGCGCGCGGGCGACCACCTGATCGTAGATGCGGTCCCGCTGCCGGGCGGTCAGCATCTTGGAGTCGCCGAGCCCGTCGATCCGGCTGGACGGACGCAGGATGACAGCTGCTGCCACCAGCGGCCCCGCGCAGGCCCCGCGCCCCGCCTCGTCCGCGCCGGCGATCAACGAGAACCCGCCGCGTCGCAGTGAGCGCTCATATCCGTAGAGGCCGGCATCCCGGCGCACCACAGCCACCGGTTCAGCAGTCGGTCGGTGGACCGTTGATGACCGGCTCGTCGGGCGGCGCTGCCGGCGGCGGCACGCCGGCAAAGGTCTCCGGACGGTTGAGAGCCCGCATCCGGTCGAACGGGAAGACCACGGCGACGGCTGTGCCGACGATGTTCTTCACCGGAATGAAGGCAGCCTCACCGGGTGGCCCGGTCTCGCTCTCATCGAACAGATAGCAGCGGGAATCCTCGGAGCTGTTGCGATGGTCGCCCATCACGAACACCGTTCCGGCCGGCACCACGATGTCGAAGCTCATCGTCGATGGGTCGGCCTGCCGTCCGGTGGTCGGATCGGTGTAGAGGTAGGCGCCCTCGTTGAGGGCCACGCCGTTGACCATCACCCGGCCCTGGGCGTCGCAGCAGCTGACGTGGTCGCCGGCAACGCCGATCACCCGCTTGATCAGATGCTGCGTACTCTCGTCCGGGGCCAGGCCCACGAAGACCAGCGCGTCCCGCACCCAGCTCGGATTCTGCTCCTCCTGTGGATCGAGCCAATCCAGCGTGTCGCGGAAGACGACCACGTCGCCCCGCTCGTACCCGATGATCTTCTGAACCGCCACCCGATCGTTGATCAGCAGGGTGTTCTCCATCGAACCGGTCGGGATGACGAACATCTGCGCGATGAAGAGTCGCAACAGCGTGGAGGCCACCAGGGCCCCCACCACCACGATCGCTATCTCGCGCAACCAGTCGCCCAGAACGGCCCACCCGCTGCGCGGCTTGGCCTCCGCCGACCGGCTCACAGAACCATCCCTTTCCGGCACTCGCTTGCGCACTCTCACGCCGAGAGTACGCGGAGGGTGGTCAGTTGTCGCGCTTCTCCTTGATCTTGGCTGCCTTGCCGCGCAGGCCGCGCAGGTAGTACAGCTTGGCGCGCCGGACGTCGCCGCGGCGCTCCACCTCGATCTTCTCGATGATCGGGCTGTGCAGCGGGAAGGTCCGCTCGACACCGGTGCCGAAGGAGACCTTGCGGACGGTGAAGGACTCCCCCACACCCGAGCCGGTGCGGGAGATCACGGCGCCGGCGAAGACCTGGATCCGGGAACGGTTGCCCTCGATGACCCGCACGTGAACGCGCACCGAGTCACCGGGGCGGAAGTCGGGGAGGTCGTCACGCAGTGCGGACTGCGCGATCTCTGCTACCAAGGGGTTCATTGCCGTGTCCTCGCCAGTGCCACAGGTCACTTCGGTTCGATGCTTGTCGGATGGCGGCCAGCTTTCCCCCTGTGGCAGGAGCAAACCGCGACTACCAAGTTTGCCACACCCCGCGCTCCGGCCGGAAATCGAGGACGAGGGACGACGCGAGCTCGCTCGTGAACCTGGCGAGGATTGCTCGAGCGGTAGTCCTGGGAAAGCACAAGGCCCCGGCCGGAGCCGGGGCCTCGCGTTGAGCTACTACTTGCCGTCCTTCTTGAACAGCGAGGCGATCAGGTCGCGGTTGAGCTGGCTGATCGTGTCCAGCGGGATCTCCTTGGGGCAGACCGCAGCGCACTCGCCGATGTTGGTGCAGTTGCCGAAGCCCTCGGCGTCGTGCTGGGCCACCATCGACTTCACGCGGGTGTACCGCTCGGGCTGGCCCTGCGGGAGCATCGCCAGGTGGGTGATCTTCGCCGCGGTGAACAGCATCGCCGAGGAGTTCGGGCAGGCCGCCACACAGGCGCCGCAGCCGATGCAGGTCGCCGCGTCGAAGCCGCGGTCGGCCTTCAGCTTCGACACCGGAGCCGCGTGGGCGTCCGGGGCCGAACCGGTGTTCGCCGAGATGAAGCCGCCGGCCTGGATGATCCGGTCGAAGGCCGAACGGTCGACCACCAGATCCTTCAGGACGGGGAACGGGCCGGCCCGCCACGGCTCGACGTCGATGGTGGCGCCATCGGCGAAGGAGCGCATGTGCAGCTGGCAGGTGGTGGTCGGCACCGGCGAGTCGCCACGGCCGTGGGCGGTGCCGTTGATCACGACGCCGCACATCCCGCAGATGCCCTCGCGGCAGTCGTGGTCGAAGGCCACCGGCTCCTCACCCTTGACGGTGAGATCCTCGTTGAGCAGGTCGAGCATCTCCAGGAAGGACATGTCCGGGGACACGTCCGCGACCTGGTAGGTGACCATGCGCCCCTCGTCCTGGGCGTTTGCTTGGCGCCATACGCGCAGGGTGATGTTCACTTGTAACTCCGTTGCTTCAGCTCGATGTACTCATACTCCAAGGGCTCCTTGTGCAGCACCGGCTTGTCGCCGGCGTACTCCCAGGCCGCGACGTAGAGGAAGTTCTCGTCGTCGCGCAGCGCCTCGCCGTCCGGGGTCTGGCTCTCGGCCCGGAAGTGGCCGCCGCAGGATTCGCGCCGGTGCAGCGCATCGATGCACATCAACTCGCCCAGCTCGAAGAAGTCGGCGACCCGGCCGGCCCGCTCCAGGGTCTGGTTCAGATCCTCGTTCACGCCGGTGACCTTGACGTCGCGCCAGAACTCCTCGCGCAGTTCCCGGATCAGACCGATCGCCTTCATCAGACCGGCCTCGTTGCGCTCCATCCCGCAGTACTCCCACATGATGTGGCCGAGTTCCTTGTGGAAGGAGTCCACCGTCCGGTTGCCCTTGACGCTCAGCAGCCTGTCGATGCGTCCCTTGACCGATTCCAGCGCCTCGACGGCGGCCGGGTGGGTCTCGTCGATCTTCTCGAACGGAGCCGCGGCCAGGTAGTCGTTGATGGTGTTGGGCAGGACGAAGTAGCCGTCGGCCAGGCCCTGCATCAGCGCGGACGCACCGAGGCGGTTCGCACCGTGATCGGAGAAGTTCGCCTCGCCGGTGACGTACAGGCCGGGGATGTTGCTCGACAGGTCGTAGTCGACCCACAGGCCACCCATCGTGTAGTGCACCGCCGGGTAGATCCGCATCGGGGTCTCGTACGGGTTCTCGCCGGTGATCTGGGCGTACATGTCGAACAGGTTGCCGTAGCGGGCGGCGACCCCGTCCTTGCCCAGCCGGCCGATCGCGTCGGAGAAGTCGAGGTAGACGCCGCGGCGCACCTTGACCTCGTTGCCCTCGGAGTCGAACTCGGTGACGGCCGGGCCGACGCCGCGTCCCTCGTCGCACCGGTTCTTCGCCTGCCGGGAGGCGATGTCACGGGGCACCAGGTTGCCGAAGGCCGGGTAGATCCGCTCCAGGTAGTAGTCGCGATCCTCCTCGGCGATGTCGCGGGGATCCTTGTCGCAATCCTCGGCACGCTTGGGCACCCAGATCCGTCCGTCGTTGCGCAACGACTCCGACATCAGGGTCAGCTTGGACTGGTTCGAGCCGTGCACCGGGATGCAGGTCGGGTGGATCTGCGTGTAGCAGGGGTTGCCGAAGTAGGCGCCCTTGCGGTGCGCCCGCCAGTCGGCGGTCACGTTGCAGCCCATCGCGTTGGTCGACAGGAAGAAGACGTTGCCGTAGCCGCCGGTGGCCAGCACCACCGCGTCGGCGAACCAGCTCTCGATCTCGCCGGTGACCATGTCGCGGGTGATGATGCCGCGGGCCTTGCCGTCCACCACGATCAGTTCGAGCATCTCGTGGCGGTTGTACATCTGCACCGTGCCGACGGCGATCTGCCGCTCGAGCGCCTGGTAGGCGCCGATCAGCAGCTGCTGGCCGGTCTGGCCGCGGGCGTAGAACGTCCGCTGCACCTGGACGCCGCCGAAGGAGCGGGTGTCCAGCAGGCCGCCGTACTCACGGGCGAACGGGACGCCCTGGGCCACGCACTGGTCGATGATGTTCGCGCTGACCTCGGCCAGCCGGTAGACGTTGGTCTCCCGGGCGCGGTAGTCGCCGCCCTTCACGGTGTCGTAGAAAAGCCGGAAGGTCGAGTCGTTGTCGTTGCGGTAGTTCTTGGCCGCGTTGATGCCGCCCTGGGCGGCGATCGAATGCGCCCGGCGCGGGCTGTCCTGGTAGCAGAAGTTGAGGACGTTGTAGCCCGCCTCGCCCAGGGACGCCGCCGCCGCGCCGCCGGCCAGGCCGGTGCCCACGATGATGACGGTCAGCTTGCGACGGTTGGCCGGGTTGACCAGCTTGGCCTCGAACTTGCGCTTCGACCACTTGGCGTCGATCGGGCCGCCGGGCGCCTTGGTGTCGCGCACTTCCTCACCGAGGGTGTAGAAGTCCTCGGGCTTGCCGCCCTTGGTCGTGGCGGGAGCCGGGATGTCGGTCGTTGTCATCAGTTCAGCACTCCAGTCAGAACGGCCACCGGCATGATCATGAAGCCGATGTAGAGCAGGATGGCGATCACCCAGGCGCAGCCGTTCAGCACCCGCTGTGCCTTGAGGGAGGTATTTGCCCCGAGGGTGGTGAAGGCGCTCCAGAAGCCGTGCCGGATGTGCATGCAGACGGCCACCATCCAGATCGCGTAGGCCACCACCATCCACCAGATGCTGAACTCACCGAGCACCATCTCGTGCGGTGCGGCGTCCGCCGTGCCGGAGAACAGCGTCGCCCGGACGGTGAACTGCAGCAGGTGGAAGATCACACCGGTCAGCAGGATGATGCCGCCCCAGCGCATGGTGCGCGCCGAGTAGGTCTGCGCCAACCGCCGCTTGGCCACGTAGGTGTCCGGGTTCGCGATCTTGGCACGCCGCCACAGCGTCACCGCGCTGTAGATGTGCAGCAGGATGACGGCCATCATGCCGAGCCGGAAGATCCAGATGAACCAACCCTGCGGGATCAGCGGGTAGAGGATGCCACCTTCGTCGCCCTCGCCCTTGAGCCAGTGCGCGTAGTGGTCGAATGCCTCGCCACTGATGAACATCTTGAGGTTGCCGGACATGTGCATCAGCAGGAACGCGACCAGCGCCAGCCCGGTGATGGCCATGATGACCTTCAGCACGACGGTTGATCGCAGAGCCTTCTGATGTGGAGTAAGAGTCGTTGTCGCCACGGGTTCCACCCTAACGATCCGGGGGGTCCCTGTCTGATCATTTGGCCTATTCAGGGCCCGCCTGTCCCAGATGTCGGACAAGGGCTGGACGGATCGTCCATTTTCTGGGTTTCGACAACGACACAGTGTCGTAAATAGCTCCGAACCCCGGCCCTTCCGCCCCTCTCCTCAACAGAATCCGGGCAGCAGACCCGCTCTGTGTGGATAGTGCGGACGAGCGGCCGCAATCACCCGGTTTCTGCAGGACACGGCTGACTCAGTTCAGATCGCGGCAGTCTTGGCCCGCTACCCACGGGTCGACCGGACCCGTCTCTCACCCAGCTCTCGCCCGACTCTCCGCCGCAGAAACCGGGCGGTTTGGCCCCGGCGGCCAGATTATCCACTCAACGACCCCGAATCACCCGGTTTCTGCGGGTCAGAACGGCTCTGCCCGGGACAGCTCGACTCGGTCACGGCATGTCAGCCCGCTGCCGTTGTCCGACCGGACCCCGCCTCTCACCCAGCTCTCTTCCGCAGAAACCGGGTGATTTCGCCTGGGCGGCTGGACTATCCACTCAGCCACCCCGAATCACCCGGTTTCTGTGAGTGGGGCAGCGGAGAAGATCCGGGCCAGAGGACTGGCGGGAGGCAGGAAGTCCGGAGGCCGCTGTCGGGGCGGGCCAGAGGACTGGCGGGAGGCAGGAAGTCCGGAGGCCTCTGCCGGGGCGGGCCAGAAGGGTGGTGAGGCCGGAAAGCCGGAGGCCGCTGTCGGGGGCGGGCCGGAGAGCTGGTGGGTGTGGCAGAAGATCGGGACGGCGCTGTCGGGGGCGGGCCATGCAGCAGGGGAAACCGGACCGGAGGGCTCAGGTGGGTGGCAGGAGATCGGGACGGCGCTGCCGGGTGCGGGCCAGGGACTGCTCGGCTCGCCAGGAGGCGACCTGGCCGTGGTGTCCGGAGAGCAGGACGGCGGGGACGTCCAGGCCGCGCCAGGAGGCGGGCTTGGTGTAGACGGGGTACTCCAGCAGGCCGGCCAGGTCGTCGCCGTGGGATTCCTCGGCCAGCGATTCCGGATTGCCCAGCACACCGGGCAGCAGCCGCACCACCGCCTCGACGATCGCCAGCGCGGCCACCTCGCCGCCGTTGAGCACGTAGTCGCCCAGCGAGACCTCGGCCACGTCCATTCGGCCGGCGGCGTGCTCGATCACCCGGGCGTCGATGCCCTCGTAGCGACCACAGGCGAAGATCAGGCGCTTCCGGGCGGCGAACTCGACGGCCAGCGGCTGCCGGAACGGCATCCCCGCGGGGGTGGGGACGACCAGCAGCGGACGCTCCCCCTCCGGTACCAGCGCGTCCAGCGCCTCGCCCCAGGGCTCCGGCTTCATCACCATGCCGGCTCCGCCGCCGTAGGGGGTGTCGTCGACGGTGCGATGCCGATCGTGGGTCCAGTCACGCAGGTCGTGGACGCCCACCTCGACCAGTCCGGCGGCGATCGCCTTGCCGACCAGCGACAACTGCAGCGGGGCGAAGTAGTCGGGGAAGATGCTGATCAGGTCAATCCGCATCGGGCACCTCGTCCAGCAGGCCCGGAATCGGATCGATCACCACGCGTCCGCCGGCCAGGTCGACCTCGGGCACGAGTTCGGAGACGAAGGGCACCAGCCGCTCGCCGGCGCCGGTGGCGATCACCAGGACGTCCTGGGCGGGCAGGTGGAGCAGCCGGACGACACTGCCCAGCGCCGCACCCGAAGGATCGACGGCCGCCAGGCCGATGAGCGCGGTGTCGTGGAACTCGTCCTCGTCGGTGTCGTGGGGGTCGATCTCAGCCCACAGTTCGGCGCCACGCAGCGCCTCGGCCGCCGAGCGGTCGTCCGTCTGCTCGAAGCAGACGATCAGCGTCTCCGCCTGCCACCGCTGGCTACGGACGACCAGCGTCCCGGCGGTGGGGGAAGACAGCGAACTCCCCGGAGCGAAGCGTCGCTCCGGGGAGTCGGTGGTTGGTGCGATGCTGACCTCGCCGCGCAGGCCGTGTGCCCGGCCGACGCGGCCGACCAGCACCCGAGTGGTCGAGGCCATGGACGCGGCGCTCAGCGCCGCCGCTGCGGCCGCCGGTCGACATCGATGAAGTCGATGCGAACCTGCTCCCGGCCGGCGAGTGCGCCGATCACGGTGCGCAACGCGCTGGCGGTGCGTCCCTGCCGGCCGATCACCTTGCCGATGTCCTCGGGGTTGACCCGAACCTCGAAGGTCCGTACCCGGCCGCGATCGGATTCGCGCACCCGGACGTCGTCGGGGTGCGGCACCAGCCCGCGGACCAGGTGCTCCAGCGCATCGGCCAGCATGTCAGGCCTCGTCGGTGGCCTCGGCGGTGGTCTCCGCCTCGGGCTCGGCTTCGGCGGCCTTCTTGCGCGACACCGAGATCGCAGCGGTGGCCGGCTCGTCGTCCGCCTCGGCCAGCGCGGCGTTGAAGAGCGCGACCTTGTCCTTCTTCTCCGGCTGCGGGGTGACGCCCGAAGGGCCTTCCTCGCCGGTGAACTTCTGCCAGTCGCCGGTGCGCTTGAACAGCGCGACGACGGCCTCGGTCGGCTGGGCGCCGACGCCCAGCCAGTACTGAGCGCGCTCCGACTTGACCTCGATCACCGAGGGGTCGTTCTTGGGGTGGTAGAGCCCGATCTCCTCGATCGCTCGGCCGTCCCGCTTGGCGCGGGCGTCCATCACGACGATGCGGTAGTGCGGCGACCGGATCTTGCCGAGTCGCTTCAGACGAATCTTGACAGCCACGTGGGTGGTTTCTCCTGTGGGACTTGACCCGGTGACGTCACCGGGCCGGACGGGTGGGCCGGCTCTTGGCTGTGGGGCAACGTCAAGCTGGTCCGGGTGGATCCGCACCGCCGGAGTTGAGAGGGCACCGGCGCGCACAGATGCAGCGCTCATTGTGCCAGAGAAGCCCGGACGGAAGCCAACTCACGCCCGGCCCAAGCCCTCGGCCCGCCGGGCTCAGCGATCGTGACCCGCCACGACCCGGCCCCGCAGCACCACCAGCCGGGGATGCATCGTGATCTCGACATCGAGTCGGGGGTCGGCGTCGTAGACCACCAGATCGGCCCAGGCGCCGTCGACCAGCGTGTCCGGAGCACCCAGCCAGGCCCGCGAACGCCACGAGCCGGCCCCCAGCGCATAGCCCGCGTCGGAGATGCCGGCCAGCAGCCCGATCTCGGTCGCCAGCGCGCCGTGCGGAATGGTGCCGCCGGCATCCGTTCCGGCGAAGACCGGAACCCCGGCGTCGATCGCCGCGCCGATGGTCTCCAGCCGGCGGGCGTAGAGCGCCCGCATGTGGGCGGCGTAGCGGGGGAACTTGGCCTCACCGGCAGCGGCGAAACCGGGGAAGTTCTCCAGGTTGATCAGGGTTGGCACCAGCGCGACCTGCCGCTGGGCCATCAGCTCGATGGTGTCCTCGTCCAGCCCGGTGCCGTGCTCGATGCCGTCGATGCCGGCCCGCACCAACTCGTACACCGATTCCTCGCCGAAGCAGTGCGCGGTCACGCGGGCGCCCAGTTCGTGCGCCCGCTCGATGGCGGCCGCGGCCAGGTCGGCCGGCCACAGTGGGGTCAGGTCGCCGGCGGAGCGGTCGATCCAGTCCCCCACCAGTTTGACCCAGCCGTCGCCGGCCTTCGCCTGCCGCTCGACCTCGGCCAGCAACTCCCCAGGCTCGACCTCGACCGCGTAGTTGCGGATGTAGCGGGCGGTACGGGCGATGTGCCGACCGGCCCGGATGATCCGGGGCAGGTCGGCATGGTCGTCCATCCAGTGGGTATCGATCGGCGAACCGGCGTCGCGGATCAGCAGCGTGCCGGCGTCGCGATCCGAGCGGGCCTGCTCCTCCGCGGTGGCACGGTCCACGCCGCCGTGAGCGGCCAGGCCGACGTGACAGTGGGCGTCCACCAGGCCGGGCAGGATCCAGGCGCCAGTGGCGACGGTGACCGCGTCGGCGACCGGCTCGGTGCGCACCACCCCGTCAACCAGCCACAGGTCGCGTTCCTCGCCACCGGGCAGCACCGCGCCGTGAACGTGCAGCCGCTGGGTCTCCGTCGCGCCGGAGACCGCCGCTGCGCCGTGGCTGTGAGCGAAGAAGCTCGGCTCCCCCAGCCCAGGCGGTGCGTGGTGATGGTGGCCCATGATCGGACGCTATCGCATTCGCCGATCGACCAGAGCGACGACGAAGGCTCCCAGATCGATCCCGCGGCGGCAGTGGCTACCGGTCGGACGGCCGGGAGAATCGCCAGCCGGTGACGGCTGCCGTCCCCAGAACGGCGGCCAGTGGCAGGAAGGCCCACAACGCCGGGGTGGCCCAGCTCTCCCGCATCATCGCGACGGTCGCCAAGGGCAGCACGATGGCGAGCCCGAGCAACAGGCCCCGCCACTCCAGACCGGTGTGACCCCGCCCACTTCCGCGCCTCCGCAACAGCGCCGAGGTTCCGACGGTCAGGGGTGCCAGGCAGGCGAGCAGGATCGAGACGACCGAGTCGGCGGTGACGGCCACCGCATCGTTCTGGGAGGCGAGAGCCAGGGCTCCCGCCACGGCGGAGCAGATGCCGGTGACAGCGAGCAGGCCGCCGGCGACGAGGTGCCACCGGGCGGGTTCGGGCCAGCGGGACAACGCCCGGGCGAAGTCGCGGTCGACCTCCTTCGACGCCTCTCCCCAGGTCTCGTGCAACTCGTCCAGCGCCTCGATGAACTGTCGCTCCGGCCCGTCCAGACCGTCCCGCCAGGCGTTGTCGGCCTCAGCCCGTTGCGGGTAGCTCTTCCACGCCTCGCCGCCGACCTGCGGCTGGGTCGGCGGGTTGTCGAAGCGGGTCACGTACTACTTGCCCTGGTTGAGCAGCTTCTGCAGGTCGGGCGGAAGCTGGAACTCCCCCATCGCCTTGGCGATCTCGGCCTCGCTGGGCTGGGTCGGCAGACCGAACGGCGAGCCTGCCGACGCGGCGGGCTCGGCCGGAGCGGCGGTCGTGGCCGGCTGGTTGCGCTTGGCCGGATTGCCAGAGACACCCTTGCCACCCTTGCGCTTCTTGGCCTGCTGCCGAGCGGCCGGACGGCGGCCGCCGCCGCCCATGCCCGGCATGCCGCCAGCCATCGCCCCGCCCAGGCTCTGCATCATCTTGCGAGCGTCGTAGAACCGGTTGACCAGGGAATTCACATCGGAGACCTGGGTGCCAGAGCCCTTGGCGATGCGCGCCCGGCGAGAACCGTCGAGCAGCTTGGGGTTGGCCCGCTCAGCCGGGGTCATCGAGTAGATGATCGCCTCGATCCGGTCGATCTCGCGCTCGTCGATGTTGTTGATCTGGTCCTTCATCTGGCCCATCCCCGGCATCATGCCGAGGATCTTCGACAACGGGCCCATCTTGCGGACGGCCTGCATCTGCTGCAGGAAGTCGTCCAGCCCGAACTCGCCCTTGCCCTTCAGCAGCTTCTCGGCGGCCTTGGCGGTCTGCTCGGCGTCGAAGGTCTTCTCGGCCTGCTCAATCAGGGTGAGGACATCGCCCATGCCGAGGATGCGGCTGGCCATCCGGTCGGGGTGGAAGGCGTCGAAGTCGTCCAAGCCCTCGCCGTTGGAGGCGAACATGATCGGACGCCCGGTGACCCGGGCGATCGACAGCGCCGCGCCGCCGCGGGCGTCGCCGTCCAGCTTGGAGAGGACGACACCGTCGAAGCCGACGCCCTCGGCGAAGGCGCGGGCGGTGTTGACCGCGTCCTGGCCGATCATGGCGTCAACCACGAACAGGATCTCGGTGGGGTTCACCGCATCACGGATGTCCGCGGCCTGCTGCATCAGTTCGGCATCGACGCCCAGCCGGCCGGCGGTGTCGACGATGACCACGTCGTAGAGCTTGGTCTGCGCGTGGGCGATCGAGTCGCGAGCGACCTGGACGGGGTTGCCGACACCGTTGCCGGGCTCCGGAGCGAAGACGTGGACGCCGGCCCGCTCCCCCACGACCTGCAACTGGTTGACCGCGTTGGGCCGCTGCAGGTCGGCCGCCACCAGGAGCGGGGCGTGTCCCTGGCTGCGCAGCCAGCGGCCGAGCTTGCCGGCCAGGGTGGTCTTGCCGGAGCCCTGCAGGCCGGCGAGCATGATCACCGTCGGCGGGGTCTTGGCGAACCGCAGCGGACGGGCCTGGCCGCCGAGGATGGCGATGAGCTCGTCGTTGACGATCTTGACGATCTGCTGGCCGGCGTTCAGCGCCTGATGGATCTCGACGCCGGCGGCCCGCTCCCGGACGGCGGCGATGAACTCCTTGACGACGACGAGGTTGACGTCCGCCTCCAGCAGCGCCAGCCGGATCTCACGGGTGGTGGCCTCGATGTCCGCCGGGGTCAGCCGGGTCTTGCCACGCAGGTTGCGGAAGGCAGCCGAGAGGCGGTCTTGCAGGGTGTCGAACACTTCCGGGAGGTCCTCACGCTCGGGGATACCGGGCAATCCTACCGGGGAGCGCGGGAGATCCCGGCCTGCGCGGGGATGACGTGGTGATCGTGGGATCCCAGCCCCACGTCCGGGAAGGGCGCCGCGGTGGCGGCCTCAGTTCTCGGAGAGCAGGGCGTCGACGAAGGCCTCGGGTTCGAAGGGGGCCAGATCGTCGGCTCCTTCACCGAGGCCGATCAGCTTGACCGGGACGCCGAGTTCGCGCTGCACCTGGACGACGATGCCGCCCTTGGCCGAGCCGTCGAGCTTGGAGAGCACGATGCCGGTGACGTCCACCACCTCGCCGAAGACCCGGGCCTGGGTGAGGCCGTTCTGGCCGGTGGTGGCGTCGATCACCAGCAGCACCTCGGTGACCGGCAGCTTGCGCTCCACCACTCGCTTGATCTTGCCCAGTTCGTCCATCAGGCCGGTCTTGGTGTGCAGCCTTCCGGCGGTGTCGATGACGATCACGTCGGTGCCGTCCTCGACTCCCCTGGTCACCGTGTCGAAGGCCACCGATGCCGGATCTCCGCCTTCGGGGCCACGGACGGTCGGCACCCCGACCCGGGAGCCCCACGTCTCCAGCTGGTCGGCGGCGGCCGCGCGGAAGGTGTCGGCTGCGCCCAGCACCACCGAGTTGCCCTCGGCGACCAGGACGCGGGCCAGCTTGCCGATCGTGGTGGTCTTGCCGGTGCCGTTCACCCCGACCACCAGGACGACGCCGGGTTGCCCGTCCGCGCCGGCCACCCGCAGAGTGCGGTCGAGGCTCGGATCGACCAGCTTCACCAGCTCGGTGCGCAGCACCTCCCTGGCCCTGGCCGGGTCGGCGACGCCGTCGATCGCGAGCTCGGCGCGCAGGGCATCGATGAGCTCGGTCGTAGGCCCGACACCGAGGTCGGCCGTGATCAGGGTGGCCTCGAGGTCTTCCCAGGCCTCGGCATCCAGCTTGTCGGCCGACAACAACCCCAGCAGCCCGCGGGCGAACGGGTTGGTGCTGGCCGAGAGCCGGCGGCGCAGCCGGGCCATCCGGGAACCGGCGGCTTCGGGCACGTCGAGCGCAGACGGCTCGGCCGCAGCCTCCTCCGCCTCCGGAGCGGGCTCGGCGCCGGGAGCGAGCTCGGGCGCGGCGGGCGGAGCCTCCAGTTCAGCCTGCCGGTTGCTCCGCACGATGACGACGGCGGCCACGGCCAGCGCCGCGACCACGCCGGCCAAGATCAGCCAGAAGATGTAGTCCACGGCCGTCATGGTAGCGGCGTCGCCGACGGCCGCGTCGCCACGCCCGGGGAGGTACGGAGACGGCTCAGGTCAGCGTGAGCGCGGCCAGCTGATCGAAACCGTCGACCCGATAGACGTCGACGCCGGCGGAGGAGGCGATGTAGAGATCGCCGTTCAAGGTGAGTCCGCGAACCCCGTAGCCGTCCTGCGAGACCTTGGGGCGCAGCTTCTCCTCCAGGGTGAAGGCTCCGTCGGCGTAGCGGTAGACCACGTAGCGCGGGCTGACCCGATCCGAGCTCCACGACACCGCCGGGAACCCGATCAACCCCACCTCGGTGTCGACCAGAACGGCCTTGTGGTTGTACAACGCCTCGGAGTCGTCGAAGGGAACCTTCACGTTCACCTGCTCGGTGACGTCGAACGGATCCGAGGTGTCGAACATGCTCAGCTTCAGGCCGGTGGTCATGCCGTTGTTGTCCGCGTCCATGCCCAGCCCCAGCAGGCGTCCGTCCGCCCAGGGGTGCAGGTAGGTGCTGAAGCCGGGGATCTTCAGGGCGCTCATCACCGTCGGCTGCTCAGGCCGGCTCAGATCGAGGGCGAACAGCGGGTCGATCCGCTCGAAGCTCACCACATAGCCGATCGGCCCCTCGAAGCGCACCGACTGCACCGACTCGTTCTTGGCCAGCCGTGGCAACGAGCCGACGATCTTCAGGTCGGAATCCAGCACGTAGAGCGCCGGCTGGCTCAGCCAGCCCCGGTTGGTCGTCTCACCGCTGACCGTGACGGCCACCCGCAGGTGTCCCTCATACTCATCGAGCGCGAACTGGTTGATCACGGTGCCCGGGACGACTCCCTGCCCGGCGACGTCCAGTTCGCCGTCCTGCAGAGCTATCCGGGTGAGCCTGGTGCCCCAGACCTCGCGCAGCTCGGGGACACCGGCTGCCTTGCGGGCCTTCTTCGACAGCGCCTTCTCGTAGTCGGCGGCACCCAGGTAGAGGTTGTCGGCGTTGAGGTAGACGGTCTGCGAACCACCCAGCACCGACTCGGAGTCGATCCGGGTGCGCTTGGCCAGGTCGATGCTGCTCGCCACGGCGTAGCGCGGCCCGTCCGGGTAGGGCAGGATCGCGCAGTCGGCGGCGTCCAGCAGTGACCTCGCGCGGCCCTCGCTGACCAACGGGACGAAGGTCTCCGGCTGGTCGGCGGCGATGTCATCGGTGAGCACATGTTCGGTGACCAGGTAGAGCAGGTCGCCCACGAGTCGCGAAGTGAGGTAGGCGCCGCTCTGGCCAAGGCTGGTCAGGAAGGACGGGTGCGCCGGATCGGACACGTCGTACAGCAGAGCCTTGGTCTGGATGGCGGTGTAGGGCACGTAGGCCGTCGTCGAGCTGTTCGGCAGCTGGTCGAGCTGGGGCTCGTACTCGGTGACCAGCACCACCAGGGTCGAGCCGTGCAGCATCAGGTCGACCACCGAACCCTGGACGACGTACCGGTCGCCGGATAGATCCGGGCCGGCATCGCCCGCGGCGGTGTCGATCCGGGCCAGTTCCCGGCTGCCGGCGCCAGCGGCGGACACCAGCGCGACCTTGCTCCCGGTGGCGATGAAGATGGTTCTGCCGTCGCTCTTGACCAGGTCGCCCTCGTCGATGCCCGCCACCTGGGTATTGGTCTCATAGGAGCCACTGGCCGCCGCCGAATCCGCCGCCGCGGCCGCCATCGGCATGGGCGCCGGCGCGCGGCCGCCGGCCGACTCGGCATCGATGAGCGCCCCGTCCCGGCCGCCGCCGTACCATCGTTCGGCAGCCTTGCGGACGGCGGCGTACAGGGTGGCGTAGTCGCTCGCGGCCGCCGCGACGGGCTCCGGCTCGTCGATCTCGTCGGCTCCGCCCACCGTGTCGTCGGGGAGGCCGGCAGGCCGGGCGGCTCCCACCTGGGGCGGGTCGGCGACCTCCATCGCCGCAGGGGTCAGGCGGGGCACCAGCGCGATCCCGGCGACCAGGGCGAGGGCGGCAGCCGCCACCCAGCCGAGCATCGGCCACCGACCGGCGGTCTTCGCGGGCGCGGGAGCCACCCGGGTGTCGGCGTCCGGGCCGGGCCAGCCTGCCTCCTCGGCGGCGATCGTCCGCAGCAGCTCGTCCCGGGTCTGCTCGCCCGGACGCAACTGGCCGGCGATCTCGGCGAAGATGTCGTCACTCATCGAAGTACCCTCCCTGGAGTCGATCGCGCATCAGGCCGCGGCCGCGCGAGAGCCGCATCTTGACCGCCGCCGCACCGACGCCGAGCAGCTCGGCGATCCGGGCGACCGGCAGGTCGGCGAAATAGAACAGGTACAGCGCCGTCCGGTAGGTCTCGGGCAGCGAGCGCAGCGCGCCGAACAGCGCGTCCTGCTCCTCGGTGGCGAACCGGAACTGGTCGGTTGGTTCGGCGGTCTCCGGGTTGAGCGGTACCACCCGGGTGCGCCAGGAGCTGCGGGTCACCGACCGGGCACAGTTCAGGGCCGTGGTGATCAGCCACGCCTTGCGGTGCTCCTCGCTGCGGCATTCCGGCTGACGGCGGTGGTAGGTGAGGAAGACGTCCTGGTAGACGTCGTCGGCGTCGCCGCGGCAGCGGGTGTGGGCGACGGCGATGCCGTAGACCATGGATTCGTAGCGGGCGACTACCTCGCTGGTGTCCAGCGGCAACAGCGGAACCTCAGCGGGCCTGTCGTCACCCTGGCGGATCACCGACTCCACACCTGCCTCCGTCCTCGCCGCTCTACCCCATACTGCTCACAGCGGAGGGAAAGGTAACAGCGAATCCGGAGATTGCCCGGGACGATTCCGGCTGGACCCTGCGGGGACGGTGGACGGGCCGGCCTCAGCTGACCTTCGGCTGCTCGCCGGTGTTCTCCACGCCCGAGCTGGCGCTCTTGATGCGCAGATCGCCGAAGAACGTCACCAGCCCGGGCGGCGGCGGGGCTTCGCCGTTGAGATGCTTGGCGGTGCTGGCCATCGCCTTGCGCACCTTGGGCGAGTTGGCCGGACGGGGATTGCCCTGCATGCCGATGGCGACGATCGCGATGATCGCCAGCGCGATGCCGAGAATCACCAGCATCATGATGGTTGCGAACGCCATGGCGGGCCTTCCGTTCGGGTGCCACCAGTCTACGTCGCCGCGCGGGAGCCTCGGCTCCGCGTCCCGGCCCGGGGCGAACCGGGCTCGCCGCTCGCTGGGCGCTACTCCTCGCGGAGGCGCTGGCTGATCACGGTCGAGATGCCGTCGGAGCGCATGGTGATGCCGTAGAGCGCGTCGGCGATCTCCATGGTGCGCTTCTGGTGGGTGATCACCAGCAACTGGCTGTTGTCGCGCAGTTCGGAGTAGATCTCCAGCAACCGGCCGAGGTTCACGTCGTCCAGCGCGGCCTCGACCTCGTCGAGGATGTAGAACGGGCTGGGACGGGCCTTGAACAGGGCCACCAGGAAGGCAACCGCCACCAGCGATCGCTCGCCACCGGACAGCAGCGACAACCGCTTGACCTTCTTGCCCGCGGGACGGGCCTCGACCTCGACCCCGGTGGTGAGCCACTGGCCCGGTTCGGTCAGCACCAGCCGTCCCTCGCCGCCGGGGAAGAGCCTGTTGAAGGACTCGGCGAAGGCGACCTCGACATCGGCGTAGGCCTCTGCGAAGACCTGCTGGACGCGGGCGTCCACCTCGTCGATGATCCCGGCCAGGTCGGCGCGGGTCTTGCGCAGATCCTCCAGTTGTTCGGCCAGGAACGCGTGCCGCTGCTGCAGCGCGTCGAACTCCTCCAGCGCCAGCGGGTTCACCCTGCCCAGCACTCCGAGATCGCGTTCGGCGCGGCGCAGCCGCTTCTCCTGCTCGGCGCGGACGTAGGGCACCGGGGCGGGGCGGGGGTCGTCGGGGCCAAGGGGGTTGCCATCAGCATCGGTGAGCACCTCGACCAGCTGATCCGGGCCGTAGTCGGCGACCAGCGCGTCCGCCTCCAGGCCGAGCTCGGCCAGCGCCCGCTCCGCCAGGGCATCCACCTTCATCTGCTGCTGGGCCCTGGCCAGCTCGTCGCGGTGGGCGGTGTCGACCAGTTCCTCGAACTGCCGGGCGAGTTCGCGGCCCCGGGTACGGGCGGCCGACAGCTCGGCTTCGGCTTCGGCTCGTCGCGCCTGGGCGGCTTCGCGCAGCGCACCGGCGCTGGCCAGCGACGCCGCCACCTGCTGTTCCAGCCAGCCGGCGGCCAGCTGGACGGCGGCGGCCACCGCAGCCTCACGGCGCAGTTGCTCGCGGCGGGCGGCGGCCCGTTCCCGGGCCTCCCGCTCGGCCTGGGCCGAACGGGCCAGGCTGTCGGCACGGCCGGCCAGGGCGCGGGCGCGTTCCTCCGCGGTGCGCAGGGCGAGCCTGGCCTCCATCTCGGCGCCAGCGGACGCGCGCGCCTGGTCGCCGGCCCGGTCCCGCTCGGCCGGATCGGCCTCGCTGGTGGTGGACTCCCGGCTGGCCAGTTCCAGCCGCTCTTCCAGGCCGGCCAGGGCGGCGGTCGCGTTGTCGCGGCTCTGGTTGGCCTGCGCGATGGCCGCATCCAGCCGTCCGATCTCGGCGGTGGCGGCGCGGATCAGCTGATTGAGATCGGCGGCCTCCTCGGCCAGGCCGGCGTGGGCGGCGTCCGATTCGTGCAACCGTGCCAGCGCTGCCTCGGCGCGCTCACCGGCCTGGTCGAGCTCGGCCTGACGGGCGGCGAGCGCGAAGCGCAACCGCTCCGATTCGGCCTGAGCCGTGGCCAGTTGCGCGGCCGCCTCGTCGACGGCCGCCTGCACCTCGATCAGCGATGGCTGCGACTGCGATCCACCGGCGGCGAACCACGAACTCAGCAGGTCGCCGTCGCGGGTCACCGCGGTGAGGTCGGGCAGCGAGCGGACCAGGGCCGCGGCGGCGGGCATGTCGTCCACCACGGCGACCTTGAACAGCAGCCGGTCGACCGCCGGCCGAAGCTCGGTGGTGCAGTCGAGCAGGTCACGGGCGTAGCGGACCTCAGCCGGCAGCGCCGGCCAGCCGGCGGGGTCGATCGTCACGCTGGGTCCACCCAACAGCAGACCGGCCCGGCCGAGATCGTCGGCCTTGAGGTGTTCGAAGGCATCGACGGCGGCATCGACCCCGGTGACGGCGACCGCGTCGGCGGCTGCTCCCAGCGCGGCCGCGACCGCGACCTCGGCCCCCGGATGCACCGAGACCAGTGCCGCCACGCTGCCGAGCAGGCCGCTGAGCCGATCGCCGGCGGCCAGCAGCGCGGCCGACCCGTCGCGGCGTTCCAGGCCCAGGCAGAGCGCGTCGACGCGGGCGGAGAGCGCGGCCCGGGTGGACGTCGCCGCGGCGTCGGCGGCACGCAACTCCTCGACCTCCGTGCGGAGCCGTTCCACCTCGGCCTCGGCCGTCTCGAAGGCGGCGTCCAGCCCGGATTCGCCGGCGGCCAGGGAGGCGAGCCGGGTCTCCAGTGCCGCGAAGTCGTGCCGGGCCGCGGCGGCACGCTGTTCTGCCTCGTCCCGCGCCTCCCGCAGCCGTCCGATCTCGGCAACCGCCGATTCGGCGCGGCCGCGCAGCGTGTTCACCTCGCCGGCCAGCCGGGCCAGCCCTTCGCGGCGATCCGCGATGGCACGCTGGTGAGCCTGATAGTGCCGCTCCGCCTCGGTGTAGGCGGCATCGGCGGCCTCGCGAGCCGTGGTGGCCGCGGCCAGTGCCTGTGCCTTGACCTCGATCTCGGCCCGCAGCGCGGCCTCGGCCTGCCGTACTGAGGCGGCTTCGCGCTCGATCGCCTCGGGATCGCGGCCGGGGCGTTCGGAATCACCCATCGACTCGGCCGCGCGCTGCCGCTCGGCGGCGATCGCTGCGGTGGAACCCGCCTTCTCGGCCAGCGCAGCCAGGGCGTACCAGGTCTCCTGCGCCTGCGTCAGTTCCGGGACGGATTCCCGCGAGGCGCGTTCCGCGGCCTGTTCGGCCTCTCGGGCCTGCGTGAGCTGGGCCTCGATCTGCTGGCGACGGGCCTTGAGGTTCCGTTCCGCCTCGGCGTCGCTGGCCAGCGAGGTGGCCGCGGCCTGGTAGTCGTCGGCGATCAGCCGGGCCTTCGCATCCCGCAACTCGGCCTGGATGACGGCCGCCTTGCGGGCCACCTCGGCCTGGCGACCGAGCGGCTTGAGCTGGCGGCGGATCTCGTTCAGCAGGTCGGTGAGCCGGTTCAGGTTGGCGCCGGTCGCCTCCAGCTTCCGCTCGGCCTTCTCCTTGCGCTTGCGGTGTTTGAGGACGCCCGCGGCCTCCTCGATGAAGCCGCGCCGGGTCTCGGGGGTGGCGTTCAGGATGCTGTCGAGCTGGCCCTGGCCCACCACCACGTGCATCTCGCGGCCGATGCCGGAGTCGGCCAGCAACTCCTGCACGTCGAGCAGGCGGGCGGTGGTGCCGTTGATCGCGTACTCCGAGCCACCCGAGCGGAACATCGTCCGTGAGATGGTGACCTCGGTGTAGTCGATCGGCAGCGCGCCGTCGGTGTTGTCGATGGTGAGCAGCACCTCCGCGCGGCCGAGCGGCGCCCGTCCGGAGGTGCCGGCGAAGATGACGTCCTCCATCTTCCCGCCGCGCAGCGTCTTGGCTCCCTGCTCGCCCATCACCCAGCTGAGCGCGTCCACCACGTTGGACTTGCCGGAGCCGTTGGGGCCGACCACGCAGGTGATCCCCGGCTCGAACCGCAGGGTGGTGGTGGAGGCGAACGACTTGAACCCGCGGAGCGTCAGGCTCTTGAGGTACATCAGCCCACCTCCACCTTGTGGCGGCGCACCGCGCGGAAGGTCCACAGCTTGTTGAAGACGAAGTTGAGCGGGGTCACGCAGACGATGGTGATCAGGTTGGCCCAGTAGAGCTTGGTGCGGAACCCGGTAGAGTTGTCGAATATCTCGCTGGGCAGCCCGATCGGCGAATGCGGGTGCATCAGCGCCGTGATCAGCGCCAGGCCGACCACCTGGCCGGCCAGACCCACCGCGAGGAAGGGCCAGTATTCCTTCCACACCCCGGCGTGCCGGGCGCTGCGGAAGGTCCAGTGCCGGTTGAACATGAAGTTCGACAGGTTCGCCACCAGGAACGCGATCATCACGTAGACGTGGTAGTTGCGGACATTGAAGTCGGTGAAGGGCACTCCGACCACGATGTCGTTGTTGTGCATCCCCAGCCAGTCCCGGGCGATCACGTTGGTGAGCACCAGCACGACCTGATTGACAACGACGCCGAGCCCGCCGACCAGCCCGAACCGCACGAACTGCAGCAGGCTGTGCCGGTGGCGCTGGTACAGGTCGCTCGGGCTCACAGTGCGCCCACTCTACCGGTCGCATCCTCGTTCGAGCTCACCGCTGGTGGTCTCCGGTGAGGCCTGGCCGCCGGCCTTCGCCGATCCACAGGGGTTACGCCGGTCGTCCCGACCTCAAACCCGTGACTTGGCCGATCTGGAGGGGTTACCAGCGCTCGCAGGGGCTGTATTACCCCGCCAGATCGGCCAGGCCGGCCCAGCGGCACCGATCGCGTCGCCATAACCCCCACAGCTCGGCGTTGTGGACGAACTGGCCGCTTGCGCGAGACACCGCCTACCCCCCAACCTCGGCGTCGCGAGGGCCGTGGCGCGGCGCGACGCCGAGGTTGGTCAACGCGGCAGGTCAGTGCCCCCGGTTCAACGTCTGTCGCAGGAGCGCGGTGGTCTGCTTCGAGTAGCCAACCAGCAGGCAGCGCTCGACCCCGGTGACGGTCGTGCGCAACGTGTCGACGGCGACCTGCGCCGCATCCTCCGGGGGCCAGCCGTAGGCACCGGCCGAGACCAGCGGAAAGGCGATCGACCGCACGCCGAGCTCATCGGCCACCGCGAGCGCGTTGGCGTAGCAGGATTCCAGGTGGGAGCGGTCTCCCCGGCCGTGGATCGGTCCGACGACGTGGATGACCCAGCGGGCAGCCAGCCGTCCGCCGGTGGTCCAGCCAGCCTGGCCGGTGGGCAAGCCGTCCGGGAACCGCCGGATGCAGTCGGCCAGGATCTCCGGACCGCCAGCCGCGTGGATCGCGCCATCCACCCCACCGCCGCCGCGCATCCCGGAGTTGGCGGCGTTCACCACGGCGTCCACCTGCTGAGCGGTGATGTCCCCGTGAACGATCTCGATCCTCATGACCTCAGTGTGCCTGGACATCCTTGCCAACTCAGTCGAGCGCTTCCTCGACGAGGGGTTCGAGAGTGCGATGCGCTGCCTCGGAGAGGTTTGCCGTGAGCACGGACACGGCGTCTTCGTGGAGAAGCACGAAGACAGCCGCGGCCCAGATGGCCGACCGCTGCACGCAACGGGATCCCAGCCGCCCCTGCCGGGAACAGCGTGTCCCTGGCCTCAGCACCAGCGCAGACGTAGCCACACCGTGCGAAGGTGGCGTTCCGGTCAGGAGATCGCGGCTCATCGAGATCGTCCGACGTTGACCCGCCGACGCCGGGACGGCTACTCAGCCCGGGAGCCGAGGGGTCTGCGCAGCCGCTGGCATCTCGGGCAGAAATGGGAGGAGCGGTTGGCGAAGGCCACGCGACGGAGCGGGGTGCCGCAGCGGGGACAGGGCAGCCCCTCGCGGCCGTAGGCGTTCAGCGAGCGGGAGAAGTAGCCCGAGGAGCCGTTGACATTGACGTAGAGCCGGTCGAAGGAGGTGCCGCCCTGGGCCAGCGCCTCGGCCATCACCTGCCGCGCGGCTTCCAGCACCCGCCGGATCCGCGCGGTCGTCATCGAGTCGGCCGGGGTCTCGGGGTGGACGCCGGCCAGCCACAGTGCCTCGTCGGCGTAGATGTTGCCGATTCCGGACACCACCGTCTGATCCAGCAGCACGCGCTTGATGCCTGAGCGGCGCCGCTGGATCGAGCGGGCCAGCACGGCTGGATCGACGTCCTCCTCGAACAGATCGGGCGCGATATGCGCCAGCTCCGACGGCAGTTCGGCGCCACCCGGGGAGAGCCAGAGCCCGCCGAAGGTGCGCTGGTCGACGAAGCGGAGTTGCGGGCCGGCATCGGCGAAGTCGAGCACGACGTGGGTGTGCGGCAGCACCGGCGCATCCGGCTCGTCCAGCCGGAACTGGCCGCTCATGCCGAGGTGGGCGACCAGCGCGTCCCCGTCGCCGAAAGGCAGCCACAGGAACTTGCCACGGCGGCGCGGGGCGACGAAGGTGCGTCCGGGGAGCCGGGTCTCGAAGTCGGCCGGGCCGGCGAGGTGCCGGCGTACCGCGCGCGGGTGCCGGACGCGGGCGGCGGACACGGTGCGTCCCGGAAGGCTGGACGCCAAGCCGCGACGGACCACCTCGACCTCGGGCAGTTCGGGCATCGGGCTCAGTCAGCGGCCGTCAGCGCGGCGAAGGCGGCTTCGGCGGCCTGCTGTTCGGCCTGCTTCTTGGAACGTCCCTCGCCCGGGGCGAACCGCTGCTCCCCCACGACTGCGATCGCGGTGAACCGCTTGTCGTGATCGGGGCCGGTCTCGGTGATCCGGTAGGCGGGCAGGCCGAGTTCGAGCTCCGCGCAGAGTTCCTGCAGGCTGGTCTTCCAGTCGAGACCGGCACCGACCGTGGCGGCGGCGTCGACCAGCGGGTCGAAGATGTGATGCAGCAGGGTGTCGGCGGCGTCGCGTCCGTTGGAGATCAGGACCGCGCCGAAGAAGGCCTCCAGCGCGTCGGCCAGGATGGACGCCTTGTCGGCGCCGCCGGTGGTGGTCTCGCCCCGGCCTAGCAGCAGCTCCGAGCCGAGTTCGAGCTGGCGAGCGACCTCGGCCAGGGACTGGGCGTTGACCACGGCGGCGCGCAGCTTGGCCAGCCGGCCCTCCGGCAGGTCGGGGTAGGTGCGGTAGAGGTACTCGGTCACCACAACGCCGAGCACCGCATCGCCGAGGAACTCGAGCCGCTCGTTGTGCGGGAGCCCGCCGTTCTCGTAGGCGTAGGAGCGGTGGGTCAGGGCAAGCGTATGGAGCTGGGGGTCGAGTTCGATCCCCAGCTCATCGAGTAGCTGCCTCGCGCGGCTCACTAAGGCCGCTCTCGGGTCAGGCTTCGGTGACCTGGCGGCGGGCGCCGCGGGGGCCGTACTGACCACACTCGGGACAGGCGGTGTGCGGCAGGTGCTTGGCGGCGCAGGCCGGGTTGGCGCAGGTCACCAGCGTCGGCGCGGAGGTCTTCCACTGCGAACGGCGGGCCCGCGTGTTGCTGCGGGACATCTTCCGCTTCGGAACGGCCACGGCGTTACTCCTCGGTCATGCGGCCCCGGACGGGCCCAATGGTTGTCGTCAGTCCTGCTGCCACGCCGCCAGGCCGGCCCACCGTGCATCGGTGGCCTCGGCATGACCGTGCCCGGGATCGCGGTTGAGGTTGGCCCCACAGGTGGGACACAACCCGGCGCAATCCGGCCGGCACAGTGGCGTGAACGGCAATTCGAGTACCACCGCGTCCCGCAGCAGGGGTTCGAGGTCGATCAGCTCTTCCTCGATCCGGCTGGCCTCGTCGTCGTCGAGTTCCTTGCCGGGGAACAGGTACAGCTCCTGCAGGTCGACCTCGGCGGTATCCGAGATCGGCTCCAGACAGCGGGCGCACTGTCCCCCGAGGCTGACCTCGGCGGTTCCGGTGACCAGCACCCCCTCCACCACGGCCTCGAGGGTGAGATCGAGGTCGATGGCCGAGCCGGGTGGCACTCCGATCATGGCGATGCCGATCCCTTCCGGTGAGTCGGCGGTCCGCGTGACGTGCTTCACCACACCGGCCCGACGTCCCAGTTCATGGGTCTCGAGGACGAGCCCGGAACGGTGGTCGGGGAGGCGGCGAGACACGGCGGATCCCTTCATCGGATGGTACGACAGCGTCATAACCGAAGAGCCACTCTACCGTGCGCCCAGGTGGGCACCAAACCGAGGAGGAGGCGGCAACACGAGCTTGCTCGTGGTTGCGCCGACGACGAAGGTTGCGCGAAGCGCAGGAACCGAGGAGGAGGCGGCAACGCGAGCTTGCTCGTGGTTGCGCCGACGACGAAGGTTGCGCGAAGCGCAGGAACCGAGGAGGAGGCGTGGCTCGGTCCCGCTGCTACAGGCTCAGCCGCGGAAGCGCGGTGGTTTCGTTGTCGTCGAGCTGGGAACGCCGGGCCAGGCGTTCGCGCATGGTATGGATCTGCCCCATGGTCTTCTGCAGGGCCGCCTCGAAGGAGGCGATCCGGGCGTCCACGTAGGCGTCGGCCTCGCGGCGCAGCGCTTCGGATTCGAGGATCGAGCGACGTTCGAGCTCGGCAGCCTTGGCCTTGGCCGTCTCCATGACGGGTGTCGAACCGGCCAGGAAGACGGCCTTCTCCTCGGCCGCCCGGATGATCTGCGCCGCCTCGGCCTGGGCTCGTTCGAGGGTCTCCAGCGAGGTGGCGGCGATCCGCTCGGCCTCCCGGGTGTCCTCGGCGAGCGCAGCGATCGCCTGATCGATCAGCGCCAGCGTGTCGGCGCGGTTCACCATGCACGAAGCCGACATCGGCACCGCCTTGGCACCGCTCACCCGGTCGCGCAGGGTGGACAACACCACTAGGGTTCGCTCAGCCATCGGCGCGCTCCTTGTCCTGTGGGGCCGCCACGGCCCGAATCCGGTCGGCGACCACCGCCGGTACGAAAGCCGAGACATCGCCGCCGAAGGAGGCGATCTCTCGGATCATCGTGGAGGATAGCGTGGACCATTGCGAGGATGCGGGCAACATCACGGTCTCGATCCCCCCGACGGCGGCGTTGAGATGAGCCATCTGCAACTCGAAGTCGAAGTCGGAGGCGAACCGGAGCCCCTTCACGATCACCTGGGCGCCGTGGCTCCGGGCGAAGTCGACCAGCAGGCCGCTCAGCGGTAGGACCCGCACCCCCGGGATGTCGGCGGTCGCAGCGGCCGCCAGCTCGACTCGTTCATCCAGGCTGAACAGGTAGTTCTTGGCAGAATTGCGCCCAACTCCGACGATGACGTCCCCGAAGATGCCGGCGGCGCGGCGGATGACGTCGAGGTGCCCGTGGGTGATGGGATCAAAGGATCCCGGGCAGATGGCGGTCATTCCTCACCTCTCATCGCGAAGTGCAGAGCGGTCTCACCGTAGTCCCGTTTCCAGGAATCCTCCATGATCGCCGGCCAGCGTGGGACGCCGCTACGCCTGGCCCGCTCCACCACCACCAGCCCGCGCGGGGCCAGCCAGTCGCCCAGCATGGCCAGCACCGCGTCCAGTTCGGCGTCCGTTAGGTCGTAGGGCGGGTCGGCCCACACGATGTCGAAGGAACGCGGCGGAGCGGCCAGGAATCCGTTCACCCCCCGGGTGACCACCTTCACCGGCAGCCCGGTCTGAGCGGCATTGCGCTCCGCTACCTGGGCCGTGCCGCGGTCGCGTTCCACCGCCCAGACCGGAGACGCACCACGGCTGGCCGCCTCCAGGGCCACCGCGCCGGATCCGGCGTACAGGTCGAGGAAGGAGAGCCCAGCCAGTTCCGACTGGGCCGGCTCGCCAGCGGTACCCGCCCAGTCGGCCAGCAGCGCGAAAGCCGCCTCGCGCACCCGGTCGGTGGTGGGACGGGTGGCCCGGTGCGCCGGCATCGCCAGGCGGCGGCCCTTGGCGGCTCCCGCGATGATCCGGCTCACGAATCCCACTCCCCCGGCGCCAGCATGCTGATCTCGCGGACGGCGTCGGCGAAGCCGGGCGTCTGGCAGGCCGGATCGCGGCGGACGGATTCCTCGGCGAGCTCGCGGGCCTCGGCGATCAGGTCGGCGTGCTCCAGCACCCGCAGCAGCCGCAGGCTGGAACGGGTTCCGGATTGGCTGGCGCCCAGCACATCGCCCTCCCGGCGCTGCTCGAGGTCGAGTTCGGCGAGCTGGAAGCCGTCGGTGGTGGCGGCGACCGCGTCCAGCCGGTCGCGGGCCGACTCACCGGGCGGTACCGCCGTGATCAGCAGGCAGACCCCGGGGTGCTCGCCACGCCCGATCCGGCCGCGCAGCTGGTGCAGCTGGGAGATGCCGAACCGATCGGCGTCCCAGACCACCATCATGGTGGCGTTCGGCACGTCCACGCCCACCTCGATGACCGTGGTGGCGACCAGCACGTCGAGATCGCCGGCGGCGAAGTCGCCCATGACCTGGTCTTTCACCTCGGTGGGCAGTTGGCCGTGCAGCACGCCCAGCCGGACACCGGCCAGCGGACCGGAGCGCAGCTGTTCGGCGAGTTCCACCACGCCCAGCCCGTCCGCGCTCCCCTGACCGCCGATCCGCGGGCACACGATGAAGACCTGCCGGCCGGAGGACACCTCCTCGACCACCCTCTGCCAGGCACGCTCCACCCAGGCCGGACGCAGCGCGGCGTCCACCACCACGGTGCCGATCGGCTGTCGCCCAGCCGGGACCTCGGCCAGCGTGGAGACACTCAGGTCGCCGAAGATGGTCATCGCCACCGACCGTGGGATGGGCGTCGCGGTGAGCACCAGAACGTGCGGACGGGCAGCCGCCTTGTCCACCAGCGCGGCGCGCTGCTCGACCCCGAAGCGATGCTGCTCGTCGATCACGATCAGCCCCAGATCGGCGAACTGCACCCGGTCGGACAGCAGCGCGTGAGTGCCGATCACGATGCCGGCCTCGCCGCTGGCCGCCCGCAGCAGGGTCTCCCGGCGAGCGGCGGCGGACATGGAACCGGTCAGCAGCACCACGTCGGTGGCGACGTCGGGGGCGCCGAGCATGCGTCCCCCGCCGAGGTCGCCCAGCAGCCGCCTGATGGTCTGGTAGTGCTGGGCGGCCAGCACCTCGGTGGGCGCCAGCAGGGCGGCCTGGCCGCCCGCGTCCACCACGGCCAGCATGGCACGCAGCGCCACGACGGTCTTGCCCGAGCCGACCTCGCCCTGTAGCAGCCGCTGCATCGGACGGTGCCGCGCCAACTCCTCGAAGATCGTCGAGCCGACCGCGACCTGGCCGTCCGTCAGCCGGAACGGCAGCTGGGCATCGAAGGCGTCGAGGATCCCATCCGCCAGCCGCACCCGCGGCGTGGCCGCGTGCGCGCTGGCGTCGTTGCGCCGGTAGGCCATGGTCAGCTGCGTGGCGAAGGCCTCGTCGAACCGCAGCCGGTGCGCGCCGCCTTCGGCCTGGGCGAGATCGAGCGGGGCGTGGACGGCGGCGAAGGCATCGGCCAGGCCCAGCACGCCGGCCCGCTCACGCAGCCACTCCGGCCACGGGTCGTCGGTGACCGGCAGCGAGGCCAGCGCCAGCCGGGCGCACTCGGCGACCGTCCAGGTGGGCAGTCTGGCGGTGGCCGGGTACATGCCGACCAACCCGGACTGGGCCAGGGTGGCCATCCGGGCCTTCTCCTCGGACTTGCCGACGATCCGGCCGGCGGCGTCCAGCATGACGAACTCGGGGTGGGTCATCTGCGGTTGGTCGCGAAAGCTGCCCACCTTGCCGACGAAGAGCCCGCCGACACCGTTGTTGAGCTGGTCCTCCCACCAGCGCAGCAGGTGGGAGCGTCCGAAGAAGGTGACGGCGAGGTGTCCGCTGCCGTCGGTGAGCAGCACCTCCAGCCGGCCGGGCCTGGGCCGACCGCGTCCGCCGTCGTGGGCGTCCACCCGGTTGATGCGGGCGACCCGGGCGAAGACCGCCACGTGCTCGCCCTCGGTGATGGTGGCCAGGTCGGTCAGCTCAGTGCCGCTGAGATAGCGCCTCGGGATGTGGCGCAGCAGGTCGCCGACGGTGTTGACGCGCAGCGCAGCGAACTCCTTGGCGGTCTTGGCGCCCAGCACGTCGGACAGCGGCGCATGCAGCGCCGCCGCCATCGCCGTCCGCCAGCCACTGAGTTCCCGCTCCACGATCGCCCAGCGTAACGGGCGGGCCTGACGAATCCCTCGTAGGCTGCCCGGTGTGAGCGACGATGCCAGGGTCGGCGGCCGGTTGTGGCTGTGGGTGGTGCTGCTGGGACTGACCGGGCAGCTCGCCTGGACGATCGAGAACATGTACCTCAACGTGTTCGTCTACCGCACCATCACCGACGACCCGAACGCGATCGCGGCGATGGTGGCGATCTCTGCCGCCGCGGCGACCCTGGCGACGCTGCTGGTGGGCGCCTGGTCGGACCGGGTGGGCCGGCGGCGGGAGTTCATCGCGCTCGGCTACGTGCTGTGGGGACTCACCACCGCCGGGTTCGGGCTGGTGGGGGTCGACCCGTCCCTGCCGAACGGGGTGGCGATAGCGGTGGTCTCGATCATCGCCCTGGACGCGGTGATGAGCTTCCTGGGGTCGGGAGCGAACGATGCCGCCTACCAGGCCTGGGTGACCGACTCCACCACCTCGGCCAACCGGGCGAAGGTGGACGGGGTGATCCAGACGCTGCCGCTGCTGGGCATGCTGATCGTCTTCGGCGCGCTGGATCCGCTGACCAAGGCCGGGCAGTGGACGGCCTTCTTCGGCCTGGTCGGCGGCGTCACCGCGGTGGTCGGGGTGGCGGCCTGGTTCGGCGTCCGCACCGCCCCGAATCCCCAGCCGAGCGGCACCTACCTCGACACCGTGCTGCACGGGCTGCGGCCGGCGACCATCCGGGCGAACCCCCGGCTCTATCTCGCTTTCGCCACCTGGGCGGTGCTGGGGATCAGCTTCCAGGTGTTCATGCCGTACCTGATCATCTACGTGAACACCACGCTCGCGATCGAGAACTACGCGCTGGTGCTGGCCAGTGTGCTGATCGGGGCCTCGCTGGTGAGCGTGCTGGGCGGGCGCCTGCTCGCCCGCCGCGACCTGGTGAGCGCCGTGATCCCGGCGACCGGCGGCTACGCGATCGGGCTGCTGGCGATGTTCTTCGCCCGCGGGCAGGTCGCAGTAATCCTCGCCGGCATCGGGATGATGGGCGCCTTCCTGCTCACCGGCGCCGCGCTGTCGGCGACCGTCCGCAACCTGACGCCCACCGATCGCGCCGGGCAAGTGCAGGGCGTCCGGATGATCGCCGTGGTGCTGGTGCCGATGGTGATCGGCCCGTTCATCGGGGCGGCGGTGATCTCGGGTGCCGCCGAGACCTACGTGGAGCTGGGAGTCGTCAAGCAGGTGCCGACGGCCTGGATCTTCCTCGCCGCCGCCGTGGTGGCGGTGCTGGCCGCGCTGCCCGCCCGCGTGCTGCGGCGGACGGCCGCGCCCGTCCTGGAACTGGAGGAACTGTGACCCTGCTGACGCCCTGGGGCGAGACCCTGGATCCGGAACGGGTGCTGCCGGAGTATCCGCGACCGCAGCTGGTGCGCGACTCCTACCTGAACCTCAACGGCTACTGGGAGTACGCCATCACCGCGGCCAGCCAGACCAGCCGGCCGCGGTTCGACGGCCGGATCCTGGTGCCCTTCTCACCCGAGGCCGCGCTGTCGGGGGTGGGACGGACGCTGCAGCCCGGCGAGGCCCTCTGGTACCGCCGGACGTTCACCCTGCCGGAGGGCTTCCTACGGGACCGCGTCCGGTTGCACTTCGGCGCGGTCGACTCCGATGCGGAAATCTGGGTGAACGGCGTCCCCGTGGGCGGACACTCCGGTGGATTCCTCCCCTTCGCCCTCGACATCTCCGACGCGCTGACCGGCGGTGAGGACGAACTGGTGGTGCGGGTGCGCGACGTCACCGACACCTCGTACCGCAGCCGCGGCAAGCAGCGCCTCGCGCCGGGCGGCATCTGGTACCCGTCGCAGTCGGGGATCTGGCAGACGGTCTGGCTGGAGTCGGTGCCGTCGGCCTGGGTGCGCGAGCTGGAGCTGGTCCCCGACCTGGACGGCTGCCGGCTGGGCATCCGCGTGCACACCGAAGGCCCGCTGGCCGGACGCGCCCACGTCACGCTGGCCGTCTCCGGCAAGGTGATCACCGACGCCGACACGCCGCCGGACGAGCTGACCTGGCTGCCGGTGCCACAGGTTCGTCCGTGGTCGCCGGAGGATCCCTTCTGCTACGACCTTGAGATTCGCTACGGCGACGACCGGGTCACCTCCTACGCCGCGCTGCGCTCGGTGGCGATCGGCCCGGATGCCGCGGGCCGCACCCGGCTGCTGCTCAACGGCGAGCCCTACCTGCAAGCCGGCCTGCTCGACCAGGGCTACTGGCCGGACGGCCTGCTCACCCCGCCGAGCGACGAGGCACTGGTCCACGACATCGCCACCGCCAAGGAGCTCGGGTTCACGATGCTGCGCAAGCACATCAAGGTGGAGCCGCTGCGCTGGTACCACCACTGCGACCGGCTGGGCATGCTGGTCTGGCAGGACATGGTGAACGGCGGTCGCACCTACAACCCACTGGTGATCAGCGCGCCCGCGGTCAGCCGGCTACGGCTGGACGACCGCAACCACCGCCGGTTCGGACGCCAGGACGCAGCCGGACGGGCTGAGTTCCTCACCGAGGCCGACCGGACCGTGGCCCTGCTGCGGAACTCCCCCAGCGTGGTGGCCTGGGTCCCGTTCAACGAGGGCTGGGGCCAGTTCGACGCGGTTGCGGTCGCCGAACGGGTCCGCCGGCTCGACCCGACGCGGCTGATCGACCACGCCAGCGGCTGGCACGACCAGGGCGCCGGCGACATGGTGAGCCGCCACGTCTACTTCCGCCCCTACCGGCTCTCGGCAGCGGACGAGCGCGACCCCCGGGCGGCGGTGCTGAGCGAGTACGGCGGCTACTCGCACCGGGTGCCCGGCCACGTCGCCAGCGATGCCGAGTTCGGCTACCGACGCATCCCCGATCGGGACGCCTTCGAGCGGGCCTTCCTCGACCTGCAGGACGACCAGATCCGTCCGGCGCTGGCGCGGGGGCTGTCGGCCTTCGTCTACACCCAGCTGGCCGACGTCGAGCAGGAGACCAACGGGCTGCTCACCTACGACCGTCGGGTGACCAAGGTGGACGCCGAAGCCGTCCGGGCTTCCAACGCCAGGCTGCAGGAGACCTTCGCGAGCGCCGTCGGAGCCGGGTCGGTCCCGGTGCCGGTCCGCGAGCGGGAGATCACCACGCCGATCTCCCTGACCACGCCGACCGGGCATCTGAATCGTGCCGCGGTCGGCTGGACCCGCACCCCGTTGATCACCACCGACGGCATCGCGCGCGGACGGGTCGGCGCGCTACGCAACAAGCGCTGGGAGTACTGGGCGATCACCACGCCCAGCCACGTCCTCGCGGTGGTGGTCTCCGACATCGACTACGCCGGCGTGAACTCCCTGTGGCTGCTCGACCGGGCCACGGGCACTCCGGTCGCTGTCGAGGTGATCACTCCCTTCGGCGCCGGAGTCGAGCTGCCCGGCACGCTCGGTGCCGGTCCGATCAGGCTCGACACCAAGCAACTCCAGGTCACCATCGCCGAGGTGGACGGCGGCACCCGCATGCAGGCGTCCACCGACCGGGTACGGGTCGACCTCCTCGCGCACCGACCGGAAGGCCACGAATGCCTGGGCGTGGTGGTGCCGTGGAGCGACCGGCTCTTCCAGTACACCGTCAAGGACGTCGCCCGTCCCGCCTCCGGCACGATCTGGCTGGACGGCGAGGCGCACGAGCTGCCCGAGGGCGACTCCTGGGCCACCCTCGACCACGGACGCGGCCGCTGGCCGCACCGGATCAGCTGGAACTGGGGCGCCGGGTCGGGACGCACCGACGGCCGCGTCCTCGGCCTGCAGGTCGGGGGTAAGTGGACCGACGGCACGGGAAGCACCGAGAACTCGCTGCTGGTCGACGGCCGGCTGCACAAGATCGGCCAGGAACTGGTCTGGCGCTACGACCCCGACGACTGGCTGACCCCCTGGCAGGTCACCGGCGAGGGCATCGACCTGGTGTTCACCCCCGAGTACGACAAGGCCTCCGCCACCGACCTCAAGCTGATCTCGTCGGCCACCCACCAGTGCTTCGGAACCTGGTCCGGCCGGGTGGAGGTGGACGGCATCACCGTCCGGATCGCCGACCTCTTCGGCTGGGCCGAGGAGGTCCACCAGCGCTGGTAGCACGCGTCCCAGCTGGGCGCAGACGCAAAAAGACCCGCCGGAGCGGGTCCCTTCGGCTGATCAGACTCAGCGGGTTGCTCTCAGCGGGTGACGCGACCGGCCTTCAGGCAGGAGGTGCACACGTTGAGGCGCTTGGGGGTGCCGTTCACGACGGCGCGGACGCGCTGGATGTTCGGGTTCCAGCGACGGTTGGTCTTCTTCTTCGACCAAGGCACGTTGTGGCCGAAGCCCGGGCCCTTGGCGCAGACGTCACACACGGCAGCCACTGGATTCTCCTCGTAATCTCTCACCGAGCGCGGGCTCGGCACGTTCATGCTCAATGCTGGGGACCGCATCACGATACCTGAGATCGCGGGCTGTCGCCTAATCGGGCGAGGTCCGCGACGGGTATCACCGACTAGGTGGCCACCACGATCGGCAGGATCATCGGGCGGCGGCGGTAGTTGTTGTTCACCCAGCGCCCGATCGTGCGGCGCACCACCTGCTGCAACTGATAGGTGTCCTCCATGCCGTCGGCCATGGCCTTGAGGATCACCTGCACCAATTCGGTGCGGATGCCGTCGAACACCGTGTCGTCCTCGGCGAAGCCGCGGGCGTGGATGTCGGGCCCGCTGACGATGGTGTCGTCGTGGAAGTTCACCACCACCACGATGGAGATGAAGCCCTCCTCGCCCAGGATCCTGCGATCGGTGAGCTCGGAATCGCCGATGTCGCCGACGGTGGAGCCGTCCACGAAGATGTAGCCGCATTCCAGCTTGCCAACCACGCGGGCCTTGCCCTTGGCCAGGTCGACCACCGCACCGTCCTCGACCACCAGCGTCCGCTCAGCGGGGACGCCGGTGCGCTGGGCGAGTTCGGCGTTGGCGATCAGGTGCCGGATCTCGCCGTGGACGGGCAGCACGTTGCGGGGCTTGAGCAGGTTGTAGCAGTAGAGCAGCTCCCCCGCGCTGGCGTGGCCGGAGACGTGCACCATGGCGTTGCCCTTGTGGACGACGGTGACGCCGTTGCGGGCCAGGCCGTTAATCACCCGGTACACCGAGTTCTCGTTGCCTGGGATCAGCGAGCTGGCCAGCAGCACCACGTCGCCGGGGCCGGCGGTGATGACCGGGTGCTCGTGGTTGGAGATCCGCGACAGCGCGCTCAGCGGCTCGCCCTGGGAGCCGGTGGAGACGATCACCACCTCGTCGTCGCGGTAGTTGTCGATCTGCTTGAGATCGATCAGGGTGTTCTCCGGCACCTTCAGGTACCCCAGCTCGCGGGCAACGGTCATGTTGCGCACCATCGAGCGGCCGACGTAGACCACCTTGCGGCCGTGCCGGACGGCGGCGTCGAGCACCTGCTGCACCCGGTGGACGTGGGAGGCGAAGCAGGCCACGATCAGCTTCTGCTTGGCCGAGGCGAAGACCCGCTCCATGGCCGGTTCGATGTCGATCTCATGGGGGGTGAAACCCGGTGTCTCGGCATTGGTCGAGTCGGGCATGAACAGATCAAGGCCCTCCTCGCCGAGGCGGGCGAAGCCGGGCAGGTCGGTCAGCCGGCCGTCCAGCGGCAACTGATCCATCTTGAAGTCGCCGGTGTGCAGCACGGTGCCCGCCACCGAGCGGATGACCACCGCCAGCGCGTCGGGGATGGAGTGGTTGACCGCCAGGAACTCCAGGCTGAACCCGCCGGCGCTGACCTTCTCGCCCTCGGCCACCACCCGCAGGTCGACATCGCGCAGCCGGTGCTCGCGCAGCTTCTCGCGCACCAGCGCCAGGGTGAGCCGGGAACCGTAGACCGGGAGGTCGGGACGGCGCCGCAGCAGGTAGGGCACCGCGCCGATGTGATCCTCGTGGCCGTGGGTGAGCACCAGGGCGCGAACGTCCTTCAGCCGGTCGGCCACCAGGTGCAGCCCGGGGAGAATCAGATCGACGCCGGGGTGCTCCTCGCTGGGGAACAGCACGCCGCAGTCGACCAGCAGCAGTTCGCCGTTGAGTTCGAAGGTGGCCATGTTGCGCCCAACGTCGCCCAGCCCGCCGAGCGGGATGATCCGCAGGGTGTCCGGACGCAACGCAGGGGGTGTCTTCAACGTCTCTCGCACGCCGAACACCCTAGCCCACGGCGATGACATCGCCGCGCCGCTAGGCTGTCGCGGGTGACTGCACAACCCCACTCCGTCCGGCTCGCGCTGCCCTCCGAGGCGGCGGGGATAGCCGCGGTGCAGCGGCGGGCCTGGACTCAGCTGTATGCCGAGCCGGTGGCCGCCCAGCTGCTGGACTCCACCGACCTGGCGGCCATGACGCAAGCCTGGGAGGCGGCGATCCGGCGTCCGCCGCTGGCCACGCTGCGGGTGCTGGTCGCGGTCGATTCCAGCCAGGGAAGCCACCGCGTGGTCGGGTTCGCCGCGGTCGGGCCCAGCGACGATCCGGATGCCAATCCGGCCGAGGACGGCCTGGTGGCCGAGTTCGCGATCGACCCGCTGGCACAGCGGCTCGGGCACGGCTCCCGGCTGCTGCAGGCCTGCGCCGACACGTTACGGGCGGACGGGTTCATCCGGGCCAGTTGGTGGGTACGCGCCAGCGACGACCCGCTACGGGCCTTTCTCACCGGGGCCGGCTGGGCGCCGGACGGAGCCCACACCGAACTGGGCAGCGAGGACGACGCCAGCGGGATCAAGTTCGTCCGGCTGCACACCGACATCTCCGCGGCGAGGATCACTCCTGCGGAACCAGGAAGTCCTGCGCGGTGACCGCCACCCGCACCCCGGAGGCATCGGCGGCCACCGACTCCGGGACCAGCCCGTAGGGCAGTTCAAGCTGGATCGGGGCGACCAGCTCGTCGATGATCCACTGCGCGATAGATTCGCTCAGCTCGAAGCCGGCGACCTGGATCTGTGGCTGGTTGAGCAGCAGCCGGTCGCGGTCGTCGTTCAGCGCCGGCATGGCCGAGACCACGGCCTCCAGCTCGCGGCCGAACAGTTCGGCGGTATAGCTGACCTGGACCCGTCCGGTCTCGGCACCGGCCGCCACCGGGACGCCGGCAAGCTGGGTGAGCGCCGGGTAGCCGACCAGTCCGTCCGCCCGGCCGGAGCCGATCGTGATCCGATCGCCGTCGATCTGCAGATCCTCGGCCACGATCTCGACGGTGTCGACGGTGACCTGCTGGCCGGAGATCTCCAGCGGCAGGTCGGTGGCCCGCAGGCTGGCTGACGGAACCCGCCGGGTCACGAAGAAGGTGCTGAAGGGCACGCCGCCGAGTTCGACGGTGGGCGGCTCGGCCAGCCCGAACTCGTCCTGAACCTGCTGGGCGACCTGATCCTGGGCGTAGGAACGGGCGATGTTGTCGCCGACCACGGCACCACCGCCGATCACAGCCAGGGTGACCCCGGTGATCGCCAGCGTCTTGAGCACGCCCACTACAGGCCCAGCAGTTCGTCGATCCCCAGGGTCAGGCCGGGGCGGTCGCCCACCGCGCGGACGGCCGTGAGCACGCCCGGCATGAAGGACGCCCGGTCGAAGGAGTCGTGCCGAAGGGTGAGGGTCTCCCCCACGGCTCCGAACAGCACCTCCTGGTGCGCCACCAGCCCGCGCAGCCGGACGCCGTGGACGTGGATTCCGTCCACCACCGCGCCGCGGGCGCCGCCGTCGTCGGTGGTCGCATCCGGGACCGCGCCCAGGCCTGCCGCCCGCCGGGCGGCGGCGATCTGCTCGGCTGTCGTGCGCGCCGTTCCCGAGGGCGCGTCCAGCTTGTTCGGGTGGTGCAGTTCGACGATCTCGGCGGATTCGAAGAAGGGTGCTGCCAGCTGCGCGAACTTCATCATCAGCACCGCGCCGATCGAGAAGTTGGATGCGATCAGCACCCCCGTCGGGTTGGCCAGCGCCACCAGCTCCCGCACCCGGTCGAGTCGCTCCGGGGTGAAGCCGCTGGTGCCCACCACCACGTGGATGCCACGCTCCAGGCACCAGGCGATGTTCTCCAGCACGACCTCGGGGGTGGTGAAGTCGACCACCACGTGCGCCCGGGCCTCGACCTGGTCGCGCGGGTCGCCGGCGTCAACCGCGGCGACCAGTTCGAGATCGTCGGCTGCCTCGACCGCTCGGCAGACCTCGGCTCCCATCCGTCCGTTCGCGCCGAATACCGCGACCCGTGTCATCGGGCTCACCCGAGGGAGGGCTTGAGCGCGCCGACCTCGAAGACACGCAGCGAGTTGGTCTGGTGGGTGAGGCGCCCGGGGTTGCCGGCGACGATCACCACGGTGTCGCCGGTGCTGACCAGCTTCAGATCGGTCAACACCGACTGGACGGACTCCACCATGGCGTCGGTGCTGACGTACTCGGGCGTCACGAAGGTCTGGACGCCCCACACCAGGGTCAGTTCCTGGGCGGTTCGCGGCAGCGGCGTGAACGCCATCAGCGGAACGTCGGAGCGCATCCGGGCCAGCCGGTGAGGCGTGTCGCCGGAGATCGTGAAGGCCGCCAGGTACTTGGCGCCGGCGCGCTGCGCGACCTCGATGGCGGCCTTCGAGATGACTCCCGAGATGGTGTGCGGATCCCAGTCCAGCCGGCGGATCTGATCGATCCCGTCGCGCTCGGTGTGCTCGACGATGCGGGCCATCACCCGGACCGAATCGATCGGGTAGGCGCCGACCGCGGTCTCGCCCGAGAGCATCACGGCGTCGGCTCCGTCCAGCACGGCGTTAGCGACGTCGGAGGCCTCGGCGCGAGTCGGACGGTAGGCGGTGATCATCGACTCCAGCATCTGGGTGGCGACGATCACGGGCTTGGCCCAGCGCCGGGCGGCGTCGATGATGCGCTTCTGCACCAGCGGGACGTCCTCCAGCGGCAGCTCCACGCCCAGGTCGCCACGGGCCACCATGAAGGCGTCGAAGGTGTCGATGATGTCGCCCAGGTTCTCGATCGCCTGCGGCTTCTCCAGCTTGGCGATCACCGGGACCTTCCGGCCCTCCTCGGCCATCACCTGCCGCACCGGCTCGATGTCGGAGGCGTGGCGCACGAAGGAGAGCGCCACCATGTCGACCTCATGGCGCAACGCGAACCGCAGGTCGCGCTCGTCCTTGTCCGACAGGGCCGGGACGCTCACCGCGACCCCGGGCAGGTTGATGCCCTTGTGGTCGGAGACCACTCCGCCCACGATCACCTCGGTGACCACGTCGACGTCGGTGACCTCCAGGGCGCGCAGCACGATGGCACCGTCGTTGATCAGGATCTGGTCGCCGGGGCTGACGTCGGCGGTGAGGGTCTTCAGCGTCGTGCCGGCCCGTTCCGCGGTGCCCAGCACATCCTCGGTGGTGATGATGAACGTCGCGCCCTGCTCCAGCACCGCCGAGCCGTCGGCGAACTTCTCCAGCCGGATCTTCGGACCCTGCAGATCGGCGAAGATCCCGACCGGCCGGCCCACGATCCGGGCCGCCTCGCGCACCCACCTCACCCGCTCGGCGTGCAGCACGTGGTCGCCGTGACTCATGTTCAGGCGGGCCACGTTCATGCCCGCTTCCACCAACTCCACGATCTTCTCCAGCGAGTCTGTCGCCGGACCGATCGTGCAAACGATCTTCGCTCTACGCACGCCTAGACCTTACCCGCCAGGCACCAGGTCCCGCCCGCGTGACGTCTTGGTTTGCCCAATCGAAATCGAATGTTCCACGCGCCGTCATGGGCGAAGCGGGGCGGGAAGCGCTCCCATGGTTACTGGCGCACCAGCGCCAGGGCATGGTCCAGATCGGCCGGATAGGGGCTGGTGAAGTCCGCCCACTCGCTGGTTCCCGGGTGGGTGAAGCCGAGCTCAGTGGCGTGCAGCCACTGCCGTTCCAGGCCGAGCCGGGCAGCCAGCACCGGGTCGCCGCCATAGGTGGGATCGCCCACGCAGGGGTGGCGGATGGCCTGCATGTGGACGCGGATCTGGTGGGTGCGTCCGGTCTCCAGGTGCACCTCCAGCAGGGTCACCGCCCGGAACGCCTCCAGCACCCGGTAGTGGGTGACCGAATGGCGGCCGCCGTCGATCACCGCCATCTTGTACTCAGCGCCCGGGTGGCGTCCGATCGGGGCGTCGATGGTGCCCTCGAACGGGTCGGGGTGGCCCTGCACCAGGGTGTGGTAGATCTTGCGCACCGTGCGCGCCTTGAAGGCCCGTTTCAACGCCGTATAGGCGGGTTCGCTCTTGGCCACCACCATCAGGCCGGAGGTGCCGACGTCGAGCCGCTGGACGATGCCCTGCCGCTCCGCCGCCCCCGAGGTGGAGATCCGGAATCCGGCCGCGGCGAGATGCTCCACCACCGACGGGCCGTCCCAGCCCAGGCTGGGGTGCGCGGCCACCCCGGCCGGCTTGTCCACCACCACGATGTCGGCATCGTCGTGGACGATGCCGATCCCGGCCACCTCGCGGGGGGTCACGACCAGCCGCGGCTCGGTCGGGAGCTCGACCTCCAGCAGTTCCCCGGCGCTCACGCGCTCCGACTTGGCCACCGTCCGGCCGTTCAGCGACACCGCACCCTCGGCGATGAGCGCCTCGATCCGGCTCCGGCTGAGCCCGCTGATGCGCGCGGCGGCCGCGTCCACCCGCTCGCCCTCCAGGCCGTCGGGCACCAGCCAGACGCTACCCATCGGCTCGCTTGAGCCGGACGCCGGCCAGGGTGACCTGGGTGATCAGCGACAACCAGATGACCAGGACGGCGGCGGCGGTGATGAACATGTCCGCGACGTTGAAGATCGCGAAGTGCGGCAACTGCAGGAAGTCGATCACATGCCCGTGGAAGGGCCCCGGCTCGCGGAACAGCCGGTCGATCAGGTTGCCGACGATCCCGGCCAGCAGGCAGCCGGTGGCCACCGCCCAGCCGATGTGGCGCACCTTCGGCAGCAGCCAGCCGCTGACCCCGGCCAGCGCCGCTATCGCGATGCAGGTGAGTACGACGGTGAACTCCTCACCCATCGAGAATGCGGCGCCCGGGTTGCGGATCAGCCGCAACGTCAACAGACCACCGAGCAGTTCGATCGGCTGCGCCGGATCCAGCCGCGCGATCGCCAGCGCCTTGGTGGCCTGGTCGAGCACGATTCCGGCCGCGGCGATGCCCACCGCCAGCAGCCGGAATTTCCTCGGCGAGCCGGTCATGACCGGCTCTGGCTGGATGACTATCGCCGCTCCTCCCGCTGCTTGCAGGTAACGCACATCGTCGCGCGCGGGAAGACCTGCAGCCGATCCTTGCCGATCGGGTTGCCGCAGGATTCACACCGTCCGTAGTCGCCGGACTCGAACAACCGGTAGGCCAGCTGAGCCTGCTCCAGCATGTCCCGGGCGTTCTGCGCCAGCGACATCTCCTGATCGCGTTCGAAGTTGGACGAGCCCACGTCGGCCGGATCGCGTCCGGCGCCGTCGGTGCCCTCCTGGAACAGATCGGCCAGACCGGCCTCGGCCACCTCGATGGCGCGCTCCATCCGCTTGATGTCGGCCAGCAACTCCTGACGAACCTCTTCCACCTCGTCCTCGGTCCAGGGATCTTCGCCCTCGGCGACCGGGAACGAGGAGGCTTTCGCGCGCACCGTCTGCGCGGCATCCGAACCGGGGGTTGCCATCGCTGCCTGACTCCTTCGTGATGATCGTGAGCAGGGAGAGTACCATCTGCCGGCAACAACTCCACGTGCCCCCGGCGGACTCGCCGAGGGCACGTGGATCGAAGCGGAAATCGAGCTGGGCCGCGGGGCCCGGGAGGTCAGTCCTCCAGCAGGGCGTCGAGGCGCGGCGTGGCCGACTCCGGCGCCGGATCGGCCAGCAGATCCGGGGTGTCCTCCGGCTCCAGCACGGCGTCTTCCAGCGCCTTGATCTGGTTGCGCAGCTGGTTGATGAGGTTGGCCCGGTAGTTGCCCTCGAACCCGCGCAGCTTGTCGACCCGGCCGCGCAGGGCGTCGCGCTCCTGCTCGAGGGTCGTGAACAGCTCGGTACGGCGGTGCTCGGCCTCGGAGTTGACGGCCTCGGCCCGTGCCAGCGCGTCGGAAGTCACCCGATCGGCGTTGACCCTCGCCTCGGACTCGATCCGGTCCGCGCGGGTGCGGGCATCGGTGAGCGTCTCGTGCGCCTTCCGGTTGGCGGTGTCGATCACCGACTCGGCCTCGGTGCGGGCCTCGCCGACCAGGCGGGAAGCCTCGACCTGCGACTCGCCGACCAGTCGCTCCGCCTGCTCGGTGGCCATCTGCAGCAGCCGGGCGACCGCCGGGGAGGCGTCGGTGGAGCTGGTGACCACGATGTTCTCGACGCTGGCCTTGGGGGCGTCGCCGTCGGCCGACGGCTGCAGCCGGGCGACCTCGTTGCGCAGGGACTCCAACTCGCGGTCGCGTCCTGCCAGCTCCTGCTGCAGGCGGGCAGCCTCCTCCTGCAACCGATTGGTCTCATCGATCTTGGCCTGCAACTCGGCGCGCATGGAGTCGAGCGCGCCGCCCGACTCATCGCTCCTGGCCCGCAGTTCGGCGCGCAGCGATTCGAGTTCGCTGCCGGATTCGTCGTTCCGGTTCCGCAGCTCGGCACGCAGGGACTCGAGTTCGCCCTCCCGGGCACGCAGTTCGTTGCGCAGGCCCTCGGCATCGCCGGCATCGTGCGGCACGAAGATGCTGGACGGTTCAGTCGAGCTGAGTGTCTCAACCTGCTGCCGGAGGGTCTCGTTCTCCTCAGTCAGCTGCGACAGCGTCGCCTCGACCTTGTCGACGAAGTTGTCCACGTCGACTGGCTCGTAGCCGTTACGGCGAGCCAGGTGAAAGCGGGTCTGCCGGACCTGCTCGAGTGTCAGGGTCATCGTCCACCTCGTGTCGTTACGGTCGGCCCGCCGATCCGGCGAGGCGATTCGGCCATCAGGCTAATGCAGGGGAATGCGCGAGTCCAAGACGTATCGTGCGAGCGCGCCGGACTCTCAAGTTGGGGTTGCGAGGTGTCACAGCATCGCCGGGACGATCCGCATCGCGATCGAAAGCAGCATGAACAACACCAGAAAGCCCAGATCGAGTTGCGCGCCACCCAATTGCACCGGTGGCAACACCTTGCGCAGGAGGCGCAGGGGCGGATCGGTGAGGGTGTAGACGATCTCGGCGATCACCAGCACCACTCCGCGCGGCTGCCAGTCACGGATCAGCAGCGGCACGAACGACAACACGGCCCGGGCGGTGAGGACCATGAGATACAGCCAGATGGCGTAGCCGATGAGGGTACCGATCACGCCTGGAACCTCCGGATGTCAGGACTGGTTGAAGAACCCACCCGCGATGCGTTCCTTGTCCTCCGCGGCAACGTTCACGTTGTGCGGCGACAGCAGGAAGACCTTGCTGGTGATGCGCTCAATACTGCCATGCAGACCGAAGATGAGCCCGGCGGCGAAATCGACCAGCCGCTTGGCGTCCACATCCTCCATGTCGGAGAGGTTCATGATCACCGGGACGCCGTCGCGGAAATTCTCCCCGATGGTGCGCGCCTCGTTGTAGGTGCGCGGGTGGACGGTGATGATCCGGCTCAGATCGGCCGTCCTGGGGGCGGGAGCGACGCTGCGGCGGGATTCCAGCTCGGTGACGGTCGCCGGCAGCCCGGAGCCCTGGGTGGCCACTTCCTCGGTGACGTCGTCGACGCTCGACGCGACCTCGTCGGCATAGCCCTGGTCGGAGACCAGCCCAAGCCACACCGCGGCCTTCTTCAAACGTTCAGCCATCTCGACACCCCTCGCTACAGATTCCGTCAGAAGGCTAACCGGCGCGCGGGCACGGGTCGTGGACGACACGCGGCGCGGGGGTCAGCCCGGCAGCCAGACGATCCCGGCCTGGCGGCCCGCCGCCGCACCATCGCGGCGGTGGGAGTGCAGGCCTGCGGTCTCGCGCGTGCAGGGATCCGCCCGGATCACCCGGCAGCCCGCGGTCCGCAGTTGCCAGGCGGCCGCCGCGCCGAGATCGAGCGCCGGTGTCCCCTGCGGAGTGGTCGCCCAGGCGTCCGGGAGGACGGCGGCGACCTCGTCCCGCATGGCTGCGGGAACCTCGTAGCAGGCCGCGCAGACGTGCGGGCCGATCCAGGCGGTGATCTCGGCAGCCCCCAACTCGGCCATGCTGGCCAGCGTGGCGGTCAGGACACCGGCGGCCAGGCCGACCCGCCCGGCGTGCGCGGCCGCGACCACGCCGGCCTCGCGGTCGGCGAAGAGCACCGGCAGGCAATCGGCCACCCGGATCGCCAGACCCACCCCCGGGAGAGTGGTCACCAGCGCGTCGGCGACGGGCGCCCGCGGGGCGCCGGGAACCGAGGCCCCCAGCCAGGAGTCGTCGCTCCAGGAGGCGAGCAGGGCTTCGTCCACCGCCAGGACGTCGGTGCCGTGCACCTGCCGCACCGCCACCACCTGGGCGAGATCCAGAGCGGCGCGCACGGCCCGGAAGTTCGCCCGCAGCGCGTCGAGGTCGTCGACGTCGGTACGCCCCAGGTTCAGCGAGCCGAGCGGGCCGGGCGAGAAGCCGCCCTCCCGGTCGGTGAACGCGACGCCGACGCCGTCGGACGCGGGGTCGTTTCGATGGGAGAACACCCGCTGGCCAGTGCTTACTTCAGGAAGTCGGGCACATCCAGGTCGTCGTCGGCCTCCGGCTGCCACGGCTGGGCGGCGGGGGTCGCCGGGGAGGCCGCCGCCGGCGGCTCCACCGGGCTCGGACGGGAGGCCGCGACGGCCGGTTCGGCCGGACGGGTCACGGCCGGGCGCGGGCGCTGCTTGGGCAGCATGCCGCCGTCGAAGCCGGCCGCGATCACGGTGATCCGCACCTCGTCGCCGAGCGAGTCGTCGATGACGGTGCCGAAGATGATGTTGGCGTCCTCGTGGGCGGACTGCTCGATGAGCTGGGCGGCGGCCGAGACCTCGAACAGGCCCAGGTCGGAGCCACCGGCGATCGAGAGCAGGACGCCGTGCGCGCCGTCGATGCTGGCCTCCAGCAGCGGCGAGCTGACCGCCATCTCGGCGGCGGCCCGGGCGCGGTCCTCGCCGCGGGCCGAGCCGATGCCCATCAGCGCCGAGCCGGCGTTCTGCATGATCGCCTTCACGTCGGCGAAGTCGAGGTTGATCAGGCCCGGGGTGGTGATCAGGTCGGTGATGCCGGAGACGCCC
>JAIUOR010000065.1 GCA_020161795.1 Actinomycetota bacterium | reverse complement strand
GAAGGTAGCGTTGCGCACGTCGAGGTCTTTCAGGTGGAAGGCGTCAGAACCTCCATCCTCGGAAGACCTCGACCCCTACCCGGGCACCGACGCGCCGACCTACCTCATCCCAGCCCTACACCCTCAAATCGGAAGAGCCCAAATTCCGCGCTGCTCGGGACCCGAGAATGGATGGACGGTGGCAATAGCCCTGCGGAATACCCGGTCGGCGGCGAATGCCAAAGGCCCGCAGTGTCGGTAGACAAGGCCAGCACCAAATCACCCATGGCGCGGAAGCGGGTGATTGCGGGAAAATACCGACACGTCAGGCACCACGCTGGCTTGCCAGACGTGCGGAGGGAGCACTCATGACGGATCCCATCTCACCCACCGACCTCGGCAATCTCGCCGAGAAACTCGGAGTCGCCGCGAAGTCTCTCGCGGAGGCCGACAAGACCCGGGCCGAAGCGGACAAATCCCGCGCCGATGCCGACAAGGTGCGGGCCGAGACCGACAAGGAACGTGCGGCGATCGAGAAGGACAAGCGGCTCCTCCAGAACGCGCTCGACACGGCAGCCGCCGATCTGGAGACGAAGAAGATAGCCAACGAGAAGGCCCGCGACGAGGCGGAGGCCGCCCGGATCGACAAGCTGATCACCCAGCTGAGCGGCGCCGTGCCCGACCTCTCGAAGCTGCAGAAGAACACGGTCACCTTCAGCGAGGGCAAGGTTCTGCGCCAGTCCGAGGCCAACGCGATCGCGCTCTCAAAATCGGCGAGCCAGATCGCCGACGAGATCGTCAAGGCGCTGGCGACGAAGTCCGATCAGACCGTCTTCGTCACGTCCGAACCCAGGATGGTCGCGGCCATCGCCAGCTATCGACAGATCTCGGACGAGGCCGAGTTGCTCACAGCACGGCTGGGCAAAGCAATGGACGACGCCCAGAAGGTGCTCGATCTGCCCGTCCCGGGCCGGGCGATAGCGGACGAGCTGGACGTGAAGACCATTGTTCCCGGAAGCGAACTAGCACTGGCCGCGGTCGCCGGCAAGGCGCTCACCGAGCTCGCCTCACTGTTCGAGATCGACGTCGCGGTGAGTTCCAGCACGGCCGACATTCCGGCGGCGACCGTCCATGCTGCGGTGATCCAGGAGTTGCTGAAGGCTTCCTCCACCCGAAAACCACCCCTGGTCATCCAGCATGAGTGGGCCCGCCTGCCCGATCCGGAATCCTCCCTGCTCAAAGCCGTGAAGACCCTCGTCGACAAGGATCATGCAGTGGCAGCCAAAGACCTGGCGCTCCAGAGCCAGATCGCGGCGCTCGGCGATCCGGAGTCCGATCGCGCTGCGGCCCTCAAGATCGCCAACGACAAGACCAAGACCGACGACGAGCGCCGGGACGCACGGGTTGCCGCCGATGCCGCGACGAAGCGGCAGGAGCGGCTCGATGCGCTGAAGCTGGCAAAGACCACTCTGGAGGCGGCGGCGGGCAAGGCCAAGGCGTTCGCCGATCGGGTGAGCACGGTGTCGGCCGACACCGGCACCAGCCCGCTGACCTCCGCCTACAGCGTCGAGCCGCTCGCCACCGCGAAGAGTGATCGCTGCATTCTCCTGCTGGGCGGAGCCCGAGCCGAGGCCAATCAGGTGGTCGTGACGCGAAGGATCCTCGCGCCGCGCCTCCACGTCAGCACCTCGCTGGAAGTGCAGTATCTGCTGTTCGACGACACGCAGATCCTCGCCGCCGGCCGCTCGACGGGGTCCGCCGCCTACGCCGCCAAGATCACCCACACCAGCGCCGACTGGGTGCGGATCAAGGCGCTCGGGGATCCGGTGACACCCGGGGATCCCGCGACCTGAGTTCGCTCACCTGCCGGGCCGCTCGCACCCGCGCGTTGAGGATGCTCAGGCAGCCCTACGGGTGCTGCTGCGACGCCGGGTCTGGCGGGAGAACACCACCGCACCCTGCCCGGCCGGGGCGACATGACGGGACTGTGCCCCGCGGGGCTTCGCGGGCCGAGCCGAGACGGCCTTGGGCCTGCTATTGCGCGTGCTGCCGGGCTTCTTCGAGGCCGGCGCAGCCTCGCCGCGGCGGGCGGCTGCGGCCGGGGCACGCTCGGGATCGACCAGCGCCGCTGCGGGTCCGGTGAGATCCCGCAACGCCTCATCGCCCGGACGGACCGGAACCGGCGCCACCGAGATCTTGGCCGCACGCGACAGCGCCTGGAAGTCCTTGCGCTGCTCCGGCAGGACGAGCGTGACGACGTCCCCGGCGTTGCCCGCGCGGGCGGTACGGCCGGAGCGGTGCAGGTAGGCCTTGTGCTCGGCCGGGGGGTCGACGTGCACGACCAGTTCGACCTCGTCGACGTGGATGCCGCGAGCGGCGATGTCGGTGGCGACCATCACCCGCACCTGACCGTCGGCGAAGGCCTTCAGTCCGCGCTCACGCGCGTTCTGGGAGAGGTTGCCGTGCAGCTCGACGGCCGGGATGCCGTCGGCGGTGAGTTCGCGGGCGAGCTTGCGTGCCTGGTGCTTGGTGCGGGTGAACAGCAGCCGCCGCTCGGCTCCGGCGGCGAGTTCGCGGACGACCTGCCGCTTCTGCCCCGGGTCGGCGACCAGGAGCACATGGTGGCTCATCGCGGTGACCGGGGACGAGGCCGCGTCCACGCTGTGTTCCAGCGGACGGTTCAGGAACCGCTTGACCAGCTTGCCGACGCCGCCGTCGAGGGTGGCGGAGAACAGCATCCGCTGCCCACCGGCCGGGGTGGCGGTGAGAATCCGGGTGACGCCGGGGAGGAAGCCGAGGTCGGCCATGTGGTCGGCCTCATCGAGCACGGTGATGGCGACCGCGTCCAGCCGGATCTCGCCCTGGGACATCAGGTCCTCCAGGCGTCCGGGCGTGGCCACGACGATGTCGACGCCGCGGCGCAACTGCCGGACCTGACCGGCCTGGCTGACGCCGCCGAAGATGGTCATGACCCGCAGCCCGGTGGCCCTGGCGAGCGGCTCGATGGTCGCCAGGATCTGGTTGGCCAGCTCCCGGGTCGGCGCGAGGACGAGCCCACGCGGGGCACCCGGCCGGCTCGGCTTCGCCTGAATGGACGGGGTGAGGCCGGCCAGCCGCGCTACCAGCGGCAGCGAGAAGGCCAGCGTCTTGCCGGAGCCGGTACGGCCGCGGCCCAGGACGTCCCGCCCGGCCAGGGTGTCGGGCAGAGTGGCGGTCTGGATGGGGAAGGGAGCGTTGATGCCCTGCTGGGTGAGCGGGCGGATCAGCGCGGCGGGGACGCCCAGCGACGCAAAGGACGCGGGCGTGGAATCGGTTTGTGACAAGGAGAAACAGCTTTCAGCTACGGTGGCTCACCACGGTCCAGTTCGGCTCGCGCTCTCTCCGGTTCAGCTGGCGGCGCGGTGCACGTAAGTGGTGCGATGTCGGGTCGCGACGTCCGCGCCCGGAACCCATTCTCTCACACTCGGCCCAGCCGCCCCGAATCAGGACGCGCGGGGCCGTTGGGGAGCCTGGTCCGTTCGCCGGGACTCGATCCGCGGGTCGCTCGCCTGAATGCCGCGAAGCCCGCCGTCCGGCGCTCCCCGGGCGGGCGTCCCGATCCACCCGGAGACTCTCTCAGCCGCTCAGTTCGACCGCCCGCGCCAGCACCTCGTCCAGCATCTGGGGGGTGAGCTTGCCGGTGAAGGTGTTCTGCTGCGAGACGTGGAAGCAGCCGAGCAGGGTCACCTCCCGGCCCTCGGGCGAAACGAGGACGACCTCGGCCCCGTGCCCGAACACCGGACGCGGACGCGGCACCTGCCAGCCGAGTTCACCGAGCGTCTCCAGCAACGCCTGCCAACCGAAGCCGCCCAGCGTGATCAGCACCCGCACCGACGGCCCGAGCAGCTGCAGTTCTCGGGCCAGCCACGGCGCGCAGGTGCGCCGCTCCGCCGGCGTCGGCTTGTTGGCCGGCGGCGCGCATCTGACCGGCGCCGTCACGCGGGCTCCCGTCAACTCCAGACCGTCGTCGAGGCTCACCGCCGTCGGCTGATTCGCCAGCCCCGCCCGGTACAGCCCGGCATAGAGGAAGTCTCCCGACCGGTCACCGGTGAACATCCGCCCGGTCCGATTCGCACCGTGGGCCGCCGGCGCGAGGCCCACGATCACGATCCGCGCGTCGGGATCCCCGAAGCCCGGCATCGGACGTCCCCAGTACTGCTGATCCCGGAAGGAAGCGCGCTTCTGGGCCGCGACCTCCTCGCGCCAGGCCACCAGCCGTGGGCAGGCCCGGCACTCGATCACCTGGTCGCGCAGCTCACCCAGCGTCGCAGCGCCAGCGGCGGCAACAACGGGATAGGCGACGGCATCGGTCTCGAGCATGCGTCCATCGTGGGCGACCTGGTCTCCCCCGTCCAGTGGCCACGACCCGGAACGTCCCACCCGACCTCGTCAGGAATGCGCTGAGGACGGGATCGCCACGATCCCAAGCCTGCGCAGGTCGAGGCCGCCCGCGTCCGTCTCCGGAACCGATCAGCGGCCCAGCAGGTCGTCGACCGCGCTCCCGCCGGCCCCGACCGTCACCTGCGTTCCCCACGGATCGGTCACGCGCACGGAGCGCCCGTCGTCGGCGAATCCGATGCCACGCGCGTCGAGCCGCGCCACGAGCGCGTCCAGGTCTTCGCGGCCCGGCACCGTGACCGCGACGTCCCCGAGCCCGAGGCTCGCGGCCCGCGGACCGGCTCCCCGGCTGTTCCAGGTGTTCATCGCGACGTGGTGGTGGTAGCCGCCGGCCGAGGCGAACAGGGCGCCCGGGTATCCGGTGAGAGTGGGCTCGAAGCCGAGCGCGTCCACGTAGAAGGCCCGCGCGGATGGGATGTCTCCCACCTGCAGGTGGACGTGCCCGACCTTCCCGGCGAGCGCGGTCACGTCGGCGAGGGTCTGCTCGTCGAGGTGGGTGCGCAGGTACGTGTTCGGATCGAGGTAGAGGGTGTCCATCAGCAGTTCGCCGGAAGGCCCGTGCGACCACTGCGAGCGCTCACGGTCGACGTACAGCTCGATGCCGTTGCCTTCGGGGTCGGTGAAGTAGAACGCCTCGCTCACCAGGTGGTCGCTCGACCCCACGAAGCGGCTGCGCGCATCCTGCGCCGCCCGGTAGACGGTGGCCGCCAGCGACTTCTGATCCTCGAACAGGAAGGCGGTGTGGAATAGCCCGGCCTGCCGGGGATCCACGTCCGGGAGCCCCGGTGTCGCGACCAACTTGACCATCGGGGTCGCCCCCCGGCCGAGCACCCGGTGCACCTCGCGGCTCCGATGGAGCTCCTCCAGTGGCTCGAGGGCGAGCGCATTCGCGTAGTAGGACGACATCGTCTCGAGGTCACCGACCCGCAGGGTGACGGCGTCCATCCCGGTCTGCGGGCTGAGGCCGGCCTCTGCGACCGGGGTACCCGGGCTCTCGTCGGCCTGGATCACGACCGTGCTCCTCTCCTGGCGGCGATGCGCTCGTCCGCACCGTTTGTTCGAACTGAGCATCAGCGTACGTCTTGATAGTTGAATATTCAACTCTTGCGCCCTGGGGCCCTGCTGGGTAGACGGCGGTAGGTTGGCAGCATGAGTTCTCGCGTCACCGCGTGCCCCTCATGCGGTACCAGGAATCGCGTCCCGGTCGCCGCGGCAGGACGGCCGCAGTGCGCGTCCTGCCACAAGCCGCTGCCTTGGCTGGTCGATGCCGGCGACGCCGACTTCGCCGCGGCGGTCGACACCAATCAGCTCGTCCTGGTCGACCTGTGGGCGCCCTGGTGCGGCCCCTGCCGCATGGTCGCGCCGATCCTGGAGCGGCTGTCCGTCCGGTACGCCGGCGAGGTCAAGGTGGTGAAGGTCAACGTCGACGACAACCGGATGACCGCCACCCGATTCGACGCCAGCAGCATCCCGACCCTGATCATGATGCGCGACGGCCAGACGGCCGCCCGCCTGGTCGGAGCCCAACCCGAACCCGTCCTGCGCGCTCGGATCGACGCGTTGCTGGCCGGTTAGCGAGAACGCTCGACCTCCCGCCGCTGGCCCCGGGCTATGCTCGCCGCCATGGATCTGGGGTACCGCGAGGAACAGCCCGACCGCGCCGAGGTGGACGCGCTCCCGGGCGCCAGCCTGCTGGTGTTCGGCACGAACTGGTGCGGGTACTGCCGGGCAGCGCAGCGGCCGCTGGAGACTGCGCTCGCCGGGTACCCGGACGTCCGCGTGATCAAGGTCGAGGACGGCCCGGGCCGCCCGCTGGGACGCTCCTACCGGGTGAAGCTGTGGCCGTCCCTCATCTTCCTGCGCGACGGCCAGGAGGTCGGCCGGCTCATCCGTCCCAACAAGGCGGCGCCGATCGCCGAGGCGCTGGGGGAGATCGACCCGCAGCCATAGGACGGTTGTCGCTGCCCCTGCCGCCCTGCACCTCCCCACCGCCATTCCCGCACAACCCCCCACCGTGGTGGAAACGCGGGAATGACGCTTCGGAAAGCGGTGAGGTACCGTCGCGGCATGAACCAGTACGCGGCGCTGCTGCGGGGGATCGCTCCGAGCGGCAGGAACCAGTCCAACGACCAGCTGCGAGGTGTGTTCGAGCGGCTCGGGTTCGCCAAGGTGGCGTCGGTGCTGGCCAGCGGCAACATCGTTTTCGACAGCCCGGAGGCCGACGTTCCCGCGATCGAGGAGCGGATCGAGGCGGCGCTCGTCGCCGACCTTGAGCTCAACAGCCGCACCCTCGTCCGCTCCCTCGATGAACTGCGCGCCCTGCTCGCCAGCGACCCGTTCCCCGGCCTCACCCACGGACGCGGCACCTACCTGACCGTCACCTTCTTCAAGGAAGCGCCCGCCAACGTCCTGGTCACCGACCACCCGGACGGGCTCACCCAGGTCGTGGGCTACGACCCCGCCGCGCGGGCGGTGCTGGCGATCACCGACAACAGCGATCCGGGCAGGACTCCCGACTTCATGGTGTGGCTGGAGAAGTCCTACGGCAAGAGCATCACGACCCGCACCTGGCTCACCGTCGAGCGCATCGTGAGGAAGCTGGAAAGCCGATAGGCCGCCGGGACAGTCCTTCATCGAACGAAACTCGGCACCTTTACGCACCGCGTGGAAGACAAAGTCGCGCGGAAGAAGGCAGCCGCGACGCGGTCAGTCGTGATAGCGTCAGCTACCTGTCCATCCGTCTCATAGGTTCGGGAGCCGGCGCCGCCGGCCCAGCGGGCGAGTACCGCAGCCCGAACTTCTCCTCCGCTCCGACTCGCTGCCGAGTTTCGCACCAGAAAAGAAGACCTATCACCATCGCATCACCGGCCACCGCCTCCGTCTCGCCGAGGCGTTGCAGGCGCGCGGCCGGATGCGTCCCCACCCAGATCCCCGTGTCAGAATCCTTGGCGCGGTAAACCGGATCGTCCGAAGCGATCCAGCAACACGAAGGAAGATCGACATGGCCACTGGCACTGTCAAATGGTTCAACTCCGACAAGGGCTTTGGCTTCATCGCCCCCTCGGACGGCTCGGCGGATGTGTTCGCGCACTTCTCCGCCATCGTCGGCTCCGGTCGGCGCGACCTCTACGAGGGTCAGCAGGTGGAGTTCGACGTGGAGCGCGGCCAGAAGGGCCTCCAGGCGGCCAACATCCGCGCCCTCTGACATTATCCACGCAACGGCGTCGCCCCTCCTGGGGCGGCGCCGTTCTGCATTGCTGTCAGTTGTAGCCGAGCGCCTGGCCACTCCAGTGCGGCCGCTGGGCGACGAACGATCGGCTGCTGGTGGTCGGGCTGCGCGACTCGCTGGTCGATGGCCCCTAGGCGGGGAACTCACCCAGGCGAGGTAGCCCAGCCGGTCGCCGTGGCGGAGGTACCGTCCCTCGAGTACCTCCGATGGTTCGGCCGGATCAGCCGGCCACCCAGAGCGGTTCCTTCTCGTCCTGCGGGTTCATCGGGACGAGCGGCACCGTGACGACCTCGAGGGCGACACCGCGTTCCGCAGCCGCGGCGGTAAGGGCCGCTACGACCTTGCGCCACGCCCGCTCCCCGACGGGTCCGTTCACCATGTGGCGCGAGCGCGTCACCGCCAGGACGCCGCCGGCTGCGTCCGTCGTCCAGGCGAGGGAGACGTCATCGGCGGCGGCGAACTTCAGGTGCCAGTTGTCCGGACCGGCCGGGGTGACGCTCTTGGCCGCGCCGAGGACGGCGTCCACCACCCCGCGTCCGGCGACCGCGTCCGCGAAGGTGATCCGCTGGCCGAGTTCAGCCGCGATCTTGTCGAGGGTCTTTTCGTTGGAGGCCTTCACCTTCTCTTCCAGGTTCAGCCCCTTGGCGGTGCCGATCTCGGCGGCTTTGGCCTGGAGCTTCTTCTTGAAGAAGAGCGAGTAGACGATCGGGACGATGACCACGAACGCCAACAGCAGGTAGATCCAGATTGCCTCAAGCACGAAAACTCCATCACAGACTCGAACGGACACGGAAGCACCGGACCCTACCAGCCCTCGGGGCCGATGGGGTTCTGTCGCGAAGGCGACAGCGCTCGCCATCATGCGCTCAGGCCGATTCTGCTGTCGCGCACGACGCAGGCTGCGATCACCGGCCCGGCAGCTCAGTCACCGCCCAGCAGCTCGAGTACAGCGGTCTCCGCTGCGGTCCTGCCTCGGCTGCCCCGGTGGGCGCGCGCGACGGCGGGATCCATGGTCACACCCGACTCATGGCGGTCGATCACCCGAGGGTCGATGTAGGAAGCGCGTGCCACGGCGGGGGTGTTCCCCAGATAGCCGGCCACCTCGTTCACCGCGGCACGGGCTGCCCGCTTGCGAGAGACCGCGGTCGCGCCCGGCTCGTCGCTGAGAGCCAGCGACTCGGCGGCGATCACGGTCGCGTGCCAGGTACGGAAGTCCTTCGCCGTGAACTCCGTCTCGAACAGTTGTGCGAGGTAGGCGTTGACCGTCGCCGAGGTCAGTTCCGTCCAGCCGCCGGACGTGCGGTAGGCCAGCAGCCGCTCGTCGCCCTTGCCGGGCCGGCGGCGCAGCATCCGGATGACCGCGAGCACTTGCGGATCACTGATCGTCACCTCGTGGTCGATGCCCGACTTGCCGGTGAACCGGAAGCCGAGCGACTCCCCCTGCCGGCGGACGTGCCGCCGCTGCAGGGTGGTCAGCCCGAAGGACCCGTGACGATCGGCGTAGACGTCGTTGCCGATCCGGAAGTAGCCCTCGTCGAGCAGCCGCACCGCCAGCGCGGCCACCCGCTCGACAGGCATGCCCGGCTGGCGCAGGTCCCGTCCCACCTGGCGGCGAACCGGGGGCAGCAGCGCGGCCGCTTCGGCGACCCGCCGGTACTTCTGCAGGTCGCGACGCTCCCGCCAGACGGGAAGGTACAGATACTGCCGCCGGCCCGCGTCGTCCGTCCCGACCGCCTGCAGGTGCCCGTTCGCCAAGGGACAGATCCAGACCTCCCGCCAGGCGGGCGGGATGACGAGGTTCCGCACTCGCTCGACCTGCTCGGCGCTAAGCGGCCTGCCCCGCTCGTCGGCGTAGGCGAACCCCCGGCCGGTTCTGCGTCGTGTCCACCCCGGCGACCCTGACGAGACCCTGCGTAGACGTGGCCCCACGAGCGCTGCCTGGTGCCCTACCGGGCGCCCTGAGCGGCCTTGGCATTCGCCTCGGCCTCGGCGATCTTGGTCAGCAACTCGTCGGTGCGCGACTCCTCTTCGAGGGTCTCGCTCAGCAGATCGGCACCATCGCGCAGGCCGAGCATCGCCGCCCAACGGCGAAGGGTGCCGTAGCGGGTGATCTCGTAGTGTTCGACGGCCTGCGCCGACGCGATCAGGGACGCATCGGCGGCCACCGAGCCCTCGTACTCCTTCAGGTGCTCGTCGCCCTCGGTGAGGATGCCGTCGATGGCCGGGCAACGCTTGCTCCGCGGCGTCTTGTCGATCATCGTGAAGACCTTCTCCAGTCGCTCGACCTGGCCCTCGGTCTCGGTGTGATGCTGCGCGAAGGCGGCCTTCAGCTCGTCGGAGGCGGCGGCTCCCTCCAGCTTCGGCAGGGTCTTGAGGATGTGACGCTCGGCGTAGTACATGTCGCGCAGGGTGTCGTGAAACAGGGTCTCGAGGTTCTTCTCGGCCATGATCAGCTTCCTTTCGATGGTTGCTGGGTTCCCCTTACCCACCGAGCGTCATGCCCAACCCCTGGGATGTCGGCAGCGCCCGAGCCCTGGAGACGCTCGGATTCCCCGCCTTGGCCACCACCAGCGCCGGCTTCGCATGGACGAAGGGGAGACCGGACAACGGGGCGAACCTCGAGGAGATGCTGGAGCATCTGGCCGCCATAGCAGAAGCGGTGAAGGTGCCCGTGAACGCGGACTTCGAGGGTGGCTTCGCCATCGCTCCGCAGGGCGTGGTCGGTAACGTCCTGCGTGTTGCCCGGACCGGGATCGCCGGCCTGTCGATTGAAGACTCCAGCCGTGACCCACATGAGCCATTGCTCGACTTCGCCCTCTCGGTGGAACGGGTCGCGGCCGCCCGGGCGGCCGTCGACGAGAGCGGCAGCGGCGTGGTGCTCACGGCACGGTCGGAGGGATTCGTCGTCGGCCGACCGGATCTCGACGAGACGGGACCTTCACCAGTTTCCAGGGGCTTCCGGACGTGGATGGTCTCCAGCCCCGTTGAAGCCAGGTGAGCGCCATGGGCACGGAACTCGATGCGGTCACCCTGCGCTCGCGCGGCGATGTGGAGCCGACGGCGTCCGGAGTCTCAACTGCCAGCGCCGGGATGGCCGAGTTGGCGCCAGGCCTCATAGACGGCGATGGCTGCGGCGTTGGCAAGGTTGAGGGAACGCATCCGGGGACGCATCGGTATCCGTACCAGCGCGGTTATGCGAGGGTCGGCCAGAACATCGGGAGCCAGCCCGGTGGGCTCCGGGCCGAACAGCAGGACATCGCCGGGCTGGTAGGCAACCTCGGTGTAGAGGGCTTCGGCGCGGGCGGTGAAGGCGAAGACCCGGGCGGGCAGCAGCATGCGATACGCGTCCGACAACGACTCGTGGACGAACGTGGCGGCCTGGTCGCGATAGTCGACACCCGCCCGGCGCAACTTGGCATCGTCCATGTCGAAGCCGAGTGGCCGCGCAAGGTGCAGCTCGGCGCCGGTCACGGCCGCCAGCCGCATCGTGGCGCCGGTGTTGTTCGGGATCTGCGGCGAATGGAACAGGATGCGCAGTGGACGGGTCACGGAGGTCATCTTGTCACTGCGCCGCTTCCGGCCACCGCAGGGCGAACCGGCTGGTGTAGTCACGCGGAGTCCCGTCGATCGGGTCGGTGAAGCACAGCCGCCGGGCAATGAGTTGGAGCGGCGTGGAGAAATCGCCGGGGTCGAGGTCCAGCACCGCCGGGTACAGCGGGTCACCCAGGATCGGCAGCCCCAGGGCGGCCATGTGCACCCGCAACTGGTGGGTTCTCCCGGTGGCGGGGGTCAGCCGGTAGCGCGCGCACTCGCCGCGGGTCTCGACGAGTTCGATCAGGGTCTCGGCGTTCGGTTCGCCGTCCACCACCTCGGCCTGAAGGCTGCCTCGCCGCTTCTCGATCCGGTTGGTCACCCGGCGCGGGAACTCCAGCGCCGGATCGAATGCCGCCAGCGCCTCATAGGTCTTGTGCGCCTCCCGCGCCTGGAAGATCCCGGCATAGGCGGCGCGGTGTTCGCGGTGCGTGGTGAGCACCAGCACGCCAGCAGTGAGACGGTCCAGCCGATGCGCCGCGGCGAGGTCGGGCAGGCCCAAGGAGCGCCGCAACCTCACCAGCACCGACTCGGCGATGTGGGAGCCGCGCGGTGTGGTGGCCAGGAAATGCGGCTTGTCGACGACCGCCAGGCGAGCGTCGCGGTACAGCACCTCGACCGCGAAGGGCACCACCGGCTCGGGCGTCAACGGCCTGTGGAACCACACCAAGGTGCTGGGACGGTACGGCTCCTCCCCCGTCCAGGGGCGGCCCGCCTGATCGACGAACTCACCGGCCCGCAGCATCTCCTCGACCGGCACCACAGCCGGCAAACGCGCCGCGAGGAACTCCCGCATCGTCGTCCACGGCGGACGCGCGCCTGGCCGGTTGTCCGGGGTGCGTAACCACGCCGCGTCCAACCCCTGCCGCTGGGGCAGCGGAGAACGCGGAGGCATCAGCTCACCGGGCCTGGACAGCAGAGATCACATCCCGCAGATTACGGAGGGAACGGCGCTGAACCCAGTCAGTTCCGCGGCGACGGAGAAATCGCTGCGGAGCGAGGCGCGCGCCAGGCCGTCCACGACAGCGCTGTCGCAGGGGCCGCAACCTACAAGCGAAGCCACCGGCCGGTGGGGTCAGCGAGTCAGCCCACGCGACCCGGGAATCGGCGTTACGATCCAAGGAAGCCCTCAGACACCCACAGCGAGGCCCGCAGTGCCATCCGTTCCCGCCGCCAGTGAGGCGACTCGTGGTCGCTGGTGAATCCGCCGGCGCCGAGTCTCGCCGACAACTCGCCCTCGCCGATGCGCACGAGAAGGCGGCCGCCGAGGCGCGGGCCGCCGCCGGTCGTTTCGGGATTGCGGAGATCACGGAGAAGCAGACGGCTCGAACGCTGGCCCCGCTTTCCCCTCTCGGGTACTTCATGCTCGCTGATCGCTGCTGGCCGGGGACGCGGCGGGCGCAGGTGGATCTGATCGTGATCGGTCCGGGTGGCGTGTTCATCGTCGACACCAAGGCATGGGCCGAAGTCGCGATCGATCAAGGCCGGGTTCACCGCGGCGATGCCGACGTCACCGACGAACTGCTCGGCCTGGCCGACCTGGCGGACATCACCCAGGCTGATCTCGCGGAGGTGGGGCTCGCGCCCGGCGAGGTCCGGCCGCTCATCGCTCTGGCCGGGCGTCGGGACATCGACGCCACAGTGAACGGCGTCCGCATCGTCGGAGAGCGGGATCTGCTCCGCTGCATCGCCAGCCACGGCAATCGGCTCACCCCCACTCAGGTCGACACCGTGCTGGCTCGGGCACTCACTCTCTTCCCCCAGGCCAGCGCTCCGCCTCCGGTCGTTGCGTCCGTGCCCGAGCCTGTCCTGCCGCTGCCCAGCCGCGAAGCAGAGCAGGACGCGTTGTTGAGCCCTGAGGAGGTGAACGATGCGCTCCTCCAAGGCGTGCTGGCACAACCGATCGAGGAATGGATGTCGTTCCTGCATCCCCAGCAGGCCAAGCTGGTTCGGCGCTCCTTCCCTGGGCCTTCGCGCATCCGCGGCCCGGCCGGAACCGGCAAGACCGTCGTCGGACTGCATCGCGCCGCGCACCTCGCCCGAATCAAGTCGGGACGCATCCTCGTCACGACCTACGTGCGGACGCTGCCGGACGTGCTTCGCGAGTTGCTGCGCAGACTGGCGCCTGAGGCGGTGGATCGGGTGGAGTTCACCGGTACGCATGCCTTTGCCCGCCGGTTGCTGCAGGACCGTGGCGTCCACTTCAATCTGGATCCCGCTCAGAGCAGGGTTGCGTTCGATGTCGCGTGGCGCCAGATAGGCGTGGATTCAGTGCTTGGCAGGGGCACCAGAGACCACGACTACTGGGCCGACGAGATCGAGCACGTCATCAAAGGACGTGGTATCGCTCGTTTCGAGCAGTACGCGGATCTCACTCGGGCTGGCCGGCGGCACGCCCTGAATCTGGCTGGTCGCCAGGCAGTTTGGCAGCTGTACTGCGCCTATGACACCGAGCTTCGTCAGCGCGGAATCGACGACTTCGCCGATCTCGTGCTCCTCGCCGAAGCCGAGCTTCGCCGTGAGCCGATGAAAGATGTCTACTCCGCGGTGATCGTGGACGAGGCACAGGACCTCTCCTGCGCGATGGTGCGTATGCTGCACTCGCTCGTAGGCGACGAGCCCGACAGTTTCACCCTGATTGGAGACGGCCAGCAGTCGATCTATCCGGGCGGCTACACCCTCGCGGAGGCCGGGCTGTCAGTCGCGGGTCGAGGCGTCGTACTTGACATCAACTACCGCAACACCGCGCAGATCGTGGATTTCGCCCAGCGCCTCGTCGCCGGCGACGAGTACGCCGACATCGAAGGGGTGCTGGCACGAGGAGATGTGCCGTCCAGCGTGCCGCGAGCCGGTTCCGAACCGGTGATCTCTCGATGCGCGAACCGGCGGGAACTCAACGAAACGATGGTTCGTCGGGTCCGCAGCGTCATCAAGGACATCGGTACCGGCATCGGTGATGTCGCCGTGCTCTGCATCACCCGCCGCGCGGCAATGGACGCGACCGCAGCCCTGCTCGCCGCCGGCCTCCCGGTCGTGAACCTGGAGGAGTACAGCGGCGTGCCGCTTGAGGCGATCAAGGTTGGCACGATCAAACGCGCTAAGGGACTGGAGTTCAAGCAGGTTCTCATCCCCGACATCCGACGAGTGCACACCTTCAGCGAGCCACCCGTGGAAGGCACCGAGCGGGAGCGCTGGGAACTCACTCGGCGCGAGCTCTATGTCGCCATGACCAGGGCACGGGACGGACTCTGGGTGGGGATCAGCACGTAGGACGGCCGACAGGCGATCGAGTGGTCCTCGAATCGCTCTGCGAGTGATCCCTCATTCTGGGAGGCTTGGGCTGACACCAGGTCGGGGTTCGGAGGAGTGACGGATGGCCAGAGCAAGGGACGAGGCCAGGCTGGCCGTCCTCATCGACGCGGACAATGCCCGCGCGCAGCACCTGGAGGACCTCCTGGTCGAGATCGCCAAGTACGGCACGGCCAGCGTCCGACGTGCCTACGGCGACTGGACCTCCACCCAGCTGACCTCGTGGAAGCCCGAACTGCTGCAGCACTCGGTACAGCCGATCCAGCAGTTCAGCTATACCACCGGCAAGAACGCCACCGACAGCGCCCTCATCATCGACGCGATGGATCTGCTCCACACCGGCAACCTCGACGGGTTCTGCCTAGTCTCCAGCGACAGCGACTTCACCCGGCTGGCCGCTCGCATCCGCGAAGCAGGCCTCACCGTGTATGGATTCGGGGAACGCAAGACGCCCAAGCCGTTCGTGGCGGCCTGCGACACCTTCATCTACGTGGAGAACCTCGCTCCGGCCACCGTCGAACCGACTCCGGCACCGAAACCCGCGCTGAAGCGCGATCGCAAGCTCGACCGACTCCTCGCCGAGGCCGTTGACGTCGCCGCCGGCGATGACGGCTGGGCACCCCTGGGCGCAGTGGGCAGCAACCTCTCCCGGCTGGCCTCCGACTTCGACTCCCGCACCTGGGGCTACAGCAAGCTCAAGGACCTCATGGATGCCCATCCCGACTACCAGGTGCAGTCCCGTCCGACCGGCGAAGGCAAGACTCCGAATGCCTTCGTCCGACGTAAGTAGGCGGCCGTCGACGGACCGCACCCTTCGCAGGGCAGACCAGGAATGGGATTTACGCCACAGCAACGTGTCCTAATAGGTAAGGTAAGGCTCCACTAACAAGGAGGCCTGCCGTGGCATTCAAGGACGCGCGCAAGGAGCGTGGGCTCTACCTGGCGGAGGTGTCGGGGCGGGTACAGGTGTCACCGCATGTCGTGAGGGTGAGGGTGGCCGGGGACGACCTCAAGCGCCTCCCCCGGCATGGCTTCGATCAGTGGTTCCGGCTGTTCCTACCGCCTGGCGACGGCGCTGCGGACTTCTCTCACGTGCCGCAGCAACTCGGCCTGGGCAGCTACCTGAAGTTCCTCACGTCGCCCTCGGGGACGCGGCCGGTGTTCCGCAGCTACACGGTCCGCGGTTCCGGCCGGAGGTCGGCGAGCTCGACATCGACTTCGTCGTGCATGGCGACCAAGGCATCGCCGGCCCTTGGGCCTCCCGCGCGGAGCCTGGTGACCGGGTCGCGATTCTCGACCAGGGTCGCGGCTTCGACCTGCTGCCCGACGCCGACTTCCACTTGCTGGTCGGCGACGAATCGGCGATGCCGGCGATCGCGGGCATCCTGCGCGACCTGCCCCGGAACGCGCGCGGGCTGGCCATCATCGAGATCCCCGAGCCGGACGACGCTCAGCCAACGGACGGACCCGACGGCATCGAGGTGCGCTGGCTGCCGCGCGCCGACTCCCACGCCACCCCCGGAGCGAAGGCACTGGAGGCGCTGCGCGCGTTCGCCCCGGAGAATCCGGCCACGTTGTCGGCGTACGTGGTGGGCGAGCAGGCGCTGGCCGCCGAAGGACGCCGCCATCTCGTGGCCGCGGGAGTCCCGAAGCCCCGGATCGCGTTCGTCGGCTACTGGCGAGTCGGCAGAGCATCCTGAGCAGCCATCGCCCTCCCAGACGCAAGGAGTCAACGTGACCGATCCGTGGCGGCTGTACGACGAACTGATCGAGACCATCCCCCGGAACGTGACCATCACCGCTGCTGCCGTCGGCCCGCGCTGGTGTCGGGTCATGTCGTCCACAGGCGGTCTGGGCATGGCGTATCTCTTCACCGAACGCTCTCGACCGACGCTGCACGGCGACGGGGACCTCGTCGGAAGGCCGCTGCGCGAGATCGCGTCCCGAGCCAAGAGCTGGAACCTCGTCGAAGCCGGCATCGGAATGGCCGCGATAAACGCGTGGTACTCACACCCCGCGGTCGCCGAGCGCGACGGATTCGCCGCGTGCGCGGCCAATACCTGGGAACGCGTGTTCCACCCCTACAGCGATGCCGTCGCAGGCAAGGTCGTCTCGGTGATCGGCCACTTCCCCTTCGCCCCCGAACCGCTGGGACGAGCGGCGGACCTGCGCGTGCTCGAGCGCAGCCCCCAGCCGGGCGACTACGCCGATTCGGCCTGTGAGTATCTGCTGCCCGAGAGCGACTACGTGTTCATCTCGGGCTCGGCGTTCGTCAACAAGACCATGCCGCGGCTGCTGCGGCTCGCTCGCGACGCGACGACCATCGTGCTGGGCCCGTCCACTCCGCTGAGCACGAGGCTCTTCGAGTACGGCGCGGACGTTGTCACCGGGTTCGTCCCCTCGGCTCCGGTCGAGTTGTTCGCGACCCTAGCCGGCGGCGCGCCTTCGAGCATGTACGACCACGGCTACCGGGTAGAGCAGCGATGCGACCAGCCGGCCATCGCAGCAAGTTGATCCCCTCTTTCGAAAGCGACGCAGATGAGCGATCAGACCGACGACGTGAAGCGGCTGCAGGGGCACTGGGTGCTGGCCAAGCTGGGCAAACGGGTGCTGCGACCGGGCGGCATCGAACTGACCCGCCGGCTCGTCGACGCGGCCGCTCCCGGGCCATCCGACCGGATCGTCGAGTTCGGGCCCGGCACCGGGCGCACCGCAGAACTGCTGCTGGCGCCGGGGCCTGCCTCCTACCTGGGAGTGGATCCCAACCAGAACGTCGCCTCTCAACTGCTCAGCGTCCTGAAGAACTCTCCGCAGGCGCGGCTGATCGACGCATCGGCCGCCGAGACGGGATTGCCCGACGGCGACGCCACCCTGGTGCGGGGTGAGGCGATGCTCACCATGCAGCCTGAGCACACGAAGCGGAAGATCATCGCCGAAGCGGCCCGGCTGCTGGCACCCGGCGGACGCTACGCCGTCCACGAACTCAGCCTCACCCCGGACGACTGCCCCGACGAGGTGGCCACCGAGGTCTCGCACGCGCTGTCGCGCGGCATCAAGGTGGGCACCCGGCCGCTCACCGCGCCCGACTGGGCGGCGCTGATCGAGGAGGCGGGTCTCGTCGTCGAATGGAGTTCGACCAACCCGATGCGGTTACTCGAACCCTCCCGACTCATCGCCGACGAGGGCCTGTTCGGCGCGGCCCGATTCGCGTTCAACGTAGCCCGTCACCCACAGGCGCGGGCCAGGATCCTGACCATGCGTGCCACCTTCCGCGCGCACGCCGACCACCTGGCGGCCATCGCCCTGGTCGCCCGCAAGCCCTGACCGCAATCCCCACCGAAAAGAGAGCCGCCATGGCAACCACCGAGATCACCGAAAGCGTCAGCATCCGGAACGTGCTCACCGACCTGCCCATCACCAAGGAGGCCACCACCTCGCGCGTGCTGGTGAACAACCCGCTGCTGCGCGTGGTCGACTTCGCCTTCGACGAGGGCCAGCTTCTCACCGAACACAGCAGCCCCCGTGCTGTCGTCGTGACGCTGCTGACCGGCACCATGGATTTCGATGTGGCGGGAGAGACCCATCAGTTGGTCGCCGGTGACGTGCTCTACATGGCTCCTGGGGTCAACCACGCGCTGCGCGCCACCAGCGCCTGCCACATGCAGTTGGTGCTGGTCGACACCACGGCGTGATCGGGGCCTCGTCGGTGAGGTAGGAAGCATCACCGAAGGCATACGACGGTGAAGTGGGCCCACTGGGAATCGAACCCAGAACCCACGGATTAAAAGTCCGCCTGCAATACCCGTCTGACAAGCCTATTTGGAGCCCTGATCTGAGCGTGTGCGATGCGCGTGCACGCGCCATCTACTTCGAGACGAGTTGCATCAACTCGGAGTAGTCGGTGACCACGTCGTACCTCACGGAGTCGCGCGAGCTGTTCAGGGACGCGAAGAACTTGCGGGCGCATTCGATCTTGGCCTCCTCGATCCCCTTGAGCTGAAGGGTTGAGAGTGAGCCTTTGGTCTCGGCGACGAAGTACACGTGCTTGACACTGCCGTCGCGGAACGCGATCGCCCAGTCGGGGTTGTAGTCGCCGACCGGGGTCGGGATGGAGAACCCTCGCGGCAGCTTCGAGTAGACAACCACCTCGTCGCTGGTGTCGAGTTCGGTGACGAACGAGCGCTCTACCTTCGAGTCGGTAACCACATACTCGTAGACGCTCTTCTTGAGCTTCTCGCCCGCCTTCGACAGGTCCTGGGCGGTCTGGTTCTCAGTGAAGATCGAGGAGTCGTACCGGTCGTCCAGCGGGTCGTAGGCGAGGTGCTCGACGATGACAGTCGCCTTCTGCTCGTTGATCAGCCGGGAAGTCTCGGTGATGAACTGCTCGGGGTTCTGCTTGAACTTCGCAAACGTCCCGGGGTTCACGCCGGTCAGGATCGCCGCGCAAGTCCGGCGGGTGAGTCGGGTCTTGTCTGCGATCTCCCCAAGCAGGTCGTACTGCACCGTCGACGCTGCCGAGAGTGCCGACTCCTCAACCTTCGTCGTGGTCACCTTGAACGCGTCGCCGGCCTCCAGCTGCTCGGCTTCGAGAGCAGCAAGCTGCACGCCCTTCTGCACGACGTACTGCATCACCGACACCGTGAGTGCCTTGTCGAGCACCTGTATGCACTTGGTGATGAGTTCCCCCGAGTCGAAGTCGACCTGATACACGGTCTTGTGGTTGATTCGGCCCCACAGTTCCTGGAACTCACGCCTCTTGAAGTTCTGCTCGTTGAGCGGAATGCGCTTGGGCTTACGCCCATCGGTCGGCTTCGGGACTTCGATGAACAGGGCATCCACCAAAGGCCACACGAAGTCGACAATCGGCCTCAGCGCAACTGAGGTGGTCTCGGCCAGCGTTCCGGAGGCGCGAGCCTCCTTGTACGCCTCGGTGACAACGCCGGCGTCATCGATGTAGTCGTTCTTCACCAGGTAGTTGTAGAGCGCCTGCGCTACCGCCTGCTCGATCACAGCCGTTCCCGAGTCGGTGGTGATGCTCTTGCCCGTGAAGTAGTCGATGCTCGCCTTCCGGGGTCGCGCGCTGAGGGAGTCGACGATCTCCTTCTGGAGCGCGGTCACGAAGTCGGTGTACGACTCGTCGGTGACGACGGTCAGTTCGTTGATGTCGTGGACTGTGACCGGGTTGTCCATCCGCTCGCCCTGCTGATCGACGGCTAGGCGCAATCCGCGGCCGATCTCCTGGCGTCGCGTTGTGGTGTTGTCACTCTTCTTGAGCATCCCCATCACGAACACGTTCGGGTTGTCCCAGCCTTCGCGCAGTGCAGAGTGCGACCAGATGAACCGCACCGGCTCCTCGAAGGACAGCAGCCGCTCCTTGTCCTTCAGGATCAGGTCGTAGGCATCGACATCGTCCGACTGCCCGGCCGTCTCGCCGGTCTTCTTGATCGATCCGTCGACCGACCGCCCGCTCTTCTTGTCGATCGAGAAGTAGCCCTGGTGGGTCTTGCGGACCTGTATCGACTCCAAGTGCTTGCGGTACCGCTCGGACGCTTCGTCGAAGTCGAGTTGGCCGAGCGTGTCGGCGACCAGCCGTTCGTACTCCTCTTCGAAGGTGCGTGCGTACTCGCCGAGGGTGTCCTCGCGGCTGTAGTCGCGGTACTTGGCGACCTCGTCGATGAAGAGCAGCGACAGCGCCTTGACCCCCTGCGCGTACAGCTCGCGCTCCTTGTCGAGGTGGGCTCGAATCACCTCACGGATCTGGATGCGGCGCTTCGCGTCGTCGGTGACGTCCTGCGTTACCTGGCCCGCTGTGATGATGTCCCCGTTGCTGAGTTCGATGATGTCTCGGTTGGCATCCACGTCAATAACGACGAGGTTCTTGTACGCCTCGATCTCGCCCGAGAGATCGTGGAGCCGCGAGCCCTTCTGAACGCGCATCGTCTTGCGGGTGATCGGGCCAGCCTTGGTCTGGACCTCCAGTTCGACGCGCGCCTTCGGAAAGTCCGCTCCCTTGCCGACCTCCAGGCCGTCCACGTATAGGTAGGCCGTGCTGCCCGCCAGCCCCTTGACGGTGATACCGCGTACCGCGATCTTCTTCACGAGCTTCTGGTTGTAGGCATCCAGCGCGTCGAGTCGGTGCACCTTCGTCCGCTCGATCTTGTGGGTAGCCGAGTAGCGCAGCGCGAAGAGCGCGTTGAACCTGCCGAGCGCCTCCAGCGACTTCGATGGCTTCTTGCCGTCGCCCTCGATCTTCTGCGGCTCGTCGATGATCAGGATCGGGCGGTTCGCTGCGATGACATCGATCGGTCGACGGGACTGAAAGTCGTCCAGGACCTCGTAGATCCGGCGGGCGTCAGCGCCGGTGGCGTTGAAAGCCTGAATGTTGATGATCATCACCTGAACACCAGCGTCGGACGAGAAACGCTCCAGTTCGTGCAGGCGCGAGGAGCTGTAGACGAACGTGCGTGGCTTGGTGCCATAGAGCTGCTGGAAGTGATCCGCGGTGATGTCGAACGACTTCTTCACGCCTTCGCGGATCGCGATGCTCGGCACGACGACGATGTACTTCGACCAGCCGTATCGCCGGTGCAATTCCATGATCGACTTGATGTAGACGTAGGTCTTGCCAGTGCCGGTCTCCATCTCGACGTCAAGGTTGTAGGGCGCAGCCGGCGACTTCACGAGCTCCTTGGACAAGGGCAGTCCCCGCAACTGCTGTACCGCGTGAACGTTGGCCAGGAGCTGCGGCCTGGTGAGCATCACCTCGGAGTTCCGCAGGCCGGCGTCATCCAGCAGGGTCAGCGCCACGTCCTTGCCAGGGTCGATGCGGTACTTCACCCCATCTGCGTACGGCTGGCCGGTGAACACCTCCGCGACGGCATCGACGGCCTCCGTCTGGTACTGCTGGACCTTGAACTGGAGCTTCATCAGGTCAGATCGCCCTTACTTCGGTCTCGGGTGACAACTCGCGGAAGATCTGCTCAGCGTTGATCCGGGCAGCGTCGTCGGCGAAGCCTGAGTCTCTGAATACAGCACGCAGCGGGCGTCTCCTGGCGATGCTTCGGAGTACGGCGTCACTGATCTCGTCGGAGAAGCAGCCGATCAGCGCATCGTCGTCAACGCTCAGCACTTCGTGGCCACTAATCTGCTCAGTCGCCATCGGCAGGGTGAGGTCCAGCCCCCAGTCGAGCAGTACCTCAAAGAGGATGTCCTCGCTGGATCGGCCATCCTTGACACTCGCCTCCAGCCCAAGGAGGCTCCCCTGGTCAGTCGTGTCGGGGGTGCGCAACACGTCCGCCAGGTTCGTGGTGTCGACACGGAAGAGCCGGAACCCCGTATCGAGGGACTCGGCCATTGTGGGCTGGGAGGTCAGTTCCTTGGCGACGTTTCTGATTCGTGCCAGGCTCATGCCGAGGATGGAGTCGAAACCCGACTCGGGTGTCCGCAGCGGCTCGTGGACTTGAACGCTGATGAAGCGGCGCCGGCCACCGTCCTCGGCGTTCTGCTTGAGAACTGCGTGAGCCGTCGTTCCCGAGCCCGAGAAGAAGTCCAGCACGATGTCGTCCGAGTTCGAGTCCGTCGCCAGGAACAAGATGCGCTGAAGTAGTTCGACCGGCTTGACTGAGTTCAGAACGTTCTCGGTGTGCTCGAACGGCACGTACTTGAGAAGCGTCTTCTTGGCATCCTGGGTGTGGCCGACCTCCTTGTAGAACCAGAGTGTCTGCGGTGTCTTACCCGCCTTCACCTCGGAGAGGAATCTCTTGATCGCAGGGACATTGCCCCCGTCAGCCCCCCACCAGATTCGACCGTCGGCATCCAGCTGCCTGAACTTCGCTTGGGAGTAGCGCCAGTAGTTGCCCTTCGGCGGTCCAGCAATCACTCGGCCCGAGGGCGTGGTGATGGGGTACACCCCAGCGTCATAGCGATTCCGGGCCGCCAGATCGCTCGCTTTCCACGGGCCGCGGGCATCCCCGTCCGGGTTCCGATACCGCGCGAGCATCTCCTCGGTCTGCGGCATGAGGTTCGGCTCCCAAGAGCCCGCTTCCCTCGCATACACGACGATGTAGTCGTGGTCTTCGGAAAACCACCGAGCGGAACTCTTGGGTGAGTAGACCTTCTGCCAGATAATCTGCGCCACGAAGTTCTGTGAGCCGAACAACTCGTCACAGAGCTTGCGGAGGTTGTCGACCTCATGGTCATCGATGGAGATGAAGATCGCGCCATCGGCTCGCAGCAGGTTGCGAGCGAGCTTGAGTCGCGGGTACATCATCGAAAGCCAGTCGGAGTGGAAGCGCCCGTTTGCCTCCGTGTTGGCCACGAGCCGCTGGCCGTGCGCATCTAACTCACCGGCGCGTTGTCCGTAGTCCGTACCCGATGCTGCGAAGTCATCGTCGTAGATGAAATCGTTGCCCGTGTTGTACGGCGGATCGATGTAAATGAGCTTGACCTGCCCCAGGTAGGACTCTTGAAGGAGCTTAAGCACCTCCAGATTGTCGCCCTCGATGACGAGGTTCTTGGTCGTGTCGAAACCGACTGACTCAGCGCGCGAGGGCCTGAGGGTCTTGGCTGTAGGCGCATTGGCGGCGAGAGCTGCGGCTCGCTTGCCTGGCCAGTCCAGCTGATACCTCTCCGTCGGCCCTTCGATGACGAAGTCAGACAGTTCCTGACGGAGTTGGTCGAAGTCAACGGCGAGGGTCACGTTGCCCTCCTGGTCCCGAGACTCGGTGACGACCTGAGGGAACAGCTCGGCGATCCGCTGGACGTTGCGGGCCGTGAGGTCGGGCGAGTGCAGTGCACGGTTCTCGATCACGCGACACCGCCCAGAAGCGCGAGGTCATACCGTCTTGACCTCCGTGTTCGGCGACAGCTCGCGGAAGATCTGCTCGGCGTTGATGCGATCCGCGTCCGACTTGAAGGCAGAGTCGCGGAAGACCGCTCGCAACGGCTGGCGCTTGGCGATTCGGGTGACCACATCAGCGGACACCTCCTCGCTGAAGCACGCGATGAGCGCATCGTCCGCCACGCGGAAGATCTCTCTCTCTCTCTCTCTCTCTCTCTCTTGAACCTCACGTTCGATTGGCAGGCTCAGGTCAAGACCCCAGTCGAGGAGAACTTGGAAGAGCAAGTCTTCGCCAGTCCGGTCTGGCTTCACACTGTCGACCGCCTCCATAAGCGTTACCTGAGTGAGTTCGTCGACGGCAACGTCGACGTTGGTCATGTTGGTTGTGTCGACTCTGAGAGCCCGGAAGCCGAAGTCGTGGTCTCCGGAATGCAGGCCGCTTGCCTCTTGGATCTTCGTCGCCGCTCGACGGATTCGTTCGCGGCTCAGGTCCGCCATCGTCTTGTAGCCGGCACGGCGAGCTGCGGAGCCCTCTGGAAGCGGCTCGTTCATCTGGACCATCACGAACTTGCGGGCCTTGCCATCCGCAGCGGATGTCTCCAACACCGCCTGCGCTGTCGTCCCCGAACCTGCGAACAGGTCAACGACAATGCCTCCGTCAGGTGCGCCGAGAAGGCAGATCTCGCGCAGAAGCGCGACGGGCTTCGGGTAGCTCATGAAGTCACCATTCAGCAAAGCCTTCGTCTCCTGCGTGCCGTTCTGATTGTCGAAGCTGCTCGCGTCCCATAGGGTCTTGAACTTGCGGACGCGCTCCGCCCCTTCGCGGAACAGCAGGTCCTTCGTGAAGACATCGAACTCGCCGCGTCGGTCGATCCACCGCGCGACAAGGAGATGCTTCATCTTTCGGCAACGCTCCTTGCCCCACGCCCATCGCCCATCTGTGCCATCTGACTTCCGCGGGAGCACCTCTGCCCAGCCGTACTGAGGATCAAGCGAGACAGAGTCGCCTTCTGGAGCGACGTAGATGGGAAAGAACATGTCAGGTCGATCGCTCCGCCTTGAAGCCGAGCCGCGTTGGCGAAGCCCCAGCAGGCGGTAAGGGCCAAGCTCCGGGTCGTTCAGGTTGAACTCACCACGTTGCTCATCGTCCAAGGGGCGGCCACCTACAACAGCAGACGAACGGTCACGAGCGTAGATCAGGAGGGAGTCATGCACTCCAGCAAGAAACGAGTCGGACTGGCGACCTCTCGGAGACGCGACGACGATCGTCTCGGCGATGAAGTTCCCCTCACCGAAAACCTCGTCGCAGAGCTTGCGGAGATTGTGGGTCTCGTGGCTGTCGATACTCGCGGCGAAGATCCCCTCTGGGCTGAGTAGCGACCGCGCGAGCTTGAGCCTCGGGTACATCATGCTCAGCCAGTCGGAGTGGAACCGGCCGTTCGACTCAGTGTTAGCGACGAGACGTTCGCCGAACTCCGACTTCTGGCCAGACCGCTCCAGGTAATCAGCGCTGGACTCCGCGAAGTCGTCGGTGTACACGAAGTCTTTGCCCGTGTTGTACGGCGGGTCGATGTAGATGACCTTGACCTTGCCGAGGTAGGACTCCCGGAGGAGCTTCAATGCGTCGAGGTTGTCGCCCTCGATGAACAGGTTCTGCGTGGTGTCGAAGTCAACGGACTCCTCGCGCACGGGGCGCAGTGTCTTGGCGATTGGTGCGTTGGCGGCGAAGGCGGCGGCGCGCTTGCCGGGCCAATCGAGCTGGTACCGCTCTTGCGAGCCGTCGACAATGTGGTCGGACAGTTCCTGGCGCAGAAGGTCGAAGTCGATGGCGCGAGTGGGGCGTCCGTCTGCGTCGAGGGTTTCGGTGACGACCGTCGGGAACAACTCGGCGATCGCGTCGACGTTGCGCTGGGTCAGGTCGGGCGAGTGCATCTTGAGCTTCTCCACGGTCATTCCTCCTTGCTTGGGGCGGGGTCGGTCAGCTGGGCGAGCGCTGCGGAGACTTCCTTGATCTGCCGCCGGATTTCGATCTTGCGATTGAGTTGTCGCTCATCTTGCAGCTTCTTCTCCAAAGCCGCGATCTCTCGTTGGCGTCTGCCGATGCGCTCCAGTCGCTCGGCGGCATCCAGCACCGTCTCGCCAGCGCGCCGCCGCATGGGCAGCAGCGAGGTGAGAATCGCCTCGTACAGGTTTGGCAGATCGAGCACCGCAGGCAGCGGCCGGCGGGGAGCTGCCGTGGGGAACCACTCGCTCGTGAAGTAGGCGCCGACGCGGGGCGATCTGCCAGCGAGTGACTTCGGAGCCGCGACCGTGCGGATGCTCTCCCCGCTTACGATCTCAAAGATGACTGGAAAATGGACGGAACGATCGATCGCGGCGAGCAGGTCATCGGACACGTCGTTGCCTTTGGTCTCAATCGTGAAGACCTGGATCTCGGGGACTGCGACGCTGCCGTGCAGGTGGATGGTCGAGTCGGCGAGCTTGTACGCCCAGGTGATGTGCTGGATGTCTGCGACAAATCGCTCCCGCAGTGCGGAGCGGACGGTGCCGTGATCGTAGAACTTGGCCTTCGGCACCTTGCGCCCGAACGCGGCGTTGGCCGGCCACCGGTAGAGCGCAGGCTCAGTCATCGGTGGGCTCCTGCACGATGGCGAGGAAGGCGATCAGCTCAAAGTCGTCCAGACCAGCAATGGTCTGGACGAGGGCGGTCGTGTGGCCTGGGCTGAAGAGGCTGTCGAGGTCACGCTCCTCGGTGACGTCGATCATCGATCGGATCGCTTCGGTGAGCAGGCGGCTGTACTGACCCATCTCGGCGCCGTCGCGAGTGGCGGCATTGAAGACGCCGCACACCTCCCAGGCGGGTTCGTCTCGCGTGCGGCAGCCGGCGCGGACGAGGTCGAGCAGGTGCTTGACCTCTGTGTGGTCGGCAATCACCTGACCTTGGTCGTCGAGGTAGACGAGGTAATGCGGGTGCAGGCGATTGCCGCGGTTGAGGTGCTCGTCGGCGTTGATGTTCCGCAGCACAAACAGGGCGCCCGGCCGCAGCCCCTTCTCGGGGTCGGCCGGCACAACGGCGTGCAGGCCTTTCGGCGTTCCGGCCAGGTCGCCGTACTCCTTGATGTAGCCGAGGAGATCCATGCGGAAGTCGTTGAGGCCGAGGTCGGTGATAGAGACACCAGTACGCACGTCCTCCAGCTCGATCACCTCGTCCTGGAGCTTGCGGAGCTGCTCCTTGCGGAAGGCTGCGTCGCTGGCCTCGGGGGTGAGCACGTTGTCGTCGGCCGTCGCCGCGAGATCCGCGATGACCATGCGGTTCTCGACCCGCTCCCTGAGGTTGATGTACTCGTCGAGGGTGATGTCGGGCCAGAAGTTCACGAGTTGGATTCGCTCGTTCGTAGACCCGATGCGGTCGATGCGGCCGAACCGCTGGATGATCCGCACTGGGTTCCAATGAATGTCGTAGTTGACGACGTAGTCGCAGTCCTGGAGGTTCTGACCTTCGCTGATGCAGTCGGTGCCGATCAGAAGGTCGATCTCCGCAGTCTCGGTTGGCATGACCAGCTGCCGCTGCTTCGACCGCGGCGAGAAGAGGGTCAGTGTCTGCTGAATCCCGTACCCCTTACCGACTGTTGTCGAGGGGTTGCCCTGCCCGGTGACGATTGCGCTGTCGTAGCCGTTCTGCTTCAGCGCCGGGGCCAGCTCGCGGTACAGGTACTCCGCGGTGTCGGCGAAGGCGGAGAAGATCAGGACCTTGCGGTTGCCGGCATTGAGCGGCGCCTGGAGTTTCCCGCGGATCAGGTCGCGCAAGGCGCGCAGCTTCGAGTCGTGCTCGGGTGTGATCCCGCTGATCGTCTCGAGGAGACGACTGATGACCTTGCCGTCGTTGACCAGGTCGCGGTTCCAGGACTCCACGTCCATGTCGGCGAGGTCGATCTGCACCTTCCTCCCGATTGTGCCGCTGGTCGGGAACTCGAAGTCGTCATCCTCGGCGTCAAGATCGGTCAGCGCCGAGGCGACGTCCCCGATCCCGGCGAGGTGCCCGTCGATAGCCTCGAGCGCCTCGGCGACCGTGAACTCCACGCGTCCTAGGGTGAGACGGAACGCTTCGATGCTGCTCTCCAGCCGCTTGAGCAGGTTGACCGTCATGAGTTTGCGGATGCCTTGCTCGCGGCCGGATGCCCCGAGGTTGGCGTTGGAGCCACCCATGTAGTTCTGGCCGGCGTCCACGCCGTAGAGCTGCTCGTACTTGTCGCGTCGGCTGGGGAAGACGTAGGCGAGCGGCGTGTAGGAGGCGAGAGTCAACTGCTGGAGTTGCTCGAAGATGTCGTTGAAGCTCGGAGCTTCATCAAGATCGGTCAGGGGTGGGCGGATCGACTTCGGCTTCATGCGCTTGGGGAACGCGCCGATGTCGGTCGTGTCGTAGAAGGCCTGGATGTGCTTGCGTGAGCGGGCGATGGTGACCGCATCGAGCAGTTCGAAGAAGTCGAAGTCCAGCCGCGCGAGGATGGCATCTGTGGTGCGGTCGTCCACAGGCAGTTCGGACCACTCGTTGAAGACCCGCTGCGCTTGTCGGAACACCTCCTCGACTGTGGTTGAGATGTTCAGCCTCGCAGCAAGCTGAGCCGAGTCGCCTTCGTAGGCCAGTGCGAGTTGGTTGCGCAGGTCGTTGAACCGGTTGTTCACCGGAGTGGCCGACAGCATCAGGACCTTGGTCTTGACGCCCTCTCGGATGACCTTTCGCATCAGGCGCTGGTAGCGGGTCTCACGTTCCGCGACCAAGTCCGCGTTGCGGAAGTTGTGCGACTCGTCGATAACGACCAGGTCGTAGTTGCCCCAGTTGACCAGGTCGAGGCGTTTGCCCAGCGACTCACCGCCGTCCCGGGACAGGTCGGTGTGGGCGAGCACGTCGAAGTTGAAGCGGTCCTTGACGAAGATGTTCGTCGTGTAGTTCGAGTTGTAGTTGGTCCAGTTGTCGGCGAGCTTCTTCGGAGCCAGCACGAGCACCGACTTGTTGCGTAGCTCGTAGTACTTGATTACGGCGAGTGCCGTGAACGTCTTGCCCAGGCCCACACTGTCCGCCAAGATGCAGCCGTTGTAGGTCTCCAGCTTGTTGATCACACCAGTCGCGGCGTCCTTCTGGAAGTTGTAGAGCGCTTTCCAGATCGCTGAGTCCCGGTAGCCGGTCAAGTCGTTCGGGAGCACGTCCTCGCTGACATCATCGAGGAACTCGCTGAACAGGTTGTACAGAATCAGGAGGTACACCCATTGCGGGGAGTTCTCCGCGTAGACGGTGGCTAGGTGCTCGCGAACCGCCTCGGTCACATCATCGAGTTGGTCACGGTTGTGCCAGATCTGATCGAAGAGCTGGATGTATTGCCGCGTAAGCGGTGCGTCGTCGACCTTGTGGACCATGTTCGACACCGCCGGTCCGCGCTCGTAGCCGAGGTCTGCGGTGGTGAAGCCCTGAAGCGGCGCGTACGCCGCGGCGTCGTCGACCACGGCGAACGATTGCATTGGCGCGCCCGTGTGATTCGATCGAAAGGTCACCTTCTGCCGCACCCACTCGGCACACTCGCGCGCAATCGCGCGTTGCGTGAGCTTGTTGCGCAACCGGATCTCAAAGTCGGACCCGTAGAGCGTCGCGTCGCGCATCTTGTCCGTCGGAATGAAGAACTGTCGCTTCTCCGGCGCGGGCTTGTCGGTGGCCTTCGCCGTCGTGAAGGAGGGCGCGGTGAAGATGAACTCCAACTCGCGGATCGATTCGAGCTCCTGCTTGAGGGCTTCGAAGGCGAAGATCGAGAAGGTCGAAGCCGCGATCCGTACCTTGGAGTCCGGCTTGATCGCTGCCTTCAAGTCGTCGCCAAGGAGCTCATTGATGTTGTCGATGATTCGCACTCAGGCGTCACCGACCTGGTCGCCTGCCCCGGACTCGCGAGCAGTTCCGCCGCTGCCCAGATGCGCCGCGATCTCCTCAGCGGACAGCCAGGGTTCGGTCATTGTCCGAGACCTCCCGATCTATCCACACTGCCGATCGCATCCACATGGTCACGTAGTGCCTGCGTGGTAGTGAAGACCAAGATGCCGAGAGCGCTGAGAGCGTTAAGAGTGTCGGGGTCGGGGTCAAGCTCCAGCATGACCGGCGAGTCCCGTCCCTCCTGCAGGCCGTCGGGCCAGTACGCCTCAGCCATTGCCACGACCTCGCCAGTAACCGGGTGAATGACCTCACAGTCGGTTGTTCCCTTGGCGTAGCCCTGCTGGCGCACCCAATGCACCAGGTCGCGGAGGTCGTCGTCGTCCGCGTCCACCTCGGAATCGACGGCCACGCCAACCACTACGGTCTCTCGCTCTGCCACCTCGACCGCGGTGACTGAGGTGTCAGCCAGCGTTCGCAGAAAGCCGTTGGCTGCTGTAGCAAGCAGTTCGCGACGCGCTGCCAAGAAATCCGGGTACCGACTGATGTGCCACAAGTCGTGATCCATCGGTACCCATTGGCTCGCCAACGCCCCAGGCTGCGCTTCCTCTACCGCGGGGAAGTAGACCGCAGGATCGCTATCACTGATCTGGATGTTGCTGCCCTTGGTGAGGAAGCAGAAGTTGGCCACAGCGTTGACGTTGGCGCGCTCGTAGCCTGCCGCGTAGAGCCTCGCCTTGGGGAAGATGTGGTGAACCTCAAGACGGGCATTGTGACCAAGCAGTGACTGAGACAGCGGGATGCCGTCGCCGAAGTCGAGCGCACCAAGGGTTCGAGTGAGCATGTAGAGCACCGGATAAAACCTCGCTCCGAGGCTGTAGCCGTCGAAGTCGCCGGGCCGTACGGTCAGGTCGGCGCGCATCCTAAGCAGGTTGTCGCGCAACCCTTGCAGGCCCGTGGCGTCCACGGCTTTCAGATCTTGGTTCAGCACGGTCTCGGTCGAACCCGCGAAGCGGCCCCACATGCTGGCGTGGATGTACCAGTGGAGGAGCGCGTTCGCCTCAGCGGCACTGAGCTTGGTGGTCGGCGACTGCTCCACCAAGCGAGACATCACGGGGAACGCGTAGCGACCCATCAGCACTCGATCGTGATCGAGCCCCAACCTCCCGGAGACCAGGTTGAGCAGGTAGCCGACGTGGGCTGTAGCTCGGTGCAGCGAATCCCGAATCTGGTTGCTCGGCACGTCTGCGAGTGCGGAGAAGAGTGCCTCCCCAGTGGTGAGGGCGTTCATGTTGCGCAGCAGCCAGTCCAGGCTGAAGTCGAACCCTGCGCCGCGCCAAGTCGTGAGCGCAGTGTTCATCTCCTCACGCGCGGTGGGCCAGGAGGCGCAGATCTTGGCCAGCGCCAGGTCGCCCTTGGACAGTTTGGTGCCGCCCGAGTTGACGCGATTGAAGATGTCAACGACGACGTCGATGGTCTTGTCTTGGCCGGTGACCTCATCGATATGCACGTCGCGCTCTTTGATGTTGGCCACCTGCGCGAGACGTGACAAGTAGGTCGGCAACCTATCCGCGCCGAGCGGAGCAAGCGCTGCAATGAAGGGACCGATGTCGGCCATGACCCTCGACACATCGACCCACAGGGGATTGTCCTTCATCTTCTGCTGCGCGTAGAACTCGAACGTTTCGTCGTCGAGGTTGAAGTGAAGCCCGGTGAACGCGGCGGCGTTCCCTTCGAAGAACTGCGGCGCCTTGCCGCGGACAACTCCATACAGGGAGGTAATGCGCTGTTGACCGTCGAGTAGAAGCCGCACGTTACCGTCGACTCGAGCGCCGTCGCCGCGGCTCTGCGCGGTCACTGCCGGAGTCGTCCACATCATGAATCCGCCGATGGGGTAGCCCCGGTACAGGGAGGTGAACAGCCCGCGAACCTGCTCGCGGTTCCACACGTAGCCACGCTGGAACTCAGGCAGCGCGATGTCGCCGTTGTCGATCTGGTCGAGAATCGTTGAGACGTGCACGACAACACACTAGGCCTGCCGACTCGGCCCGGTGCCGAAACGCGCGCAGCGGGTAAACCGCCGCCGCACACCTATCGCCCGAGCGCGGACCGTCAGTATCCGGAAGGTGAGACGAAGCTCGGTCGGCTCCAGGATGCATGAGGTCTGTGGCACTTGAGGGGTCCGTATCCACAGGGTTAGTTACGTCGGGGGAACATCCTGTGACGCGACGGCGCGCTCCCTCTGGCGAGGGAACGCTTCGTGGAGCTTCCACTGCAGGTCGGCGATCTCGTCGGCGCCGAGTTCGCCCGGCGCGGTGAGCATTGCCTTCAGCTTCTTCATCCAGAGCACGTCGATGCCCTGGACAGCGAACGAGCCGCCGATCAGCGGCCAGTCCGCCTCGACGAAGCACAGGACGCCGCGGACCGGCACGTCCGGTTCGTCGGCGAGGGCTGCACGGACGAGCCCGACCTGCTTGTGCATGCCTTCGACGAGCTTCGTGCGATCGCGTCCACCCACGATCAGCAGCTCCTGCCGCGGACGGAACAAGCCGCCCTCAACACGGAGTTCTGGGCGGGCATCCCGGTAGCGCTTCGCATCCACCACGAAGACCCCCGATGAGCAGACCACGAGATGGTCGATGTTCGCGGTCGTCTTCGGGATCCGGCGGTCGTGCAACACCCGGACGGTCGAGCCGGCGATGCCGGCCAGCATCTCGCCGAGCCGCTGCTCCCCCACCGCGCCGGTCGCCCACGCCGTGGTGGATTGCGGATCATCGAACACCGCCAGCAGGAACCTGCCGATCTTCGGATGGTTGGCCTGGACACGTTGCTGGCGGGCATCGTGTCGACGGTCGAACTCCCGCGCGGCCGAGCCACCGGCCGCACCGTCGACCACCTCGAGCTCGGGCGGGGCCTCTGGGGTGATGGCGTGGCGCGGGGCGGCGGACTCCTCCGCCCGCTCGGGCATGGCGCGCCGAGCCGGGCACTCGACGCAGGCGACCGTCTTTGACGTCCGGTCGTAGTCCGCGGTCAGCCCGGCCTCCAGTGGCGTGCCGCACCTGGAACAGGTTCCGGCGTAGCGCAGCTTCATCCGCTTCACGATGGGCGTCGTTGAGACCGGCGCGCCTGTGCCCTCCGTCATCGCCTCCCCCTCATGGCCCCAAGAGCGCCAGCGGCACCACGAACACTCCGTCCGGCCTGCGGTAGGCGTAGCTGCCTGAGTCGACCACGACCCGGGCAGCGAGCCGCTCCCCGATGACGCCGTGCAGCCAGTTGAGGTGGCGCACGTCCGAGGCTTCGACCGTGTTGGCGAGCTTCACCTCGATCGCGACGACCTGGTGGTCGTCCCCCTCGACGATCAGGTCGATCTCGTGCTCGGTGTTCTTGGTCCGCAGGTGACCGATTCGTGCTCCTGCCGCCTCCGCGTAGACCCGGACGGACTGAGTGACCAGCGACTCGAAGAGAGCGCCGAGCCAGGTGGCCGTCCGGGCACCGGGCAGGGGGTGCCCCGCGCCCTGGAGAAGGCTCTGCTTTCCGACCCCCACAAGCCGGGCGGCCAGCGCCGGATCGACCAGGTGGTGCTTCGGTGCCAGAGTGAGCCGCTTCAGGGGCGCGAAAGCCGGAATCCATGCCTCGACCGGATCGAGCACGAAGATGCGGGTGAGGTGCTCCCGGTACACATCGGCCGTCTGCCGGGCCGGCTTGTCTCCCTCCCCCGGGGTCGCAGCGTCCAGAACCGTGGCGTACCCGGCATCAGTCGAGGTCGCCGCAGCGTAGGCAGCGAGCCAGGCGCGCAGCGCCGCGGGCCTGCGCACTGCTGCTCCGCTCTCCGGTAGCTCATGTTCGACGATCCGGCTGAGGTAGCTGTCAAGCTGCAGCCTGCGGGCACGGCCGGGCAGATCGCGGATACCGGGGAATCCCGACCGCACGATCTCCTCGACGTAGTCGGCGAGCGAGACCTCAGACATCCCATCCACCTCCGTGACGTCGCCGGTGAGCAGCGCGGCCAACGAAACGGTCGGCTCAAGCAGGCCACGCTCGCTGATCGCGAGCGGACGCATCGGGAGTCGCACGATCCGTCCAGCACCGGAGTGGAGTCGCACTCCCGGGGCGACGCCGGCTGAACCGGCGAGCAGGAATCGCCCCCCAGTAGGGTCATCGTCCACCGCATGCCGGACGCGATCCCACACGCTGGGTTCGAGTTGCCACTCATCGATCAGGACCGGCGCAGGCACCTGAACCACGAGGTTCGGATTGGCCGCGAGGGCCTCGCGTTCCCCGGCGGCTGTCAGGGTGAGCACGGTGGAGGCACGCTGTGTTCCGGTCGCGGTCTTCCCGACTCCCTTTGCGCCCTCCAGTGCGACCGCGGCAAGGCCGCCGGGGATGAACACCGAATCGAGCAGGTCGTCAACGATCCTTCGCTGGTACGACATGGACGTCAATCTAACACTTGGACGGCTCTCTATCTAACATTTGGACGAGCCGCTACCTAACATTTGGATGGCCGAGGCAGCACTCCGCAGCGACGGGACTCGGCTCGCTCGTCGTCCAAGCGTGACCGCCGATCCAAGAAGTCGAAGGACTTCTGGCCCAGCGTGTCCGGAACGGACCCATCCGAAGGCTTAAGGCAAGTGACCAGGTCTGCGGGCTGGCGCCACGTCGCCAACCGCGACGCAGGCAGGAGGGCTGACAAGTGACGAAGATCCCGACGGGGGCGCATCCCGATCGCCTGATTCCCGGGCTTCGGGAGGTTGTGAACGGTGCGAATCGTGCCTCGTCCGAAAGTCGTTGCCCGAATCTGTCCGCATCGGGGGTCCGCCAGCGGCTTAGTGGATTGACAGGGAGTTCCCTGTGGCCACCGAGGCCGCGTTCAACTGCCTGTTATGGATGAGGGAGGCAGCCATCGTGATGACCTTGCACAAGCTGACGGCCGGCACGGGCTACGAGTACGTGACCCGAAACACCGCGGCGATGGACTCCACCGAGAAGGGCCACACCAGCCTGGCCGACTACTACAGCCTGAAGGGCGAGAAGCCCGGACACTGGATCGGCTCCGGTCTGGCCGGGATCGACGGTCTGGAGGCCGGCGACGTCGTGACCGCCGACCAGATGCTGTCGCTCTTCGGGCTGGGCGATCACCCGCTGGCCGCCGAGCGCCTCGCCGCACTCGAACTCGGCGCCACCGATCGCGACCTCCGGGACGCGATGCAGCTCGGCCAGCGCTTCGGCGTCTACCCGGGCATGACCGACTTCAGCGTCGAGCTCACCAAGCGCATCGGCGACTGGAACCTCGCCCACGGACGCGTCCAGTCCGACCCGGTGCCCGCCGAGGTCCGGGCCGCGCTGCGCACGGAGGTCGGACGGGAGGCCTTCCGCAAGCGCTTCGGACGCGAGCCGCTCGACGCCCGCGAGCTGTCCGGGTTCATCGTGCGAGCGTCGCGGCCGGTGCGCAGCGGCGTGTCAGGCTACGACGCGACCTTCTCGCCGGTGAAGTCGGTCTCGGCGCTGTGGGCGCTGGCTGATCCCGAGGTCTCCGCGGTCGTCGAACGCTGCCACGACCGCGCCGTCACCGACAGCCTGAAGTACCTCGAGGGAAGGGCGATCTATACCCGACGGGGACGCAACGGCGTCCGACAGGTCAAGACCCTCGGGATCGTCGCCGCGTCCTTCACCCACCGCGACTCCCGGGCCGGCGATCCCGACCTGCACACCCACGTCGCGATCGCGAACAAGGTGCAGGCCGCGGACGACGGTGCCTGGCTGGCGATCGACGGCCGGATCATGTTCAAGGCCAACGTGACGATCTCGGAGTTCTACAACACCGCCCTGGAGAAGCACCTCACCCGCGAGCTGGGGGTCCGATTCGTGAACCGTCCCGGCTGTGATCCGGAGCGTCCAGTGCGCGAGATCGTGGGGGTGGACCCGGCGCTGCTGGAGCGGTGGTCGCAGCGCGACAAGATGATCACTCGCGCACAGGGCGACCTGGTCGCCGACTTCCAGCAGCAGCACGGACGCACTCCGACCCCGACCGAACTCTACAATCTCGCGCAGCGGGCCACCCTGGAGACGCGGGAGGCGAAGCACGAGCCCCGGTCCTTCGCCGAGCAGCGCCGAGTCTGGGCGACGCAGGCCGACGAGGTGCTGGGACGCGGCGGGACGGCCCGCATGCTGGCCCAGGCGCTTACCCACAGGCCGCTCCCAGAGCGGGTGATTGACGAAGCCTGGCTGCAGGCATTGGCGGCGAACGTGGTGTCGGTCGTGCAGCGGCACCGATCGTGGTGGCAGCCCTGGCACCTCCGGGCCGAGGCGCTGCGCCAGGTGCGGATGGTCGAGGTGCCCGAGCTCGCGTCCGTGCTGGAGCGGGTCGTCGATCTGGCGCTGGAGCGGTTCTCGGTGCGGCTGACCCCGGCCGGGGACGGGATCAGCGAGCCGGCGGCGCTGCGGCGACCGGACGGCAGCTCGGTGTACACGGTGGCCGACTCGGCGATCTACACCTCGCAGCAGATCCTGGACGCCGAGACTCGGCTGCTGGCCCTGGCCGGTCGTCGGGACGGCATGGTCGTCGGCGAACGGTCGATCAGCCTGGCGCTGCTGGGAGCGCTCGCCAACGGCGTCGAGCTGAACTCCGGTCAGGTCGACCTGGTGCGCAGGATGGCTTCGTCAGGCAACCGCGTGCAGTTGGCGATCGCTCCGGCCGGAGCCGGCAAGACGACGGCGATGAGCACCCTGGCGGCCGCATGGCGCGAGGCGGGCGGGAACGTGCTCGGGATGGCGCCGTCCGCGGCCGCGGCGGCCGCACTCGCTCAGCAGCTGGGTGGGCACGCCGACACTCTGCACATCCTCACCCACGGATTGGCGACCGGTCGGCTGCCGGCGTGGGCAGCGCCGATCGGTCCGCGCACGCTGGTGGTGATCGACGAGGCCGGGATAGCTGACACTCTCACTCTTGAGGCGGCGGTGTCGTTCGTGATCGGCCGGGGCGGCAGCGTCCGGCTGGTCGGGGACGACCACCAGCTATCGGCGGTCGAGGCCGGCGGCGTGCTGCGGGATCTCGACGCCGAGTACGGCGCGGTGCGACTGACCGAGGTGGTGCGGTTCACCGACCCGGCGGAGGCGGCGGCCTCGCTGGCGTTGCGGGAGGGACGCCCGGACGCGCTCGGCTTCTATCTCGACCAAGGACGCGTCCACGTCGGGGATGAGGGCTCGACGCTGGACCAGGCGTTCGCCGCATGGGCGTCCGACCGGGCGTCCGGTCTGGACAGCGTGATGCTCGCGCCCACGCGTGAGTTGGTGTCCGAGCTGAACCGACGGGCTCGGGAGCAGCGGCTCGGCGGCGCGGTGCCCGATCGCGAGGTGTTCCTTTACGACGGGAGTCGGGCGTCGGTCGGGGACACGGTGGTGACGAAGCGGAACGAGCGGCGGCTGCGGTTCTCGCGGACCGGCTGGGTGCGCAACGGCGACCGCTGGACGGTTTCCGGGATCGGCCGCGACCAGAGCCTGGTCGTAGCGAACGGACGCGGTTTCCGGATCACCCTGCCCGCCGACTACGTCCGCGCGGACGTGGAGCTGGGCTACGCGACGACGATCCACGGCGCGCAAGGCGCGACGGTCGACACCATGCACGGGGTGGTCACTGGGGCGGAGAGCCGCCAGCAGCTGTACACGATGATGACGCGTGGCCGGCTGGCGAACCACGCCTACGTCCAGGTGGTCGGCGACGGCGCTCCGGACAGCCTGCCGCGGTGGGAGACGGCCATGCCGCCGACCCCGACCGAGGTGCTTGAGACCGTGCTGGTGCGGGACGAGGCTGCGCTGTCGGCAACCGGAGTGCGGCGGGTCGAGGCCGATCCGGTGACCCAGCTGAAGCCGGCCGTCGACCGCTACGTCGACGCGCTCGGCTTCGCCGCCGAGCAGATCGTCGGACGCGAACGCGCAGCGCAGATCGAGGCTGACGCCGAACAGGTGGTGCCCGAGCTCACCGACGCTCCTGCCTGGCCGGTGCTGCGGTCGCAGCTGATGCTGCTGGCCACGTCCGGTGCCAACCCGATCAGTGTGCTGTCCACGGCCGTCCTGGACGGAGGTCTGAACGACGCGCGCGACCCAGCGGCAGTGCTGTCGTGGCGGCTCGATTGGGTGGAGCGTGGCGGCCCGCTCCCCTGGCTCAGCGAGGTTCCGGCACCGCTGGCCGGGCACCCGCAGTGGGGCCCTTACCTGTCGTCCCGCTCGGAGCTGGTCCGCGACCTGGCCGCCCAGGTGAGCGCGGCGTCCAGGACAGCCGAGCCGCGCTGGCAGGAGGCACTGTCTGCTGACTTGTCGCCCGAGCTGGTCGCCCACGTGTCGGTCTGGCGTGCGGCGATGGGAGTGCCGGCGGACGACCTGAGCCCGACCGGATCGACGCAGGTGCCGGGTGCCGCCGCTCGCTGGCAGCACGTCCTCGACGACCACCTCCAGCTGTCGAGCCCGGCGCTGCGGCACTGGACGGCGGTGGCTCGTCAGCTCGCGCCACAGCTGCGCACCGACCCACAGACGTCAGTGCTGGCGGCGAAGCTCACCGCGCTCGCCAAAGAGGGCGAGGACGTCCCTGGGCTCATCGAGCACGCCATGCGACGCGGGCCATTGCCGGACGACCACGCCGCGTCCGCACTGCTCTACCGCTTCGAGCACAGCCCACGCCATGAGCCGATCGAGGAGATGTGGGAGGTCATCGAGCCCACCCAGAACATGGGTCAGCGCGACGAGCGCCTGCGTCCACCCGGAATCGATCGGCGCCACGGCCCCGGAATCGGCATCTGACCCAACCAGCAAGAGGAGGAACACCATGACCGCCCAGCCCAAGCCGGCGAGCCAGCCGGCAGAGTACCTAACCATCGCCGAGGCCGCAGCTCGCTACCACGTCTCGCGGGACTACATCCGCCACCGCATCATCGACGGTTCGCTGCCCGCCGTCCGGTCTGGCCGGCGGATCATCCGGGTCAACTCCGTCGACCTGGAGCACCTGTTCCGTCCTGTCCAGTCGATGCGGTCATTGGGAGTTGTCCGAGGCCGCGAGTAGCGTTGCTCGGCTCAGCTCGATCAGGGAGGAAACCGTGGCCGATCCCCAGCGCATCCTGCTGGTGGGCGACCTGCACAGAAACACGCTGGCCGCACTCCAGGTCATCGACCACGCCCAGTCGCTGGGTGCCGACCTGATACTCCAAGTCGGTGACTTCGGCTTCTGGCCACGCGGCAACAACAACTCCGGCCAGAAGTACCTGCGCAAGGTCGACGCCAAACTAGCGGCCTTCGGGCTCGACCTGTGGTTCATTCCGGGCAACCACGAGGACTTGCCCTCGCTGGCCGGACGGCCGATCGGGGACGACGGCCTGCGCGTCATCACCGAGCACATCCGCGAGATCCCCGTTGGCCACCGCTGGACGTGGGGCTCGACGCGCTGGCTCGGGATCGGCGGCGCACCCTCGGTGGATCAGCACCTGCGCACCGAAGGCTTCGACTGGTTCCCCGAGGAGGAGGTGACCGAGAAGCAGGTGGCAGCGATCATCGCCGCCGGACCGGCGGACGTAGTCGTGGCGCACGACGCCCCGATGGGCACCGACTTCCTCGCACGGCGTTACCAGCAGCACCTCGATCCGTGGGAACGGGACAGTTGGTGGCCGGTGTCGGCTCAGGCGGGGGCGGACGCCCACCAGGAGCGGCTCCGCCGCGTTCTGGACGGAGTCGAGGCCGTGCGCTGGTTCCACGGGCACCACCACGTCCGCTACTCGTCGACGATCCCGGCCACTCATGGCGAGGTCCAGGTCGAAGGTCTTTCTCTTGACGGCGAGCCGCTCAGGCAGCTGACCCTCCTCGTGGACGCCGACGGCGTCCCGATCATTCAGCATGACTGACGAGCCGCCCCGTTCGCGCCTATAACACTTGCTATACTGGCGCCATGTCAACGAGCCTTGCCGAGGTTGCACGCCGCACCGACGGTGCAGTGACGCAGGCGCGGGCCGAGCTCGTCCGCGCCGTTCGTCAAGCAGCGGCCAGCGGAATGACTCAGACCCAGATCGCCGCCGAGATCGGACGCAGCCAGCCCGAGGTCTCCCGGCTGCTGCACTTCCACGGCACCACCTCGCTGGCCCGCCGGCTTCGCGCGCACGCCGACGACATCCGCCAGATCATCGCCGCCGCTGGCGGCAGCAACGTGCGGGTGTTCGGTTCGGTCGCCACCGGCCAGGACCATGACGGCTCCGACATCGATCTGCTGTTCACCATGGGAACCCCGCTCAGCCTGATGCAACTCGGCGCTCTCGAGCAGCGGCTCAGGGACGTTCTCGATGCCGAGGTCGACCTGGTGCCCGACAGCGTGTTGCGTCCGGAGTTCCGCGATCGCGCCCTAGCCGAGGCGGTGGCGCTGTGAGCCGCGAGCCTGACGAGATCCTGCGCGACGCGCTAGCCCACTTCCAGACCACGCAGGCCTACGCCGAACACGACCTCGACGAGCAGCTCGTGATCGACGCCGTCTGCATGCGCCTGTCGGCCGGCATCGAGGTGCTCGCCGCCCTCGACCCGGACGTACGCGACCAGTTGTTCGGCACCGACTGGCCCCTCATGTGGGGCATCCGCAACCGCATCGCCCACGGCTACCTGCTCGTCGACACCGCCATTGTCCGCCAGACACTCGACCAGGACATCCCGAAGATCATCGACCGCATCCGAGGCAGACTCGGTTCGCCGTAGCCCGCGGGAAGGGCAAGACGACCCCACCACCGGCGAGCGTGCCGAACGGGTCAGGCACGGGTACGCGCCATACTCGGGGAATAGCGGACGTTAATACCCTGCCCGCTCCAAATGACCGAAAGGTCTTGGGTATTGGGCCCGGACGGCCTTGGCGTCGACTTGTTCGAACACCGAGTGCAGCCACACCTTCACCGCTGGCCAGGCGTGCTTGGGGCACACGCTCATCAGGTTCACGGTGTAGTGAGTGCGGCAGCGTTGCCAGGAGGCGCCGGGCAGGGTGGCGCCGATCGCGTCGACCAGGCCGGTGTGGGCATCGGAGGTGACTAGGGCCACTCCGGACAGGCCGCGGGCGACGAGGTCCTTGAAGAAGGCCAGCCAGCCGGCACCGGACTCGCTGGTCGACACCGAAACGCCTAGTACTTCCCGGTATCCGTCCTTGTTCACGCCGGTGGCCACCATGACCGCGACCTTCACCACCCGGCCGCCCTCACGCACTTTCATGGTCAGGGCGTCGGCGGCCACGAACGTGTACGGGCCTTGGTCGAGTGGCCGGTTGCGGAAGTCGGCGACGAGTTGGTCGAGCTCGCCGGCCATCACCGACACCTGAGACTTCGACAGTCCAGTGATGCCCAACGCCTGGACCAGCTTGTCCATCCGCCGCGTCGAGACACCGAGCAGGTAGCAGGTCGCCACCACCGAGATCAGCGCCGACTCGGCCCGCTTACGGCGTTCCAGCAGCCATTCCGGGAAGTAGCTGCCGGTCCGCAACTTCGGGAT
>JAIUOR010000064.1 GCA_020161795.1 Actinomycetota bacterium | reverse complement strand
GTCTCCTGATCCGGCCGGATTTCGGCATACATCCGCACCGCCCTGGCCTTCAGCTCAGCCGGATACCTCTTGTTCGTTCTTCCTGACATGACTCCAACCTTCCCAAGGTTTGGAGTCTCCGGACACGCCGGGGCGGTTCACGCATCCACGACAAAGTCGGATTTGCTGAGAGTGTACGGAATCCAGAGAAGGTCGGCTGGTCCCGCCAGCACTCTGGGGAGTAGCTCGAGGAGGTCACCTGCCTCGCCTGTATAGCGGTGACCGGAACGATCGACAGACGCACGCTCTACGGCCAGACTCAAAGTCTCCCGGCTTGTGGCCAAAGCTACTTTCGGCTGACCGCCCCCGGGTGAGCTCCCCACCGGCGTGTCCAAGGATCCTGATAGGCCGTTGGTGGGTGGAGTACCGGGCACGGCCAGCGGCAGGCCCTCAACGAACCGCAACAGGTTGGACTTCCCTGCGTTGTTCTGCCCAGCGATGAGGTTGACCTTCGACATCGGTGCCACGTACTGCATGTGGTCGTATGCGAACGAGCGGTAGCCACTGAGCCCGAGGCCAGACATGAGTTCCACGGGTCGATCCTTGCAGCTGCTCGTGGGAACGGCAGGAACCTCGGGACATCCGGCCAGGAGTCGCAGTCGGTCCGCTGCCGGTGAGTCCGGAGACATGCGGTGCACCTTCTGAACAGAACGGCTCGCCCAGGGGCTGTCTGTGCTCAGGAGGAGGATCTGATGGCGATCCGTACCCAGGAGTCCCTCTCAGGATTCATCGCGTCTGACCCACAACTCACCCACACCACGAAAGGCGTGCCCCGGTTCTACGCCCGTATCGGGCAGGAGCATTACCACAAGGAACCGGACGGGTCGTTCATCCAGATCGACACCACCTTCCACAACCTGGTCATGTTCAGCCGTTCCGCCGAGCGAGCAGCCGAGCAGTTCGCGAAGGGCGACAACTTCGTCGCTGAGGGCTACGTCCGTCCAGTTGAGTACGAGAAGGACGGCCAGAACGTGCAGGATGAGGAGTTCGTGGCCCGGAAGATTGGCCACGACCTCGCGCGCACACGTTACGAGGTCAACCGCACGCGCGCCACCGGCGTCGAGCCCGCCGCGGAGGAGCCGACCCGCAAGTGGCGCCACCGCGATCAGTCGGCGGAGTTGGCCTCGGAGACACCGAGCACACCCTCAGCCGGCATCGGAATGTGAGGCACGTCAGCGATGGCCACTGCCGACGACAGCGCACTCCCCGAGCCGATCGAGGATACAGAGGAGGAGTTCGGGTTGCCGCTGCTTCAGGAGCCGCCCCACCCGATCAACTGGAACCTACTTACGGCCGACGAGGCAGAGTCCGCCTGGCTGGAGCTCAACAGCTGGGTCGACTGGCTGCGCCACACCTACGGACTGCCCGCCACCGTCATCCCACCGTTCTGGCACCGCCACCCCGAACTCATCTGGGAACTGTCGGCGCTCCACCTGCACTGGCTCGGCGCCTACGACCCCGAACAGAACGGCAGCGCCCCCAACGGCTGGCATCGCGACTTCGCCGATGCCCGCCAACGGCTGCGGGACTGGGTAGCGGCCAGCGGCACCCGGCTGGATCGTGACCGCCCGACCCGGCAGACCAGCTGGCCCGGCGAAGAACCCGCCCCACCGGTGGCGGATGTCGTGATCGCCAACCGCGACGAAGACTTCGTGCAGTTCGTCATTGACGATGTAAACGCTCGGAGACGGGAAGAGGAAGCCTTCTTCCAGCTACTCGCAGGACACGAAGACGAGTCCTGACCGCGTTGTGATGCGTTCGCGGATCGCCGGTGCACCAAGAGCGAGCGCCGTGCCCGGGCTGGGGGCCGGGCACGGCGCTCTTTCTCTGGGTGTGGTCAGGCTGCCTTCGGGAACGTGCCCGCTGGCACCTCGCCCGTGACACGCTTCGGGGCGAACGCGCACTCCAGCAACTCGGCAGTGACCGGGTTCACCATCTCGCTGCGGCGGATGTAGTGCTGGATGGTGATCTTCGGGTCCACATGCCCCAGCAGCTCCGCCGCAAGCGCGACCCCCGCCTGCTCATTGATCGCGGTGGCGACCGTACGCCGGAACATGTGCGGAGTCACGTCCTTGATCCCGGCAGCGCCCAGCACCGCCCGCAGCTGCCGCCGCGCATTCGCGGTGGTCAGCGGGGTGCCCTCACGGGACTGGAACAGCAGCGCATCCATGCTGCGGTCGTCCAGCGCCGCCAGCCGCTTGCGTACCGCTTCGGCGGCGAACGAGGGCAGGGCCACCACCCGGCGCGACCGGGAGGTCTTCGGGTGGTCCTGGCGGAAGGTCGGCTCGCCCTTGCGGCTCACGATGGTGCCGGCGATCCGGATCGACGGGGTCGCGCTGGTCAGGTCGATATCTCGTCGGCGGATGGCCAGCACCTCGCCGATCCGGGCGGAGGTGCCCAGCATGACCTCCACGATCGCGCCGAGCTGGCCGTCGGGTTTCGGGCCGGAGATCGCCCGCCCGGCTTCCCAGTGGGCGATTACCGCTCGGATGGCGTTGACCTCGATCGGGGTGAGCGCGTTCGGCACATGCGGCTCGCGGCGCAGCCGCGCCACACCGTCCAACGGGTTGCGGGGGATCACCTCGTGACGCACCGCCAGCCCGAAGGCCAGCCGCAGCACCACGCGGGACTGCCGAGCCCGGTTGTGCGACTTGCGGGCCATCTGCTTCAGGAACCGGTCGCAGCGAGCCACGCCGATCTCCCGCAGAGTCAGGTGCTCGAACGCGGGCATCACCAAGGTCCGCATGTTGCGCTCGTACAACTGGCGGGTGGTCTTCGACAGGTGGTCGTCCAGATCGAGGTCGTCGAGCCAGTAGGACACCAGATCCTCGAACGGACTGTCAGCGGTCAGCGTGGTGAAGGTGGGCTGGAACAGGAACCGCTCGGCCAGCTTGGCCTTCAGCGCATGCTCGGCCGCCTTGGGAGTTGCGCCGGTGGCCTGCACGGGTCGCACCTGCCCGTCCCAGTCCCTGTAGCGGGCGCGAGCCCGGTGCTGCCCGGACGAGGTGGGCCGGGTCGTAATGTCGCCGTAGGTGCCGACGGTGAGTCGTGGGCGGCTCATGTCAGATCACCGCCTCGGGCCGGGTTCCCGCTGGGCGGCAACCCACGCCTGCACGTCCGCGACGGCGAACTTCAGATGCTTGCCGAACCGATAGGCCGGCGGCCCCTTGTCCCGAGTCCGCCAGTCGTAGACCGTGGAGACCGGCACACCCAGGTAGGCGGCTAACTCGGCCACGTCCATCAAGGCTGGCAGATTCGGTGGATTGGTTGGAGGAGTGCTGCGGGTGTTCATGTACCGCAGGTGGGCGTAGTGTCCCCGACCAACCGGAGGGGACGGACACCATCGGGACCGTGTCGCAGAGCGCAAGCTCGAAGGGGTGGTCGCGAAGGGCAAAAAGGTGAGTTCTAGGTGACTTGGTCAATTCCTACACCTCAAAAGGCCTAGGGAACCGGCGGTTCACTAGGCCTTTCGCGTCGGGGTGACAGGATTTGAACTGCCACCTCAGGCTCTTTCGTCTACCTCTCCTGGCTACCAGTTTCAGCGTAGTGACTAGGCATGATGGTCTCTGGCTCTCGATCGCCAAGTAGGCGCAAATAGGCAGAAATGGGCTGTTGTTAGGATGCGTTAGGATGCAGGTGAGATGCAAGGGCAAGGTGACAGGGTGACCAATCTCCGACTGGTGGACGGGGCTGCGGGTACGCCCGCGCGCACCGGTTCGGCCCCGCGGCCGTCCAGTCGGACCAGGTCGACCCGGCGCCGGCGGGCCTTCGGCAAGATCGCGAAGCAGCGGTCCGGTCGCTACCAGGCCAGTTATCTCGGCGAGAACGGGGAGCGCTATCTGGCCCCGGTCACCTTCGAGACCAAGGGCGACGCCGACGCGTGGCTGTCGATGCGCCGGGCCGAACTTGAGGAGCATCGCTGGCGTCCGCCCGACCCGCAGCCGGCCGAGACCCCGACACTGCGCGACTACTCCGAGATCTGGATAGAGCGCCGACGCACCCGAGACGGCCAGCCGCTCAAGCCCCGGACGAAGGATCTCTACCGCATCCTGCTCGACAAGCAGATCCTGCCCACGCTGGGCGACATGCACCTGGCCGACATCACCGCCGACGACATCGATGACTGGTACGCCATGCTGCTGCCCGCTGCTCCGACCCGGCGGGCACACGCCTACTCGCTGCTGTCGACCATCATGCGCAGCGCCAGCACGGGCCGCCGTCTGCTGATTCCGGACTCCCCGTGCAAGGTGGAGCATCCGACGGTCCTTCACCGCACCTTCGAGCCGAAGCCGGCCACACCTCAGCAGATCGCCACCATCGTGGAGAACATGCCCGACAAGTACCAGGCACTGATCCTGCTGTCGGCCTGGTGCGGCCTCCGTTGGGGCGAGGTGAGCGAGCTGCGACGCAAGGACCTCGACCTGGCCTCGATGTCGGTTCGGGTCGAACGCGCCGTGGTGTGGCGCAAGGGTGAGGCGACGGTCGGAACACCGAAGTCCCGGGCGGGCGTCCGGACGATCGCGCTCCCGCCGAACCTCCGTCCAGCATTGCGACGTCACCTTGCCGAGCACGCCATGCCCGGCCCGGACGGGCTGCTGTTCCCGAACGCGACCAAGACGGGCCACCTGCACGTGAACACCGTCAGCAAGACCTACCACAGGGCTCGTCAGGTTGCCGGGCGGCCGGACCTGCGCTTCCACGACCTTCGCCACAGCGCGGCAACGATGGCCGCGCAGGCCGGCGCCACTCTCGCGGAGCTGATGGCACGCATGGGGCACTCCACGGCAAAGGCTGCGCTGGTCTACCAGCACGTCGCCGAGGGCCGCGACCGGATCATCGCCGACCGCATGGCGCTGCTGGCTCAGCCGGCTGCTCCGGGGGTCGACGGCGACTGACGATCGCTCGTGGCGGAGACGCTGGATTTCTACCCGGCGAAGAGGTGACCGAGCGCAATCACGTTGACGCCGTCCGGGCGGGCGTAGCTTTCCGCGCCGGCCGTCACCACATTCAGTGTGGAGAGTTGTCGTGCGCGCTGCTCTGAGACCTTGGCCTTCAGTGCCCGAAGACTGGCGGACGCCTTCTCGATGTTGCCGGTGCCGCCGAGCTTGACCTCAAAGGCGCTCCAGCGTCCATCGGCGAGTTCGACGATCGCGTCCACCTCGAGGCCCGAATCGTCCCGGTAGTGGTAGACGGTTCCGCCGAGGGGTTGTGCGTAGATCCGGAGGTCACGGATGGCCAGTGATTCGAAGAGCAGCCCGAAGGCGTCGAGGTCGTCGAGCAGGGAGTCCGGCTGGGCGCGGAGCGCTGCCGTTGCCAGCGACGGGTCGACGAAGTGCCACTTCGGCTGTACGCGCAGGCGCACCTTCGAGCGCAGGTGAGGAGCCCAGGCCGGCTGCTCCTCAACGACGAAGATCCGGGTCAGGGCATCGATGTACTTCCGCACGGTCTGCGCCGAGACCTCCGCGGTCGCGGTGCCAGGTACGGGAATCTCGGCCTCTGCGCTCAGCTTGGACGCGGACGCCTCGGTCGCCGTGTTGCGTGCCAGGGCGCGTTGCAGGGCAGCCACCCGAACGGGATCGGCGCTCAGCCCGGCGAACCGGAGGTCAGTGCGGGCGACATCGTCGAGGTAGCCCGCGAGGTAGTCGGTGGCTGATCGGGTCGGCTGCGTCACCAGGGCGGGCCATCCTCCCCGTACGGTGAGGGCCGCGTACTCCTCGACGCTCGGGCCGCCGAGGCCGCCGACGCCACGTGCCTCAGCACTGCCGGAGGAGCTGAACAGGCTGGGGAAGCTCACCGAGCGGGTGCTCTCGCCGCTCTCGTCGAGTGACATCGGACGGAGAGTGATCCGGTGGAACCGTCCGGCGCCGCTGTGCCGGGTCACGTCGTCGGCGGGAGTTGCGGAGCCGGTCAGGATGAACTGCCCGGCGATCCCGCGGTCGTCAACCTCGTGACGGACCGCGTTCCACAGCGTGGGCGCCAGTTGCCACTCGTCGATCAGCCGTGGGGTGGGGCCTTCCAGCACTCGGCCGGGTGAAACCTCGGCGAGTGTGACGACGTTGGGTGAGGAATCGAGTCGGACGGAACTCGCGGCCAGCTGCAGCCCCGAGGTCGTCTTCCCGACGGCACGAGGCCCATGGAGGATGACAGCCCCGAAGGTCTCTAGCGCCTTGCGCACGAGGTCGTCGGCGACGCGGTCCCGGTAAGCCATGACCGTAGAGTATCACGTTTGCGTTTCCCACAGTATTACGTTTGCGCTCAGCCCAATATCCCACGTGCGTGAGCCAAAGTAGCTGACTTGCGGCTTCACCCGACCTTGTGGCCGTAGCGCTGCCGGGCCGCCTCCCCCGAGGTGCCAACGAAGAGTCCGATGGCTGACCAGGTCATGCCAGCGACTCGCGCTGCCCTGATTGCTTCCAGGACGTGGCGCTCGGCGTCGGACCGCTCCTGGATCGCGGCGCGCAGCAGCGCGATGGCGCCCGGATCGAGCTCATGTGCGGGGTCGGGCTCGTACGCCTTGAACCGGGCCGCAAGGTCATCCGCGTGCTGGAGGATTTGGTCGACTGTGCGAGGCATCGTCATCACCTGAGGTACTCGGGCCGGTCCTCCAAGATAACTTGCGAGCCGTTGTCCGGCAACCTCGTCGTCACCGGCCCTGATCCGACCCGCACGTCGGGCAGTGCCTGGTGTGGTGAAGTTCTCATCATGCTCGACGACGATGAGTGGATCGTTGGTCGACCACTATCGGACGGCAGACCCGCTCGAGATCCGCGATCCGAACGCGGATCAGGCGGGCGCCGATCCGGGACGCGGGGAGCGCGCCGGTGGCGATGCGGCGGCGGAG
>JAIUOR010000063.1 GCA_020161795.1 Actinomycetota bacterium | reverse complement strand
CGCCTTCCTCGACGGCGGACTGATCGTCGAGGAGGGTACGCCGGCCCAAGTCCTCACCAGCCCTCGGGAGCACCGGACCAGGCAGTTCCTCCGTCGCGTACTCGACCCCCTCGCCGGCGAGCCGGACCAGAACCGGTCGTAACGAGCCGGACAGGGTCAGTTCTGGGGTTGACCCACGCCTCCGGTGCACTCCCCTTGGGTTCGGGCGCCTTGCTGCCGTCGCCGTACTCGGTGATGAACGCAGACAGTTGGGGATCGGAGGCCGAGGTCAGCTTCATCTGGACGCCCCACGCGGACGCGACCACCGGGGCCGGCAGGTCGGGGTAGGGGCTCAGCAGGGCGTAAGGCTGATTCCTCAGCAGGTCCTGCAGTGCTTTCACCTGGTCGGCGGGGAGATCCGGACGGTAGGTGATCCACATGGCGCCGTGCTCGAGGGAATGGACCGCGTTCTCGTCCACGACCGGCTCGGTGTAGATCCCGCAGTTCTGCCACACCGAGGCATGGTTTCCGCCCACCGGCGGTTTCGTGTCGTAGGTCGCCGTGCCGGTGATGTGTCCACGCGCTTCGTTCGGGTAGGAGGCTGCGCCCGTTGCTGTGGTGGCCGGGCTGCCCGGGCGGGTCGCCCACAGGGCGACCGCCACGACCAGGTCGACCACGGCCAAGGCGGAGCTGCCCCAGATGATGAGCCTGCGTCGGCGCTTCCGCAGTTCCTCGCGACGCGAGGCTTCCCGCAGGGCCGCCCGGCGCGAGTTCGGATCCGGCTTCTGAGGCATGGTCATCCTGTGGGGCTCAGCGGAGTGATGGGTACCTTTCATTCTCCTGTGGGCGGCAACCCGACCGGCTCCAGGCTGGATGAAGTTCTGGTCAAGGTTTCAACGCCGCGGAGCGGAACGTGGCGACGGCGGCCTGGATCCGGATCGCCCGTTCCGGGTGGATCGTCCTCAGCCGATCCTGGCTGCGGCGGACTTCCTGACCAGGCGCTCGTAGCCGTCCTTGATGCCCGCGACCATGACAAGGACCTTCCGGTTCCGGTCCTCCGGCCGCACCTTGTAGGTCTGGCGGATCGCTCCCTTGATGGGTGTGGAGCCGCGGTACCACTGGTACTGGTAGGTGACCGGGCCGGGGCCCCAGCCCCCATGGCTGGCCGTCAGGGTCTTCCCCACTCGTCTGGTGCCGGTGATCGTGGGCTTGGGTGTTGAAACGAGCCTGGCCTTGGCTACGGTCGCCGTGGCTGCCGACACCTTCGTTACGGGCGTGTAGCCGGCCTTCGATCCAGTGATCGCCACTGTCAGTTTCGCGCCGACGTCGGCGGGGCCCACCGTGTAGCGAACCGATGTCGCGCCCTTGATGGCGTTGCCTCCACGGAACCATTGGACAGCGAACGAGACTGGGCCCGGTGCCCATGTGCCACCGATTGCGCCGAGGGTCTCAGCAACCCTAGGCGAGCCGGTGATGATCGGGGTGGGGGTGGACTTCAGGTTGGCGGTTCGCACGACCTCGGTCGCGGCCGAGGCGCGGGCGGTGAGGGTGTAGCCCTTCCTGGAGCCGGTCACCACCACTGTGAGCGCTGCGCCAGCATCAAGAGGCTGCACGTCGTACTGCGCCCCGGTGGCGCCGGCGATGGCGCTGGCGCCCCGGTACCACTGGTAGGAGATGCTCACCGTGCCGGGCCCCCAGGTGCCCGCTTGCGCCTCCATGGTCTGACCGACCTCGGCGAGACCGCTGACCGTGGGCTTCGCGGCATCGAGCGTCATGAACAGGGCCGCCCAGGTCTGCTTGTCGATCGAGCCGGTGACGGCCTGTCCGGCCGTGGTCTGGAATGCCTTGACAGCTGCCAGCGTCTCGTTACCGAACGTGCCGGTCGCGGGAACGCTGTGGCCGAGTGCGCCCAGAAGTGTGTTCGCGGCGGATACCCGAGGGCCGCTGCTCTTCGTGTCGAGTTTCGCGAAGACGGCGCTCAGGGTGAGCTCTCCTGCCTCCCCGTCGACCTTCAGCTTCCTGGCCGCCTGGAACTTCGACACCGCCGACTCGGTTGCGCGGTCGAAGCGTCCGGTGATCGGGGTGGTGTTGCCGGCGGCCTGTAGGAGGTACTGCAGAGCAGTCACCTTGGCCCCAGCGCTGCCGGACTTCAGGACCAGGCCGATCGGGACGACGTCGTAGTCGCTGAGGGAGTAGCTGCTGATCAGCGAGGACAGTGACCGGGCGTAGCTCTCGGGGTCCTTCGGGCTCACCACCTCGGCGAGTGCCCGCAGGAACTGAGGCCGGTTTGCCATCACCGTATTCGCGCTCTTGTATGCGGCGTCTCTGGTGATCGCTGCAGCATTGGCGTAGAACGAGTTCGTCACGGAGGTGAAGTTGGCGTACCGGGTCGAGCCGATCGTGACACAGCCGGACTGGTAGAGCCTCGCGGCCGAGCCGGTGCCCTCGGCGGTGCTCGCGAAGGCAATCTTCGGGAGGCGTCGAAGTCCTGCATAGTACGAGCGCTGCTTCCAGTAGCTGAGCGTGCTCCTGACCACCCCGTAGGCCCGTCCCCTGGCCTCGATGATGCGCCACTCGCCGCCGGGAAGCCGCTTGGTCAAGACCGCCATGTGGCCGATGCCGTTCGCCCGGGCCGGGTTGTTGCG
>JAIUOR010000062.1 GCA_020161795.1 Actinomycetota bacterium | reverse complement strand
GGCTCCCGAAGTCTGGGATCCGAGCACTGAGCCGCCAGGCCGGTAGCGGTCACCGGCCCCGCGGTTCGCGCGGGTTAAGGTGAGCCGGTGACTTCCCCCGCGCCCTTCGGCAGGCCCAGGTGGCTTGGCGGCAAGCTGATCCTGGCGCTGGTGCTCGGCGTGGCCGTGCTGATCGGGCTGGCAGCCTGGGCGAACGCGCTGACCGAGCCGGTGGTGCGGGCAGGAGTGCCGACCCGCACCGTGACGCCACCCCCAGCGAAGCCCAAGCCGACCCCGAAGCCCACCGCCTCGCCCTCGCCGTCGCAGAGCGGGAAGCCCTCGGCGTCGGCCAAGCCCTCCGGGTCGGCCAAGCCGTCGGCGAAGCCCTCGAAGAGCGCGAAGCCGAGCGCCAAGCCGTCCCAGCCGACCTTCACGACCTCCAGCGTGAAGCAGGCCTCGGCCAGCGGGACGGGGAAGGAACACACCTTCGTCGTCACGGTGCAGACCGCCACCGGGCTGAAGGCCAACGACGTGGCCACGGAGATAGCCGGCGTCCTCAACGATCCGCGCAGCTGGGCGGGCAAGGGCACCGTCCGCTTCTCCCTGGTGAAGGACGCCAAGCAGGCCGACTTCACCGTCTACGTCGCCGACCCGAAGGCCGCGGACGGCAAGTGCTCCGGCGAGGCCTGGGTGTGCGTGCGCGGCGGAAAGCTGATCCTGAGCGCGAACGGGTGGACGAAGGGAGCCGCCACCTACGGTGACGACCTGACCGGCTTCCGGCGCTACCTGGTCAACCACGCGGTCGGCCTCCACCTCGGCGAGAAGAAGGCCGCCTGCAAGACGAAGGGGAAGGCCGCTCCGGTGATGGCCCCGCAGGGCGACGACCTCAAGGGCTGCAAGCCGAACCCCTGGCCCTACTCCTGATCGGCGACTCGGGACCGCCCTCGGGGGTCAGGTCAGCGTCGCGACCAGGATCGCCTTGATCGAGTGCATCCGGTTCTCCGCCTGATCGAAGACGATGGACGCCGGCGACTCGAACACCTCGTCGGTCACCTCCAGTTCGGGCAGCCCGAAGCGGGAGAAGACCTGCTCGCCGACCGTGGTCTCGCGGTTGTGGTAGGCCGGCAGGCAGTGCATGAACTTCACATCGGAGATCCCGGTCCGCTCCAGCAGCGCGGTATTCACCTGGTAATCGGAGAGCAGCAGGATGCGCTCCGTCCACACGCTCTCGGGCTCGCCCATCGACACCCAGATGTCGGTATGGATGAAGTGGCAGCCCTTGACCCCGTCCAGGTCCTCGGTGAGCGTGATCCGCGCGCCGGTCTGCTCGGCGAGCGCCCGCGCCCGCTCCACCACCCAATCCGGCGGCAGCAGCTTGCGGGGGGCGACCATGCGCACGTCCATGCCCAACAGCGCACCGCCGATCAGCAGCGAGCAGCCGACGTTGAACCGGGCGTCTCCCACGTAGGCGAAGGAGATCTCGTGGTCGTCGCGCCGGCTGGCCTCGCGCATGGTGAACATGTCGCACAGGCTCTGGGTGGGGTGCCACTGGTCGGTCAGGCCGTTCCACACCGGCACGGAGGAGTGCGCGGCGATCTGCTCGACCGTGGTCTGGTGTGCGCCGCGGTATTCGATGCCCTCGTAGAGCCGTGACAGCACCCGGGCGGTGTCGGCCGGGGATTCCTTGTGGCCCAGCTGGGAGGAGTTGCCGTCCATCTGGGTGACGTGGGCGCCCTGGTGATGGGCGGCCACCTCGAAGGCCGAGCGGGTGCGGGTGGAGGTCTTCTCGAAGATCAGCGCGAGGTTCATGCCGCTCAGATGCTGCACCTCGGTGCCGGAGCGGCGCGCCTGCTTCAACTCGTCGGTGAGGGCGAGCAGACGCTGCCACTCGGCCGGGGTGAAGTCGAGTTCCTTCAGGAAGTGCCGTCCGGTCAGGCTGATGGTCACCGCTGTGCCTTCCGATCTCATGCGATAGGAGAACTCAGTCAAGCATGAAACCATGGGGCCATGCTGATTCGCTTTCTCGCCAGTGCGCTCGCGTTGGCCGTGGCGACCTGGCTGCTCCCGGGGATCACCGTTGTCAACGCCGAAATGGAGACCCAGGTCTTCACCCTGATCGCGGTGGCGGCGATCTTCGGTGTGGTGAACAGCATCGTGAAACCCCTGTTCAAGGTGGTCACGGCGCCCATCATCTTCATCAGCCTCGGCCTGTTCCTGTTGGTGATCAACGCGTTGCTGCTGATGCTGGTGTCGTGGCTGGCCGGCGAGCTGGGGCTCGACTGGCACGTGGCCGACTGGGGCAGCGCCTTCCTCGGTGCCCTGATCGTCTCGGTGGTCAGCTTCATCCTGAACGCCTTCTTCGGCAAGCGGGGGACGGACCACCGGTGACCGCACCTCACGTCAGCTTCGTCTGCTGGGGCAACATCTGCCGCTCGCCCATGGCCGAGCAGGTCGCGCGGGCGTGGGCGGAGCGCGAGGGCGTGGACGCCGTGTTCAGCAGCGCCGGCGTCAGTGCCGAGGAGAGCGGCAACCCGCTCGACTCCCGCGCCGCGGGCGTGCTGCGGCAGGCGGGCTACCCCGTCACCCCGCACCGCGCGCACCGGATCACCGCCGACGAGATCCGGGCGGCCACGGTGCTGGTCGGCATGGAGCGGCTGCACCTGGACCGGATGCGGCAGATCGTCCCCGAGGCGGGCAATCTGCGGCTGCTGACCGACTTCGATCCGGACGCCGCCCCCGGTTCGCCGGTGGACGATCCGTGGTTCGGGCCGGCCTCCGGATTCCGGGAGACTCTGGCCAGTATCGAGGCGGCGATGCCGGGCCTGATGCGGGAGATCACGGCGTTGCGACCGTGAACATGGCAGGCTGTGACCATGCACATCCTCGTTGTGGACGACGACCAGGCGGTGCGCGACTCCTTGGCGCGTTCGCTGCACTACTCCGGCTACGAGGTGACCACGGCCAATGACGGGGTGGAGGCGCTCGCCAAGCTCTCGGGTTTCCGTCCCGACGCTGTGATCATGGACGTGATGATGCCGCGCCTCGACGGGCTGGAGGCCACCCGTTCGCTGCGCTCCAGCGGCAACGACGTTCCGATCCTCGTGCTCACCGCGCGCGACGCGGTCGGCGACCGGGTGGACGGGCTGGACGCGGGGGCTGACGACTACATGGCCAAGCCCTTCTCCTTCGAGGAGTTGCTGGCCCGGCTGCGGGCCCTGACCCGCCGTTCGGCCCGGCCGGCGACCTCCGACGAGCCCGGCTCCGAACTGCTGGCCTTCGCCGATCTCTCCCTCGATCTGCAGACCCGTGAGGTGCAGCGGGCGGGACGGCGGATCAGCCTCACCCGCACCGAGTTCGCCCTGTTGCAGACCTTCCTGGAGAACCCCCGCCGGGTGCTGGAGCGCAGCTGGCTGCTCAACGAGGTATGGGGCTTCGACTTCCCGACCACCGCGAACTCGCTGGAGGTCTACATCGGCTACCTGCGCCGCAAGACCGAGGGCGAAGGCGAATCCCGTCTCATCCACACCGTCCGCGGCATCGGCTACGTGCTGCGCGAGACCCCACCGTGATCCGCTGGCTTCGTTCCCTCCTCTCGGTTACGAACCGGCCCCTGCACGACCGGCTGGCCTTCCTGGTCTCGGCGGCGGTGGCCGGTGCCGTCGCGATCACCGGCGTGGCCGCCTACGTCATCACCAACCTCGCGATCTACGACCAGCTCGACCATGAGCTGACCGAGATCGCCGCGGTGACCAGCGAGTGGATCGCCTCGGACATCGAAGGCATGGGCGGGCTGAACCAGGATGCCCTGGACACCGCCAACGTCACGCTGCTGACCGTCCGCGCCGATCATCGGGTGCAGCACCCACCGGGTAGCGGGGGCGACTCGCTGGTGATCACCGCCACCGAGGTGGCGATCGCCCGCACCCAGACCGGCTCCTCGGCCAGGAGCGGCGTGGACACGGCCGGCAACCCCTACCGGATCGTCGCGGTGCCGCTCTCGGACAACGTCCACAACTACGCGCTGGTGCTGGGCCGTCCGCTGGGCCCCACCGACCAGATCCTGCGGATCCTCGCGTTCTCCCTGCTGACCTTCGGCCTGGCCGCCGCGATGGCGGCCGGTGCCACCGGCTGGGTGATCGCGCGTTCCGGCCTGGAACCGATCCGGCGCCTGACGAACGCGGTCGTGAAGGTGACCGAGACCGACGAGCTCGCGCCGATCGAACTGGGCGGCATGGACGAGCTCACCGACCTGACCCGAGCCTTCAACCAGATGATGCGCAACCTGGCGAACTCCCGCGACCGGCAGCGCAGGCTGATCGCCGATGCCGGCCACGAACTGCGCACGCCGCTGACCTCGCTGCGCACCAATGTCGAACTGCTGGTGGCCGACGATCGCGAGGGCATGCTCCCACCGGGTGCCCGCGGTGAGATCCTGCGCGACATCGCGGCGCAGCTGGGCGAGTTCACCACGCTGATCGGCGACCTCGTCCACCTCTCGCGGGAGGAGACCGTCCAGCCGGATCCCGAGCCGATCGACCTGCGGGACGTGGTCTCCAACGCCGTCGCCCGGGCCAAGCGGCGGGGCCCCGGGCTGACCTTCGCCGTGACCCTCGACCCGCTCTACCTGGTGGGCGAGCCCGACAGCCTGGAACGGGCGGTCACCAACCTGCTGGACAATGCCGTGAAGTTCTCTCCGGCCGGCGGCACCATCGAGGTGCGCCTGGAGGGCGACCGGCTGCGGATCGTCGACCAGGGGCCTGGCATCGCCGACCAGGATCTGCCGCACGTCTTCGACCGGTTCTACCGCTCCGAGGACTCCCGCACCACGCCGGGCTCGGGCCTGGGCCTGTCGATCGTCGCCCAGACCATCAAGGCCCACGGCGGTTGGGTGAAGGTCGGCCGCTCGCCGGCCGGCGGCGCCGAGTTCACCGTCCGGCTGCCCGGCAGCAGCGAGCCGCTGGATTCTCCCTCCGAGATCACGGGCACCCTCCCGGTGGTGAAGGACTAGCGATACGGTGGCCCTCATGACGCTGCCTACCGCCCTGCCGCTGCCCCGGACCCCCGACCCCGCGGACGCGCCGCCGCTGAACTGGGGCATCCTCGCCCCGGGCGGTATCGCCCTCCGATTCCTGGAAGCCGCCCGCCGGGACACCCGGCAGCGCTTCGTCGCGGTCGGCTCCCGTTCCGCCGAACGCGCCGCCGAGTTCGCCGGCAAGCACGGCATCGACAAGGCCTACGGCTCCTACGCCGAGCTGGTGGCCGATCCCGAGGTGCAGGCGATCTACGTCGCCTCCCCGCACAGCGCGCACCACGCCCACGCGCTGCTGGCGCTCCAGGCCGGCAAGCACGTCCTGGTGGAGAAGGCGTTCACCCAGGACGCCGCCCAGGCGCGCGAGCTGGTGGCGGCCGCGGAGGCGTCCAAGGTGGCGCTGATGGAGGCCATGTGGACGCGCTTCCTGCCGCGCACCGACATCGTCCGGCAGTTGCTCGCCGACGGCGCGCTGGGCGATCTCGAGGTGGTGCTGGCCGATCACGGTCAGCGGCTGACCCACGTCCCGCGGCTGGTGCGTCCGGAACTGGCCGGCGGCGCCCTGCTCGATCTGGGGATCTACCCGATCTCCTACGCCGTCTTCGCGCTCGGCCTGCCGGGGCGGGTTCAGGCGACCGGCGTGCTGACCGAGGAGGGGGTGGACCAGCAGGTCGCCATCCTGCTGGATCAGTTCCCCGACCACCCGGGAGCCCAGGCTGTGCTGCACACCACGCTGGCCGCCAAGACGCCGACCACCGCCTCGATCAGTGGCACCGCGGCTCGGGTGGAACTGCCCGAGGCGAGCTTCTACGCCCCCGGCCCGGTTCGCCTCACGGACGACACCGACGAGCTCAGCTGGCCCGGCGACGGCCAGGCCTTCCACGAGGGGATGTGCCACGAGGCCGCCCACTTCGCCCAGCTGGTGGCCGACGGCCGGACCGAGTCGCCGCTGCTGCCCCTGTCGCAGACCGTGGCGATCATGGAGATCATGGACGAGATCCGCGCCCAGATCGGGGTGCGCTACCCCGGCGAGTAGGTCAGCGGCCGGCGGCGCAGACCTCGTCCAGCCAGGCCAGGGAGTCGGCGTCGTCCACCCATTGATGGGCCTGCCAGCCCGCGTCCACCGCGCCGGCGACGTTGGCGGGGCGGTCGTCGATGAAGGCGATCCGCTCGGCCGGCACGCCGAGTTCGTCCTGGATCGTGGCGTAGATCGCCGGATCCGGCTTCACCAGGCGCAGCTCGCCGGAGATGAACATCCGCTCGACCAGCGGGTACCAGTCGCTGGCCTGGGCGGCCGGACGGAGCGTGGCCGGGGCATTGCTCAGGATGACGAGGCGCTGCGGCCAGGTGGCGACCGTCTCCAGCAGCCGGCGGGCCGAGGGACGGAAGCGACACCACAGCTCCATGTCGAGCCGGGCCAGGCGATCGACGAGCTCGGCGGTGGGCGCGATGCCCACTGCCGACAGGATCGGCCCGTAGTAGTCGGCCAGCGGCACGCCGCGATCGAGGTCGACCCGACCGTTCCAGAACGCCGCCTCATAGGCCGCCGGGTCGACTCCGAGCAGGGCGGCCGGAGCCGAGTAGAGGTCGGGCGGCCACGACAGCACACCGCCCAGGTCCAGCACGATGACATCGATCACATCCGGCAGAGTATCTAGGATGCGTGCATGACTGACACTTCAACGACTTCCGACCCCACCGTCCTCGACCTGTGGTTCGACCCGATGTGCCCGTGGGCGTGGATGACCTCCCGCTGGGCGCTGGAGGTCGAGCGGGTTCGTCCGGTCACCGTCCGGTTCCACGTGATGAGCCTGTCGGTGCTCAACGAGGGACGCGAGCTCTCGCCGCGCTACCGCGAGATCATGGATGCCGGCTGGGGCGGCCCGCGGGTCTGCCTCGCGGTCGAGCGGGAGCACGGCCAGCAGGGCCTGCGCGACTTCTACACCGCCGTGGGCACCCGGATCCACCCCGGCGGTCAGCCCAACGACGTGACCACCTACGAGGCCGCGCTGGCCGACATCGGCCTGCCGGTCGAACTCGCCCAGGCCGCCCTGACCGATGCGGGGGACGACGCGGTGCGCGCCTCCCACCACGAGGGGATGGATCCGGTCGGGCAGGATGTCGGTACTCCGGTGATCCGGGTGAATGGGATGAGCCTGTTCGGTCCGGTGATCTCGCCGGCCCCGAAGGGCGAGGCCGCCGGAGAACTGTGGGACGGCTTCGTGAAGGTGCTGGCCTACCCCGGCTTCTTCGAACTCAAGCGCACCCGGACGGTGGATCCGATCTTCGACTGATCGCGCCGGCTGGACGGGGCCACTAGCATCATCGTCATGATCCGGATGATGATCAACCTGGCGATCAACCTCGCCACCGCAGCGATTGGGCTGCTCCTCGCCGCCTGGCTCATCCCAGGGGTGACCGTGCAGGTGGGCGGCTTCATTCTCGCGGTGGTGATCTACACCGTCGCGGCGGCGCTCTTCGGCCCGTTCGTGTTCAACATGGCGCGCAAGTACGCCTCCGCGCTCCTGGGCGGGATCGGGCTGGTCTCCACCCTGCTGGCGCTGTGGGTGGCGACCCTGGTGCCGGGCGGCCTGACGATCGCGGGATTCACCGCCTGGGCGGCGACCGTGCTGCTGGTCTGGCTGATCACGTCGCTGGGCGGCTGGTTCCTGGTCTGGTGGGTGTTCAAGCGGAAGGCGGCCGCCCGCGCGGCGGAGTGATCACTCCCAGCGGGTGCGGATGCCGGGCTTGATGCTGCGGAGCAGCTTCGAGGCGGCGTCGGCGTCGCTGGCGGGGCTGAGCCGGGCGAGCAGGCGCCGGTAGTTCTCCAGCGCCCGGTCGCGGCGCGCCAGCACCTCGGTGAGGTCGCAGCCCTCCACCTCGGCCAGCTCGGATTCGGAGAGCTCGTCCCAGTAGGCGCGCTGCAGCAGATCGCGATCACGACGACGCAGTCGCGCCACAGCCTTGCGCAGCTTCGCCTCCTCGTCGCTGTCCTGCGGCTCGTTGGGCACGGTCTGCTTCTGGCCGCGCAACTGGTCGAAGATGCTGCGGGTGCCGACTGCCTCGGTGTAGGCGTTCATCACCGTCTTGTCGATCAGCCGGTAGGTGAGCCGCAGGTTCGGCTGCTCCGGGTCGGCCGCGAGCGCCTCGAACACCTGCGTGGCCATCCGTTCCGGATCGGCTTGCATGGCCCGCCATTCGCAGGCCGTCACCGCCAACGACCAGTACCGATCGCGGAACTCATCCAATCCGGCAGCGCTCATGCACTCACCCTAGGGGTTGGACGGGCTACCGAGCGCCCTACGGCAGAACGACGACCGCGCGCACCAGATGATGGTCGGAAGGCAGGGTGTCGGCGAACCGGCCCTTGGCGTCGAGCCTGCCCACGACGGTCTTCCACTCCAGCACGCGGATCCTGCTGCTGGAGACCAGGATGTAATCCAGGTAGGAGCCGAGCTTGTAGGCCCCGCCGACCTTCTGGGGCTTCTCCTCGAAGTAGTTGATGCTGTTCCACACGCCGTTGACGACCTTCTCGGCATGGATGCCCTTGGCGGTCTTCTGCTTGTACTTGTTGCCCAGCGGGTCGATGTACCCGGCCTTCACGAACGCGTCGTGCGCGGCGTTGGGCTTGCTGAACTTGGTGGCCGCCAGGTCGCCGACCAGGATCACCGGCAGCTTGGCGGTGTTCTGGCTCTTGATCTCGCCCAGGATCAGCGCCGCCTGCTCGGCATGGGTCTTCTTCTTGGCCGTCTTGGCCGGCTCCAGGTGGGTATTGACGAAGAAGAACCGCTTGCCGGTGTTCCGATCCTTGAACTCCGCCCAGGTCACGAACCGGGCGTTGCCGACGGCGTAGGAGCCCTTCGTGTCGAGCTTGCGGGAGCCCTGGCGGAGCAGCTCCAGCCGGTCCGTGCGGTAGAGGATGCGGTCGTTCTGCCCGGCGCCGTTGGGGCAGCGGGCGTAGTTCGCCTCGGTGTCGCAATAGCGCTCCTCGTTGGTGAGCGCCCACCCGGAGCCCAACTCGTCCGCCAACTCCTGGAACTGCGGTTCGCCGGTAGCCGTCGCCACGCGCCCGGCCGAGGCCTCCTGCACGCCGACGACATGCAGCTTCTCATCCCTGATCTGCTTGACGACGGCGGGCAGCCGCTCGCTCCAGGGTCGTTCCAGGGGGTTCTTCGAGTTCTCGGTGGCGCTGGCCACCAGGACGTTGAAGCTGCCGACCCGCAGCTTGTCGGCCTCCTTGATCGGGGCCAGCTTCACCTTGGCGGTCTTCTTCGAGGTCCGCGTCTTGGTCGCGTAGCCGGTCAGCTTGCCGGTGACCTTCACTGTCAGCCGCTTGCCCTTGTCGGTCGTGGTCGGGCTGTAGGTCTGGCCGGTCGCCTTCTTGATCTTCTTGCCGTTACGGAACCACTGGTAGCTGAAGCGGACGCCCTCGCTCCAGCCGGAGGTCCTGGCCGTCAGCTCGCCACCGATCACGGCCGCGCCGCCGATGATGGGTGCCTTGGTGGTGAGCTTGCCGCGCTTGACCTTCGCGCCGCTCTTGGATGCCTTGCTCTGGGTCTGGCGGTAGCCGTTCAGCCAGGCGGTCGCCTTGACGGTGATCCGCTTGCGGTAGTCGGCGCCGACCAACTGGTAGCGCTTGGCGGTGGCGCCTGCGATCGGGCTGCCGTTGCGGTACCACTGGTAGGTCCAGGTGGCAGCCGCCGGCTTCGACTTCGGCTTGGCGGTCAGGGTGCGGCCCACGGCGCGCTTGCCGGAGACGGTGGGCTTGGCGACGGAACGGAACGACTTCGCGCCGGTCACGATATCTGCTGGTGGTGAATTATCGATGTCTGCCCGAGCCGGCGTGGCCGGCGCCACGGTGACGGCCAGGACGAGAGCAGCCAGCAGGCCGAGCGCACGCTTCATCGGTATCGTTTCTCTCCGCGATCTGGGGGCTGTGCCGCGTGTGGCACTCCGAATTGATATCGGGTCCGGGGTCTTGTCCGCTAGGTTTTCTGCTACTTCGTACGTGAGAGACCGGCTTGACACTTATGGTTACGTAACCGTAGGTTAGCTCGCATCGTCCCCCGCCTTTGAGGAGTTTCATGGCTGCGGATTTCGTCCAGCTGCTCGATCCGGCCGGAAATCGCGTCGACCACCCCGACTTCAGCTACGACGGCACTGACGCCGACATCGCGGCAAGTCTGCGCGACATGGTTCTCACCCGCCGGTTCGATGCCGAAGCGACCGCCCTGCAGCGCAAGGGCGAGTTGGGGCTGTGGCCCCCGTCCCTGGGGCAGGAGGCGGCTCAGGTCGGTTCGGCGAAGGCCGCCAGGCTGACCGATCAGATCGTTCCCTCCTACCGCGAGCACGGCGTGGCCTGGGTACGCGGGATCGACCCGTTGGCACTGCTCGGTGCCTTCCGGGGATCCGGGATGATCGACTACGACTCGCGCGCCTCCCGCTTCCATCTCTACTCCTGGGTGATCGGCGCGCACCTGCTGACAGCCGTCGGCATGGGCATGGCGCTGCAGCGCGACGGCCTGGTCGGTGAGGACGTGGCCGACGGCGCGGCGGTCATCACCTACTTCGGGGACGGCGCCACCAGCCAGGGCGACGTCAACGAGGCCTTCGTCTTCGCCGCCTCCTACGGCGCCCCGGTGGTGTTCTTCTGCCAGAACAACCAGTGGGCGATCTCCGAACCGATCGCGTTGCAGTCGAAGATCCCGCTCTACCGGCGGGCGGCCGGCTTCGGCTTCCCCGGTGTGAGGGTGGACGGCAACGACGTCCTGGCCTGCGAGGCGGTCGCGCGCTGGGCGCTCGACCGCGCGCGCCGTGGCGAGGGGCCGACCCTGATCGAGGCCTACACCTACCGGATGGGCGCCCACACCACCTCGGACGACCCGACCAAGTACCGCCACAACGAGGAACTCGACGCCTGGCGGGCCAAGGATCCGATCGAACGGGTCAAGGCCTACCTGCTCGGCAGCGGCGCGATCGACCAGCGCTGGCTGGACGAACTGGCGTCCGAATCCGACGCCTTCGCCGAGAAGCTGCGGGCCGGCTGCGTGGCGCTGCCCGAGCCCGATCTGGCCGAATGGTGGGATCGCGTCTACGCCGAGACACCGGCGGCTCTGCTCGCCCAGCGCGACGACTACCTCGCCTACCGGGCGTCGTTCGAGGAGGCCTGAGATGGCGACGATGACGATGGTGAAGGCCCTCAATGCGGGCCTGCGGCGGGCGCTGGCCGCCGACCCGAAGGTGCTGCTGGCCGGTGAGGACATCGGCAACCTTGGCGGCGTCTTCCGGGTGACCGAAGGGCTGAAGGCCGAGTTCGGCGGCGACCGGGTAATCGACACGCCCCTGGCCGAGTCGGGGATCGTCGGAACCTCGCTGGGCATGGCGCTGGGCGGGTACCGCCCGGTCGTCGAGATCCAGTTCGACGGCTTCGTCTTTCCCGCGACCAACCAGATCCTCACCCAGGTGGCCCGGCTGTACCACCGCTCGCACGGCCGGCTGAACGTGCCGATGGTGATCCGGCTGCCGTTCGGGGGCGGGATCGGCGCGATCGAGCACCACAGCGAATCCCCCGAGGCCTACTTCGCGCACACCCCCGGCCTGAAGGTGGTGAGCTGCTCGACCCCGTCCGATGCCTACTGGATGATCCAGCAGGCCATCGCCTCGCCCGACCCGGTGGTCTTCTTCGAGCCGAAGCGGCGGTACCACGAGCGGGGCGAGGTCGATCTCGACGCCACCCCGATGCCGCTGCACCAGGCCCGGGTGGTCAAACAGGGCAAGGACGCGACCGTGCTGTGCTGGGGCGCCATGGTGCGACCCTGCGTCGAGGCGGCGATCGTGGCCGCCGAGGAGGGCAAGGATCTGGAGGTGATCGATCTGCGGACGATCTCACCGCTGGACGACGACACCATCCTCACCTCGGTGGCCAAGACCGGACGGGCCGTGGTGGTCCACGAGGCGATGGGCACCGCTGGGATCGGCGCCGAGATCGCGGCCCGCATCCAGGAACGCTGCTTCTACGCGCTGCAGGCGCCGGTGCTGCGGGTGACGGGCTACGACATGCCCTGCCCGCCCAACCGGGCCGAGGCCGACTTCCTGCCCGACCTGGATCGCGTCCTGGACGCCGTCGACCGCTCGCTGGCCTACTGAGGAGAACCCCGTGTACGAGTTCAAGCTGCCCGATCCGGGCGAAGGCCTGCTCGAGGCCGAGATCGTCTCCTGGAAGGTGGCGGTCGGCGACAAGGTCGAGGTGAACGACATCCTGCTGGAGATCGAGACCGCCAAGAGCCTGGTGGAGCTGCCCAGCCCGTACGGCGGCACGGTGCTGGCCGTGCTGGTCGGCGAGGGCGACCTGGTGGACGTCGGCACGCCGATCATCCGCATCGGTGATCCCAGCGAGGTGCCGGACGGAACCACCGCGACGATGCCGGACGACGGCACCCCGTCCGCCGCGGTGTCGGGAGCGGTGTCGGAGCCGTCCCCGGTGAGCCCCGCCTCGGCAGCGGAGGCACCCGTGTCCGGCAGCGTCCAGGATTCCCGTGGCGAGCCGGTCGACCCGGAGGCGCCGATGGCGATGCTGGTGGGCTACGGCGCCAAGCCTGGCGCGGTGGCCAGGCGCGCACGGAAGCGCGGCGCCGCGATGGCGACCCCCGAGACCGACCAGGTGCACGAGTCCTACGACACCGACCGGCCGGTCTCGCGTCCGATCGACGATGTGGCACCGCTGCACCGGGTGGAGGCCGCTCCGTCCGGCGAGACCCTGCCGCCGCCCGGACAGCCGACCGGCGCCGGCGAGAGCCCGCGTCCGCCGCTGGCCAAACCGCCGGTCCGCCGGGTGGCCCGCGACCTGGGCGTCGACCTGACCACGATCACGGGTACCGGGCCAGGCGGCCTGATCACCCACGAGGACGTGATCGCCGCCGCCAGCGGTGCCCGGCTGGACGATCGTCCGGGCGTCGATCAGCGGGTGGCGCTCCGCGGCGTGCGGCGGGAGATGTTCAAGACCATGACCGCCTCGCTGAACGTGCCGCAGGCCACCGCCTGGGTCGAGGTGGACGTCACCGGAACCGTCGATCTGCTGGCCACGCTGCGCGATCGCCGGGAGTTCCACGGGCTGCGGGTCTCGCCGTTGCTGATCGTTGCCAAGGCCGCCTGCCTGGCGATCGCCCGCAACCCCGAGATCAACTCCAGCTTCGACGAGGCCCGGGAAGAGATCGTGATCCGCGGTGACGTGAACCTCGGCATCGCGGCCGCCACGCCGCGCGGTCTGATCGTGCCGAACATCAAGCGGGCCAACCGGATGGGGCTGCGCGAGCTGGCCGAGGCGCTGAACCAGATGGTCGACCTGGCCAAGCAGGGCAAGGCCCAGCCCGCCGACTTCGCCAACGGCAGCTTCACCATCACCAATGTCGGGGTCTTCGGGATCGACGCCGGAACGCCGATCATGAACCCGGGTGAGGCCGCGATCCTGTGCGTGGGCACCGTGGTGCGGCGTCCCTGGGTGGTCACCCGCGACGGTGAGGAGCAGGTCGAGCCCTGCTCGGTCTGCACCCTCGCGCTCACCTTCGACCACCGCCTGGTGGACGGTGAGACCGGCTCGAAGTTCCTGGCCGACGTCGCTGCCATCCTGGCCGATCCCGGGCTGGCGCTGCTGTTCTGATCCTGCCTGGCCGTTCGAACCTGGTCTCGACGACCGGCGGGGATAAAGTGCGGGTATGGGGTTGGATGACTCGGCGCGTGAGCGCGTCCTGATCGGTGTCGAGCAGCTGCGCGAACAGCTCGGAACCGCTCAGGCGCCGCAGCTGCTGGATGTCCGCTGGCGGCTGCCGGATGCTCCCGGCGCGGGCCGGGAGCGCTATGGCCAGGGCCACCTGCCTGGGGCGCGGTTCCTCGATCTGGAGGCGGTGCTGACCGGCCCGCACGGTGACCCGCTGCAGGGACGCCACCCATTGCCCTCGCCGGAGCGAGTCGCGTCCGGCCTCGCCGAGTTGGGCGTCGATCCGGGCCGGGAGATCGTCGTCTATGACGAACCCGGCTCCTTCGCGGCGGGGCGGGCGTGGTGGGTGCTGCGCTGGCTGGGTCTGGACGTCCGGGTGCTGGACGGCGGACTGACCGCCTGGCTGGCGGCCGGACATGAGCTCGAGGCCGGCGATCCGCCCCCGGTCGAACCGAGCCGGATCGGAACTCTCACCCCGGGCCACCTGCCCACGCTGACCGCTGACGAGGTGACCGGCTTCGACGGCGTCCTGATCGACGTCCGTGCGCCCGAGCGGTACCGCGGCGAGGTCGAGCCGATGGATCCCCGGGCCGGGCACATCCCGGGTGCGGTGAACCGTCCGGTGGCCGACTTCTGGGCGGCGGACGGCACGCTGCCGCCGGCCGACCGGCTGCGCAGCCTCCTGGCGCTGCCGTCCGACGGCCCGATCGCCGCGTACTGCGGGTCCGGGGTCTCGGCGGCCCGCGTCGTCCTGGCGCTGGCCAGCCTCGGCATCGAGGCCTCGCTCTATCCGCCGTCCTGGTCGGGCTGGTCGAACGATCCCGAGCGTCCGGTAGCGGTGGGCGAGTGATCCCCGCCCCGACGCTGGCCACCACCCGGCTGGATCACGTCGCCGCCAACCTGGCGGCGATCCGTCGTCGGGTTGGCGAGCGCCAGGTGCTGGTGGCGGTCAAGGCCAACGCCTACGGTCACGGCGCGGTCGAGGTGAGCCGCCACCTGCAGCAGACCGGCTCCGCCGACGCCCTGGGTGTGGCGACCGTGGCCGAAGGCGTGGAGTTGCGCCAGGCCGGCATCACACTGCCGATCCTGAAGCTTTCGGTGGCCCGTGGCGCCGAGGTCGAGGTCGCCGCCGCACACGACCTGGCCCAGGTCGCCATCGACGAGTTGTCGATCGTCGAGGCCGGCGCCGCGGGCGTCGCCACCGGCCACGAGGTCGGGCTGCACCTGAAGGTGGATACCGGGATGCGCCGGATCGGCTGCGAGCCCGAGGACGCGGCCCGCCTAGCCGCGCTGATCCGCGACACCCCGGGCGTCCGGTTGCTCGGGGTGATGTCGCATCTTCCGGTCTCCGACGTCCCGGAGGGCCGGGAGTTCACGATCGCCGAGATCGCGCGCTTCCGCGAGATCGCCGAGCGCGTGGAAGCGGTGAGCGGCCCACTGGTCAAACACCTGGCGAACTCCGGCGGCGTGCTGGCCTACCCCGACTCCTGGTTCGACCTGGTGCGGCCGGGCGTGATGGTCTACGGCAGCTACCCCGACGACGCCTCGCCCCGCACGGTCGAGCTGCTGCCCGCGCTGGAGTGGCGCAGCCGGGTGACCTTCGTGAAGCCGGTGCGGGCCGGCGAGACCGTAGGCTACGGCCGCACCTGGAGCGCCCCGGCCGACACCTGGGTGGCGACCGTGGCCGTCGGCTACGGCGACGGCTACTCCCGAGCGCTCTCCAACCGCGGCCGGATGCTGGTGAACGGAATCGCCTACCCCATCGCCGGGCGGGTCAGCATGGATCAGACCGTGATCGACATCGGCCCGGACCCGGTGGTCGCGATCGGCGACGAGGCGGTGCTGATCGGACGCAGCGGCGACCTGGAGATCACCGCCGCCGAGCTGGCGGCGCTCCAGGGCACCATCAGCTACGAGGTCACCTGTGCGATCGGTCAGCGGATAGCGCGGGAGTACCGCGCCTGAGCGTCACTCCTGGCTGAACCGCGGTAGCTGCTGGCGGGCGACGAACTCGCGTTTGGCGTAGCCGGCCAGCCCGAAGGTGAGGAGGCCGTCCACCGCGGCACCGACGCCGCCGCCGACCAGGGGAATCCGGCGCAGCACGACCACGGCCAGGTGCTTGCCGCCGAGCCGGCTCGAGAGCCAGCCGGCCACCCGTTCGCTGATCGTCCGCTCCAGTTCGGGGTCGAAGACCGGAGCCGTCGCCACGGCCAGCGGGGTGGTGGGCAGCTTGCCGTCGGCCACCAGCCGGCGGACCTCGTCCTCGCCCAGCATGGCCAGGGCGATCGCGGCCCGCACCCGGCGGTCGGTGACGTCGTAGCCGCGCAGGTGGGCGACCCCCGCCACCATCCGGACGCTGAGGATCGCCATGCCCGCCAGGTTGGCCGGCAGGCCGATCGGCAGGGTGAGCAGCCCGCCCACGCTGGTGGCGAAGCCCTGCGCCGAGGCCAGACCGATGTGGGAGCCGACCAGCGCGTCGATGGCCGCCTCGCGTTCCCCCCTTGCCTGCAGCTTCTTGGCCGCGGCCGCGCGGGCCCCCGGGAAGGTGTCGTTGCCGTCGATCCCGAAGTCGAGCAATTGCCGGAGCATCCCGCCCGCGACCTCCGGCGTCCGCGCCACGAGTTGCTTCCCGATCTCTCCTGCTGTCGCCATCCACCCGTCCTTCCGACGCACCCAGCCTACGCAGCCGGCCGCACCGGTCGTCACCCGGAGCGACCCCGGCTCACCCCTGGGAGTCCCGGGCGTCCGCCGCCGACTCCCACCTCTCCCACCGAGGGCCAGCCCTGGCCACCGAGGAGAGTGTTGTCCGAGCGGGGTGAGAGAATCCGGGCATGCGGCGCTCAGCGGTCTTTGGAGAACCGGAGCAGTGGCCCGCTCAGGACCTGATCGGCTTCTCGGAGGAGTTCGACGCGGCGCTGGTGTCGGAGGCGTATCGCGCGGGGGTCTTCCCGATGCCGCTGCACGACTCCGGCTTCGGACAGATGGGGTGGTGGTCCCCGATCCGGCGGGGCATCCTGACACTGGATGGGCTGCGGGTCACCCGATCGCTGCGCCAATCCGTCCGGCGCTACACCACCAGCGTCGACCAGGCGTTCGAACAGGTGCTGGCGGCCTGCGCCGATCCGGCCCGCCCCTACGGCTGGATCGACTCCGAGATCGCCCGGGTCTACACCGAACTGCACGCCGCGGGCCGGGTCCATTCGGTGGAGACCTGGGATGCCGAGGGCCGCCTCGTCGGAGGCCTGTACGGGGTGAGTCAGGGCGGGTTGTTCGCTGGCGAGTCGATGTTCCACGACCCCGTCCACGGCCGCGACGCCTCCAAGGTCGCCCTGGTGGCGCTGGCCGAGGTGCTCGCCGACGACTACGCGGAGGGGCGGGTGATCGACGTCCAGTGGCTGACCCCGCACCTGGCCGGGCTCGGCGCCATCGAGATCGACCGGGACGAGTACCTCGCCCTGTTGGAGGAGGCGCTCGGCCTACCGGAGCCGCGCTGGCGGACGTAGGGTAACGCCATGCCGGAACTGCCCGAGGTTGAGGCGCTGCGCGGCTTTCTCGCCGAGCGTTGCGTCGGCAAGGTCGTGGCCGAGACCCAGCTGACCGCTTTCGCCTGCCTCAAGACCTTCGACCCGCCGCTGGTGGCGCTCAGCGGGCTGGAGATCGAGCAGGTCACCCGGCGCGGCAAGTTCCTCGCCCTGGAGATCGGCGGCCTGTGGCTGGCCTTCCACCTCGCCCGCGCCGGCTGGCTGGTCTGGCGCGACGAGGTGCCGACTACCCCGGTTCGCCCCGGCCGCGGCCCACTCGCCTTCCGGCTGCGGCTGGACGACGACAGCGGCTTCGACCTGACCGAGGCAGGCACCCAGAAACGGCTGGCGCTCTACCTGGTCTCGCAACTGGAGCAGGTGCCGGGCATCGCCACCCTCGGCTCCGAGCCGCTCGACGACGCCTTCACCCGCGTCGTATTCGACGGCATTCTGGACGCGGCCGGCCGCACCCAACTCAAGGGCATGTTGCGCGATCAGCGCCGGATCGCCGGGATCGGCAACGCCTACTCCGACGAGATCCTCCACGCCGCCCGGTTGAGCCCGTTCAAGCCGGCCAACGGACTGGACGACACCGAGCGAGCCACCCTGTACGAAGCGCTGCGCGGGGAACTGACCGCCGCGGTCGAACGGGCCCGGGGCTCTGCCGCGAAGGACCTCAAGGACGGCAAGCGCGCCGCGATGCGCGTCCACGGCCGCACCGGCCAGGCGTGCGGGGTATGCGGCGACACGATCGCCGAGGTCTCCTTCGCGGATTCCTCGTTGCAGTACTGCCCGACCTGCCAAACCGGTGGCAAACCGCTGGCAGACCGCCGGTTGTCCCGCCTGCTGAAGTAACGGTTCGGCATAGCTGAGCCCTCCGGGCAGGTTCGTCGCCGAACGGCGGCTAGCCTTGGGAGGAACGGCCACCCCCGCGCCGCTCACGACTTACTCAGGAGATCCATGCCCACGGCACCGCGGTCGGCGCTCTCGCGCCTGCTCGCTGCGCCGTGGACCTCCAACCCGCGCCTGGGCGTCGCGCTGATCGCTGCGAGCGCGGCAACGACCATCGCCGTTGGCTTCGCCGGCCCGAGCGCGGTCGCCCTCGACCTGGGGGAACGCACCTCCTGGCTGCCGCCGTGGTACCTGCCGGACGGCGCCGGCATCCCCAACGAGTGGCTCGCGGTGAGCCTGCTCTGGCTGGGACTGATCGTCGGGACGGTCGGCCTGGGGATCGCCTGGCGCGCGGTGGCCGAGGGCTGGCGGCCGGACAACCGCAGGCTGTTCTGGCTGGGTGTCGGGCTGAGCGTGCTGACGGCGCTCGTCCTCCCGCTGACCTCGGCGGACGTGCTGATGTACGCGGCCTACGGCCGCCTGCAGGTGCTGGGGCTGGATCCCTACGCGATCACCCCGGCCGAGATCTTCCGGGCCGAGTTCGATCCGGTGCTGATCGTCACCGAGCGGCCGTGGCAGGACACGCCCAGCGTGTACGGCCCGGTCGCCTCGGCCAGCCAGTGGCTGGCGGCCAGCCTGGGCGGCGAGAGCATGCACGACATCGTGTTCTGGCTGCAGGTGCTGTGCGTGCTGCCGTTCATCGCGATCGGCGCGATCGTCTACCGGATGGCCCGCGGCGACCAGGAGGCGCAGACCCGCGCGGTGCTGTTCACCGTCCTCAACCCGATCATGATCTGGTCGGTGGTCGCGGGCGCGCACAACGAGGCGTTCACCCTGGTGTTCGCCATCGTCGGGCTCTGGTTCCTGCGGCGCAATCCGTTGCTGGCCGGCATCGGGATCGGGCTGGCCGGCACGATCAAGGTGTCGCTGGTGTTCTACGGGCTGGCCATGGTCTGGGGGTACCGGCGCGAGCCGCGCAAGCTGGTGCTGCTGATCGTCGGCGCGGTGATCCCGCTGGCGGTCGCCTACGGGCTGGTGGTGCCGAAGGCGTTGCTCGCCGCCTCGCGCAACACGGGGTACATCTCGGCCGGCTCCTGGGCGCCGCCGGTCCAGTGGCTGCTCTCCCTGGCGATGCCGGACTGGGTGGCCCGCTCGATCGTGGGCTGGCTGGGCTGGCTGGGCATGATCGCGATCGCGTGGATGCTGTCGCGGGTGCTGCCCTGGCAGGCCGTCCCCGGGCTCCCAGCGACCGTCAGCCCGCAACGGGATCCGCTCACCATCGCCACCCGGACGGCCGCCGTCCTCACCACCGCCTGGCTGGTCACCTCGCCGTACACCCTGAGCTGGTACGACCTGATCGCCTGGGTGCCCCTGGGGCTGCTGGCCGCCTCCCGGCTGGAACCGCTGCTGATGTGGCGGGGGATGTGGCTCTCGCTGGCCTACGTGACCGGCCGCTCGGTGGAGTTCGGTCCGGATATCCAGGTTGTCGCCGTCGTGATCCGGGACGGGTTGTGCGCGGCCGCCCAGATACTGGTGCTCGTCTGGATCGTCCGCTGGTGGTGGCGTGAGGGACGCGAACTGCCGTCCTTCCACCGGTTGCGAGCCGGTCTCGCGTTGGCCGGTGACCGCCGCCTGGTGCCCTACGACTAACCCCGGACCGCGCCGGTAGGGTGTGGCCGTGCTCGGATACTTCGGACCTGCGGGAACCTTCACCCATCAGGCCCTGCAGACGTTCACTGACGCGGAGGCGATTCCGTACGCCACCGTCGGTCAGGCACTGGACGCGGTGCGCACCGGCGTGATCGAAGCGGCGCTGGTGCCGATCGAGAACTCGGTGGAGGGCGGGGTCACCGTCACCCTCGACAATCTCGCCAACGGGCACCGCCGGCTGATGATCGTGCGCGAGGTGATCCTGCCGGTGCAATTCACGCTGTTCGCCCGTCCGGGGACCGCGCTGGGCGATGTCCGCCGCGTCCTCACCCACCCGCATGCTGCCGCGCAGGTGCGGGAATGGCTGGCGGCCAACGTCCCGCTCGCGACGGTGACCGAGGGCGGCTCCACGGCGGCCGCCGCCGAGGAGGTCTCCGACCCCACCTCGAAGTACGACGCCGCGGTCTCGGCCGCGGTGGCCGGGAAGATGTACGGGCTGACCGCGCTGGCCACCGGGATCGCGGACAACCCCAATGCCGTCACCCGGTTCGTCCTGGTGTCGAAGCCCACTCCGCCGCCGCCTCCCAGCGGCGCCGACAAGACCACGCTGGTTGCCTACATGCACGCCGACCGGGCGGGGGCGCTGCTGGAGATCCTGGAGCAGTTCGCCAGCCGTGGGGTCAGCCTGAGCCGGATCGAATCCCGTCCCACCAAGACCGGGCTGGGCAATTACTGCTTCTCGATCGACGCCGAGGGCCATATGCGCGAACCGCGCCTGGCCGAGGCGCTTCTCGGCCTGCACCGGATCTGCGAGGACGTGGTCTTCCTGGGCTCCTATCCGCGTGCGGACGGGATCCGTCCCACGGTCGGCTGGGGCTTCACCGATCCCGACTTCGCCGAGGCGCGGGAGTGGTACGCCTCGCTGGTCAACCCTGAGGACGACTGAGCTACGGTTTCTCCCATGGGAGATGTCGTACCGCTGCGGCCCACCAGCACGCCGGCGCCGGCGGAACCGTTGTGGCGGCAGGCGCTGGGCGAGCAGCTGCGTGAGGAGCGGCTGGAGCGTGCCGAACGACTGGTCGACGTGGCCGGCCGGGCCGGGGTCTCGCCGCAGTACCTCTCCGAGCTCGAGCGCAGCCTGAAGGAGCCCTCCTCGGAGTTCCTCGCGGCGATCGCCGGTGCCCTGGAGCTGTCGGTGGCCGACCTTACCCAGCGCACCAGCCTGCGGGTCCGCGCCGGTTCAATCCGCGGCCCGGTCTGCCTGGCCGCCTGAGTCGTCCCGGATCGCCGGCTCGTTGACGTCGAGCACCCGGTCGACCACCCCGTAGTCGAGGGCCTCCGCCGGAGTCAGGATCAGATCGCGTTCCAGATCGGCCCGGATCTGCTCGGGGGTGCGGTGGGTGTGCCTGGCCAGCAACTCCTCCTGCAGCGCTCGCACTCGGGCCACCTCGTCCGCTTCGAGGATGAGGTCGGGAATCGTGCCCCGTCCCTCGGCGGCGGGAGCATGGATCACCACTCGCCCGTGCGGCAGGATCTGCCGGCCACCCGGCGCTCCGCCGGCGAGCAGCAGGGCAGCGGTGGCGGCGGCCTGCCCCACGCAGGTGGTCTCGACCCGGGCCCGGACGAAGTGCATGGCGTCGTAGATCGCCAGCGTCGCCGGAATCGATCCGCCGGGCGAGTTCAGGTAGAGCGAGATCGGCGTCTCGGAGTTCTCGCTGGCCAGGTGCAGCAACTGGGCGATCACGGTGTTCGCCACCCCGTCGTCGATCGGCGTGCCGAGGTAGACGATCCGATCGGCCAGCAGCCGGCTGTAGATGTCCACCGTCCGTTCGCCGCGGTCGGTCCGGGTGGTCACGTAGGGAATCGGGTAGCTGGTCATGACGCCCCCAGTCCGATCCGGCGCTGGGGCGCCGGGAACAGCTCCGGGCCCTCGACGATCGCGTCCACGAAGCCGTACTCGAGGGCTTCGGTCGCGCCGAACCAGCGGTCGCGGCGGGAGTCGGCCTCGATCCGTTCGAGGGACTGGCCGGTGTCCTCGGCGATGCAGGCAAGCACGGTGTCGCGGGTGTTCCGCAGGTCGTCGGCCTGGATCGCGATGTCCATCGCGGTGCCGCCGATCCCGGCCGACCCCTGGTGCAGCAGCACCCGTCCGTGCGGCATGGTGTACCGCTTGCCCCTGGCGCCGAAGGAGAGCAGGAACTGGCCCGCGCTGTAGGCCATGCCCAGGTTGATCGTGCTGACGTCGTTGGGGATCGCCCGCATGCAGTCGCGGATCGCCAGCATGCCCGGCACGGACCCGCCCGGGGAGTTGATCAGCAGCCGGATGTCGGCGGTCTGGTCGTCGGCGGCGAGGACGAGCAGCGCGCTGCACAGCCGCAGGGTGTTCTCGTCCCCCAGCGGCCCGCTCAGCACGATCGTCCGCTGCTCGAACAGCCGGTCGTGCAGATGGTGGTCGAGTTTGAGCAACGGTTCGGTCTCGGTCATGGGACGAGCCTGCCCGGCACACCCCTCGTACCGAAGCGCACGCTGCTGCCAGCGGATCTGCCCACGGCAGCCTGGCCGGATCCCCCCCGGCAGTTGCGCGTCGATCGCGCGGAGTCCTCGCTCCCAGAGGCGGTTGCGTTCGGCGAAAGCGTTTCGAGCGGGAAGCGGCCCGCCCGGTAGGCTGTCGGACTGTGATTGATCCCAAGCTGCTGCGCACCGACCCCGACCTCATTCGCCGCTCGCAGGCGGCGCGCGGGGAGTCCGTCGAGCTGGTGGACGAGCTGATCGCGGCGGACGAACGGCGCCGCCGGCAGATCGCGGCCTCCGAGGCGATGCGCGCCGAGCAGAAGGAGCTCTCCCGGCAGGTGCCCAAGGCGTCCGCGGAGGAGCGGCCGGCCCTGCTCGCCCGCACGAAGGAACTCGCCCAGCAGGTGAAGGACGCCGTCGCCGACGCCGAGGCGGCGAAGATCGTCTTCGACGACCTGATGCTGCGGCTGCCCAACCTGGTGATCGACGGCGTCCCCACCGGTGGTGAGGACGATCTCTACGTGCTGGAGACCATCGGCACCCCGCGCGACTTCGCCGCCGAGGGGTTCGAGCCGAAGGACCACATCGAGATCGCCGAGGGTCTGCGCGCCATCGACATGGATCGCGGCGCGAAGGTCTCGGGCTCGCGGTTCTACTTCCTCACCGGCATCGGCGCGCAGCTGGAGCTGGCGCTGCTCAACCTGGCCATGACGAAGGCCGCCGAGTGGGGGTTCACCCCGATGATCCCGCCGGCGCTGGTGCGTCCGTCCGCGATGGAGGGCACCGGTTTCCTCGGCCAGGCCGCCGAGGACGTCTACTACCTGGAACGCGACGACCTCTACCTGGTCGGGACATCCGAGGTCGCGCTGGCCGCCTACCATTCCGAGGAGATCCTGGACGCGGGTTCGCTGCCGCGCCAGTACGTGGCCTTCTCGCCCTGCTACCGGCGCGAGGCGGGTTCCTACGGCAAGGACACCAAGGGCATCTTCCGGGTGCACTGGTTCGACAAGGTCGAGATGTTCGTCTACTGCGATCCGGCGGACGCCGCAGCGTGGCACGACAAACTGCTGAACTTCGAGAAGGAGTTCATCAAGCTGCTGGAGATCCCGTTCCAGGTGCTCGACGTGGCTTCCGGCGACCTCGGGCTGTCGGCCGCCCGCAAGTACGACTGCTACGGCTACGTCCCCAGCCAGGGCCGCTATCGCGAGATCACCTCCACCTCGAACTGCACCGAGTTCCAGGCCCGCCGGCTCAACATCCGGCTGCGTGATTCCGACGGCGTGCGGTCGGTGGCGACGCTGAACGGCACCCTGTGCTCGATGGCCCGCCCGATCATCATGCTGCTGGAGAACCACCAGCAGGCCGACGGCACCGTCTACGTCCCCGAAGCCCTGCGCCCCTACCTGGGTGGACGGGAATTCCTCACCCCGCCTGCCTGAGTTAACCAACCTGTCACCAGGGGCGGGTACCCTGGTTGAAGAATGAATAACACAAAGAGGGCGGTCAGGGGACCGCAGGCGGCCTGGAGGCCGCAGTTGGTAGCGCTCGACATCGACGGCACGATCGTCGATCACGAGGGACGGCTACCGGAGAATGTGCGCCGCAGCGTGCGGCGCGTGGTGGACGCGGGAGTGCCCGTCGTCCTGACGACCGGACGCAGTTGGCATGCCACGCGGCCGGTCTTCGAGGAGCTTGAACTGCCCACCGGGCCGGCGGTGTCGTCCAACGGCGCGGTGTGCGTGCAGTTTCCTCCGTTCGAGTTGACCCAGGTGGTGACGTTCAACCCCGCCCTGGTGATCGACAAGGTACTGAAGGAGCACCCGACGGCGGCGATCGCCGCGGAGGTGATCGGGCAGGGGTATCGCGTCACGAAGCTGTTCCCGGAGGGCGACCTGACCGGCGACATCGAGGTGGTCTCGGTGGACGACCTGGCCGGCAGCGATGTCACCCGCATCGTGGTGCGCGACCCGGAGGCCTCCGACCATGAGTTCATCGCCCTGGCGAACCGGCTCGGCCTGCACGGCGTGAGCTACTCGGTCGGCTGGAGCGCCTGGCTCGACATCGCCCCGGCCGGGGTGAACAAGGCCTCGGCGCTGGCCGGGCTGGCCACCTCGCTCGGCATCTGCGCGGATGACGTCCTCGCCCTGGGCGACGGACGCAACGACGTCGAGATGCTGGCCTGGGCCGGACGCGGCGTCGCCATCGGGGACGCAGTTCCCGAGGTGCAGGCAGTGGCCGACCACGTCACCGCCCGGTTCGACCAGGGTGGAACGGCGATCGAGCTGGATCGTTGGTTCGGCCGGCTCGCACGCGCGGCCTGAGTTCAGGGCGTGGCCGTCCCGGCCGCGGCCAGCATCCGTTGACCGAGTTCCCGCACGGCCTGGCGCAGTTCCGCCCCAGCGACCACGTGGAACGGCACGGGTAGGCCGGCCAGCATCTCCGCATACCAATCCGGGCTGCTGGTCGTCCCGATGAGCTGGCACCGCTGGTCGTCGACCGCCTCGAGCCTGCCGATCGAGCGGGGCAGCCAGGACGACACCCGTCCGATCGGCGCCTCGATCACGACCTCGGTGGGGTACTCCCAGCCGGTGGCGAGGTTCTCCTCCAGGGCGGTCACCGGGTCGAGTTCGGCGGGCGGCTCGAAGCGATCGTCCAGCAACTCGATGCTCTGCACCCGGTCGAGCCGGTAGGTGCGGATGCCCTGGCTGGTCACCAGCCGGCAGAGCAGGTACCAGCGGCCGTGGCGAGCCACCACCGCCCAGGGTTCCACCTGGGTCACCCATTCCGAGCCGGCCTCCGAGCGGTAGCCCAGCCGCACCAGCCGGTGGCTCGAGCATGCCTCCACCAGTTGGGCGGCGGTGGCCGGGTCGGGTCGTGCCGCGTACCGATCGGGGACGGCGTGCGCCATCCGCCGCAACGCCTCGGCCTGCCGGGCGGTCGGCTCCGGTAGCGCTCGCAGGAGCTTGCCCAGGGCGCTGCCCACCGGATCGGCGGGATCAGCGGCGTCGTAGTGGGCGTCGAGGGCGGCCATCACCAGCCCGAGCGCCTCGGTGGCGCTGAAGATCAGCGGCGGCAGCCGTACCCCGCGTCCGACGGTGTAGCCGCCGTAGGGCCCGCGGGTCGACAGGATCGGGATCTCGGCCTCGCGCAGGATGCCGACATAGCGCCGCGCGGCCCGTTCGGTGACGCCCAGCGACCCCGCCAGTCGCTCGGCGGTGACGCCGGGGCTCGCCTGGATCAGCTCGAGCGCGAGCAACGCGCGCGAGGTCGGGCTGGTCTCAGTGCGCACCGTGAGTTCCCCAAGATTTCATGGAACTGCCCCTTGCCTACCGGAAGTAGAACGTCCGGAATCGACTTTACCGTGGTCCCATGACAGCCAGAGCCCTTCCCATCAGTTCCGCCGGCCTCGCGCTCGTGCATCAGCCGGCCTCCCGCTACCCGCTGGCCCCAGCAGCCGTCCCACAGCCGGCGCCCGTCCGGCTGTTCCGCCGCCTCACCGCCTGGTGGCACCGGGCCGGTGGCGTCGATCTCGCCTGGCAGGAGCAGCGCCGGCTGCGGGATCGCCGGTTGCTCGACGACAGCTATCGCCGGATCACCCGCTAGGAGCGCGAGATGTCCCTGCTCGACACCCAGCTCGACGAGGTGCTCGCGGGAACCGAGGCGGAGACGCTGTTGTTCTCACTGGAGCGTTCCCGTGCCCAGTTCGCCTGGAAGGTCGGCGGCCTCGACACCGAGGCGCTGCACCGACCGCATCCGCCCTCCGCCATGACCCTGGCCGGCCTGATCAAGCACCTGGCCCTGGTCGAGGAGAACTTCGTCTGGCGGGATCTCACCGGCGAACCGCCCGGTGAGCCGTGGGATCCGGATCTGTTCGCGATCGATCCCGAATGGGATTGGCACTCCGCCGCCACCGACTCTCCCGAGGAGCTGTACGGACTGTGGCAGCGGGCGGTCGAGAAGTCGCGCCGGGCCTGGGCGACGGTGCTCGGCCGGGGTGGCCTCGACCAGCCCTCCCGGGTGGTGCTGGAGGACGGCAGTTCGCCGAACCTCCGCCGGATCCTGGTGGACACCTGTGACGAGTACGCCCGCCACGTCGGGCATGCCGACCTCTTCCGCGAGGCCATCGACGGGCTGGTCGGCGAGGATCCGCCGCAGGGCTGAGGGGATACTTGCCGAATGGAGCTCGAATTCGACGGCGAGGTGATCGAGTGGCGCGGCCCGGCGCCGTTCTACTACGTGGTCATCCCGCAACCGGAGAGCGATGAGATCGGGGCCGTCGCCACCGCGTTCACCTACGGCTGGGGCGTCATCCCGGTGCGCGCGACGATCGCCGGAATCAGCTTCACCACGTCGCTGTTCCCTCGCGACGGCGGTTACCTGCTGCCCCTGAAGAACGCGGTCCGCGGGCCAGCCGGAGTCGGTGTGGGGGACGTCGTCGCGGTCGAGTTGTCGCTCGTCCCGAGCTGAGGGCGACCTGGGAGTGGCTCGTTCCGTCCGCTGTTCGGCGGGGGTGGTTCGCCGGGATCCCAAGCGGGTTCGGTAGGCTCGGGACTCGTCCGGATGGAACTGCGCTGCTGCCGTGGCGCCGACGCGAGGGAGGGTCATGCTGCAGCCGTACATGCGGGAACCGGACTGGCTGACGGAATTGGCGGACGGAACCGTCAAGCAGTTGAATCCATTCACCGGCACCGAGGTGTGGACCGTGGCCGGGCGGGGCAACCGTCCGCTGGGCGTGCAACTGCCTGATCCGGTGCCGCTGGATCCCGCGCAACACGGCAGGCATTGCGCCTTCTGCGAGCGGCGCTACTTCGAGACGCCGCCGGAGAAGTCGCGCGTGGTGCGGCACCCCGACGGCAATTGGGAGACCCGCTACCGCACCCCCGCTGCCGAACTGGAGAGCACGGTGGCCGAGTTCCGCCGGATCCCCAACCTGTTCGAGATCCTCTCCTACGACTACTGGCACGCCAACTACGGCTATGTGCTGCCCACCCTGGTGCGGGAGCGCAAGGAGGCCTACCTGGCCTCCGAGATCGGACGGACGCACGTCCTCGACGTGGTGCGCGCCAAGCTGCGCGCCGGCGGGCGGACCGAGGAGCAGATCGACGCGCTGGGCGAGGAGGGTCAGCTGCAGGCGGCCTCCGGCTTCTTCGGTGGCGGTCACGACGTGATCGTGGCGCGACGTCACTTCGTCGACGGAGCCACGGACAACACCCAGTTGGCCTCGTCGGGGACGCTGACCCCCGACGAGCACGAGCGCTTCATCAGCTATACCGCCGAGGCCACCCGGGCGCTGTTCGAGCTGAACCGCTACGCCCGCTACGTCGCGGTCTTCCAGAACTGGCTGCGGCCGGCGGGCGCGTCCTTCGACCACCTGCACAAGCAGCTGGTGGCGATCGATGAGCGCGGATCCCAGCACGAGCAGGCGATCACGCGGCTGCGGAGCAACCCCAACATCTTCAACGAGTACGGCGCCAACTACGCCGCCTACAAGAACCTGGTGATCGCCGAGAACGCGCACGCGATCGCCTTCGCGGGCTTCGGCCACCGGTATCCGACGATCGAGATCTACTCCAAGTCCGAGCACTGCGACCCGTGGGAACACGAGCCGGACGAACTGCGCGGGATGTCGGACATGATCCATGCCATGCACGCAGCCACCGGGGTGGCGGTGCCCTGCAACGAGGAGTGGCACTACCGTCCGATCGACACCGACCTGCCGATGCCGTGGCGGGTGATGCTGAAGTGGCGGATCTCGACAGTGGCCGGCTTCGAGGGCGCGACCAAGATCTACCTCAACACCATCGACCCCTACGCGATCCGGGACCGGCTGGTGCCCAACCTGTACCGGCTGCGGGACGAGCGGAGGATCGCCAACCTGCAGATCGCCACCGAGGCGGCCTGCCGTCCCAACCCGCTGCGCTACGCGCACGGCCGCTGAGGCCGCGATGGGGAGGCTTGAGTACACCCTGACCAATGACGACTACGTCGCGTTCAACCGGTACGCCGCGAAGTCCTCGCCGATGATCCTGGCGCAATCGCACCGGATCCGGACCACGGGGACGCTGGCCGCCGCGGTGATGGCGGCGGTGGTCTTCTGGTTCCTGTCCCGCGAGCCGTTCACGGCACTGCTGATGACGGCCGCGGCGGCCGGGGTGATGTGGTTCATCTGGCCCGCCATCCAACGGCGGGCGGTCAACGTCCAGCTGAACCAGCTCGCCCGCGCCGGCGACCTGGGCCGGCTCGGCGAGACCGTCCTGACCTGGGACGAACGGGGGATCACCGAGGCCGCCACGGCGAGTCAGGCCGTGGTGGGCTGGGAGCGTGTCCGCCGGGTCGAGGAATCCGGGCAGCACCTGTACGTCTTCACCGGCGACCTGGAGGCGCTGATCGTCCCCAAACGGGCGGGTGCCGGGGTGGCCGAGCTGGCCCGCTTCACCCAGGGGAAGCTGGCGGCCGGCTGACCGTGCGGTCAGTTCGGGACGTCGACCACGCGGCTGTCACCCTCGACCGGGACGAGCGCGCCGGCCGAGAAGGCCGCGACGTCGTCGGCGAGCGCTGCCAGGGCGGTCGGTGGAACCAGTAGCCGGAAGCGGGCCACCGCCGTCCAGGCCGGCTCCTCCCATACCGCGTCGTGGGTGGCTGCCCAGTCACGCAGCCAGTTGTCGAGCCGGCCGGCTTCGGTGTGGGGGACGTCGAGGGTGATCTCGGTCAGTAGCTCGCGGCGGACGAGCCGGGCGTGATCGACCGCTTCCGCGACCGCACCGGAGTAGGCCCGGACCAGCCCGCCGGCACCCAGCAGGACGCCGCCGAAGTAGCGGGTCACCACTGCCACCAGATCGGTCAACTCGCGGTGCCGCAGCACCTCCAGCATGGGGACGCCGGCGGTTCCGGAGGGCTCGCCGTCGTCGCTGGAACGCTGCTGATCGGCGTGCGTCCCGACCACCAGCGCGGTGCAGTTGTGACGGGCGTCCCAGTACTGCCTGCGCAGCGCGGCGATCTCGCCGTCCGCCTCGGCGACGCTGCGCACCGGGACGAGGGTGGCGATGAACCGCGACTTCTTGATCACGACCTCGTGCTCCACCCGCGCCGCGATGGTCGAGGGCAGCGCGGAACTCACCTGGGCAGCCTAGCCCTCGCCCGCATCCGTCACCGGGGGTTAAGCTTCCCGCCATGCCTTTCGGACTCGACCGAGTGATCATCCTCCACGGGTACCTCTCGAATCCGGCGGACAACTGGTTCGGCTGGCTGAAGGACGAGTTGGAGGCGTCCGGGATCGCGGCCGAGGTGCCGGCCCTGCCGCGTTCGGACGCCCCTGAGCTGGAACCCTGGGTGAGCGCTGCCCTGGCCGCCATCGGGACGCCCGACGAACGGACCGGGATCGTCGGGCACAGCCTGGGCGCGGTGACCGCGCTGCATGCGCTGGACCGGGTCGAGGGGGACTGGAACCTGGGCGCGCTGATCGCCGTCTCCGGGTTCGTCCAGCCCTCCCCGGAACTGCCGGAGCTGCGGTCGTTCACCCTCACCCGGCCTGATCTCGAGCGCACCGCCGCCCGAACCCGCACCCGCGTCGCCGTGCTCTCCGACGACGACTACCTGGTGCCGCCCTCGCTGTCGCGGGCCCTCGGCGCTGAGCTCGGCGCCGAGATCGTCACAGTGGCGAACGCGGGCCATTTCATCGTCGCGGACGGCATCACGACGCTGCCGTTGGTGGCGGAACTGTTATGCGGGGCCTGAGCCGGTCGGCGCTGTCAGTCGCGGTGGATAAGGTGTCCCGCGTGCCTGTGATCGAAGCCCGTGATCTGACCAAGGTCTACGGCGAACTGCGTGCGGTCGACGCCATCTCCTTCGAGGTCGCGTCGGGCGAGTCCTTCGGGCTGCTCGGGCCCAACGGAGCCGGGAAGTCCACCACCATGCGGATGATCGGCGGCACCAGCCTGCGCACCTCGGGGACGCTGCTGGTCAACGGCCTCGACCCGGAGGTGAACGGCCCGGAGGTGCGGGCGAACCTCGGCGTCGTCCCGCAGACCGACAACCTCGACGGCGAACTGCGTGCCCGCGAGAACCTGGTGATGTACGGCCGCTACTTCGGCCTGCCGTACTCCTACCTGAACCCGAAGGCGGACGAACTGCTGGCCTTCGCCCAGCTCACCGAGAAGGCCGGCGAGAAGGTCGACAACCTCTCCGGCGGCATGAAGCGCCGGCTCACGATCGCCCGCGCGCTGGTCAACGAACCCCGCGTCCTGCTGCTGGACGAGCCGACCACCGGCCTCGACCCGCAGGCCCGGCACATCCTGTGGGATCGGCTGTTCCGGCTCAAGGAGCAGGGCGTCACCCTGATCGTCACCACCCACTTCATGGACGAGGCCGAGCAGCTCTGCGACCGGCTGATCGTGATCGATCACGGCCGGATCGTCGCCGAGGGCTCTCCGCCCACGCTCATCCGCCAGTACGCCACCCGGGAGGTGCTGGAGTTGCGGTTCGGCTCCGAGCGCAATGGCACCCTGGTCGACCAGTTGCGCGACCTGGGACGGCTGGAGGTGCTGCCCGACCGGGTGCTGCTCTACACCGACGACGGCGAGGCCGCGCTGGCCGCCGTCCACCATCGCGGGCTGGTGCCGGTGACCTCGCTGGTGCGTCGCTCCTCGCTGGAGGACGTCTTCCTCCGGCTGACCGGACGGAGCCTGATTGACTGACTTCGTCGACACCAACGCCCTAGCCTACTCGGGCCGGGCGCTGCCGGCCGCCCAGCAGGCCCGGCGCGTCCGTCGCTGGGGCTGGTGGTACCAGGCCGAGTGGCGGCTGCGCGGCATGAAGGCGTACTGGACCTCCGCCGTCGGCAGTTCGCTGCTCACGCCGATCCTCTACCTGATCGCGATGGGCGTCGGGCTGGGGACGCTGGTGGATTCCGGTTCCGGCGGGGTCGCCGGCGTTCCCTACCTCACCTTCGTCGCCCCGGGGCTGCTGGTTAGCACGGTGGTGATGTCGGCGGGCAGCGAGCTGACCTTTCCGGTGATGGACGGGTTCAAGTGGAGCAAGCTCTACTTCGCTCGCGCCGCGACAGCGGCCGCACCGCTGCAGGTGGCGGTCGGCGAGGTGGTGGCTGTCGGCATCCGGTTCGTGCTCGAGGCCACGGTGTTCTGGCTGATCCTGGTGATCGCCGGGGTGGTCGGGTTCGGCTCCTGGCCGATGATCGCGGTCGCGGCGTTGGCCGCGATGGCCCTGGGCACGCCGCTGATGGCCTATGCCGCAACCCTGGAGGACGAGGGGTTTCAGTTCTCGCTCGTTCAGCGGTTCGTCATCAACCCGATGTTCCTCTTCGCCGGAACCTTCTTCCCGTTGGAGTCGATGCCGATCTACCTGCAGTGGATCGGCTGGATTTCGCCGATGTGGCACGGCACCCAGGTGGCCCGGCTGCTCGGCTTCGGCCTGCCGGTGCCCGGCTGGCTGGTCGCCGTCCACCTGGCGTTCCTGGTGGCGCTGACCCTCGGCGGCACGGTGCTGGCGGCCCGGATCTTCACCCGGAGGCTGGCGAAATGAGCATCGAGCAGCGCAGCTGGGTCGCCGCGAACTCCTCGGGCAATGCCCGTGCGGTGATCGAACGCGGCTTCAAGGTGATCCGCAACCAGAACTGGATCGTGATCGTCTCCGGCTTCTTCGAGCCGGTGTTCTACCTGCTCGCGATGGGGTTCGGCCTGGGTCAGCTGATCGGCGAGGTGACCGGTCCGGGCGGTCGTCCGATTCCGTACGCGGCGTTCATCGCCCCGGCGCTGCTGGCGACCTCGGCGATGAACGGCGCGATCTACGACTCCACCTGGAATGTCTTCTTCAAGCTGCGGTTCGCCAAGCTCTATCAGGGCATGCTGGCGACCTCGCTCGGCCCGCTGGACGTGGCGATCGGCGAGATCTTCATGGCCCTGTTCCGCGGCTTCCTCTACGCGCTCGGCTTCACCGCGGTGATCGCGCTGCTGGGGCTGGCGACCTCCTGGTGGGCGCTGGCGATGATCCCGGTGGCGCTGCTGATCGCGCTCGGCTTCGCGGCCCTCGGGATGGCGATCACCAGCTACTTCACCACCTTCCAGCAGATGGACTGGATCAACATCGCGCTGCTGCCGATGTTCATGTTCTCGGCCACGCTGTTCCCGATCAGCGTCTTCCCCGAGCCGGTGCAGTGGTTCGTGATGGCGCTGCCGCTGTGGCACGGCGTCGAGCTGATGCGCCAGCTCTCGGTGGGCCACTTCGAGGCCAGCACGGCCGTCCACCTGGGCTACTTCGTGATCATGTCGCTGGCCGGCATCGCCTTCACCACCCGCCGGCTGCGGTCGCTGTTCCTGCGCTGAACGCGATCGACCGGATACTGTCTGCGCATGGGATTAGCCGGGCCGACGACGAGGCCCCGCCTGGCCGACGTGGGACGCGCCCGGATCACCCTGCTGAGCCAGCTGATCCTCGCTCCGATCGTCATCGTCGGGGCGCTGCTCGCGCTGCTCATCGGCGAGGAGCGGTATCCGTCGGTGGTCTTCCTGGGGGTCGTGCTCGGGTTCGTCGCGCTCGCCACCGCGGTGGTGATTCCGGCCGAGCGGCTGTCGCCTTTCGTGACCGTGGGATTGGCGCTCCTCGACATCACGATGATCGGCCTGCTGCGCATTGGGGCCCCGGTCTCTGGGTTCGGCCTGCTGTGGGTGATTCCGGTGATCGGCATGACCTGGTCCTTCGGGCTGGCCGGGGCCGTCCCGACGGCGGTCGTGGCCAGCGCCGCCTACGTCTTCACCAGCCTGCTCGACGCGACCCAGCAGCCGACCCTGTCGCTGGTGCTCTTTCCCCTGTTCCTGGCCGGCATGACCGCGATCTCCTACCTGATGTCGCGGCGGGCGGATGCCCAGCGCGACCTGCTGGATCGGCAGTCGCAGGCGTTGCGTCGCACCGCCGAACGCGCGCGGAGCCAGGAGGAGCTGGTCACCGACGTGCTCGATGCCGTCGACTTCGGCGTGGTGCGGCTCGGCCCCACCGGCGAGATCGAATTCTCCAACGAGGCCTATTCCCGGCTGTGGCGGGTGTACGAGCGAACCGGCGGCGTGATCTACGCGGCGGACGGGCACACCCTCGTCCCGGAATCCGACCGTCCGATCACCCGGGTGCGCCGCGGCGAGCGCTACGAGGCCGAGCTGATGTGGCTGGGTCCCGCCGGGGCCGACCGACGGGCCGTCCGGTTCTCCGCCCGACGGATCCGCGATGCCCGCGGTGAGGAGGTGGGCTCGATCGTCGTGGTGGAGGACGTGACCGCCGAGCAACTGGCGCTGCGCGCCCGGGAGGACCTGATCGCCTCGGTCTCCCACGAGCTGCGCACGCCGTTGACCTCGATCCTGGGCTATCTCGAACTGACGCTGGAGGACGAATCGCTGTCCCCGGACACCCGGCGACGGCTCGAGGTCGCCGAACGTGGCGGCGAACGCCTGCTCAGCCTGGTCGCCGACATCCTGACCACGGCCGCGGCATCGCGCAGCGGCAGCAAGCCCGCCATCGATCCGGTACCGGTGGATCTGAGCACCGTCGTGCGGGCGGCGGTCGAGGAGGCGCTGCCGCGGGCCCGGGAGCGGCGGATGACGATCGACGCCAGCGGGGTGGAACCGGCCGAGGCCTGGGCCGACGTCCAGCGGATCCGGCAGGTCGTCGACAACCTGGTCACGAATGCCATCAAGTACGCCGATGAGGGCGGCCTGATCGAGGTGGGCTGCACCAGCGACGGCCAGCAGAGCTGGATCGTCGTCCGCGACGACGGCCCCGGCATCTCCGCCGAGGAACAGCCACAGCTGTTCGAACCCTACTTCCGTAGCGACTCGGTGCGGCAGAGCACCATCCACGGCAACGGACTGGGCCTGGCGATCAGCCGGGACATCGCACGCGCCCATGGTGGCGAGATCACCGTTCGCAGCACCCTCGGCAACGGAGCGGCGTTCCTGGTCCGGTTGCCGGCCACCAATCCGAAAGGCGAATGACAGATGACGCTGGATTCGACCACGCTGAACGTCGTGACCGCGCTGGTGATGGTCACCGCGGGGGTGCTCTTCCTGATCGAGACCCTGAACCGCCGGCCCAGCGCCGCCGCGCGGATCTGGACGGCTGCCTTCATCGCCGGCACCATGACAACCCTCAGCTACCTGGTGTGGGCGCTCGACCCGGTCGGGTTGTGGGTGGCCGTCGCGATCGGCAACGGCTGCTTCATCGTGGGGACCGGCTGTCTGTGGCTGGGATGCCGCCGGTTCAACGATCACTCCATCCGGATCCCGGGCGGGATCGTCATCGCGGCCGGCCTGGCGGGGACGATCGCCGTCCTGATCGCCGGCCCCGACGGCGGAGCCTGGGCCGGCGCCTCCCTCATGTTCGCCGCGATCATTGCGTTCTGCGGCCTCGGTGCTGTCGAGTCGCGACGCGGGGTGCTCGCCCGGCAATCCGTTGTGATCGCCATCTCGTTCGTGCTGGGTGCCACCGCCGTGTACTACACCGCGCGGCTGGTGGTCTTCGTTCTGCTCGGCCCGGACTCGCCGACCTTCCAGGGCTGGTTCGGCAGTGGGAACACCTCCCTGCTGTCGATCGTGTTCACGATGACGGCGCTGGTCGCGATGTCGGTGCTCCGGGCGACGGAATCCACCCTGCGGGGACGCGGGCAGGCCACCACCCTGGAGATCACCACCGAGGGCATGCTGGATTCGGCCTCCTTCGAGTCCCTGCTCGCCGGTGCCGCCGTGCGCGGTGAACGCTCCGGTGACCGGATCGCGGTGATCGCGCTGTGCATGGAGGAGTTGCCCCGCATCGCCACCGCTTTCGGGGCACCCGTGGCAGCGACCTTGACGCACACCTGGCGGGCCAGCCTGCCGGCAGCCGCTCCGCTGATGGCGCTGGTCGGGGAGGAGCGACGGGGCGGCCTGCTGGTCGCGCTGCCGGTCGCCTCGGTGTCGGACGCGCGTACCGTCGCCGCCCGATTGCATCAGCGCGTGCTCGACGAACTGGCCTCGACCGGGGCTCCGATCACCCCGGTGATCGGGGTCGGGGTGGCGCTGACCGACACCGCCGGCTACGACGCGTCGGCCTTGATCGATGCCTCCTGCGGGGCCGCGCGCACCTCGGCCGAACGGCCCGACTCAGCCGTCGTGGTTGCCGCCTGAGGAGATCACCTGGCGGTCAGCCGGTAGCCGACGCCACGGACCGTCTCGATCCACCGCGGGGCGACGGCCGACTCGCCGAGCTTGCGGCGCAGGTTGGTCAGATGCACCTCGATCGCCCGCAGGTCGTGGTCGGAGACGTAGGCTCCGGTGCCGCGCCCGTCGCGCAGGGTGAGCACCAACTCGGTCTTGCTGACCACCCGGCGACCGGCGCTCAGCAGCTCGACCAGGATGTCGAACTCGCTCGGAGTCAGCTCCAGGTCCTGACCGTCCACCCGGACCAGATGCATCTCGGGGTGTGCCCGCAGGCCCTTGTGCTCCAGCCAGCCGTCGGCCTCCTCGGCGGGCGTGGCCGCTGGGGCCGGCTCCGGCGCCAGCCGGGGGCGGCGCATCATGGCCTCGACCCGGGCGCGCAGCTCGCGAGGCCGGAAGGGCTTGGTCAGGTAGTCGTCGGCGCCGGCCTGCAGGCCCTGCAGGGTGTCGATCTCGTCCGCTCTGGCGGTGAGCATCACCAGGTAGGTCGGGCTGATCGCCCGGATCCGCTTGGCGGTCTCGAAGCCGTCCATGCCGGGCATCGAGACGTCCAGCGTGGTGACCACCGGGTTGTGGCTGCGCACCAATTCGATGCCGGGCAGGCCCGCGGCCGCGGTGTGGACCTCGAAGCCGCCCTGCTCAAGCACGTCGGCGACCAAGGACCTGATATCGGCGTCATCCTCGATGACGACGGCAACGCGCGCGTCGTTCACTGAACTCACTCCTGGGGGGGTCGCCACGCGGGCGGGGGGTGCAGTCTCAGTGATGATATCGGAGAAGACTCTCCGAAATGCGCTTTCGGTGATCGGCGCGGTTCCGAGTGTCATTCGTCGGCTCCCGCTTTGGGTGCGGACGCCGTCTCCTCGGCCTGTTCCGGCTCCTCGGTCTGGGCGGGGGGCGTCTCCGTCTCGGTCGGCTCCATCGGCTCGATCGGGGCCTCCGCGACGGTGGGCGTCGCCGGCTCGACCGACGTCTCGATGACGGTCGGCCCGGACGGTTCGGTCACCGTCGGTTCACTCGGTTCGGGCGCCGCCTCCGGCGACGGCGTGGCCTCCGGCTGCGCGGTGGCCCGCGAGATCGCCGTCCGAGCGGACTTGCCGCAGGGGAGCTGGTACTGGCCACCGGTGGGGGCGTAGCCGAGCAGGGGGCTCAGCGCGATCGGCCGGCTGGCGGAGATGAAACGGGTGTTCGAGCCGGCACGTCCGCGCAGGGTGTACCGGGTGGCGTCGAGCTTGGTCACCTCGATACCGGAGTGCCATTGCAGCGAGGCGCCCTGCAGCCCGGCCGCGCAGACCTGGTCGGCCAGATCGATGGTGATCTCCCACGGCAGGTTCCAGTGGCTCGAACTGGTGACCGACAGGCTCAGTTGCACCCAGTACTGACCGCTGGAAGGCAGCACGGTGACGGTCGAGCTCAGCTTGGTCGGGTCCACCGGCGGAACCGGGACGTTCTGGACGCAGTAGCCCATGGTGCCCAGCGTCGCGCCGGGCTGTACGGTCCGCATCCCCGCCGTGCCGCGGATCGTCCACTGGTGCCTGGCCGCGTCGTAGGAGACCGTTTCCCAGTTCCAGGTTGAGCTGAAGGCATTCGCCGCGGTCGGGTCGAAGCCCCACAGGGGTGCCTGGGAGGTGTCGAAGGTGAGCGTCCAGTCGACCGGCTGGCTGGAGGTGTTCGTGATCGTGAAGTTGTGGCAGAAGCCGAGGGAGTTGCCATCGAAGTTCGCCGGCAGTTGGTAGGAGTAGCTGAGGCGCTGGTCGAGGGCGACCGGATCCAGGGCGGAGGAGACGGCGGGCGTGGGGTCTGGGTCGTCGTCCGAGCCGGATCCCGCGATGGTGCCCGTGACCGTGGAGATCGCGTACGCGCCGGGCGCGTCGGAGCGGCTGGCGCCCAGGTGCTGCGAGGAGGAGAGGACGATGCCGAAGCGGTTGACGTCGGCGAGCCTGACCGGGTCGATGGCGATGGCGATGGTCGCTGTGCCGCCGCCGGCGGAGGTGATGTGGATCGGCGCGGAGCCGTCCAGCGAGACGGTGCCGGAGTAGTCGAACGAGGCCTGGGTGTCGCTGTGCGAGAGGCGGGCGATCAGGTGCGCGCCGGCCAGGTCGGCGGCGGTGAGCCCGGTGGCGGCGACGTCGACCGACAAAGAGGTGACCGAGGTGACCCCGGTGACCTTGCCGGTACCGACCTCGACCTTGAGGGTGCGGTCGAGGTCGACCACGGCGCCGCTGAAGGCGGCGAGCGTCCCCCGGACGTCTCCCAGGCTGCTGCCGAGGGTGGTGGCCAGATCGTCGCCGGTGACGGCGACCGCGATCGAGCCGATGTCGCCGAAGGCGAGCGTCTGGCAACTGCCGGTCAGCGCCGCACGGCCGAACCGGACGCTGTCGCCGGCCGCCGCGGTGGTGGTCAGCTCGCAATCCGCGGCGTCACTGCGGTCGATCGTCAGCTTGACCCGGTCGCCGGCCAGGAAGCTCTCGCCGGGGTCGGTGGTCACGGTGACGGCGTCCGCCGTCCAGGTTGAGCCGGAGGCGACCGGCGTCCACTCGAGGTTGATGCCGGTGATCCGCTGGGTGCTGGCCTGCGCGCCGCCCAACGCTCCGGGCACCGCTCCACCCAGGGTTGCCGCGGACGAGGTGACGACGCCGGCCAGCGCTACTGCGGCGAGGAGCGCGACCAGGGCGGAGCGGCGGGAGCTACGCATGGTCGGCGTCTTCGAGGCTGGCCTGGCGCTCGGGCTTGGCCGGCCACAGCAGCACGGTGACCGCCAGGCCGGCGATGGCCGCGAGGATCAGGGGGAGCACGGTGGGGCTCCAGAGCAATCCGACCCCGGGAAGGTGGAAGATCGCCCGGCCGGTGATGTCGGCGGCGGTGAACACCCACGGGTCGGTGTCGGAGTTGTTGTCGCCCAGGGTGCGCAGGACACCCGCCTGGATCGACTCGATGCGGTGGATCACCCGGCCGCCGGCGCCGGGCTGGCCAGCGGGCACCCGGTAGGAGATCACGTCGCCCACCGCATAGCCGGGCTGCCGGATCGTCACGACCAGGTCACCGGTGTGGTAGGCGGGCTCCATCGACTGCCCGGAGACGATGGTCAGCCCGGTGATCCCACCCCACTGGGCGGGCCAGAGCGCCACGATCGCCACTGCCAGCAGCAGCCAGCCGAGTGCTGACCGCATTCGCCGGCCGCTGGACGACCGCGCACCCGCCACGTCTCCCTCCAACGTGACGGGTGCGGTGACGTCCGCGTCCGGCAAGACTGCCGTCAGTGGCGTCGTGGTCATGGCTCCCCCCAGAGCTAGACGGATGAGCGATGGGTCAGGCGGAGACCGTGGTCCCGTTGATCACGACCGCGACGCCCTCCACGTCGTGGGCCGCGATGCTGCTCTTGGGCTCCGCCCAGTTCTTGCCGCCGTCGTCACTGGTGTATTCGCCCAGGGACGCGCCGTCCTTGCCGGTGACGGTCAGCTTCACCTGCGCGTCGCCCGGGATGGACTCCTTCTTGTCGTGCGTGGTCAGCTTGACGCTGCTCACGACGTAGCCCTTGGCGGTCTTGTCGTAGGCGGTGTCCCAGGTGACGTCCACGCCATTGGTCACGGGCGAGGCGACCGCGGCGGTGTCGGCGCCGAGTTGCGCCCAGTGAGCGCCCCCCAGAGTGGCGGCCGAGGCGCTCAGTGCCCCCGCCACGACGACGCCGACCAGGACGGCGATGATGCTCTTCTTCCGAGCTTGCATGATAAACCCCCGAATATCACTGGATGAGTAGAGCCGGATTGGCTCAGCAGCAAAGTTAGGGGGGCTGCCTCAGCCGACCCTCAGGGCCGCCCTAAGGCAACCTCAGCCTTCGCTGAGGATCGCTGGATGGGACGTCAGCACTCGATGACGTTGACGGCGAGACCGCCACGGGCGGTCTCCTTGTACTTCACGCTCATGTCTTGGCCGGTCTGGCGCATGGTCTTCAGCACGTTGTCGAAGGAGACGATGTGGGTGCCGTCGCCGCGCAGCGCCGTCCGGGCGGCGGTGATCGCCTTCACCGCCGCGATCGCGTTGCGTTCGATGCAGGGGATCTGGACGAGCCCGCCGACCGGATCGCAGGTCAGGCCGAGGTTGTGCTCCATGCCGATCTCGGCTGCGTTCTCCACCTGCGCCGGCGTGCCGCCCAGCACCGCGGCCATGCCAGCCGCGGCCATCGAGCAGGCTGCGCCGATCTCCCCCTGGCAGCCCACCTCCGCGCCCGAGATCGAGGCGCGCTCCTTGATGATCGCGCCGATGCCCCCGGCGGTGAGCAGGAAGCGGATGACGCCGCGGTCGCCGGCTCCCGGGACGAACGTGGTGTAGTACTTCAGCACCGCGGGGATCACCCCGGCCGCGCCGTTGGTGGGGGCGGTCACCACCCGGCCGCCGGCGGCATTCTCCTCGTTGACCGCCAGCGCGTAGAGGGTGATCCAGTCCATGCCGCGCAGCGGATCGCGGTCGTCGCCTTCGGATTCCAGTCGGTTCAGCAGTTCCGGGGCGCGGCGGCGGACGCGGAGCCCACCGGGCAGCAGCCCCTCGGTGGCCAGTCCGTTCGCGATGCACTCCTCCATCACCGCCCACAAGTGCAGCAGCCCGGCGTCGATCCCGGCGTCGCTGCGCCAGGCCCGCTCGTTCTCGCGCACCAGCCGCCCGACCGAGAAGCCGGTGAGCCGGCACTGCTCGAGCAACTCCGCGCCGGAGGCGAAGGGGTACGGAACCCGGGTCGGATCGGCGACGATGCGCTCGGGGCCGGCCAGGCTCTCGTCCGCGATGAACCCGCCTCCCACCGAGTAGTAGGTCCGGTGGGCCACCTGGGCGCCGTCCGCATCCCAGGCGGTGAAGATCATGCCGTTGGAGTGGGCCGGTAGCGTCCGGCGGCGGTACAGGACGATGTCGTCGTCGGGGTCGAAGCGGATCGACGGGCCGCCCGGCAGGTCGAGGGACCTGCGCTCCCGAACGGAGGCGAGGGTCGGTTGGCAGAGCCTCGGATCGACGCTCTCCGGCTGCTCGCCCAGCAGCCCGAGCACGACCGCCGGCACGCTGCCGTGCCCGTGACCGGTCGCTCCCAGCGACCCGAACAGTTCGACCTTGACCCGTGCGACCCGGGGGAGCACCCCGGAGTCGCGCAGCGTGGTGAGGAAGGTCGCCGCGGCGCGCATCGGCCCCACGGTGTGGGACGACGACGGCCCGATGCCCACCCGGAACAACTCGAAGACGCTCAGCGCCACACCGCGAGCCTATCCCCGCCCCCTCGCAACCCGCGACAACTCGGCAACTCGCCGAATCGAGTTCGGTTAGCCTGCTGTCACCGAGCCTTGGGAGGCAGCATGACCGACACCGTCGCGACCCAGCCGGTCGATGCGCCGCTGACCGACGCCGCGATCTTCCTGGTGCTCACCGTGGCCGACGACGACTCCGCCACCGGCGTGGTGCGCGACGTGCTCTCAGGGCTCGACGACCTGGTGAAGACGGTCGGCTTCCGCGACCCGCGGTCGCGGTTCTCCTGCACGGCCGCGATCGGCAGCCGGGTCTGGACCCGGCTGACCGGAAAGGCCCAGCCGGCGGAACTCCATCCGTTCCGCGAGATCGCCGGCGCCACCCACACCGCCGTCGCCACTCCCGGCGACTTGCTGTTCCACATCCGCGCCGATCGCCAGGATCTGTGCTTCGAGTTCGAGCGGCTGCTGCTCGACGCGCTGGGCGCCGCGACCTCGATGACCGACGAGGTGTTCGGCTTTCGCTACTTCGACGCCCGTGACCTGCTGGGCTTCGTGGACGGGACGGCCAACCCCGTCGGCCCCGACCTGCCGGCGGCCACCCTCGTCGGCGAGGAGGATCCCGCGGTCGCCGGCGGCAGCTACGTCGTCGTCCAGAAGTACCTGCACTCGCTGGAGGCCTGGGAGAAGCTGAGCACCGAGCAGCAGGAGGCCGTCATCGGTCGCCGCAAGATCGACAACCTCGAACTGCCCGACGCCACGACCGGTCAGAAATCCCACAAGACCCTCAACACGATCGAGGACGACGCGGGCGAGCACGACATCCTGCGCGACAACATGCCCTTCGGGAGCCCGGGCAGCGGCGAGTTCGGCACCTACTTCATCGGGTACACCCGTCACCTCTGGGTGCTCGAACGCATGCTGGAGCGGATGTTCGTCGGCGACCCGCCCGGCCTGCACGACCGCATCCTCGACTTCTCGACCCCGCACACCGGAACCACCTTCTTCGCTCCGTCGGCGACCCTGCTCGCCGATCTGTAGTCGGCGGGGGCCGGGTGGATTCGGAGATCTCCTGGCCGCCACCTCCGGCACCCACTGATGGGCCGGAGAGCTTGCGTCAGGGGCGAGAATGGAGTCACCGACCAGAGCCCAACAGCGCGGAGTGAGTGAGATGACTGAGCACGGCAGAACCGAAGAGTTCGAGGTCACGTTCGGCAACGTGGTCGGCAAGATCATGGAGCTGATCCGGGAGGGCAATGTCCGACGGATCACCCTGAAGCGCGACGGGAAGACGCTGGCCGCGATTCCGGTCAACGCGGGCCTGACCGTCGGAGCGATCACCGCGCTGGTGGCGCCCCTGCTGCTCGGGGTCGGGGCGATCGCCGCCGTCGTGACCAAGGTCACCATCGTCGTGGAACGGCCGGCGGATCCCGTCTAGCCGACCGTGCGGGGTGCGCCTTTGGCGGGCGCGACACCGTCCAGAGCTCGCTTTCTCAGGAAGGGTCGTCGATACCGCTCTCGTCCAGCACCTCGGCGAAGTCGGCGACCTCTCGCCGCAGCAGGGCCAGGACCTGACGGGCCGCCGCGATCCAGGCGGTCTCGTTCTCCGGTGAGTCCCAGCCCGACTCGGTGTCGAGGTGCTTCTGCCAGTGCTCGTACACGGTCTGCAGGCGATCGGTGAGTTCGGGCGAGAGCCCATAGTCCTCCGGCTCCATCGTGTACGAGTCGGTGCCGCTCTCCCACAGCGGCCAGCGATGTCCCCACTCGAACATGAAGCGGATCTTCCTCGCCATGGCGCTACCCCCGATGTCGGCGCCGGTGGACCCGTCGCTCGTACCCATCATCGACCCCGCGCTCCGCGATCGCGGAGTTGACGACATATTTCCCCCGCATGCCGAAGTGGCGAATCGTCCGATCGGAGGACGAGGTTCGCCGGTGGGGAGGATGCCCGGCTCACAGCCTGTACCTAGGTTGGAGGAGTGACGATCACTGCTCCCGCCCTGCCCGAGACCATCGCCCAGGCGGTGGACCTGACCAAGACCTACGGCTCCGGTGAAGCCGAGGTGCGCGCCCTGGATGGGGTGACCGTCGGCTTCACGCCGGGGTCGTTCAGCGCCATCATGGGGCCCTCCGGGTCGGGGAAGTCCACCCTGATGCACTGCCTGGCCGGGCTGGACCGGCCGACCTCCGGGCAGGTCTACCTGGGTGGCACCGAGATCACCGGGCTGCGCGATCGCGAGCTCACCGCCGTGCGGCGAGACCAGGTGGGGTTCGTCTTCCAGGCGTTCAACCTGCTGCCGACGCTCACCGCGAAGGAGAACATCCTGCTGCCGCTCGATCTGGCCGGCCGTCGGGCCGACCCGGCCGCGTTCACCCAGATCGTCGACTCGCTGCGGCTGGGCGACCGGCTGCGGCACCTGCCGTCCCAGCTCTCCGGCGGCCAGCAACAGCGGGTCGCGATCGCCCGCGCCCTGATCACCCGGCCGGCGGTGCTGTTCGCCGACGAGCCGACCGGAGCGCTCGACTCCCGCGCCGGGACGGACCTGCTCAACCTGCTGCGCACCGCCACCCTGGCGCTGGGCCAGACCATCGTGATGGTCACCCACGATCCGAACGCCGCCGCCTACGCCGACCGCGCGGTGATCCTCAGCGACGGACGCATCGTGGACGACTTCCTCGCCCCGGACGCCGACCGCGTCCTGGCCGCGATGAAGGCGCTGGGGGCCTGATGCTGCGCCAAGCCCTGCGGGAACTGCGTTACCACCCCTCCCGTTTCGTCGCGACCCTGGTCGCCATCGCCATCAGCGTCGCCTTCATGGTCGGCTCCTCGGTGATCGTCGCCACCGAACAGCGGGGCGTGGAGCACCAGCAGTCACTGCCGATCGCCGGTGCCGACGTCGTCGTCCAGGTCGGCAACGACGCGGACGGGACCGCGCTGCGCCAGGCGCTCGAGGGCCTGGACGAGGTCGCCGCTGCGGAAGCCAGCCTGACCTATGGCGATGGACTCCGGTACGACACCACGACAGCGTTCCTGAACCTGATCGGCCTGCCCTCCGCGCCCTTCCGCTGGTCGGAACTGGTGGAAGGACGCTGGCCCGAGGCCGCCGGTGAGATCGCCCTCTCCCGGGGTGCCGCCGGAGCGCTCGGCGTGAAGGTCGGTGACACCGGCCTGCGAACCAGCGGGGATCAGACCCTGACCGTGGTCGGGCTGACCGGTGAGCCGAACTCGCTCTTCGTCCAGACCGGCTACCTCGCCCGGGCCGCCTTCGTGGATCTCGGGTTTGATCCCGAGCTGGGAATGGGCACCTGGCTGGTCCGCGGCCAGCCCGGAGTCGACCCCACCCGGCTGGTCGCGGCGATCCAGCAGGTCGCTCCGAAGGGCACCGACGTCCAGACCGCCGCGGCGCTCAGGACCGAGGCGGTCGAGCAGCTGACCGACGGCTTCGAGGCCTTCCGCAACCTGTTGTGGGCGTTCGCCGCGATCGCGGCGGTGGTCGGCATGATCACCATTGCGAACACCTTCACCATCCTGCTGGCCCAGCGCCGCCGCCAGATTGGGTTGTTGCGGGCGGTCGGCGCCGCGGGTTCCCAGGTGCGCAACCGTTTCCTGCTGGAGGCGATCGCGCTCGGGGTGATGGGCGCCGGCCTGGGCGTCCTACTGGGGATCGGGCTGGCCGCGATCGGTGCCGCCATCACCGGCTCGCTGTACTGGGGGCTGGCGTTGCCGGCCACCGATCTGGCGATCGCCTTCGCGGCGGGGCTGCTGATCACCGTGGCGGCTGCCTACCTACCGGTGCTGCGCGGCACCCGGGTGCGTCCGCTGGAGGCCCTGCAGCCCGAGCCGACCGTCGAGGAACGTCGCCGCGCCGGCTGGCTGCGGGGCGTGATCTGCGGGGTGCTCGCGGTGAGCGGCCTGGGGCTCGCGCTATGGGGGCTGGGCCAGGAGGAGCCCGTGCTGCCGGCGGTCGGCGGCGCGGCGGTGCTCGCGCTGGGGGTGCTGTTCGGCGCGCCGCTCTTCGTCCCGTGGCTGCTGCGCGGGCTGGGTGCCCTAGTCGCACCGCTCGGCGTCACGCCGCGGCTGGCCGCGCAGAACGCCGTCCGGAATCCACGGCGGGCCTCTGCCACCGCCACCGCGCTGATGCTGGCGGTCGGTCTGATCGTCACCCTGCAGGTCGGGACGGCGAGCGTCCGCGCCACCATCCTGGAGCAGATCGACCAGAGCCGTCCGGTGGATGCGGCGGTCTTCGCCTGGGGACACGACCAGTCCGTCCCCGCCGAACTGCAGGAGCAACTCGCCCGGGTTCGGGGTGTGGACGGCGCAGTCCCGCTCGACCTCACGACGGCGGACTTCACCCGCGGCACGGAGGTCTATGAGCAGCTGACGGTGATCGGCTTCGACCCGGCCATCGCCGAGGTCGCCGTCGGCGCGCCGGCGACGGTCGGCGATGACGAGATCCTGGTCTCCAGCCGATCGGAGGCGGCCAAGGACGGTCAGCGGGTCACCCTGACCGGCTCGGAGGGCAGTGTCGAACTCACGCTCATCCGTTCCCAGGTACTGGAACTCGGTGACGTGATGGTCTCCTCGGCCACTCTGCAGAAGCTCGGCGGGGTCGTCCCGGACGCCCTGCTGTGGCTCTCGATCCCCGACCGCAGCCAGGCGATCTCCGCGGTCGGCCAGATTCTGGAACTGGTCGGCGAGGGCGAGTTCGGCGTCACCGGCGGCGTGATCGAGGCCGCCCAGATCGAGGAGATCCTCAACCTGCTGCTGCTCATCACCACCGCCCTGCTGGCGGTGGCCGTGCTGATCGCCCTGGTCGGGGTGAGCAACACCCTGGGCCTGTCGGTGCTGGAACGCACCCGGGAGTCGGCGCTGCTGCGCGCCCTCGGCCTGCAGACCCGCTCGCTGCGGTCGATGCTGCTGATCGAGGCTCTGTTGCTGGCCGGGGTCGGGGTGCTGGTGGGGATCGCCGCCGGAGTGTTCTTCGGCTGGCTGGGCGCGGTCGCGCTCACCTCGATGGCCGATGAGGCGGAGCCGCGCCTGGCCGTCGATCTGGCGCAGACCCTCGGGATGGTGGCCGTGGCGGTGGTGGCGGCCGCGCTGGCCTCCGTGCTGCCTGGACGGCGGGCCGCCAAGGCGTCGCCCACCGAGGCGCTGGCCGAGATCTGAGCGGTGCGTCCTCAGGCGGTAGCGGCGACCTCGGGATCGGCGACCGCCGTGGTGCGCGCCCGCAGCTGCCTCACCTCGGGGGAGAGCAGGGCCAGCCCGGTGGTGAACAGGCTGACCACGCCGGCACCGATCAGCGCGGTGTGGACGCCGAACAGCACGGTGGCCGGCCCGGCCAGCATCAGCCCGACCGGGCCGAGCATCAGCGATCCCAGCGCGTCGTAGGAGGCCACTCGCGAGAGCGCCTCCGCCGGCACCTCGTTCTGCATGGCGGTCATCCACCACACCCCGAAGAGCTCGAAGCTGGCACCCATCGCGAAGGCCGCGAGCACCAGCGGCAACAGCGGTGCGCTGACGCCCAGCAGGATCGCGGGGATGCCCGCGCAGAAGGTCAGCAGGGTGGCGACCAGGATCGGCCGGCTGGGCTTCCAGACGAAGGCCAGCGCGACCCCGGCTACGGCGCCGACCGCCTCCGCAGCCAGGAAGGTCGTCCAGGTCGCCGGGCCACCCAGTTCGGTCTCGGCCACCACCGGGCCGAAGACGCCGTGCGCGGCCTGCAGCACCATGATCATCAGCGAGAACTGCAGCGTGACGACCCACACCCACTGCCGGGAACGGAACTCCCCCCAGCCGTCGATGAGTTGGCGCACCGGGCTCTCCGCGGTGCTGGCCAGGGTGGCCGAGATCTTCGGCAGCCCGAGCACCAGAACCCCCGCGACCAGGTAGAACGCGCCGGCCGTGACCATCGCCCAGCCGCCGCCCAGCCAGATCACCACCGCGCCACCGGCCACCAGGCCGGCCAGCCTGGCCGCGGACGCGCCGCCGCTCAGCCAGGCGTTGGCCTGCTGCAACTGCGGTGCCGGCACGAGGTCGGGGATGATGCCGGTCAGCGCCGGGTAGACCGCGGCCGAGGCGGTTCCGGCCAGTGCCGCCGCCGCGCAGAGCGCCCACAGCGGGGTATGGCCAGAGAGCATCATGAGCCCGATCGCCGACAGCGCGATGCCGGTAAGGAACTCGCCCCAGCGCAGCACCACCGCTCGCGGATAGCGGTCGGCGACCACGCCGCCGGCCAGCATGAACAGCACCTGCGGGGTGGTCTGCGCGACCAGGACGAGCGAGAGCGTGCCCGCGTCCGCTCCCGGCAGCCGCAGCACCCCGAAGGCCAATGCCACCGGCGCGAAGGCCATGCCGAGCATCGAGATCGTCCGGGCAGCCAGCAGCGTCACGAACGGTTGGTTCGCGACGAGGGCACGCGTGGACGCGGGGAGGTTCATGGGAGTTCTCCGGTGACGAAGCCGGCCAGGCCAGCCCTCCAGATTGTCACTGCGCCCCGCGGCGTGCAAATCGGAGGAATCGAGGCCGGTCCCGGGGTGCGCGCAGCGCTGGATTGGCGGAGACTGGAGCATGATCACCGTCCATGTCCTCGTGCACGTCAAGGCCGATCAGGTCGACCAGTTCGCGGCCGCCTCAGCCGAGAACGCGCGCCACTCGATCCATGAGCCGGGGATCTCCCGGTTCGACGTGCTGCAGTCCGCCGACGACCCCACCCAGTTCGTGCTGGTCGAGGTCTACCGCAGCCCGGAGGCCGCCCTGGCGCACAAGGAGACCGCCCACTACGCGCTCTGGCGCGACACCGTGGCCGACATGATGGCCGAGCCCCGGCGCTCCCAGAAGTACAGCCAGGTCTTCCCGGAGGCCACCTTCCTGGTGTGAGCTGGCCAGGTCACACCAGCGTGGGACGCTCCAGGTCGAGCAGGATCCGCTTGCGCTCGATGCCGCCGGCGTAGCCGGTGAGCGTACCGTCGGCGCCGATCACGCGATGACAAGGGACGACGATCGGGATCGGATTGCGTCCGTTGGCCGCGCCCACCGCTCGCGAGGCGGCGTTGGTGAGGCCGAGCCGGTGCGCGATATCGCCGTAGCTGGCGGTCTGGCCGTAGCCGATCTTGACCAGTTCGGCCCAGACCCGCTGTTGGAAGGGGGTGCCCTTCGGTGCCAGCGGCAGATCGAACTCGGTGCGTTCGCCGGCAAAGTACTGGGCCAGCTGGGCGGCGGCCTGCAGCAGGACGGGTTCCTCGTCCGTCACCTCGTCGGTGGCGCGGTCGCGGAACGGCGAGAACTCGATGGCGGTCAGCGCGCCGCCTGCTGCGACCAGCCGTAGCGGTCCGATCGGGGTGTCAACCACGTGCCACATCAGGGCATCCTTCCGGGTCGAGCAGCGTCTGCCAGAGCAGGGCTTGGGCGTAGGAGCGCCACGGTCGCCAGGCTTCGGCGAGGGTGGCGGCGCGGGTGGGGTCGTGACCCAGGCGGGCCAGCGCGTGGCGCGTGCCCAGGTCGGTGGGCATGAAGGCGTCCGGGTCGCCGAGGGCACGGATCGCCAGGTAGCTGGCCGTCCACTCGCCGATGCCCGGGAGCGCGAGCAGGTGGTGCCGGGTCTGGTGGCGATCCGGGCCGCGATCGAGCGCGAGATCGCCGTCGGCCAAAGCCCGGCACAACCCGACCAGCGCCCGTCCCCGGGCACGAGGCATCGGCAGATCCGCCGGATCGAGGGCCGCCAGGGCTTCCGGCGACGGGAACAGGCGGGTGAGCCCCGCAGAATCCGGGTGATTCCGGTCTGCTGCCTGGATAGTGCCGGCAGCCGGGCCGGATTGCCCGGTTTCTGTTCTCCACCCCGCTGACGAGCCGCTGGCGAAGATGTCGGCGGGCAACGGTTCGCCGTGCTCGTGGACGAGGCGGGTCAGGACGGTCCGGGCACCGGCCACCGAGATCTGTTGGCCGACGATCGCCCGGACGGCCACCTCGGCGCCGTCCACGTGGCCCGGCAGGCGCTGCCCGGGCCAGTGGCGCAGCAGCGGACCGAGGATCGGGTCGGGGCCGAGCACGGCCGCGACCGCCACCGGATCGCAGTCGGCATCCAGGAGCCGGCGGACGCGTTCGATGGCCGCCGTGATGTCGCGCAGGTCGCCCAGCGCGAGTTCGACCCCGATGGTGGCGGAGCCGGGGTCCGGCAGATCGGGCAGGTCGACGCGGATCGTCCCGGGCCCGTGCGGCAGCCGTAGGGTGCGGGCGTACCAGCCGTCGCCGACGGCCTCGACCCCCGGCACCGTGCGTGGTCCGAGGAAGCGGAGCAGCCCGCTGCCGTGGAAGGGGGTGCGGACGGCGACCCGCAGCCGGATCGTTCCCGGTGTGGTCGGGGGACGTCCGCGCCGGCCGCGAAGCTGGGTCGGGGTCGTCCCGTAGACCGCGCGCACGGTGTCGTTGAACTGGCGGACGGAGTCGAAGCCGGCCGCGAACGCGATCTCGGCGAAGCTCAGTGGCGTGGCATCGATCAGGGAGCGGGCGGTCTGGGCGCGGCGGGCGCGCGCCAGGGCGAGCGGCCCGGCGCCGAGTTCGGTGGTGAGCACCCTGGTGAGGTGCCGCGGGGTGTAGCCGAGATGGGACGCCAGCCCGCCTACGCCCTCGCGGTCGACCACCCCGTCGGCGATCAGCCGCATGGCGCGCCCGGCGGTGGTGGCCTGGACGTCCCACTGCGGGCTGCCCGGAGTGGCGTCGGGGATACACCGCTTGCAGGCCCGGTACCCCGCGGACTGCGCGGCCGCCGCGGTCGGGTAGAACCTGACATTCGCCAAGGCCGGGGTGCGGGCGGGACAACTCGGCCGGCAGTAGATGCCGGTGGTGGCCACCGCCGTGTAGAACACCCCGTCGAACCGACGGTCGCGCGAGGACACCGCCTTGTAGCAGGTCGCGGCGTCGGGAATGACCTTTCCCATCGAGGGCCGGCCCTAGGAGCCGAGGGCCAGCCCGGAAGGCTGGCTCTCGGCCAGTAAGGCCGGCTCCCGACGAGCGGAGAGGTCGGCGGACGTGACGTTCATGGTGACAATCCTGCACCGTGGCCCTCACGATTCCTAGCGGAAATCGGACATCGCGAGGGCCACGGATCCGCACCCCCAATGTGCGGCAGGAGTCTTCCGATCCGGAAGCCGGCCCAGGTCGGAAGAGAGGTCTCAGACGAAGATGATCTGTGCCCCTTCGGAGAGATCCATGAAGTCGGTGGCGCTGATCACCGCGTCCACCCCTTCGAATAGGTCGGCCTCGTTGAGCTGCATCATGTCGAAGGACATCCGGCAGGCCCACAGGTGGCCGCCCATCTCGACGATCTGCTCCAGGAGTTCGGGGACGGTGGGGATCTCCAGGTCGGCGATCTGCTTGCGCATCATCGAGGTGGCCATCTTGGTCATCCCGGGGATGGCGCCGGCCAGCGCGGGGATCGGCAGCTTGGGGGCCTGGGTGAGGTGCATCGCGGTGTTGCCGAGCATGGTGAACTTCAGGTCCTCCATCCGCGACTTGGTGATGATGTCGAAGCCCCAGAAGGTGAAGAACAGGTGGGTCTCGATGCCCTCGCCCAGGGCGGCGTTGGCCAGGATCAGGCCCGGGTAGGCCATGTCGAGGTTGCCCTTGGAGCAGATGATCACCAGCTTGCGGCCGGCCGGGGTCTCGGACGCCTCGGCCTCGGCGGGCAGCGGGCAGTCCTCGCCGCCGAAGTCGGGGACGATGGGGGCGCCGACGGTGGGTTCGGTGATGGTCATGATGCCTCCTCAGACACAGCCCTTGGGTTTGGGAAGCCCGGCGACGTAGGCCATCTTCTTGGCCGGCTTGCCGGGGAACAGCGCGAACAACTCCTTGATCGGGAAACCGCCGACGGTGCTGGCCCGGCGCAACGTGGCGGTCTCGCCGCGGGCCGGGTAGTCCATCCGCAGGAAGCGCAGCACGGCCCAGTGCCGGTCGGTGAGTTCCAGGCCGATCAGCCGGCCCAGTTCCGCGCCCAGCTTCTCGTCCCATTGGTCGTAGGCGACCAGAAAGCCCTCGTCGTTGACGTCGATCGGACGGCCGCCGATCAGGGTGGTGGGCATGGCTGGCTCCTTCAGAACTTTGGGACGATCGGGTCGGGCAGGACGGTGGCGGGATCGGCGGTTGAGTCGACGCCGGGACGATTGACGTAGCCGCCCGAGGGCGCCATGGCGGGCGCCGCGGCAGCGGCAGCGGGAGCCGGTGCGGGACGCGGGGCCGCCAGCGGTTTGGTCTCCAGCCGGGGCTTGGCCGGTCGCGGCGGCGGTGCTGGGCTGGAGGGCTGCTCCGGCGCCGGCAGGCCGGTCGCGGTCGGCCCGACATCGGATTCAACCCGCTTGCCGGCCAGGCTCATCGTCGTGGGAATGAACGGGATCGGCCGCCCGGGGAGCAGCAGATTCCAGTAGATCCAGCGGAAGGCGAGCTTGCCGACGTGATTGAGGTGGGTCTCGGCCAGCAGCCGGAACGGACCCACGCCGGGCAGGGGGAAGGAGCCCGTGAAGGGCTCGGTGGTGTAGTTGAAGTCCAGCAGCATGCCCTTGCGGTTGCCGGATTCGATGAAGCAGTTCGCGTGCCCGTCGAAGCTGTGGGTGGCCGGGCGGCCCTGGAACTCGTCCAGGAAGTTGTGGACGAAGACGTCGGCGGCGAAGTGGGCCACCGAGCCGGCCTTGGAGGTCTGCAGGGTTCCGGCGTCGCCCAGCACGTACACGTCCGGATGGTTGAGCGCGGCCATGGTGTGCTGGTCGCAGGGCACCAGGTTGAGCTCGTCGCCCATCCCCGAGCGGGCGACGTAGTCGGCGCCCATGTTGAGCGGCACGGTGACCAGCAGGTCGAAGCCGATCCGCCGGCCGTCGAAGGAGACCAACTCGGCGGTGTCGTTGTCGATCTGCTCGACGGCGAAGTCGGTCTCCAGCGCGATCTGGCGGTCGGTCAGGGCGGTGTTCAACTCCCGGGAGGCGACCGGCTTGGTGAAGGCTCCGTCCAGCGGCGTGACGTAGACCAGTTCGGTCCGCTCGCGGATGCCGTGCTTGCGCAGCCAGTCGTCGGCCAGGAAGGTGAACTCCAGCGGCGCCACCGGGCACTTGATCGGCATCTCGGTGATGTGGACGACCAGTCGTCCGCCACGGAACCGGCGCATCGCCTCGGTCAGCGCCTGCGCGCCGGGGAGGCTGTAGAACTCGTGGACCCGGTCGCCCCACAGCGCACCCTGCATGCCCGGGGTGGCGTCCGGGCGCGGGGTGACACCGGTGGCGATCACCAGGTAGTCGTAGCCCAGGGTTCGTCCGTCGGCCAGGTGGACCATGCGGTAGGCCGGATCGACCCGATCGATCTCGGTCAGCAGCAGGTCGATGCCGTCGGCGATGAACCGATGCCGCGAGCGGACGATGTCGTGGGTGTTGTAGATGCCGAAGGGCATGAACAGGTAGCCGGGCTGGTAGTGGTGGGCGTCGTCGCGGTCGACGACCGTGATGTGCAGTTCGTGTCGTCCCAGCGCGGCGCGCAGCTTGTTGGCGACCATGGTGCCGGCGGTTCCGCCGCCGAGAATGACCAGTCGTTTCATCGTTGAACTCCAGTCGGAGAGTGGCTATTCATACGGTACCCCGTTGGGTATTGGGCTGGCGGGGAAATCGATGAATCCGCTGGTCTTTCTGCCTGCTCCTGACGTGCGCCGCCCCCGGCGCGTAGGCTCGAAGCGCCATCGCACCAAGGCAGGAGCAACGATGCCCCGTCCGACGTCAAAGGCCGTCCTGCTCGAACAGGCGAGCACCGGTTTCGAGCGACTGACAACCCTGCTCGACGGACTGACTCCCGAGCGGCGGCTGGCCGAGTTCGCTTTCGAGGATCGCGACCGTACCGTGCGGGACGTCCTGTTCCATCTGCACGCCTGGCATGGGCTGCTGGCCGACTGGATCGAGGCGAATCGGAGGGGTGCCGCGCCGTTCTTCCCCGACGGCTACACCTGGAAGACCTACCCGGAGCTGAACCTCAGGTTCTGGGAGCAGGCCCAGGCTGTCCCGCTGGAGCAGGCCTACGCCGACCTGGTGACCAGCCACGCGCGGGTCATGGCGCTGATCGAGGGTTTCAGCGACGAGGAGTTGTTCACCAAGCGGTACTTCACCTGGACGGGCAGCACCAGCCTCGGTGCCTACTGCGTCTCAGCCACGTCCAGCCACTACGAGTGGGCAATGAAGAAGCTGCGCCGCCACCGCTGACTCAGTGGCCGATCTGGTCGGAGTCGGCGACGTTGGCCTCGCCCTGGTCGAGGGCGTCGATCGTGGCGACCTCGTCGCCGGCGAGGTCGAAGTCGAAGACGGCCAGGTTCTCCAGTTGTCGCTGGGGATTGGCCGACTTCGGGATCGGAATGTAGCCGTGCTGCACATGCCAGCGCAGGATGATCTGGGCTGTGCTCCGGCCGTGGGCCTCGGCGATCCCGACCAGGACGGGGTCGACCCGCATCTCGGCCGACTTGATCGGGCTCCATGACTGGGTGACGATGCCGTGCTCGTTGTCGAAGGCGGCCGTGGCGGCCCGGGTGGCATAGGGGTTGAGGTTGATCTGGTTCACGTCCGGGACGGTGCCGGTCGCGTCGATCAGGTTCTGCAGGTGGGCGGGCTTGAAGTTCGAGGTGCCGACGGCCCGCACGACACCCGCGTCCAGCAGCTTCAGCAGGCCCTCGAACGCCTGGACGTAGGTGCCCTGGTCGGGATTGGGCCAGTGGATCAGCAGCAGGTCGAGGTAGTCGACCCCGAGCCGCCGCAGGGACGCCTCGGCCGCCTGCCGGGCGCCGTCCACGCTGTGCCACTGCCGGTTGAACTTGCTGGTGAGGAAGATCTGCTCGCGCGGGATGCCCGCATCGCGCACGCCCTGGCCCACCGCCTCCTCGTTGCGGTAGTTCTCGGCGGTGTCGATCAGCCGGTAGCCGGCTTCGATGGCGGTGCGGACGGCGGTGGCGCCCTCGGCGCCCTGCAGCGGCCAGGTGCCCAGGCCGATCGCGGGGATCTCGGCGCCGTGGGCGAGGGTGATGGTCGGGATCGTCATGGAACCCAACCTAACCCGGTGCCTCAGTTCTCGAACTGCCCCAACCACGTGCTGAGCAGCCGTTCGAGCGAAGCGCGGTCGTCCGGCGACAGGGCGCCGACCAGGCGGGCCTCATTGCGCATGTGCGCGGCGTACGCCTCGTCGATCAGCTTGCGGCCGGCCGTGGTGAGGGCGACGTACCGGCCCCTGCCGTCCGCCTCGCTGGGGCGGCGGGAGATCAGGCCCGCCGCTTCGAGCCGGTCGAGCCGCTTGGAGACGGCTCCGGTGGTGACCATCGTGTAGCGGGCGAGTTCGCCCGGCGCGAGTTCGTAGGGAGCGCCGGAGCGGCGCAGGGTTGCCAGCACGTCGAACTCGCCCTCGCCGAGGCCGAACTGGGCGTATACCGGCAGGAGTTCGGCGGTCAGGTGCGCCGCCAGCCGATGCAGCCGCGCGATGACGAGCATCGGGGTGCTGTCCACCTCCGGCCGTTCCCGTAGCCATTGCTGATGGGCTCTCGCCACCCGATCGCTGCTCACCCTTGCAGAATAGCTTCCACGGAAGGTAAAGTAACTTCCATGGAAGCTAATGGACGATGGGTGGCCCTCACCGCGATCGCGCCGATCACCTGGGGCGCCTCCTACTACGTGACCCGCCAGTTGCTGCCGCTCGATGCTCCGCTATGGGGCTCGGCCCTGCGAGCGCTGCCCGCGGCCGTGATCCTGCTCGCCCTGGTTCGCGCATTGCCCCGCGGAGCCTGGATCTGGCGGTCGATCGTGCTGGGGTTGCTGAACGTCGGCGTGTTCTTCGTGCTGGTCTATCTCGCCGCGCAGCTGCTGCCGAGTGGCGTCGCCGCGTCGATCATGGCCATCTCGCCGCTGATGCTGGCGGGGATGTCCTGGCTGTTGGTGGGGGAGCGGCCGGCCGCGCGCATGCTCGCCGGCGCGGGCCTCGGCATCGTCGGGGTGTGGCTGATCGTCACCGTCGGGGCAGGTCACTTCGATGGGCGCGGGGTGGCGGCGTCGCTGGCGGCGCTCGTCCTGTCGTCGATCGGGTACGTGCTCGCCAAACGCTGGAAGGACGACACCCCGGTGCTGGCGGTCACCGCGTGGCAGCTCCTGGCCGGCGGGCTCGGGCTGCTGCTGGCAGCGGTGGTGGTCGAAGGGGCGCCACCGGTGCTGGACCTGCCGGCCGTAGTGGGTTTCACCTTCCTGAGCCTGTTCGCGACCGCCCTGGCCTTCGTCTGCTGGTTCACCGGGCTGGCCCGGCTCAGTGCCGGGACCGTGGGCATCGTGGGGCTGCTGAACCCGGTCACCGGGCTGCTGCTCGGCGCGGGCCTGGCCGGGGAGCGGTTGACCCTCTCCCAGTTCGTCGGGGTCGGTCTGGTGCTGGCCGGCATTCTGCTCGGCCGGCAGCGGGCCTCAGCGCCGGCCGGAGCCGAGCGGCCCGGGGGTGTTCCCGGAATCGGTCGGCCCGAGCCCGCCCTGGCAGCCGGGGCAGTAGAACATCGGACGCTCCCGGAGTGGTGGACCGATCGACGCCACCCGGACCGTCTCGCCGCAACGGCGGCAGGGCCTGCCGGAGCGGCCGTGGACGTAGGTGTTCCGGCCGCGCTGGGTGAACCCGGTCGAGCTGGGGGTCGCGTGCTGGATGCTTGCCGTCAGTGATCGCTGCGCGCGAGTGACCAGTCTCGCCAGGGCTGCGGCAGGGAGATCGGCCGCGGGGAGCCACGGCGGGATCCGCTCGGCGAACAGGGTCTCGCTGGCCCAGATGGTGCCGATGCCGGCGAGATTCGTCTGATCGAGCAGGGCGGCCCCGATCGTCCCTTCGACCCGGGCGAGGTTGGCCACCGCCGAGTCGGCGTCGAAACCGGGGTCGAGCAGGTCGGGGCCGAGATGGCCGACCAGGGTGTGCTCGTCCCGGGTGCGGACCAGGTCGAGCATCCCGAGGTCGACGCCGATGGCGGTGTAGTTCTCCCCGACCAGCGCCGCGCGGACGAAGCCGCTGCCCATGGATTCGGGTCGCCGTCCGGATACTCGCTGCCCGATGCGTTGGCCCGGACGTGTCTGCCGGATCACCCAGGAGCCGTCCATACGCAGGTGGGAGTGCAGCGTCCAGCCGCTGTCGAGCCGGGTCAGGATGTGCTTGCCGCGGGGGACCGTCTCGGTGACGGTCATGCCGGCCAGCCTCGCGGTAGAGATGCCGGGCCAGCGCAGATCGGCGGCCAGCAGTCTCCGTCCCGAGAGGGCGTCGTCCAGGCGGTGCGCGGTGCGCCAGACCGAGTCGCCCTCAGGCATCGTCTGTCCTCATCGGCGGAGCACCAGCCCGCGCGGGGTGAGCCGGAAGCCAGCCCGCTCGAGGGCGTCAGTGAGCGGGTGGGACGAGCCGAGCACGGCCTCTCCGTCCACCTTCCCGACCCGTAGGGTGCCCAGCGTGCCGGCATGGACCGCGCCGGCGAGAGCCTGGGCCGCCGCGCTGAGGACGGCGGCGTCCTCGCTCCAGGAGAGCAGGGTGCGTCCGCCGCGTTCGACGTAGAGGACGAGGTCGCCGTCCACCATCACCACCAGCGCTCCCGCCTTGCGGCCCGGCTGATGCCCTTTGGAATCCCCGGTGCGAGCGGGCCAGCCGAGCGCGGCGCCATAGGGGTTGGCCGGATCGCAGGCCGCCAGGACGAGGGCCTCTGTGGCCGCCGGGTCGTCCAGCGGGCGGGAGAAGGAGCGCAGCCGGTCGACCGCGCCGACCGCGGCGAACTGGGCGGCGCCGAGACGTTCGACGAAGTACCCGCGGCGGACCCGTCCGGCATCCTCGGTGGCCGCCAGCACCCGGTAGACGCCGGCGAAACCGCCCTCGATGCCCTCGGCGGCGACGCTGCCCCGGGTGACCACGCCGTAGCGATCCAGCAGCGCCTCGGCGGTGGCGACCGCGCGGGCGGTCGGATCGGTGTCGGGTGCCGGCAGGGCCGACCAGCGTCCAGCAGCCGTGGGCGGACTGACCCGACGCAGCGGGGCGCGGGCGAGGCCACGCCCGAACCGGGCCCGGGGTGGGGCGGCCGGCCGGCTCCGGTGTGCTGTGGTGGCCTGGCCCAGCTGGGCGCGCAGCGGGGCCAGGGTGTCGTTGGTGGCAAAGCCGGCCCAGACCAGCTCCCACAGGAGGTTGGTCAGTGCCTCGTCACCGGTGCCCGGCAACTCGGTCTGAAGCTGGTCGGCCAGGGCGCGGAAGAAGTAGCCGCCACCGTCGACCATCAGGTCGAGCACGCGGCGGGCCGGATCGGCCAGGAGCTCCGGGTCGGGGGTTGCCAGGGTGAGTTCCGCGCCGTCCGCGGGGTGCAGGCTCACCCAGCCGTCCCCGCCGGCCAGGGCGCCGTGGCCCTGCCAGAGCACCTCGCCGCTCGTGGTCAGCTCGTCCAGCATCGTCGGTCGGTAGTCGCGCACCCGGGCGGGCAATACCAGTGACTCGACGGCGCTGGCCGGCAGCGGCACCCCGGCCAGTTGCTCGACGGCCCGCATCACCCCGTCGATGCCGCGCAACTCGCCGACCCCCTGCCAGCTGGGCAGGAAACGCGCGAAATCCCTGGTCGCGACGGGTTCGACGGCGTCGCGCAGAGCGGCCACCGAGCGCCGGCGCAGCAATTGGAGGACACGCGGGTGGCAGAACTGGGTGCGGGACGCCGATCCCTCGCGGGTGTCCGGCGACTCGGCAACGGGGTGGCGGACAGCCTGATCGATGTCGCGTGGGGATGCCGTGGGGTCGGGTGGGTAGGGCGTGGCGGGCGGCAACCAGCCGGGTGGACGCAGGTCACCCTCGACCAGGCGACCAGCGCTGGCCAGCCGGCGCAGCACATCGCGCGCGACCGCCGGCGCGAGCCCGAGCGAGGCAGCGAACTCGGCCGCGGTGAACGGCGCGTGGGTACGCGCGTAACGGGCGGCCAGATCGCCGAGGGGGTCGTCGGTCGGTTCGAGGAAGACATCGGGGACGCCCAGGGGTGGCGTGACGCCGAGGGCGTCTCGGAGCTTGCCGGCGTCCTCGACGGCGGCCCAGTGCTCCGCCCCGGCGAACTGGACGCGGATCGCTCGCCGTTCGTCCTCAAGCCGGCGCAGCCAGGCGGTGGTCGACGAGGGATCCTGGGTCAAGCCCGGGATGGCGGTGATGGGATCGGGTACGTCAGCGGTGGCGGGATCGACCGCGGACGCCGGTTCGCAACGGGCAGCGGCGCCACCCAGGGTCAGCGGGCCGACCGAGCGCAGGATGTCGGTGAGTTCGTCGGGGTCGCGGGCGCGGCGTCCTTCGGCCAGGTGCTGGAGTTCGAGTTCGGTGCGGGTGAGGGCGTCCGGGTCGAGCAGGTCGGCCAGCGACAGGCCCTCGGCCGTCCCGAGCAGATCGGCCAGCAGGGTGGGGTCGAGGGCCAGGGCTGCCGCGCGGCGCTCGGCCAGGGGCGAGTCGCCCTCGTACAGGAACTGGGCGACGTAGCCGAAGAGCAGCGAGGAAGCGAACGGCGAGGCCCGCGGGGTTTCCACCACCGCCGTCGCGATCTCGCGGGAGCGGATGCCACGCAGCAGGTCGGCCAGGGCCGGCACGTCGAAGACGTCGTTGACGCACTCGCGAACCGCCTCCAGCACGATCGGGAAGCTCGGGTACTGACTGGCCACCTCGAGCAACTGGGCGGCCCGCTGCCGCTGCTGCCACAACGCCTGGCGGCGATCGGGGCGCCGCTTGGGCAGCAGCAGCGCCCGTCCGGCGCACTCCCGGAACCTGGCGGCGAACAGCGCCGAGCCGCCCAGTTGCGCGGTCACCTGGCCGGCGATGTCCTCGGGATCGGGGAAGAGCAGGTCGAGCAGTTCCTCGGCGCCTGCGAGACCTCCGCCTCCGCGGGAATGACGGACGGGGGAGTCCTCCTCGTCCTCCCACCACTGGGTGTCGGGGAGGCGGAAGACCATGCCGTCGTCGGCATGCATGGCTTGGACGTTCACGCCGTAGCGCTCGCGGAGGCGCGCGGCGACGACCAGCGCCCAGGGGGCGTGCACCTGCGAGCCGAAGGGGGAGTGGACCACCACCTGCCAGTCGCCCAGCTCGTCGTGGAAGCGCTCGACCACGATCTGGCGATCGGTGGGGAGCTTTCCGGTGGCCTCGGTCTGCTCGGCGAGATAGGTCACCAGGTTGTCGGTGGCCCACTCGTCCAGGCCCGCTTCCGCCACCCGCTGGCGGGCCTCGGCTGGCGACAGCCCCGAGACCTCGCGGACGAACCCGCCTAGCGCGCGGCCCAGTTCGGCCGGACGGCCCAGCGCATCGCCCTTCCAGAACGGCAGCCGGGCGGGCATGCCGGGGGCCGGGGTCACCAGCACCCGGTCGTGGGTGATCTGCTCGATCCGCCAGCTGGAGGTGCCGAGCGCGAAGATGTCGCCCACCCGCGACTCGTAGACCATCTCCTCGTCCAGCTCGCCGACCCGGCGACCCTCTCCTTCACCGGCGATGAACACGCCGTACAGCCCGCGGTCGGGGATGGTGCCGCCGCTGGTGACCGCCAGCCGCTGGGCGTTGCGGCGCCCGGTGAGGGTGTCGGCGACGCGATCCCAGACCAGCCGGGGACGCAGTTCGGCGAACTCGTCGGAGGGGTAGCGGCCGCTCAGCATGTCCAGGACGGATTCCAGCACCGCTCGGGTCAGTCCGGTGAACGGAGCGGCCCGGCGCACCAGCGTCTCCAGGTCGGCAACTGACCAGGCGTCCATCGCCACCATGGCGACGACCTGCTGGGCCAGCACGTCCAGCGGGTTGGCCGGGATGTGCAGCGCCTCGATCGCACCCGACCGCATCCGTTCGACGGTGACCGCGGTCTGCACCAGGTCACCGCGGAACTTCGGGAACAGCACCCCGTGGCTGACCGCCCCCACCTGGTGCCCGGCCCGCCCCACCCGCTGCAGCCCGGAGGCCACCGAGGGCGGCGCCTCCACCTGGATCACCAGATCGACCGCGCCCATGTCGATGCCCAGCTCGAGGGACGAGGTCGCCACGACCGCGGGCAGCCGGCCGGACTTCAGGTCTTCCTCGATCTGTTGCCGCTGCTCCCGGCTGACCGAGCCGTGATGGGCTCGCGCGACGACCCCGGGTGCCCCCTGCGAGGTGCCTGGTTGAGGGCGATCCGCATCTGCGCTGAGCTGGGTTGGGCTGCCGCGGGTCGCTCCGGCCTGCCCCATGGCCTCGGCAGGCGGCCGATCGCGGTTGGGACGGTAGATCCGCTCGAAGCCGCCGCTGCCCACCTCGTCCGGGGACTCTCCGGTGGTCCGCTCCCACCACAACTCGTTCAAACGGGCGGTGAGCCGCTCGGCCAGGCGGCGGGAGTTGGCGAACACCAGGGTCGAGCGATGGGCCATCACCTGGTCGAGGATCCGCTCCTCCACGTGCGGCCACACCGAGGTTCGCTGGGGGTCGGCGGTGGCGGCGCCGGAGAGGTCGCCGGTGGCATCGCCGATCGCGGCCAGGTCGGGGACGGGCACCACCACGTCCAGCTGCCAGCGCTTCTCGCTGGGCGGCGCCACGATGTCGACCGGCCGGCCGCCGGCGAGGAAGCGTGCCACCTCCTCGATCGGGCGGACGGTGGCCGACAGGCCGATCCGCTGCGCGGGCTGCGGCAGCAACGCGTCCAGCCGTTCCAGGCTGAGCGCGAGGTGGGCGCCGCGCTTGGTGCCGGCCACGGCGTGCACCTCGTCCAGGATCACCGTCTCGATACCGCGTAACGCCTCGCGTGCGGCCGAGGTGAGCAGCAGGAAGAGCGACTCCGGGGTGGTGATCAGGATGTCGGGCGGGTTCCGGGTGAAGTTCCGGCGCTCGTCGGCGGGGGTGTCGCCCGACCGGACGCCCACCCGGATCTCCGGCCGCGGACGACCGAGCCGCGCCGCCGCGTGGTCGATGCCCACCAGCGGCGCCCGCAGGTTGCGCTCGACGTCCACCGCCAACGCCTTGAGCGGTGAGATGTAGAGGACGCGGCAGCGATGCCCCGGTTCGTCGGCCGGTGTTGTCGCCAGCCGGTCGAGGGCCCAGAGGAAGGCCGCCAACGTCTTGCCCGAGCCGGTGGGCGCGACCACCAGCGCATGCTGGCCGGCGGAGATCGATTCCCAGGCGCCCGCCTGGGCGGGGGTGGGCGCAGCGAAGTTGCTCCGGAACCACTCCGCGGTCGCCGGTGAGAAGCGGTCGAGCACCCCCTCGGTCACGGCGACAACTCTGCCACCTGCTTCTGACAGCAGGCGGCGGAGAAGGTGATCTTCCTATCGGTACAGATTTCTTCCTTGTATGCTTGATGTATGGCCCTGAACATCAAGGATCCCGCCACGGACGCCCTGGCCCGCGAGCTGAGCGCCCTTACCGGGGAGAGCATCACCGAGGCGATCCGGATATCGATGAGTGAGCGCGTGACCCGGCTTCGTCGTCAGGCAACGGTCGCCCAGCGCGCCGCGGATCTGCAGCGGTTCATCGATCGAGGACGTCGACGCGCAACGCTGGACCACCGGGCTGAGGAAGAGATCCTCGGCTACGACGAGAACGGCCTGCCCGCGTGATTGTTGACACGTCCGCGCTGGTGGCCGTGATCCTCGGTGAGCCGGACGCCGAGGGCTACCTCCGTTCGATGTCGGGCGCCGAGTCGCTGATGGTCTCGGCGGCCACCCTGGCGGAGGCGCTGATCGTGGTCGAAGCACGCCAGGGGCGCGACGCGGCCAGCGACCTGGCCGCCCTGCTGGCCGAGGTGGAAGCCGAGGTGGTGAGTGTGGACGAAACCCAGGCTGAGTTGGCTGCTGCCGCGTATCGGCGATTTGGCAAGGGACGTCATCCCGCAGCACTCAACTTCGGGGATACCTTCGGCTACGCCCTTGCGGCAGCCCGAGGAGAGGCACTTCTTTACAAGGGCGAGGACTTCGCGGCAACCGATGTGCTGAGTGCCTGACTCACTTGTGTTACTCAGGCCGCCACGAGTCGAGCAACAAACTACGCCCAGGCGGCGACATGGTCGCCCTCGGTTCGGCGCTGATGCCCATCGAGGCGCTGATCGACGCACCATCAGGCCCGCGCGGCTAGTGTGACCAACTCCCTTGCTACCCGCCGCTCGGGCTGTCGCCACCCAGCTCGACTCCCCAGCGTTGCAGGATGGACTCGATGACCAGGTGGACGGCCGACGGCATGTCGATCGCGTCCGGTTCGAGAAGCCACTGAAGCTGAAGTCCGTCCATGGCGCCGATGATGGCGACGGTGGCTGCGTCGAGCTCGGCGGCAGGCGGGAGTTCCCGATCGTGGAGTATCTCGACCAGCGCGTCGCGCACCATCCTGCGAAGTCCCTCGTAGCGGGATTCGAACCATGGCCTTGCCGGATGGTCGTCCGTGACCGATTCCCCTGACAGGGCCGTGTATGCCTGGACGATCCCGACGCGTGTGGTGTTGCGTCGAACGGTCTCGACCAGGTGCAGGAGGAACTCGCGGCCCGCCGGCGCGTGATGGCCTTCGAGTTGATCCACGTCGCTCTGGTCCCGATCGGCGAGCACTTCGATGAGGAGCTGGTTCTTGGAGCCGAAGTGGTGCAGCACCCCGGCGTGGGTCATGCCGACAGCGTCCGCGATCTCGACGAGGGAACTGCCTCGGTAGCCGCGGGTCGCGAAGATCCGGGACGCCGCCTTCACGATCTCCTCGCGGCGCCGCTGGGTGCGTGCGTAGGGCCGCTTGGCCTTCGCCGCTCTGGTGCCTTCGGTCCGTTTGGACACGCCTCGGCGGGCCGATGGCTGTGGCGGCGTCACCTGCGGCTTGCCCTCATCCATAGTCCGACATCTTCCCGACCTTGGCGCCGTTGTGCAATCGTTACGCAAGTTAGTAACAAACATGTTAGTAACTGTTATACGGTGACTTCACCAACCAGCAGGATCTGCCAGGCGCGACCTCGGTCAGACCCGGAAAGGAAGACCATGCTCCATCGCTCAAAGGCGACCGCAGGAGTCCTGGCGGCCACCCTCTTCGCCAGTCTTGTCGGCTGCACGGCATCGCCCACGCCCGCCCCGTCCGACTCCGGTGCACCAGGCGACTCGGGCGAGCCGGTGACCATCACCTTCCAGCACCAGTTCAATGATGCCCAGAACGCCGCGATCGAAGCGCTGGTGGCCAGCTTCGAGACCGAGCACCCCGAGATCAAGGTCGAACTGCTAAGGGACAACGACTCGTCCTACTACGACAAGCTGGTGACCCAGATCACCGGCGGCGCCGGCCCGGACCTCGCACGGATCGAGCCGGTGCGGTCACCGCAATACATCGCCGCAGGCTGGGCGCTGCCGGTCGATGATGTGATCACCGACGTCGACAGCTACATCACGTCCGCGCTGGAACCGGTGCTCTCCGACGGCAAGCTGTACGGCGTCCCGCTGGACGTCGAAGGCCTGGCGCTGTTCTATCGCACCGATCTGCTGGCCTCGGTGGGCTACGACAAGGCTCCGGCGACCTGGGACGAACTCACTGACGCGGCCACCAAGTTGACCAAGGACGGCAACCACGGCATCGGGCTTTTCGGTGGCTGGGGAGCGTTCGAGTTCTACCCGTGGTTGTGGCAGGCCGGCGCCGAGATGCTGAACGCTGACGGGACCGAAGCGATCTTCAACTCCCCGGAAGCCGTGGCCGCGCTTCAGTACTGGGTGGATCTGCAGAAGACCGTGATGCCGCCCGGCATGGCGACGGCGACCGAGGACGACCTGAAGGGTCCTTTCGTCTCCGGAAGTCTGGCGATGCTGACCTCCGGCCCCTGGATGGTCCCCGCGATGAGCGAGGCTGGAATCGACGGCAAGTGGGCGATCGCGCCGCTGCCGGCCGGCAAGCAGGCCGCGACCGTCCTGGGTGGCATGGATCTGCTGGTGCTGAAGAACTCGAAGCATCCCGAGCAGGCCAAGGCCTTCCTCGCCTGGTTGATGCAGGATGACAACGTGAAGCAGTACTACGCGGCGATCGGCGGGCTGCCGGTCAAGTCCACCCTGTACACCGATCCGGCCTTCGCCGAGGATCCGAACGTGGTTGCCTTCAAGGAGGTGCTCGAGCAGGCGAAGTCCCGCCCAACGGTTGCCGCCTCCGGGGATATCGACGCTGCTCTCGGGGAGGCCGTGCAGGCTGCGCTGGCCGGCACGGCGACCCCGCAGGAGGCGCTCGACGCCGCCGTCGCGAAGGCCAACGAGGCCCTGCAGCAGTGACCGTGACCCCACGTTCGAAGGCGCGCTGGGTGCCCTATGCCTTCATGGCACCGGCCGTCGTCGCCGTGCTGGCCATGGTGGTCTACCCGATCCTGCGGGTGGGGGTGCAGTCCTTCTTCGACATCCGGCCCACCAAACACGAGGGCGCCTACTTCATCGGCTTCGACAACTACCTCAAGGCCTTCGCCGACGAGGAGCTCTGGTCGGTGCTGGGCCGCTCCGGGGTGTGGACGATCGGCAGCGTGGCGCTCCAGTTCCTGGTGGCGATGGCCGGGGCGCTCCTGCTGCAGAACCTGGTGGGCGGACGCTGGCTGCGGGCGATCTTCGTGCTGCCCTGGGCCACTCCGCTGGTCGTCGGGGCGCTGGCCTGGAAGCTGATCTACCAGCCCAACGGGCTGTTCAACCAGGTGCTGGAGGGTCTCGGCCTCGGCCACTTGGCCCACGCCTGGCTGGCCGATCCCAACACCGCGATGGGTGCGGTGATCGTCGCCAATGTCTGGCGAGGCTTCCCGTTCATCATGATCCTGCTGATCTCCGGCATGGTGTCCATCCCCGAGGAGCTCTACGAGGCGGCCGCCGTGGACGGCACCGGTTCGGTGCGCACCTTCTGGTTCATCACCCTGCCGCTGCTGAAGCCGGCGATCCTCACCTCGACGCTGATGGCGCTGATCTGGACCTTCAACTCCTTCTCCAACATCTACGTGATGACCGGCGGTGGCCCCGCCGGAAGCACCGACATCCTCACCACCTTCGTCTACAAACAGGCGTTCACCTCGTTCAACTTCGGCTACGCCTCGGCGCTGTCGATGGTGCTGTTCGGCATCGTCGCGGTCGGCTCGGCCATCTACATCCGCGCGTTCGGGAAGGAGGCCCTGGCGTGAGCGCCCAGAACACCGCCGCACCGACAGCGAGCCGGCGTCGCGGGCGCATCTCCTGGCGGCAGCTCCTGCTGTGGCTCGCGGCACTGGTGTTCTGCGGGTTCGCCCTGCTGCCGGTGGTCGGCATCCTGTCCGCGGCTTTCAAGACCACCGCGGAGGTCTACCGCGTCCCCCCGACCGTCCTGCCCCAGGAGCCCACCCTGGAGAACTTCGGCTACATCCTCGGCCGGGGCGCGTTCCCGAACTGGTTCGCCAACTCCGTCCTGGTGGCCGTCTGCTCGGTGCTCATCGGCCTCGCGCTGGGCATGTTCGCCGGCTACGCCATCTCTCGGTTCCAGTTCCGGGGCCGCCGCACCATGCTGATCGGGATGCTGGCCACCCAGATGTTCCCCTCGGTGCTGCTGATCATCCCGCTGTTCCAGATCGTCACCGCCCTGCAACTGCTCGACACCCCCTGGGCGCTCGTCCTGGCGCAGGTCTCGGCCGCCGCTCCGCTCGGTGTCTGGCTGATGAAGGCTGCCTTCGACCAGGTGCCCAAGGAGCTGGACGAAGCCGCGATGATCGACGGATGCGGTCCGGTGCGGGCCATGCTCCACGGCGCCCTGCCGGCCGCGCGGCCGGGCATCGTCGCCACCGCGATCTTCCTCTTCATCGGTTCCTGGGAGGAGTTCACGTTCGCGCTCACCTTCACCTCCAGCGACGCCAAACGCACCCTGCCGGTCGGGCTGGCGCAGCTCTCCTCCGCCTACGAGGTCGCGTGGAACAACATGGCGGCGATGTCGATCCTGGTCGCCATCCCCTCGATCCTGTTGTTCGCGCTGATCCAGCGCTGGCTGGTCGCCGGCTCGCTCACCGGAAGCGTCAAGGGATGACGGCCCCGCAGATTCGCGCCCAGGACGGCATGCTCCGGGTGGGGGAGCAGGAGGTCCCGCTGCTCAGCGGCGAGATCCAGTTCTGGCGGATGAACCCGGACGCCTGGCGGCCGGCGCTCGCTTCCGCGCGGCGAGCGGGGTTCACCATGGTGGCCACCTATCTCTCCTGGCGGCGGCACGAACCCACGCCGGGCGGCTTCGAGTGGGGTGCCCGCGATCCACGGCTGAACGCCAGGGCGTTCGTGCAGGCTTGCGCCGAGGCGGGTCTCGCCGTCCACCTGAAGCCGGGTCCGTGGATCTGCGCGGAGGAGCCGGGTGGCGGGTACCCGGACTGGCTGCTCGCCGACGGCGAACTGGCCGCCCTCGACGGGTGGGGCCGGCCCGTGATCGGCTACAACCCGCCGTTCCTCCATCGGGTGCCCTGCTACCGGCACCCCGCCTACCGGTCCGCTGCCCGGAACTGGCTGGCGGCGGTGTGGGACGAACTCGGCGAGCTGCGGCATCCAGACGGGCCGATCGTCGCCGTCCAGCTCGACAACGAGCCGTCCCACTGCTTCTCCCACGCCCTGTACTACGCCGACCATCACCCGCTGCAAGCGGCGGCTTTCCGGGTCTGGCTCGGCGCCCGGTACGGCGACGACGCCGCTCTGCGGGAGGCCTGGGCCGCGCCGGCCACGATCGCCGGGGCGGAACCGCCGCGGCCCGGTGACCTCCCGGGCGTCCTCACCGCGAGCGGCGGCGTGAACCAGTGGCTGGCCGACTGGGCCGGCTTCTGCGGGGAGACGATCACCGACCACCTGCGCTTCCTGCAGCAGCAGCACGCCGAGTTGGGCGCCGGCGAGCTGCTCCCGACCGTGAACCTGATCAGCCCGCCCGTCTTCGAGACGCCACTGGCGCACGGAGGGGTCCGAACGCAGACCGGGGCGGCGACCGGGGTCGATCACTACTACGTGCCACCGCTCGACCTCACCGACATCGACCGGTTGGCCAAGACCGCGGCCTTTGCCAGGCTGGCGGATGAGCCGCTGGTGTGGGCACCCGAGCTCATGGCCGGAATCTGGCGTTCGCCCGGCGAGGAGGTCGGCTATCCGGATCCGACGGCCACCGAGCAAGCAGCGTGGTGGGGCGCGGCGCTCGCCCTGGGCTACCAGGGTTTCAACCTCTACATGCTGGCCAACCGGGAGAACTGGGAGTACGCGCCGATCGATGACGCGGACGACAGCGCCGCCTTCCTCGACGCCGTGCGGCGGCTGGCCGGCCTGATCCGGCAGAACCCGGACCTGCTGCGCGCGCGACCGGTGGGCCAGGTCGCTCTGGGCTGGCATCCGCCGGACGCGGTCGCCGCGTGGTGCGTCACAGGCACTGCGCGCGGCGGCGTGGCGGTGCATGACGAGCCGATCGCGCGCCGCGGCTACGACTCCTGGGACGAGACCGCGTTCGACCTGCTGCGCGCGGGAATCTCGTACGACCTGGTGGACACGTCCGCTCCCGGCGGGCCGATCGGCGGGCCGGCCCTGCTGCTGGTGCCGGCCTGGAGTTCGGCGGACGACGATCGCCTGACCGGCCTGGGGTGGCAGGTGCGGCGGCTGGCCCGGGGCGAGCGGATCGACGACCTGGTCGCCGCGGCGGTGCTCCGCCCGGTGGTGGAACTGCCCGGAGCCGACCGGTGTCTGGCAGCCGTCACCCGATCGGAGGCGGCGACCTATCTGCACCTGGTCAATTGGGGTACCGAACGCGAGGTCAGCGTGTTGCCTGTCGCGTGGCCGTCCACCGGCTGGGTGGACCTGACTGCCGAACAGACCCACCTCCAGGCGGGCCCCTCCTCCACGTCCCGAGCGCCGGTTGGTGATTTGGAGGCGGATCCGCCGACTGCGGGGGCCGCGGGTGCGGAACCGCCGGATCTCGGCGGGTTCCGGCTGCGGCCCGGGCACACTGTTCTGGCGATGTACGGCGACGATCGGACGAGGCGGGAAATGGCGTGACAAGCTCACTTGAGGAGACAGCAATCGTGACCGAACCGTTCCGTGATCCGTTGCTGCCGATCCCCGGTCGGGTGGCCGACCTGCTGGCCCGGATGACGCCGGCGGAGAAGGTCGGGCAGATGCTGCAGCTCGACGCGCGCGACGATCTGGACGATCAGGTGCTGCGGGTGAACGTCGGGTCGATCCTGCACACCTCACCGGAACGCGTGATGCGGGCGCACCGACTGGTGCAGCAGACCCGCTTGCGGATTCCGCTGCTGGTCGGCGAGGACTGCATCCATGGCCACTCCTTCTGGAAGGGGGCGACCATCTTCCCGACCCAGCTGGGGATGGCGGCGTCCTGGAACCCCGGGTTGGTGGAACAGGCTGCGCGCATTACAGCTGTAGAGGCCGCGGCCACCGGCATCCACTGGACCTTCTCGCCGGTGCTGTGCATCGCGCGCGATCTGCGCTGGGGCCGGGTGGACGAGACCTTCGGCGAGGATCCCTTCCTGATCGGCGAGCTGGCCTCGGCGATGGTACGGGGTTACCAGGGCGCCGGGCTGACCGACCCGACCGCGATCCTGGCCACCGCCAAGCACTTCGCCGGCTACTCCGAGACCCAGGGCGGCCGCGACGCCAGCGAGGCCGACATCTCCCGCCGCAAGCTGCGCTCGTGGTTCCTGCCCCCCTTCGAACGGGTGGCGCGGGAAGGCTGCGGGTCGTTCATGCTCGGCTACCAGACGATGGACGGGGTGCCGATCACGCTCAACTCCTGGCTGCTGGACGAGGTGCTGCGCGGCGAGTGGGGCTACACGGGCACCCTGGTCACCGACTGGGACAACGTCGGCCGGATGGTCTGGGAACAGAAGGTGCAACCCGACTACGCCCACGCCGCGGCGGCCGCGGTGAAGGCCGGCAACGACGTCGTGATGAACACCCCCGGCTTCTACGACGGCGCGTTGCAGGCGATCCGGGACGGCCTGCTGGCCGAGGCGGAGCTGGATCCTGCTGTGGCCCGCATCCTGACCCTGAAGTTCGAACTGGGCCTGTTCGAGAATCCCCGCCGTCCGGACCGCGAGCGGATCGAGACGGTGATCGGGACGCCCGCCCACGCGGCGGTGAATCTGGAGATCGCCCGGCGGTCGCTGGTGCTGCTGCGCAACGACGGCACGCTGCCGCTACCGACCGGCGGCGGACCGAGGACGATCGCGGTGGTCGGTCCGCTCGCCGACGATGCGCAGGAACAGCTGGGCGACTGGGCAGGCGGCTCGGGCCAGGCCGGCTGGCTGGAGGGCCAGCCGCGCGAACTGATCACGACGGTGCTGGACGGTCTGCGCCGGCACGCACCGACGGACTGGACGATCACCCACGCGCCCGGTGCCGGGATCGCCGAGTCGATTCCTCACCCGGACGGTCCCACCTGCCCCGACGGGCAGCCCCGGATGCCGATCGTCGTTCCAGCGGTTCCGGATCCCGAGCTGATCGCCGACGCTGTCGCTCAGGCGGAGGCCGCCGACCACGTCGTCGCGGTGCTCGGCGACTGCATTCCGCTGGTCGGCGAGGGCCGGTCGACCGCCACCCTGGAATTGATCGGCGGGCAGATCGCGCTGCTCGACGCGCTGACGGCGACCGGGACGCCGATGACGGTGGTGCTGCTGGCGTCCAAGCCGCTGGTGCTGCCGCCCTCGGCGATGGACGCTGCCGCGCTCGTCTGGGCGGCGAACCCGGGCATGGCCGGCGGTCAGGCGATCGCCGAGCTGTTGCTGGGGCTGATCGAGCCCAGCGGCCGGCTCCCGGTCTCCTTCGCCCGGCACGCCGGCCAGCAGCCCACCTACTACAACCAGATTCGCGGACAGCACGGCGACCGCTACGCCGACCTCACCCAGGCCCCGGCCTTCGCCTTCGGCGAGGGGCTTTCCTACACCACCGTGGAGTACGCAGACCTGCGGATCGCCACCGATCTGCTGACCGAGGGCGACACCCTGGTGGCCGACTTGGGGTTGAGCAACACCGGCGCGCGCCCGGTCCGCGAGACCGTCCAGGCCTATGTCAGCGACCTGGTCACCTCGGTGAGCTGGGCTGATCAGGAGCTGAAGGCCTACCGCCAGGTCGATCTGGCGCCGGGGGAGGAGGTCACCGTCCGGTTCGAGATCCCGGTGGCCGACTGCACCATCGTCGATGCCGAGGGCCACCGGATCGTGGAGCCCGGTGAGTTCGAACTCCGGGTCGGGCCGTCCTCGATCGCCCGATCGCAGCTCCGGGCGCGCTTCCGGGTAACCGCCTGACCACCCGGAATCCGCACAAACCGGGCAGTTCAGCCCTGTTGCGCGGACAATCCACGCAGCCCCCGGCATCACCCGGTTTGTGCCGGAGTGGGTGCTGAGGAAATCCAGGTACCAGGTGGCACGGAGTTCCGGCAGGGTCCGGGCGGTGGGAGGGCCGGCTGGCTGGAGGGTGTCGACGGCTTGGCCGGACCGCCCGTTGGTGTGCAAGGGGTCGGCGAGCAAGGGACGCACCGAGGCCGTTCGGTGCGTCCCTTGCGTCTGGGGGTCTGCCGCTGTCGTCGGCGCTAGGCCTCGGCGGCGATCGGTTCCCGGTCGAGAGCGGCCGCCCGCTCGCCGGCGATGATCTCCCGGTAGCGCGCGGCGCTGGCTTTGGGGGTGAGCCGGCGGGTCGGGAAGTCGACGTAGAAGAGCCCGTAGCGTAGCTGGTAGCCGTAGGACCACTCGAAGGTGTCGATCAGGGACCAGTGGTAGTAGGCCTCGACGCGCGCGCCCCGCGAGCGGGCCTCGCGCAGGGCGGCGAGATACCGGTCCAGGAAGGCGACCCGTTCCACGTCGTTGCAGTTGCCCGAGGGATCCAGGTAGTCCCACAGCCCGATCCCGTTCTCGGTGACCCGGATCGGCAGGTCGGGGGCCAGCTCCGCCACCCGCAGCAGCACCCGGACGAAGCCGGCCGGATGGACGGCCACGCCGTTGCCGCTGCGGGGCTGGGGGACGGGCAGTTTGTCGATCCCCCGGACGATCGGATCGGTGCCGGGCTCGGCGGCGCGGACGACGTTGTGCTCGTAGTAGTTCACGCCGATGAAGTCGATCGGCTCGGCGATGCCGGCCAGATCGATGCCCTCCAGCGCGGCGGCGACGGTGGCGGTGCCGAAGTACCCGTCCGTGTCCTCCGGGAGTTCGCCGCGCAGCACGGTGTGCAGGAAGAGGCGGTTCTCGACCAGATCCGCGCGGCGCGTGGCTTCCAGATCGGCTGGCAGATCGCCGGCGGGTTCGAGATCGGAGAGGTTCATGGCCAGCCCGGTCCGGGCGCCCGGAGCCAGCCGTCGTATCGTCCGGACGGCTTCGCCGTGGGCGTGCAGCTGCATCAGGGCCGCCCGCAGAGCGGTGGCCTCATCGCGGATGCCGGGTGCGTGCTCCCCGCTGAGATGACCGTGGAAGGCTGCGCAGAAGGGTTCGTTGACGGTGATCCACTCATCGACCAGATCGCCCAGTTCGCCGACGGCGACGGTGACGAAGTCGACGAAGGCCGAGACGGTCTCCAGGCTGGCCCAGCCACCCCGGTCCTGGAGCCACTGGGGGAGATCCCAGTGGTAGAGGGTGACCAGGGGGGTGACCCCCCGGCGGTGGAGTTCCTGCAGGACGCGGCGGTAGTAGGCGATTCCCTCCGGGTTCGGCCGGCCGTCCGGACCACCGATCACCCGGCACCAGGCCACCGAGAGACGGTAGCTGTCGGTGCCCAGCCACTCGACGGCGTCAAGCAGGGGAGCGGGGTCGCGGTACATGCCGCTCGCGACCGTCCCGGTGTCGCCGCGGGTGATGGCGCCGGGCCGGTCGGCGAAGGTGTCCCAGATGCTGGGGACGCGCCCCCCTTCGTCGACCGCGCCCTCGATCTGGTAGGCGGCCGTGCCGCTGCCCCAGCGGATCTCGGGCATCTCACTCATGGGTGTCTCTCCTTCGCGGTCTTCGCCGCTGTCAGTAACCGGTGCGGAGCCCGCGCAGCAGATAGCGCTGCAGCGCGAAGCAGAGGATGACCGCTGGGAGGGTGAGGACGATGCCGCCCGCCATCAGCTCGCCCCAGTAGATCTTGTAGCCGGTCTGCATCTGCAGCAGGCTCGAAGTGAGCGGCATCACCTCGGAGTCGGTGATGAAGGTCATCGGGAACAGCAGATCGGTCCAGCCGGCCAGGAAGCTGTACAGCACGGCGGTCATGATGCCGGGCGTGGCCAGCGGCAGGACGATCCGGAAGAACACGCTGAAGGGCGAGAGCCCGTCGAGCTCGGCGGCCTCCTCGACCTCCTTCGGCACCGTCTCGAAGAAGGGCTTCAGGATCCAGATCACGAACGGCAGGTTCAGCACCGTCACCCCGACGATCACCCCGGTGACCGAGTTCAGCAGCCCGAAGGTCTGCATGATCACGTACAGCGGCACCACCAGGGCGGCCGGCGTCACCATCCGCGCCACCATCAGGAAGCCGAGGGCCGTCCCGCTGCCCCGCCAGGGGTAGCGGGCGAACCCGTAGGCGGCCAGTCCGCCGAGCACCACGCTGAGCAGCACGGTGGTCGTCGCGATCACCAGTGAGTTGACGAAGGAGGAGCCGAAATGGAACTGGGTGAACAGGTTCGCGTAGTGATCCCCAGTGAGCTCGTCGGGCCAGCGCAGTGGTGTGCGGGTGAAGAGGTCGGCGTCCAGCTTGACCGAGGCGAAGGCCATCCACAGCATGGGCGTCAGCATCACCAGGGCGATCGCGGTGAGGGCGGCGGCCGACATGGCCGTCCCCCACCGCTTGCGTGCGGGGTAGGAGAGGCTCATTCGTAGGGTGCTCATGCGGCATTCCTCCGCTGCGACAGCAACAGGGCGGCGCCGAAGCCGAGCGAGATGACCAGCGCGGCGACGGCCTGGGCGGAGGCGGCGCCGAAGTCGAGGTGGGTGAACGCCGTCCGCCAGATCAGCAGCGGGAACACCCGGGTGTCGTCGCCCGGACCGCCGCCGGTGGTGGCGAAGACGGTGTCGAAGACCTTGGTGAAGGCGTCGACCGCGCGGAAGGCCGCCGTGATGACCATGATCGGCAGGATCGAGGGGATGGTGATGGAGACCAGCTGCCGTAGCGCGCCGGCGCCGTCGAGCGCGGCCGCCTCGTACTGGGAGGGTTCGATCGACATCACCGCGGCGAGCATCACGAAGGTGACGAAGGGCATCATCTTCCAGGCGTCGATGATCACGATCGATGCCATCGGGTACTCCACCAGCCAGGCAGTGGTGGTGCCGAGGGCTGCGTTCAGCGGTCCGAACTGGGCATCCAGCAGCATCCGCCAGGCGAAGGCTCCGGCCACCGCCGGCACCGCGAACGGGACGATGTAGGCCGATCCGAGCAGCCGGGAGGCGAGCCGCGAGAACGGTCCGCGGGCACCGAGCATCACATTGGCCAGCAGGATCGCGCAGCCGGTGCCGACGACGATCTCGATGGCGACCGACGCGATGGTGAATTGCAGCGTGACCCCCAGCGACTTGGCGACCGCCGAATCCGTGAACAGCTTCAGATAGTTGGCCAGCCCCGCCCAGGTGACGTCGTTGGAGGTCAGCGGACGGTAGGTGTGAAAGGACAGGTAGGCCAGATAGAACAACGGGTAGGCCATCACGGCGCCGACGAATGCCAGCGACGGCACCGTGAAGGCCAATCCGATGCGCTGCCGCCGGCCCCATCGTGGGGAGGCGGTGGCCGCCTCCCCACGATGCGAGGTTGTCACCAGACTCACTCGATCGCCTTGCGCCCGGCGAACTTCTCGTTCTGCAGCCAGGCCGCGGCGTCCTGGGCGGTCAGCTCCCCGGAGTTGACCTTCGCGATCGCTTCGGAGACCCCCGAGCCGAGTTCGCCTGACCAGGTGGTGTGCAGGTAGGTGAGCCGGCCGGCGACCGACTTCAGCATCTCGAGTTCGGGCAGCGCCTCGGCGAACGCCGGTGCGTCCTGCTGGGACTGGAGCACCGGCAGGTTGCCGGTCTGCTGGGCCTCGGCGAGCTGGAAGTCGTCGCTCAGCATCCACGCGATGAAGGCGCCGGCCGCGTCCGGGTTGGGCGCCTTCTCGGGGATCGTGGCGAGCATGGCGCCCAGATGGGTCTTCACCCCGGCGGGCGGGGCCATCGCCAACTTGTCGCCCATCTGCGCACCCAGCGTCCGCCAGGCGTACAGCCAGTTCTGGTAGATGGCAATGGATCCGGCCTGCATCTGGTTGTCGCAGTCGAAGAAGCTCAGCGACTCCCAGCCGGGCGCGCTCAGCGAGGTCAGCTGCTTGATGTACTCCAGCGACTTCACCTGCTCCGGCGTGTTCAGCGTGAGCTCGCCGGTGGCCAGATCGCCGTAGTTGGAGTCCTGACCGTAGGTGAAGTAGGTGTTGTCGAGGAAGACCGACCAGTCCACCCCGCCCAGGCAGGTGCCGTACAGGCCCTCGTCCGGCCGGTTGAAGAAGGTGGCGATGTCGACCAGTTCGTCGAAGGTCGTCGGCGCGGCCAGGTCGCGTCCGTACTTCTCCTTGAAGGCCGCCTGCTCGGCGGGATCGCTGAACAGGTCGGCGCGGTAGTAGGTGACCGGGAAGTTGTAGTACTGCGGAGCGCCGAGGAAGGCGCCGGAGTCCGCCGTGAAGAGTTCGTGGTTCACGATGTCGTTCACCACGTCCTTCCCCAGGTACGGGGTCAGATCCTTGGCGTGGGCATGCTTCAGCATCCAGACCGCGTCGTCACCGCCGCCGAGGAAGACGACGTCGTAGGTGCCGGCGTCCTGGGCGAGTTCGGCGACCTTGCGCTGGCCCCAGACATCGCGGGCCACCTTGTCGACCTTCACCGTGATGCCGGACGACTGGGTGAACGTGGCGGCTTCGGCGGCGAGGGCGTCCGTTTCCGGGCCCTCCACCGCCAGCACGCGGACCTCGCCCGAGGGTGCCGGGCTGTTGGGAGCAGTGCTGCTCGGGGAGTCTGTCGGAGTGGTCTGAGTGGGTGCGGGCGTGCCGGACGAGCAACCCGCGAGCAGTGCAGCGGATACCGCTGTCGCTGCCATCGCCGTGATCACAGGCCGGGTAACCGGGCGTCGTTTCATGAGAGTTTCTCCTCATCGAGTTTTCTGTACGACAGGGTGCGGTTCGGACCGCTTCCCTGGAGTGGTGCGCACGCCCTGCCGGACGTGCTGTGTCGCGGTGTGCGACTCCTCTCTGCGATGGCTTGGTGTCAAGCGGTGGACGGGATCAACCCGGTCTCGATGAAGCGATCCACCGGCAGGGTCGCGGCACCGAGGGTGACGGCGTCCATGCCCAGCTGCGATCGCTCCACCACGGCCTGTTCGCCGGGTTGCTTGAGGGAGAAGCGGCGCACGGCGGCGCGCAGCTCCTCGGGACGGTCCCGGGCGATCAGGTCGCCGAACCAGCCGCCGACGATGATCTTCTCCGGGTTGTAGAGGTTGACGAGGTTCGCCAGCGCCAGCCCCAGGTGCTGGGTCGCTTCGTCGAGGGCTCGGACTGCCGCCGAGTCGCCGTTGCGGTAGGCGTCCAGCAGTGCCTCGACCCCCAGCGGCTCCCGTCCGGCGAACTCGTCGGCCCCCCTCCAACTGCGCAGCACGGCGGAGGCGCCCACGATGGACTCCACGCAGCCGAAGGAGCCGCAGCGGCAGGCGGGGCCGGTGAGACTGATCTTGGTGTGGCCCCATTCGCCCGCGCCGCTGCTTGCCCCGCGGTACAGCCGGCCGTTGGTGATGATCCCGGCGCCGGCGCCGTCGCCGATCAGCGCCACGATCGCGTGCTCGGCACCGCGGGCCGAGCCGTACCAGGACTCCGCCTGGGTGGTCGTCTTCGCGCCGTTGTCCACCAGCACGGGGATGCCGAGCGCGGCTTCCAGCCAACCGAAGCCGGCGGTGTCCCAACCGATCACGTCGGCGTGCACCACGGCGTCCGGGGTCGCCGGATGCTCCACCACGCCGGGTACCCCGAGCCCGAGCCCGAGCACGCGGGCGGGATCCACCGCGGCCTCGGCGAGCAGTTCGGCGACCTGGCCGGCTACGATCTCGCCCACCCTGGCCGGATCGATCCGTCTGCCGGTGAACCGGGTGGCGCGTGAGGCGAGCCGGGTGAGCGTGAGGCCGAAGAGGCAGGTGGTGACCTGGCTCTCGCTGACATCGGAGCCGAAGACGTAGGCCGCGTCGGGATCGACGTGCAGCAGGACGCGTCGTCGTCCGCCGGCGGAATTGAGGAAGCCGGTCTCGTTCACGGTGCCCTCGTCGATCAACTCGGCGACGACATTGGTCACCGTGGCCGCCGACAGGCCGGTCGCGGCGCCCAGATCGCTGCGCGAGGTCTCCCCGGCCAGCACCAGACGCCGCAACAGCAGCGCCCGGTTGCTGCGCCGGACGTCCCTCACCGATGCCTTCTTCGCCACCTCAGCTCCTTAATTCTGACATTAGTTTATAGTCCAAAATATATATGTCAAGGGGACTCTTCCCCAGAGCCGGGCACTCCGCGAGCTCAGGGTGTGGGCGTGTGACGGTACCGGTTCGGAGTGAGGCCGAGGACGGTTCGGAAGTCGGTGGTGAGGTGGGCGTGATCGGCGTAGCCGAGGTCGGCTGCCACCTGGGCGATGGTCACCGAGGGATCATCCCGTAGCCGTTGGGCGGCCTCCTGGAGGCGGTAGCGCCGGATCATCGTCAGTGGCGTCAGCCCCACGTAGCGCCGCGCCAGCCGCTGGACGCTGCGCATCGAGAGCCCGAGTCGCTGGGCGACCTGTTCGACGCGGACGATGCTCGGGTCGGTGGCGATCAGCTCCTCCATCGCGTTGGCCAGCCTGCCGTTCGCGTCGGCCGGTGCCAGGTGCTCGACCGCCCAGCGGCAGTAGGCGGCTACCGCGCGGGCTCGTCCGGCCGCCGCGTCCTCGGTCATCGCCAGGACCACCTCGCGGTGGAGATCCGGCGCATCGAAGGGTGCCTCGGCATTGCGGATGCGCCGCGGCTCGTCGCACAGCGAGGCCAGCCCCGCAGGACGCAGCAGTGCCCCGACCGCCCAGCCGCTACCGCGCAGGTCGCGATGGGAGGCGCCGGTGGTCGGGCCGCCCAGGGTCACACCCTCGGGCTGGACGACCAGGTTGGACGCCGGGAACGGCAGCAACTCCTGCCGGGAACTGCGCCCGGGAGCGAGGTTCCATCGTGGGATCCAGAACCACCGGACCAGGCCGTCCAGCTCCGCCGGCACGGGCTCGCGGTGGAAGGAGGGCAGCCGGGTCGGGTAGAGGATGCCGCGTCCGTCCTCGGCCATGGGCACCTCCTCCCGGATCGTCGCGAATCTACAAGCCGGCGCCGGTGGTGGGCGCCTAGCGTCCCCATCATGAACGAACAGAATGAACCCCGGCTCGGAGTCTCTGGGCAGCACACGGCCAACGGCCTTCCGCATGGCTCGACCAGCCTCACCCCTTTCCTCGCCATCGCGGACGCCGCCGGCGCGATCGAGTTCTATCGGTCTGTGTTCGGAGCCCGCGTGGTCGATGTCACCGAGTTGGGCGGGCTGGTGGTGCACGCCGACCTCGACTTCGGCAATGGCCGGCTGCAGCTGGGCGAGCCCACCGCCGAGTACGGCCTCGTCCCGCCACCCGTCGGTGAGGACGACTGCTACTCGATGGGCCTGTACTGCGCCGACGTGGACGCGATCGTCGTGGCTGCCGTGGAGGCCGGCGCGACCATTCGGGAAGCCCCCGGCAACTTCGTCTCCGGAGACCGCTTCGCCTCCATTCGCGACCCCTACGGAGTGCGCTGGTCGATTCTCTCCCGCGTCGAGGATCTCTCCGAGGCGGAGAGCGCCCGCCGTGTCGCGGAGTGGGCCGCCTCCCTGCAGCAGGACTGATTGCGCTATACGCAACACACTCAAGAAGTGTGTGCGAGGGGTGCAATGACGCCTGGAAAACCTTGACCTAGACTGCTACGGCTAGCGAGATTTCTACTAAGGCAGCCGTCTGAGACGAGTTGCGTGGTACGCAACGAAGCGAACGCAAGAGGGAGATAGGGGATCAATGAACAGACAACGTGCACTTGTGGCGTTCTCGCTGGTCGCGGCACTGGGCCTGACGGCCTGCGCTGCAGGGGAGAACCCTCAGACGACAGGTAGCCCCTCGGCAGGTGGTCAGGTCGAGATCGAATGGTGGGCGCCCAACTGGGATGAGGCCGAAGCGAACGAGATGGTCAAGGAGTTCACCGACGACCATCCGAACGTCACCGTCAAGCTGGTCATCACGACCTGGGATTCGATGGCGAACCAGATCAAGGTCGCGTTGGATTCCGGTGATACCCCGGACGTCATCACCGAACTGATCTCGCGGGTTCCGCTCTACGCCGAGCAGGATCAGCTCCGGGATGTGTCGAGCTGGTACACCGGCGACATGGCCATGGACGACTTCACCAAGTCCGCGGTCGACGCGGTGTCGGTCGACGGCACCGTGTACGGCGTCCCCTTCCGCTGGGATGCCGGGTCGATGGTCTACAACAAGGATCTCTTCGAGAAGGCCGGCGTCGAGGTTCCGAAGACCTGGAGCGAACTCCAGGCCGTGTCCAAGACGATCCACGACAAGACCGGCGTCTACGCCTACGGCTGGCCGCTGGGCAACGACCGCAACACCCAGGTCCGGTGGCTGAACGGCTACTACACCATGGGCGGCACGCTGGAGCGCGGCGGAACCCTCAATGCGGAAGCCTCGCAGGCCTCGCTGGAACTGATCGAGCAGGGGTTCAAGGAGGGCTATGTGACGCCGTCCTCGCTGGAGGCGGACAACACCCAGCTCCAGAACCTGCTGATCAACGGGCAGATCGCGTTCTACTTCGAGGGCGCCTACGCCATCGCGCCGATCAAGGAGGGCGGCATCAACGTCGGAACCGCCATGTGGCCGGGGCCTGATGGCCCTGCGATGGTGTCGGCGGACGGCTTCGCTCTGATGGTGCCCGCCGGCGCGACCGAGGCGCCCGAACTCCAGCAGTTCGTGTCGTACCTCTCCACGCCGGACAACCAGTCGCGGATGACCGACACCTTCCCGGCGCGCATCTCGGCGGCCAGCAACGAGAAGTTCAGCGATCCGCTGCTCCAGCCGTTCCTCGAGCAGCAGACCGACTACGCCTTCCCGGTGCCGTCCTTCGCCGGATACGAGGAGATGATTCCGACCATCTTCGCCGCCGCGCAGTCCGTGGCGCTCGGAGACTCGACGCCGGCTGACGCCAACGCGACGATCGTCAGCCACGCCGAGACGGCTCTCGGCAAGTAGTTTGAGCGCCGTGCAATCACAGTGGCGGGGTGGCTCAGCCGCCCCGCCACAGGCGCGGCAGAAGCGGCCGGCACTGCTGTCCAAGCGTGATCTGCAGGGCTGGCTGCTCTCCTTCCCCGCCGTGCTCACGATGATCGGCCTGGCAGCCGTGCCGACGATCATCGTCCTGGTCGGAGCGGTGTCGCCGACCGGCCTGTCCAAGCTCGCCGAACTCAGCCAGGCCCCGCTGTTCCGGCAGACCCTGTGGAACACCACGGTGTGGGTGCTGGTGGGCGTCTTCGGGTCGATGATCCTCGGGTTCGCCGGCGCGCTCGCGCTGCAACGGGTCGGCCGGCGATTCTCGGGAATGTGGCGCGCGCTGCTGCTCATCCCCTGGGTCACGCCGACCGTCGCCGCGGCCACGGCCTGGAAGTGGTTCTACAGCCGTGACTACGGAATCCTCAACCTGCTGCTGCAGAACCTCGGCATCATCGACGAGCCGGTCTCGTGGCTGACGAATACCGACATCGCGCTCTTCGCGGTGGCCATGGTCGACGTCTGGGGGCGGTTCTCGTTCGTCATGCTGATGATCTCGTCCGGCCTCCAGGCGATTCCCTCCGAGCGCTACGAGGCCGCCCGGGTGGACGGCGCCGGCGCGATCCGGACGATGCTGAACATCACCCTGCCGGGGATTCGCGACGTGGTCTTCATCGTGGTGCTGATCGTCACGGTGTGGACGCTCAACTCGTTCCTCCCGGTCTGGATCATGACCAAGGGCGGCCCGGCCGGCGCCACCAACATCCTTCCCGTGCAGCTGTACCAGTACTTCCAGACCGGCGAACGAGCCGCCCTCGAGGCGCTCGCCGGCGTCCAGCTCGTGCTGTCGATGGCAGTGGCGGCCCTCTACGTCAGCCGAGCCAGGCGGGCCGACGCATGACGCGTGTACAGGGGAAGGCCCGCCGGGCCCTGCCGGTCGTCATCGCGTGGGTGGTCCTGCTGCTCCTGGGAGCGTTCGGCTTCCTCCCGCTGGTGGTCATGGTGACCACCTCGTTCAAGCCAGCCGACCAGATCTTCCGGATCCCGCCGGAGTTCCTGCCGTCCAGTCCGACGCTGGATCACTACATCGGCGTGCTGACCGACTCCGCGATGCCGCGGGCGATCGCGACGTCGGCCGCTGTCGCCGCGCTGGTCGCCGTCGTGACGCTCCTGATCGGCAGCGGCACCGGGTACGCGATCGCGCGGCTGCGCTTCCGGGGTGCGTCCGGGCTCTCGGTAGCGCTGCTGCTGGGCCAATTGCTGCCCATCACCGTCCTGATGCTGCCGGTGTTCCAGGTGGTCGCCCGGCTGGGGCTGATCGACACCATCCCCGGCGTGGCGTTGGCCCACCTCACCGTGGTGGTGCCGTTGGTGACCTGGATGCTCACGACGGCCTTCTCCGGAGCCCCGATCGAGCTGGAGGAAGCGGCGATGGTCGACGGCTGTGGACGGCCTCGCGCGGTGTGGAACGTCGTGCTCCCGGTCGTGGCGCCGAGCCTGGTGGCGGTCGGGATCTTCGCCTTCCTCCAGTCGTGGAACGAGTTCATCTTCGCCTCGGTGATCAGCCGGTCGGCGAACTCGAAGACGGCGCCGGTGGCGCTCACCGACTTCGCCGGCCAGTTCTCCACCGACTGGGGCGCGACCATGGCCGCTGCGACCATTGTCTCGCTGCCCATGGTTGTGGCATTCATGATTGTGCAGCGGTTCTTTGTCGAAGGCCTGGCGTCAGGAGCGGTGAAGGGATGACTCGACCATCGATTCTGGTCACCGGTGCCGCATCGGGCATCGGGGAGGCGGTGCTCCGCCTCGCGCTGGAGCACGGGACCACCGTTCTGGCGCTGGACAGCGACCCGCAGTTGCCGGCTCGCCACGAAGGGGCCGACGGCGTCGTACCCGTGGTGGTCGATCTGGCCGATCCCGATGCCACCGCCGCGGCGGTGCGGGAGGTGACGGCCGACGCCGATCTGGCCGGCATCGTGAACAACGCCGGGATCGGCGCGAGCGCGCCCTTCTTCGAGACCGGGCTCGAGGTGTGGGAACGACTCCACAGCGTCAACCTGCGCGCCCCGCTCGTGGTGTCCGCGGCGGCGTGGCCGAGGCTGCGGAAGCCGGGCGGCGCGATCGTCAACGTCTCGTCGATCCACGGCCGGGCGGCGCTGGCCGGGCTCGCCGCGTACTCGGCGTCGAAGTCCGGAGTCGAGGGCATGACCCGGGCGATGGCCCTCGACGCGGCCCCGTACGGCGTCCGGGCCAACACGGTCGCCCCGGGATTCGTCCGCACCCGGCTGTGGAGCGACTGGCTGGACCCACTGGACGACGAGACGCGCTCTGGTGAGGAGAGTTCCATCCGCGCCATGATCCCGCTCGGCCGCCCCGCCGAGCCGGCGGAGATCGCCGAGATCGTCTGGTGGCTGCTCAGCCCGGCCTCCAGCTACGTGACCGGAGCCACCATCCAGGCCGACGGCGGGTTGACCGCCCGAGCCTCCTACCGACCGAACCACTGAGGAGCAAGGTGAGAATCACGAGCGTCACCGGCCACCACGTCCGAACCGGCGTCCGGCTGATCGAGGACGGGGGGATCGCTCCCTACGCGGGCAGCCAGGACAAGGCCGGGGTCAGCCACGCCCAGAGCCTGCTGATACGGGTGTCCACCGACGACGGCGTCGACGGCTGGGGAGAGATCAACACCGGATTCCCGCTCGCCGTGGATCGCGCACTGGTGGACGAGTGGATCGCGCCCACCATCGTCGGGCTGGAGGCGGGCGACATCATCCGCGTGATCGATGCGCTGGATGCGCCCTACTGGCCGCAACTGGGAAGACGGGCCCTGGCCTGCGCCGTCGAGATGGCGCTGTGGGACATTCTCGGCCGGTCGCTCGGGGTGCCGGTGTCGACCCTGCTCGGCGGACGGATCCGGGAGCGGGTACCGGTGGCGTTCTGCATGGGCCTCACCGACGTCCCCACCGCGGTGACGATCGCCACCCGCGCGTTCGCCGCCGGCTGGACCGTCCTGAAGACCAAGATCGGCATCGACCTGGCCGGCGATCTCGAGCGCGTGCGCGCGATCACCGAGGCCACCGGCGGCGGGCTGAAGCTGCGCCTGGACGCCAACCAGGCGCTCGACCGGGTGACGGCGCTCAGAATGCTGCCCGCCCTGGAGGGCTACCCGATCGAGTACGTGGAGCAGCCCCTGCCGGTGGGCGACTTCGTCGGCTGTCGCACCCTCCGGGATCGGACGACCGTCCCGATCGCCATCAACGAGGACGCCTACATGCCCGGCGGCATGGCCAGGGCCATCGAACACGGCGCCATCGACGCTGCGGTGGTGGACATCGAGGGCGCGATGGGCGTGCGCGGCCTGGTCGAACTGGGCGCTCTCGGCAGGCAGTTCGGCATCCCCGTGGCGCACCACTGCGGGTGGGACCTGGGGGTGAAGGCCGCCATGATGCTGCAGGTCGCAGCGGCTACGCCGGGGCTCTCGCTGGCCTCGGATTCGACCTACGCCATGCATCTCGACGATGTGCTGGTGACACGATTGAGCACGGAGAACGGCGAGATGGCCGTTCCGCTCGGCCCCGGCATCGGAGTCGATGTCGACCTGGATGCGGTGGAAAGGCTGCGCGTTGTCTGAATCGGTTGTGACCGCAGAGTGCTATGCCCGGCTCGGCGTGCGGCGCGTGGTCAACGCCGCGGATACCTACACCGCGCTCGGCGGAGGTCGCTGGAGCCCGGGCGTCGCCGCCGCCGTCACCGAGGCGAGCGGCCACCATGTCTCGCTCACCGAGCTGATCGGCGCCGCTGGTTCGTACCTGGCGGAGGCCATCGGGGTTCCGGCGGCGCTCCCGGTCGCCGGCGCGGCAGCGGGCCTCACGGCCTGCGCCGCAGCCTGCATGACCCATGGCGACGCGGCGCTGGCGGCGAACCTGCCCACCCGGCTGCCCGCTGCGCACGAGTTCCTGATGCTGAAGTCCCAGCGCACCGGCTATGACGCCGCGATCGAGCTGACCGGCGGGCGGATTCGCGACATCGGGAAGTCGGACGCGCCGCCGTCGTGGGATCTGGCCGGTGAGGTGGACGAGAGGACGGCGGCGTTCATCTGGCTGGCCGGCGACGAGTTCGAACGCAACGCCCCCAGCCTGGAGGACATGGCCGACGCGGCCCGGCGGGCCGGCGTGCCCCTGATCGTGGATGCCGCGGCGCAGGTGCCGCCCTTCGGCAACCTCCGCGCCTACCACGATCGCGGTGCCGACCTGGTCGTCTTCAGCGGCGGCAAGGGTCTGCGCGGTCCGCAGGGCAGCGGACTGGTCGTCGGCGAGGCGGAACTGGTCACCGCCTGTCGGCTCGTGGCCTTCCCCCACCAGTACGTCGGCCGGGCGGCGAAGGTGAGCAAGGAGATGATCATCGGCCTGGTGACCGCGATCGACGAGGCCCTGGCTACCGGCGCGGCGCAGTCGTGGGCTGGGTGGGAGGCGCTCCTCGACGCGGTCGAACAGGCCGTCCCCGAGGGCCTGACCACCTACCGGGTCCGGCGCGGACGGATGGGTCAGGACTGCCCGCGGTTGTACATCAGGTGGAACCACGCCGGGCTGAGCGCGGCCGACCTGGCCGACGACTTCCGGCAACTCGCCGTACCGGTCGAGATCGGGCTGGATCGTCCGTCGGCGTCCGAGATTTTCGTCAACCCGTTCTCGGTTCTCGCCGACGAGCAGGCCTATCTGGTCTCGGCCGTCGAGGACGTCCTGAGCAGGAGGTTCGCATGACAACCGTGCTGTTCCGCGGCGGTACGGCGTACACCAAAGGAGAGCTGATCCGCAGCGACGTGCTCGTCCGGGACGGAGTGGTGGCCGGCCTCGGGCCATCGATCGGTGAGCCGGCGGACGAGGTCGTCGACGCGACCGACTGCATCGTGTCGCCGGGCCTGATCGACACCCATACCCACGTCTACCACGGCGCGTTCCGGCTCGGGATCCGCGCCGATCGCATCGCGGCGCGCGGCGGCACGACCACCTGGGTCGATGCCGGCACGGCCGGAGCGGGAGCGTTCCAGGGCCTCATCCAGCAGGTGAAGGAAACCTCGCGGGTGCGGGTGGTTCCGTTCATCAACCTGTCGTTCATGGGCCTGGCCAATGCCGGGCTGATGACCCGGGAGGTGGGCGAGCTCTGGGACGCCTCGTACGCCGATGTCCGCGCGATCCTGCGCGCGAACGAGGAGAACCCCGGTGAGATCAAGGGGATCAAGCTCAGGGCGAGTTCGAACGCCCTCGCCGACAATGCGAGTTCGGTGCTGCCGCAGGCACGGTTCATCGCCGACGAACTCGACGTCCCGCTGATGGTGCACATCGGGATGTCCCCGCCGACCATCGAAGAGGTCACCAGCCATCTGGTCGAAGGCGACATCCTGACCCACTGCTTCCATCCGCACGCCGGTGGGCGCATCACCGACCGCGACGGCCGGGTGCGGCCGTGCGTCCGGGACGCGATCGAGCGCGGCGTCCGCCTCGATGTCGGGCACGGGGTGGCCTCGATCTCGCACCGGGTCGTGATGCAGTGCCTGGAACAGGGGGTGCTGCCGGATTCGCTCTCCTCCGACATCCACGCGGAGAACGTGGGCTGGCCGATCCGGAGCCAGCTGACCGTGGTCGAGATGTTCCTCGCGCTCGGGCTGAGCCTGACCGACGTGCTGGAGCGGGCCACCGCCAAGCCGGCGGGCATGATCGGCCGCCCCGATCTCGGCGTGCTGGAGGTGGGCTCCCCGGCCGACCTCGCCGTGCTGCGCCTGGTGGAGGGCGAGTACGAGAAGCAGGATTCGACGGGCCATACGCTCGCCTTCACGCAGCGGCTGGAGTGCCTCGGCGCCTACCGCGACGGCGTGTTGATTCCGCCGGCCGACGGACCGGACGAGTTCCGGCCGTCCCCCTGGCTCACCCGGTTCGGTGCAATGCCGCCACAGGAGGAGGAAAAGAAATGAATGCAGACGACCGCATGCGCGAGTTGGGCTACGACCTGCCCACCAAGGTCAACAAGCGCGGGGGTGTGGTGCCGTGCGTCCTGGACGGGACGACCCTGTACGTGTCGGGCCACGGCCCGGAGGACAACGAGGGGAACCTGCTGTTCAAGGGTCGCGTCGGCAGCGACCTGAGCGTCGAGGACGGCTATGCGGCGGCGCGGGCGACCGGCGTCCAACTGCTGCGGTCCGTCCACGATCACCTGGGGAGCCTGGAACGGGTGGAGCGGGTCATCAAGGTCTTCGGGCTGGTCAACTCGGCGCTCGACTTCTACGATCAGCCGGCGGTCATCCATGGCTGCTCGGATCTGCTGATCGAGGTCTTCGGCGAACGTGGCAAGCATGCCCGCTCGGCCATGGGAACCTCCGTTCTCCCGCTGAACCAGCCGGTCGAGATCGAGATGATCGTGAAGGTCCGTGACCGCTGAGAAGACAGCCGTGCCGCGGGCCGCGATCCAGCCGGACTCGCGGCGCTACTTCGGCGTCCATGTCGGGATCCTCCGCTCGGAGGCGGTGCTCATCACGGCTGCCGGGGAGGTCCTCGCCCGGGTGATCGGCCCGGGCGCCTCGCCGCGCAGAATCGGCGTCGGCAACACGATCGAGGCCATCGCCTCGCTGTACGAACTGGCGCTGCAGCATGCCGGGGTGGCGCCGGATTCCGCACCCGATCGGGTGGCGGCGATCGTCGCCGACGTCGACCTGCAGGACGAACGCGACGAGGTTCGGCGCGGCCTGGGGCAGCGGCTCCGTACGCCGGACCTGATCGTCGAGAACGACGTCCACGGGCTGTTGTGGGCCGGCATGCGGCGGCCCGCCGGCGTGGCGCTGATCTGTGGTGCCGGCATCAACGCGATCGCGCGGGCGTCGACGGGATCCAGGGCCGAGTACCTCGCGCTGGGCAGGGTCTCGGGCGACTGGGGCGGCGCGCTCGAACTCGGCCGCGAGGTACTCTATGCGGCTCAGCGCTCCTCCGACGGACGCGGCCCCCACACCCGGCTGCAGTACGACGTGCCCGCCCACTTCCAGACGGTCACCACCTGGGACGCGGTCGTCGCGTACTGGCACAGCTCCACCCGGGATGCCCAGCTGGAGGCCCTGGCGCGACGGCTCTTCGTGGCCGACGAGGCCGGCGACGGCCTCGCCCGTGGACTGGTCGATCGGCTCGCCGACGAGGTGGTCGGCATGGTCACGGCGGCCGCGCACCGGGTGCGGCTGCCGGCCACCGGCGCCGACATCGTGCTGAGCGGCTGGGTGCTGACCAGCGGGTTCACTCGGCTGGACGAGATGGTCGATGCGGGCATCGCCGCGCGAATGCCCGGCGCGACCATCCTGAGGTTCGACAAACCGCTGGTGATCGGCGCCGCCCTGGCGTGCTTCGGAGCCGAGCGGGGCGGGCCGCTGGCGCGCGAGGGGAACACGATCGCGAAGCGCATCGAGGATGCCGAACTGCTCGACGTCGCCGATTTCGGCGACCGCGTGCTCGCCGGGGGTGGATCGTGATCCAGAGCCTCGATCGCGGCCTGCGCATCCTGGACGAGATCGTCGCGGGCCGGCGGACCCTGACGGAGATGGCGGCGTCCTTGGGGGTGCACAAGAGCACCGTGCTGCGGATGCTGGCCACCCTCGAACAACACCATTTCGTGGCGCGACGCGGCGAGCACACCTATGTGCTGGGCCGCCGCATAGCCGACCTGGCGGTGTACTCGATCCAGTCGAAGGACCACATCGCGGCGGCGGACAGGGCGCTGAAGGCGCTCGTGGCGGACCTGGGCTTCCCGGGCCATGTGACGAAGCTGACCGATGCGGGAGTGATCGTGGTGTCGGTGCGGAGCGGCCGCCGGGCGGCCAGCCGGGTTGAGCTCGGCGCGACGCTGCCGCTCTCCCGTTCTGCCGCCGGCCGGGTCCACCTGGCCGCGCTGCACCCCGTGACCTGGCCGAGCATCGTCCGGTCGGAATCGCCCAATGCCGAGGCCGCCGCCACCCTCCAGGCTCTGGAGGAGATCAGGCGGACCGGTCTGGCCACGCTGCCGACCCGATCGTCCCTCACGATCGCCATCGCGGTGCGCGACCTGATCGGTCGTACGGTCGCGGCGATCGGATTGGAACTGGAGCCGGTGGAGGCCGAGAAGGCGTGGACCTACCTTCTCGAGGCGCGGGATCGGGTCAGCCGGATTTAGCGGACGCAAGAGCAGGAACAGGAGTCGAGTGATGTATCAGGTAGAGGCGACGAAGGCGGAAGTCAGCGCGCTCAGCAGCGGGTGGCAGGGAGAGCGCCTGCTCGACGGCCGGCCGCACGTCCCGGATCACGTGCTGGCGGAGTTGCGCGCGTCCACCTCCGAACAGGTGTGGCACGTGCTTTCGCACGCCGGATACAAGTACCACTTCTGCGGCGGATGGCAGAGCGCGTTCCCCGACCGGGTGACGGTCGGCCGGGTGGTGACGGCCCAGTTCGTCCCCAAGCGAGCCGATCTGGACGCCGCCGTCCTCCGGTTCGGTGAGTCGCGGGAGGGCTTCTACGGCGACCAGGAGAACGCCTGGGTCGTCGACATGCTGCAGCCGGGAGACATCATGGTCGCCGACATCTTCGGCAAGGTCTGCGAAGGCACCGTGATCGGGGACAACCTCGGCACCGCGATCGCAGCGCGGACCGGGGTGGGCGCGATCATCGACGGCGGCGTACGGGATCTCGACGGGCTGCGCCGCGCGCCGGAGCCGGTGAACTACTACTTCCGCGGGGTCGACCCGACGCCGATCGAGGAGGTCTGCCTGGTCGCCATCAACCGGCCGATCATGATCGGCGAGGTGACGGTGCTTCCCGGCGACATCGCGCACGTCACGCCGAGCGGCGCCACCTTCATCCCCGCCCACCTGGCGGCCGAGGTCGTGCCGATGGCGCGGCGGATCTCGGATCGGGACGTGTTCACCAAGGTCCGGCTCTCGCAGGCCCGGTACGCGGCGGCCCAGCTGGATCTCGAGATCTGGCCGGAGGAGATCGAGACCGACTACCAGCAGTGGCGCACCACGGCGGAAGGGCTCGTCGGCGACCAGCACTCGTTGGCATGAGCAGGCCGCGGGCGCTCGTGGCGAGCAGCCGGGGCCCGACCCTCTCGTTGCTCGGAGCCCACGGCGCCGTCGTCGGCGTCGAACTGGGGCTGGAGTCGCCCGCGCACCTGGCGGCGCATCCGTCCCGGCCGGTCGGGTACGTGACGCTGGAGACCGACCCGGGTGCGGTGGCGGCGGTCGACTTCACGGCGCAGCCACGGGTGCTCGACCTCTGGCAGGGTCTCCCGGCGAACCCCTGCCATGTCACCGTCGCCCCCGGCGGGTGCTGGCTCTACGTGTGTTCCTACATGGGAGGTGCCGTCACCGGTCTCGCGCTCACCCCGGAGGGTACGTTCGACCGCCGGCGTGAGCCGGGCGTGTACTTCACCACCGGGTCGGGACCGCATCCGCGTCAGGAGAGCAGCCACCCTCATTCGAGCCTGGCCGTCGGCGACCAGCTGGCGGTGGCCGATCTCGGCACCGACGAGATCCGGTTCTATCCGCTCGCCGGCGGCGAACTCGGGGACGAACCCGAGGTCGTGAGGCTGCCGCCGGGCAGCGGCCCGCGTTCGCTGACCGCGGCGGGCGCGCTGGTGGCCTGCTCCTTGGAACTCGAACCGGGCGTGGCGTGGCTGGAACGGGCGGACGGCCGCTGGCGGCTCGCCGTCAGCTCGCTGGAACTGCCGCCACCTGCCCAGCCTTCGGAGACCGTCCTGGCCGGCGACCGTGCCGTGATCGCGGTCCGTGGCACGGAGGTCCTGGGAGTGGTGGACAGGCGGGACGGGGTCGTCGGGCTGGTGGCATCCCCGCGCGGGGTGCGGGGCCTGGCGCCGGACGCTGGCCGGATCCTCGCCGCTGCCGAGAAGGACGACCTGGTGACGGAGTACCTGGTCTCCGCAGCCGGTCTCGAGCCCATGGCGTCCTGGGCTGTGACGGCGCCGGCCTCCGTGATCGCCTGGCCGGACGGCTGGGCCCCAGGGCCGGCGTGGAGGATGGAGGGGGGACGATGATCAGGCTCGGCGTCGTCGGTACCGGGTGGATCCTCGGCGCGCACCTGACCGCCCTGCAGCAGCTGCGGACGATCCGTGACGACGTGGTGATCACGGCCATCGCGACCAGGGATCCCGCTCGCCTGCGGGGGCTCCTGTTCGGGAACGACGAGGGCGTCGACGCCGTGGACCGGCCGGCGGCTCCGCCGATTCCGCGGTTGAGCGACGTGCAGCCGGGGGTGATCCCGTCCGTCCATGCCGATCATCGTGAGCTCGTCGCGGCCGGCGAGGTGGATGCCCTGCTGGATCTGACCCCGCCGTTCCGGCACCACGAGGTCGCCCGGGATGCGATCGCGGCCGGGCTGCACGTGCTCACCGAGAAGCCGCTGGCGGTCTCGGTCGCGCTCGGCCGGGCCATGGTCGAGGCCGCGGAGCGAGCCGGCGTGGTCCTGGCGGTCGCCGAGCAGGTCCGCTGCATGGATCGCCCGCGCGCGGAGCGACACATCCTGGCCAGCGGTGGGATCGGAGAACTCAGGCTGGTCGAGTGGCCGTCGCTGGGCAGCCCGTGGGCGCGTTCCCGTGTGGTCGCGGGCACCCCGTGGCGACACCAGCGGGCTCAGGCCGGCGGCGGAACGGGCTTCGACAACGGCGTCCACTCGATCGACTGGCTGCGGTTCACCGTCGGCGACATCGACAGCGTCCAGGCCGTGGCCCACACGTTCTGCGCCGAGCGAGGCTCGGACGACGGGTCGATGCGGGTGAGTGCCGACGTCGAGGACTACGTGAGCGCGCACCTGCGCTTCCGCAACGGAGCCCTGGGCCACCTGTCGTTGTCCTGGCTCGACGACGGCGAGCGCGTACTGCCGCGCTACGTGGGTTCTCGGGCCTCACTGGACGGGTCGGACGATCTGGGCGATCGCCTTCCCCCTGGCGCCCTCACCTGGCCCGGCGAGGCGGGCGAGCTGGGGCCCTACGCGCGGCAATTGCTGCACTTCGTCCGCGCCGTGACGGGCGACGGGGAGCCCGCCGTCTCCGCTCGCGAGGGACTCGCGGACATCTGCGTGAGCCTGGCCATCCTGGAATCCGCGCTCGCCGGGTGCTGGGTTGACGTCGAGGATGTCGCGAGCGGTCGGCTGAGGGAAGCGCAGCGCTCGGCTGACCTCGTCCATCGCTTCGACTCGTGACTTTCTGAGTCGCACTCGTCTGCCGAACTGCACCATGCGTCACGAAGCGGGGAGTGGCGTCGCGCAGGCGCTGGCCGCCCTCCGGCAGGCGGTAGCGCCGGACGACCGTCGGCGGGGTCAGCCCCGGGCTTCGTCGATCAGGGCGACCATGGCGTGGTAGCCGCGGTCCGCGGCCAGTTCGCGGGGGAGCACGCCGTCCCCGTCCGGGATGGTGGGGTCGGCTCCGCCGTCGAGCAGCAGCCGGACCACCTCGATGTGCTCGGCGGAGCCGTCGCCGAGCACGATCGCCTCGTGCAGGGCCGTCCAGTTGAGGCGGTTGATGTGGTTCACGTCGACGCCGGCGCCGAGCAGGATCCGCACGGTCTCCACATGGCCGCGCTCGCTGGCGGGAATCAGTGCGGTGCCGCCGTAGCGGTTCGTGCTGGTGACGTCGGCGCCGTGTTCCAGGGTGGCGAGCAGGATCTCGTCCAGTCCCCGGGCACCGGCGTACAGATAGGCCGAATCCTGGATGTCGTCCTTCGCGTTCGGGTCGGCACCGGCTTCCAGCAGGGCGAGCGCCAGGTCGGTCTGTTCGGCTTTCGTGGCGGCGATCAGCGGTGTCGCGCCGGTGTCGTCGCGGGCCTCCAACGCGGCGCCATCGGCGATGGCTGCCAGACCGGCGGCACGATCGCCGGCCGCGATCGCGTCCCAGAGCCGTTGCGTGGTGGGGTCGGGCACGGCAGCCTCCTGGGAACTGGACGGGACCGTCGAGCGCCCGTCGCTCGGCGCCGAGCATCCCACCACGAGCACAGCCACGGCAAGCAGCAGGGCCCAGCCAGGCAGCTGTGCTGAGCGGCCGCCCCGTCCGCTTCGTGCGCTCACGCCTTCCACCCTACAAACCCGACCTGGATCGCCCTCGCCGAGTACGGCGCGACCGTCGCGGTGCCTCGATCGCCGTCGCCCTAATCCGGGAAGGCTTCGTTCATCAGCAGCTCGGCCATCGGCCAGGCGGCGTAGGCGGTGTTGCCGAGCACGGTGCAGGTCAGGTCGCGGGTGGGGTCATGGAGAGACCAGAACGACACCCCGGCGTCCATCCCGACCAGCACCGCGGCGGGTGGCTTGGTGTAGAGCCCGAGCCCGTAGTGGAGCTCCTCCTCCGGCTCCCAGTTCCGAGGCTCGGTCATCCGGGCGACCCACTCCACCGGGACGATCCTCCCGGCGTGCAGTGCACGCCAGAACGTGGCCATGTCCGCAGCCGAGGTGTAGACGCCGCCGTCCCCGGTCGCGACGACGGGCAGGATCAGGACGTTGCTGCGCAGCCCGTCCGCACCCAGGTAGCCGCGTGCGACGTCGCCCGGTAGCGAATCCGTCTCCAGGAAGGTGGTCTCGCGCATCCCGGCGGGCTCGAACACCCGCGACGCGATGATGTCGGGCAGGGGCCGACCGAGCACCCGTTCCAGAATGATCGACAGCACCACGTAGCCGCCGTTGCAGTAGACGAACTCCGAGCCGGGCTCGGCTCGTTGAGCGTGCCCGTCGAGGGTCGGGACGAAGTCCTCGCTCACCCGGTAGGTGTGCACCGGCTGCGGCAGGACATGGTCGGTGGGCGACCATTCGTCCTCGTCGAGGTAGTCGCCGATCCCGGAGGTGTGGCTGAGCAGGTGCTCGATCGTCACCCGGTCATCGATCAGCGGCAGGTCGTCGCCGAGGATGCTACGCACCGGGGTGTCGAGCCGCAGCCGTCCCTCCACGATCAGCGACACGATCGCGAGTGCGGTGAAGGTCTTGCTGCCGCTGGCCATCCCGAAGCGGGTGTCCGGGCGGTTCGGGATCCGCCAGGCGCGATCGGCCAGCGAGTACGCCTCCGAAACCACCGTCGTGCGGCCCAGGTCGACCCGGACGACGCCGGTGAACGATTCCCGCTGTGCCAGTTCGTCAACCCGCGCCAGGAGTTCGTCGGTGTTCATGAAACCTCCGTCAAGTCGTCGGCTGCCCCGCACAATCCGGGCAATCCAGCCCTTCCGCGTGGATTATCCACGCGCCCGGCCCGAATCGCCCGGTTTGTGTTCTCCGACCGTGCGCCCGGACCTGTCGACATTGTGCTCGCAGCCCCCGGCCCGGCGCATCAGGCTGGCGCGAGTACGCAGTGTTTCGGGGCTCAGGCCTCGGCCGGCTGCTCCTGAGCGGAGTCCTCCGCAACCTCGGCCTGGCGGGCCTCGCGGCGCGCCGCCCGCTTGGCGGCGCCGTTCTCGCGCCACTTCTCCAGGATGTCGTAGAGCACCGGCACCAGGATCAGCGTCAGCAGGGTGGACGACACCAGCCCGCCGATCACCACGATGGCCAGCGGCTTGGAGATGAAGACCCCGCCGCCGGTCAGGCCCAGCCCCATCGGGATCAGCGCGAAGATGGTCGCCAGCGCGGTCATCACGATCGGACGCAGCCGCAGCCGGGCGCCCTGCTCGATCGACTCGTCAACCCCGAGGCCCTCGGCGCGTTTCTTGTTGATGAGGTCGATCAGCACGATCGCGTTGGTCACCACGATGCCGATCAGCATCAGCAGGCCGATCATCGAGGGCACCCCGATCGGGGTGTCGGTGAGCAGCGAGAGCCCCAGCGCGCCGGTCGCGGCGAACGGGATCGACACCAGCAGGATGAGCGGCTGCAGCAGGGAGCCGAAGGTGGCGACCATGATCAGGTAGACCACGGCCACCGCGACCGCCATGGCCAGCCCGAGCTGGGCGAAGGCATCCTGCTGCTGCTCCGAGACGCCGCCAATCCGGACGGTCACGCCGTCGGGCAGATCGAGCTGCTCCAGCCCGGTCATCACCGCCGTGGTGGTCGTCCCCAGGTCGCCGCCCTCGACGGACGCGGTGAGGGTCGCTGCCCGCACCCCGTTCACCCGGGTGATCGTCCCCGGCGCCTCGACCAGGTGGACGTCGGCGACGTCCTTCAGCCGCACCGGCTTGGGGTTGAGCTTCTGGGCGGCCTTGGCGTCGTCGGCCAATTCCTGCTGTTCGGCCGCCGAATCCAGCGACTTCCCGCGCTGCTCGGAGAGCGCCTTCAGCTGGGAATCGATGGACGAGACCTGGCCACGGGCGGCCGCCACCCCCTGGCTGAGCTGGATCACCTGGGTGGTGACGCCGCTGACCGCCTGGGTGAGGTCGAACACGTTCTGCGTGACGGTGGACGGATCGAGCCCGGCCTCCGCCGCCCCCTTCGCCTGCCCGAGCGCCTCCTGCAGTTGCTTGAGCTGCTTCTGCGCCTTCTTGAGCTGTTTCTCGGCCTTCGCGGAGGCCTTCTTCGCCGCCGACCGGGCCTTCTTCAGCTGCGAGACCTGCTTGTTGTAGGCCTTGGTGCCCTCCGCCTTGGCATCGTCCGCCATCTTCTCCTGGCGGTCGCTCACCTTCTCGGCGGCGTCGGTGCGCACGTCCATGGTCATCTTCTGGGTGATCGGCAGCTTGATCGCCCGCAGCTCGTCGATGTCCTGCACCGGCTCCTGCGAACGCAGATAGACCTCCAGCGTGGTGTCACCCCGGGTGAGGTTGCCGAGCAGCTGACCACGGACGGCCCGCGCCACCGCCTGGCCGATCCCGGCCTGGGTCATGCCCTTGTCGGCGGCGAGCTGCTCGTCCACATCCACGGTCAGCATCTTCTGCGCGTCCGACAGGTCGGAGGAGGCGTTGCCCAGATCGTCGATCCCGTCCAGCATCGCCAGCACCTGGTCGCTGCCCTTGGCGAGCGCCTCGGAATCCGAGCTCTCCACGTAGAGCACCATCTCGCTGGCCTGGGAGTTCGAACCCTGGGAGACCTCGATGGCGCCGATGTCGCCGGCCTCCGCCAGCTTCTCGCGCAGCCCTGCCGCTACAGCTGTAGAGTCGCTGCCGTTGGCCAGGGTGACGGTGAAGGTCGCGTGGTTGGTGCTGGTCTGGCTGCCGAGGAAGATCGAGCTCGAACCGCCGATCGTGGTCTGGTAGGTCTCCACCTCGTCGGTGGCGGCGAGCACGGCCTCGACGCGGCGGGTGGCGGAGTCCGTCTGCTCCAGTCCGGTGCCGGTGGGGAGCTCCTGGGAGATCTGCAGCGACTCCTGCCCCATCGAGCCGATGAAGTCGGTCTTCAGGTGCGGGGTGAGGGCGATCGTCCCGCCGAAGATGCCCATCGCGATCAGCAGGGTGAGCACGCGGTGCCGCAGCGACCAGCCCAGCACGGGGTGGTACACCCTGTGCAGCCAGGTGTTGGTCTCGCGGGATTCGGCGTGGGGATCGGCCAGCTGCCGAGCCGAGGGCCGCATGAACCAGGAGGCCAGCACGGGGATCACCGTCAGCGACACCAGCAGGGAGCCGAGCAGGGCGACCGTGATCGTGAGCGCGAACGGCCGGAACATCTCGCCGGCCTGGCCGCCCACCAGCCCGATCGGCACGAAGACGGCCACCGTCGTCAGCGTCGAGGCCGTGACCGCCCCGGCGACCTCCTTGACCGCCCGCACGATGGATTCCCGTCCGAACTCCCCCATCGACTGGTGGCGTTTGATGTTCTCGATCACCACGATCGAGTCGTCCACCACCCGTCCGATTGCCACGGTGAGTGCGCCCAGGGTGAGGATGTTGAGCGAGTAGCCGCCGACCCAGAGGCTCGCCAGTGCGATCAGCAGCGCCAGCGGGATCGAGACCGCGGTGATCAGGGTGGGACGGATGGAGCCCAGGAAGAGCATGATCACCAGCACCGCCATCGCCAGGCCGATGCCGCCCTCCACCGACAGGTCGTGGATGGACTGCTCGATATACGGGGACTGGTCGAAGACCACCGCGAAGTCGGTGTTGTTGCCCAACTGGGTGGTCAGCTGATCCAGCGCCGCCTGCACCTCGTGAGCCACCGCGACGGTGTTGGCACCGGCGTTCTTGGTGATGGAGAGGGTGAGCGCGGGGCGTCCGTTCACCCGCGAGATCGAGGTGGTCTCGACCGGCTGTTCGGCGACGGTGGCGACCTCCTTCAGCGCGATCGGGCCGTCGGTGCCCTGCAGCAGCAGGTTCTCCAGATCCTCGACCGAGGAGTAGCTGGTACCGGTCTGGACGTCGAGGTTGGTGTCGCCGCTGCGAATCGTCCCCGACGGGATCGCCGTCGCGTTGGCCATGAACAGCTGCCCGATCAGTGACGGGTCTACGCCGGCCTCGCGCAGCTTGGCCTCGTCGTAGGTGATCACGATCTCGTGGGCCTGCTGGCCGGTCAGCGTGACGTCCCGGACCCCCGGCAGCGCCTTCAGCTGCGGCAGCACGACGTCCTCGGCCTGCTGGGAGAGGGTGTCGGCGTCGGCGTCGGAGGAGACCGCGAGCATCATCACCGGGATGTCGTCGAAGCTGCCGGTGATCACCCGGGGATCGACGCCGGTGGGCAGGCTGAGCGAGTCGACCACGGAGCCGATGTCGGAGGCGACCTTGTCTGCGTCGTTTCCGTACTCCCACTGGAAGGTGATCTGGGCGATCGAGCTGGAGCTGGTGGAGGTCACCTCGGTGACCCCGGAGACGCCCTTGACCACCGACTCGATCGGCTTGGCGACCTCGGTCTCCACCACCTCGGGGCTGGCGCCGGGGTAGACCGCGATCACCGTGCCGCGCGGCAGATCCATCGAGGGGATGAGCTCCTGCTTCAGCGCGGTCGCGGAGTAGACGCCGAGCCCGATGGTGAGCAGTGCGAGCAGCAGCACCACCGTGCGGTGGGCGAGGCTCAGGTTGGCCAGACGGGTCACGCGTTCTCTCTTTCCCCGGGCGCTGATGCGCACAACTGGTTAGCATCGTACTAACCAACGCGAAATGTTAGCATGATGCTAACTGGTCGCAGTGAGGGGTGGGTTCGGTGTTCAGCGGGCTGCCGACAACGGGTGATCCGCAGCGGGATCGGCTGCTGGCGGAAATCTTCGTCCTGCACGACCAGATACGCGCGCTGTCGGTCGAGCTCGTCGGCCCGCTGGAGTTGCCCCCCGATCTCACCATGCAGCAGTTGCGGGTGCTCGGCCTGGTCGCCCAGGAGCCGGGCCTCACCGGACAGGAGTTGGGCGCCCGGCTGGGCGTGAGCGCGCCGACCGCCAGCGGCCTGATCGACCGGTTGGTCGAGAAGGGCGTGCTGGAGCGGACGGACGACGCCGCCGACCGCCGCGTACGCCGGCTGCGCCTCACCGAGGAGGGGGTCCGCGTGCTGGGTGGCCTGGACGCCACGATGGGCCGGTTGTTCGCCGCCGTGATCCCGCCGACCCCCACCGAGGATCTGGAAGCGATCAAGGCCGGAACCGAGGCCATGCTGCGTGCGGTGAGGACAGCCCTGTCCGACCGCGCCTGCTGACTCTTCTTCCTCGGACCGCCAGCGAGTCTCAATATATGAGACGCATCTTTGGGCTCAATCAGCCCGTTCGTCACGGCTGTCACAGGACACGCCGACGACACGCCGAGAACGATGACGCGGCTGAAATGAGCCGGAAAAAGGGGCTTGCCGGGGTTGCCGTGGGGCGACTAGAAATAAGCCATCGGGTTGCTTCGGCGGCTCGGCAGCCGAGAGAAGGAAGCCACGCTTCCCGGTGGGTCTAGGCCCGTCGGATCGGACCGGTGATGCGGTCGGTGGGCGTGTTGGAGGGCTTTCGGAAGGCGCGGATCATCGCTCCGGCGCCGGGTTGGGCCCCCGGAATCTCATACATTCCGGGGGCCTGGCTCATGTTCGGGCTCAGTCGATCAGCCACTGGGTGGTGGTCGTGTAGGTCTGGCCCGGGAGCAGGTCGACCGGCGGGAAGTCCGGATGGTTGGGCGCATCCGGGAAGTCCTGCGGCTCGATGGCCAGGCCGGTTCGGCCGAGGTGCTCGGCGGTGTACAGCTGCACGGCGGGTGCGTCGCTGCGCACCACCAGGGTGCCTGCCGGTCCGGCGAGCCGGACGTGTTCGCGCATCCCCTCGCCGTCGACCACGAAGCTCTGGTCGATGCCGCCCTGACGGGCCAGGCCTTCCGCGCGCGCCGCGGCGATCGCCTCGCCCAGCAGCCGCCCGTCCCTCAGATCGAGCGCGGTGCCGTCGGTCGGCCGGATCTCCCCGGTCGGGATGAGCGCGTCGTCGGTGGGGGTGAAGGTGCTGGCCGGCACGGTGACCACGTGATCCTCGATGGTGCCGTCGCCCAGGATGAAGTACGGGTGGGTGGTGAGGTTGACCACCGTCGGAGCATCCGTGGTGGCGGTGTAGGTCACCTGGGCGCCGTCGGGTAGCAGCGAGAAGACCGCCGTCACGCGCATGGTCCCCGGATAGCCCTGGGCGCCGTCGGGGCTGGTCAGGCGCAGGACGGCCTGTGAGTCACTGCTGCTGGCGATCTCCCAGACCTGCTCGGCGAAGCCGCCCGGGCCGCCGTGCAGCTGGTTGGCGCCTTCGTTGGGCTCCAGTTGGTACTCGGTGCCGGCTATGCGCAGCCGCGCCCCGCCGACCCGGTTAGCCAGCCGGCCGACGGTGGCGCCGAGATAGGACGACTCGAAGGCGGTGATGTCGGGACGGCTCAGCACGATATTGCGCCAGCTGCCGTCCGGTTGCCGGACGGAGAAGGAATGCAGGGTGGCTCCCAGCGGGAGGATCTCCACAGCGACGCGGTCATTGCGCAGGCTTACGGTCATGGAGGTCACGTTAGCGCTGCCGGACCGGATGCCCTCGCGGGCAGACCGAGTCGTCGCCACGGAAAAGAAAAACTGCCGGACGGTCGAGCCCAGCCGTGGCGGCCAGCCCGACTGTCCGGCAGTCGTCGTCTCAGCAGGCTCCGGGATCGACCTGGTTCTCAATCGGGATGCCGGCTTCGGTGGCCGCGATCTGGTTCACCCGGCGTTGGTGGCGCCCACCCTCGTACTCGGTCTCCAGCCACAGCTTGGCGATCATCTTGGCCAGGTCGACGCCGACCACGCGAGCACCCATCGACAGCATGTTGGTGTTGTTGTGCTTGCGCGACATGACCGCCGAGTAGGGCTCCGAGCACACGACGCAGCGAATGCCCTTCACCTTGTTGGCCGTGATCGAGATGCCGATGCCCGAGCCGCACAGGATGATCCCGCGGTCGCACTCGCCGGACGCGACCGCTTCGGCGGCCAGCCGTCCGAAGACCGGGTAGTCGGCGCGATCGGGGTCGTTCGTCCCGAAGTCGCGGTACTCCAGGCCCGCCTCCTCGATCACGCTGATGATCGCCTGCTTGAGCTCGATCGCGGTGTGGTCACATGCGATTGCGACAGTCATGCTGATGCCTCCAGTCGGCTGAATCCATAGATGCCGGCGCCGATGACGCCGTTCTCCTGTCTCGGTTCTGCGAATACCAAGTTTAGGCTCGCCTCCGGTTCGGGCTTGCGTGCCCGGGCCCGCACCCGCTCGACCAGGTAGTCGCGCGGGAAGCCGGGCATGGCCGTCACGCCGCCCCCGACGATCACCGCGTCCGGATCCAGGATGTTGATCGCGCTCGCGATCGGCAGCGAGAGGTTGTCGATGAAGTCCCGCAGCACCTCGGTGTCGGCGTGGCGGGTGAAGGCCTCGCCGATCGGGGTCCCGGGGAAGTGCTCGGCGAGCAGGTATTCCAGATACTTGCCTGAGGCGATCGCCTCGACGCAGCCCACGTTGCCGCAGCCGCAGACCCGTTCGGATCCCTTGACCGGGATGTGCCCCAGCTCACCTTCGCAGCCGGTCTTCCCCACGTGCAGCCGTCCCCCGATCCACAGCCCGGAGCCGAAGCCCGTACCCGGGTAGCAGCCGACGATCACCTTCTTGTCCTCGAGCCCCGCCGACCTGATGTCGTGCAGCAGCAGCATGTTGGTGTCGCGGTTGAGGAAGGTCGGTATGCCGAGCGCCTCCTCGAACAGATCGGCGAACGGCATGCCGTTGAACCCGGGGATGTTCGAGGTCGACAGCACCACGCGGCGAGTGTTGTCGACGGTGGACGGGAACCCGATGGCGATGGCACGCGGCGACACCCCCGCCTGCGCGATGTAGTCGCCGATGTACTCCACCAGCCGGCCGGCGGACTTCGAGCCGGCCAGCTTCTTGCGGGACGAGGTGATGGCGAACTGGCTGAGGTTCCCGGTGCGGTCGACCACGCCCGTGCGCAGGTTGGTGCCGCCGATGTCGACCCCGATGACTACCTCAGGCGAAGACATGACCCGTCACCTGGGAGAAGTCTTCGAGCATCAGGTCATAGGCCCGATTGAGATCAGCATCCTGGCTCCACAGGCCCGAGGTTCCGACGATGAACCGGTCGGCCCCGGCCTCCCACAGCTGGCGGTAGGTGCGCTTGTTGCAGGAGCCGTCGATCTGAATCGTGTAGTTCAGCCCGTGCCGCTCGCGGAACTCGACGGCCGCGCGGACCTTCGGCAGCACCTGGGGGATGAACGGCTGGCCGGCGAAGCCGACGTCGACCGTCATGAAGGTGAGCAGGTCGATCCGCTCCAGGTAGTGCTCCACCCACACCAGCGGAGTGGACGGGTTCAGCACGACACCGGTCTTCATGCCCAGGGATTCGACCTGGTTCATGATCCGGAAGGCGTTGGAGTTGATCGTCTCGGCGTGCGGGGAGATCCAGGTGGCGCCGTTCTCGGCCAGCAGTTCGATCCACTGCGTGGGCGTCGTCACCATCATGTGGATGTCCATCGGTAGCGAGCCGTGGGCATTGAGCGCCTTGACCCAGTCCGGCGACATGGTGATGTTCGGCGCGAAATGGCCGTCCATCAGATCGACGTGGTAGGCGTCCGCGCGCTGGTTGAGGATGTCAACGTCGGCGGACGCGTGCATCAGATCCATGCACATCAGGGAGGGGGAGAAGGTCGGTCGCTTCGTCATAGTGAGTGTCCTAAGTAGGGAAGATGAGTGCGGGGAGGGGCCTGGAACCCCTCCCCGCTTCGGGTCTAGCGCTTGCTGCTCGATCCGAAGAACCGGTCGAGGGTGACCGCGAGCACGATCAGGGCGCCCATCGCGATCTGCTGGTAGTAGGCCGAGACGCCCACCATGTTCAGGCCGTTGTTGATGGTGCCGATGATCAGGCCGCCGATGACGACCTTCCAGATCACGCCTTCGCCGCCGAAGAACGACGTGCCGCCGATGATCACGGCCGCGATGGCGAACAGTTCCCAGCCGGTGCCCGCATTGGGCTCGGCAGCGCCGAGGCGAGCGACGTTGACCATGCCGGCCAGACCGGCCGCCGCGCCCGAGATGGTGAAGGCGAGCAGGGTGTGGCGCTTCAGGTTGATGCCGGCGAACCAGGCGGCCTGGGGGTTGCCGCCCATGGCGTACAGGTTGCGGCCGGGCTTGGTCTTGACCGTGAAGAAGACCAGCAGCGCAGAGATGGCCAGGGCCACCAGGATCGGCACCGCGAGGAAGCCGAGCACCTGGCCACCGACGGCCGCGCTGAACTCCGGCGGGAGCCCCGAGACCGCGCGAGCGTCGGAGAGGACATAGGTGAGGCCACGGAAGATGGCCATCGTGCCGAGGGTGATGACGAACGGCGGCAGGCCGGTCAGGTTGATCAGACCGCCGTTGAGCGCGCCGATGAGGCCACCCAGCACCAGACAGCCCAGCAGGACGGCGATCGGCCACGGGATGCCCATCACCATCAGCTGCGCGGCCACCACGCCGGTCAGCGCCATGACCGAGCCGACCGACAGGTCGATGCCCGCGAGCAGGATCGCGAAGAACTCACCGACTGCCAGCAGGATCGTGATCGACGACTGCTCCAGGATGCGCAGGAAGTTGTTCCCGGAGAGGAACGAGCCCGGCGCCAGTGCGCTGAAGACGATCAGGATGAGCACGAGAATGGCGAGGGTCGAGTACTTCGACCACATGTCCTGGAACCGCTCCATGGCGGTCGACTGTTCTTTCACTGGTTTTCCTCTTCGTTGCCGTAGTGCGTCGCCGCCCTAACGAGGTTCTCTTCGGTTGCCTCCTCGATCGGGAACTCAGCACGCTGCTTCCCTTCGGCGAAGACGATGATGCGGTCGCAGACCGCGAGGAGTTCTGGCATCTCGGACGAGACGACGATGACGCCGACGCCCTCATTGGCGAGCCGCCGCATGATCGCGTAGAACTCGGCCTTGGTCCCGACGTCGATGCCCTTAGTCGGCTCATCGAAGATGATGACCTTCGCGTCGGTGGCCAGCTGCCGACCCAGCAGGACCTTCTGCTGGTTTCCGCCGGACAGCTCGGTGATGTTCTGCTCGATGTCCCGCATCTTCACCTGCATCGCGACGCCCTGTTCCTTGGCGATCGCCAGCTCCCTGGCGAAGTCGATCAGCCCGATCAGGCCGCCGCCCGAGCTGCTCTTGATCTGCTCGCCGATGGCGAAGTTCCGCCGCAGCGAGAAGTTCGCCAGGATGCCGGTGTAGCGGCGATCCTCGGTGAGCATGCAGATGCCGGCCTTGACGGCGTCGTAGGGGGTCTTGATGCTGAGCGGCTTGCCGTGCAGCAGGACGCTGCCGTCGCGCCGGGGGGCGGCACCGTAGATCACTTCCATCAGCTCGGATCGTCCCGAACCGACCAGCCCGGAGAAGCCCAGGATCTCGCCCTCGTAGAGCGTGAACTCCGCGTTCTTGACGTAGCCGTCGCGGCGGGTCATGCCCTTCACCTCGAGGATCGGGGTGGTGGAGGCGACGTGTCCCTCGTGCTTCTCGTTGTACTTGCCCTGCAGTTCGCGCCCGACCATCATCGTGACCAGCTGGTCGACGGTGACTCCCGCGACGTCGCGGGTGCCCACCGCTGTGCCGTCCTTGAGCACGGTGACCCGGTCGCACATGGCGGTGATCTCTTTGAGTTTGTGGGAGATGTAGACGACGGAACGGCCCTCCGCCTTCAGCTGGGCGATGATCGCGAAGAGCTGATTCACTTCCTCGTCGGTGAGGGAGGAGGTCGGCTCGTCCATCACGATCACCTTGGCCGAGAAGGCGATCGCGCGGGCGATCTCGACCATCTGCTTCTCCGAGATCGACAGGTCGCGCACCGAGGTCATCGGATCGCGCTTGAGGCCGACCTGCTCGAGCAGCTCCTTGGTGCGCTTGTACATCGCCTTGTGATCGACCACCGGGATGCCGGCCACCTTGGTTGTGGCCAGGTTGCCGACGAAGATCGTCTCCATGATCGACAGCTGTTCGATCACCGAGAGTTCCTGGTAGATGATCGAGATGCCTGCCTCGGACGACTGCTTCGTCGTCAGCCGGTCATGCTCGACGCCTTCGATGACGACCGTCCCGGCCGTTGGCTCGTAAGCACCCGACAGGATCTTCATCAGCGTGGACTTGCCCGCGCCGTTCTCACCGAGCAGGGCGTGGACTTCGCCAGGGAGAACATCGAAGTTGATGTTGTCCAGTGCGACGACGCCCGGGAACCGCTTGGTGATGCCTCGCATTTCGACAATCGGTTGCATCGTTTCCACCTTGGGATAGGGCCGAGCCGGTCGAGCAGAGCGCTGCCTCGACCGGCTCGGCCTGAGGAATCTGAACGCCTACTTGGTGATCAGGATGGCATCGATGAACTTCTCAGTCGACTGCACTGAGGAGTCGAACTTCTGACCCGACTTCACGAACTCGACCAGCTGCTCGATACCGGCGGCGCCGATGCCGGCGCTGTCCTGCGCCACGGTGGCGCCGAGCTTGCCGGCCTTCACCGACTCGATCGCGTCGGCGTTGCCGTCGGTGCCGACCACGATGATGTCGCGGCCCGACTTCTCAACGGCTTCCTGGGCGCCCATCGCCATGGTGTCGTTCGCGCAGTAGATGCCCTTCAGATCCGGGTACTTCGCGATGTAGTTGGTCGCCAGGTCGAAGGCGCGGGTGCGGTCCCAGTCAGCGGGCTGGGAGTCGACCAACTCAACGCCGGCCGCGGCGCTGAAGGCCTCGGTCGCGCCCTGCTTGCGGGCCTCGCCCGAAGCCGTGCCGGCCTTGCCCTCGATGATGGCAACCTGGCCACCGCTGCCACCCAGCTGGTCGACGATGAAGCCGGCGCCCATTGAGCCGACCGAGACGTTGTCGGTGGTGATGAAGCCGATCAGGGCGCCACCGGCCGCGGACAGGGCTTCTGAGTTGATCTTCTCGTCGAGGTTGATCACGGGGGTGCCATTGGCGGTCGCCTTGGCCACCACGTTGACCAGGTTGTCGGCGGTCAGCGGCGCGACGCCGATACCCGCGTAGTTCTGGTCGAGCAGGTTCTCGGCGAGCGCCACCTGGCCCTCGACGTCGTCCTCGGAGTTGGCGGCGTAGACGTCAACCTGCACGCCGAGCTCCTTGGCCTTGTCCTTGACGCCGGCTTCCATCTTCTGCCAGAACTCGGACGAGAGAACCTTCAGGACGACCGCGTACTTGGCGTCGCCGCTGGGAGCGGCGGTATCGCCACCGGTCGGGGCGGGAGTCGCGTTGCCGCTACAAGCGGCGAGAGACATCAGCGCCGTCGCTGCGGCAGCTGCAGTCATCACCTTGACGGATCTGCGCATTGGTTTACCTTTCCTTTGGCGTCGGCCGGGACAGCCGCGCTCTGCATCGAGGGGCATCCGATCGCCAAGGGCGCCGTTGCCTATTGGCCATACCTTATTCCGCACAGTGGTTGCGTTACAACGTCCGATTTTTGCATTATTAAGTCGTTATAGACCATGATTTAGCCATGTCGAGTGAGCCCGACCGACTGCCCATCCTGCGGCTCCTGCCGCCGGATTCAGACCTTCGACGCGGGGGCGACGTCGCCCTGTCGACCGTCACGCGCCTGATCGCCTCCGGCATGGCCGCGAGTAAAGCGGAGTTGAGCGCGGCGACGGGATTGTCTCGCACCACGATCACCGGCGTCGTCGACCGGTTGCTGCGCGCCGGAGTGCTGAAACGCGAAGGCACGATGCCCCATGCCGGCCGCGGCCGGCCGGCCGAGTCGCTGGCGATCGACCCGGCGGCGGGAACGATCCTGCTGTTCGACTGCGGTGCGCGCTCCACCCGCCTGGCGGTGGTCGATCTCGCACAGCGAGTGCTCGCCGAGCGCACGATCGAGTTGAACGTCGACACCGGGCCGACCGCCACGCTGGAGATCCTGGTGGGGCAGATGCACGAGTTGCTCGCGGAGTCGCAGGCGAACCAGCGGCGCCGCTGCGTCGTCATCGGGCTCCCGGCCCGGGTCGACTACCAGGCGGGCGTCCCGGTGCGTCCGCCGATCATGCCCGGGTGGGATGGGTTCCGCGTCATCGAGCCGTTGCGAGCCGAGTTCGACTGCCACGTCATCCTGGAGAACGACGCCAACCTGCGTGCGCTCGGCGAATCCCGCGCTCTGGCCCCGGACCAGTCGCCATTGATGGCGGTGAAGATCGGTACCGGCGTCGGAGCGGGGCTGGTGACCGAGACCGGTGTCATCCACCACGGCAGCGCCGGGGCATCCGGCGAGATGGGGCACATGCGGCTGCGCTCGGCGCCTCCGGCGGTCTGCCGCTGCGGCAGTGTCGCGTGCCTGGAGGCCGTGGCGTCGGTGCCGGCCCTGTTGCGTCGCTACGTCGAGCTCTCCGAGCCGGGCGGGCCGACGCCGACGACTGCCTTCGAGCTGGCCGACCTGATCCGCTCCGGCGATCCGACGGCGACGATGGCCATTCGGGAATCGGCGACCTATCTCGGCGAGGCGATCGCCAACATGGTGAACATCTTCAATCCGGCGCGAGTGGTGATCTCGGGTATCGCCACTTCGGCGTCCGACGATCTGCTGGCCGGGCTGCGATCGATGGTGTACGAGCGGGCCCGGCCGCTCGCCACCCGCAATCTGCAGGTCGCCTTCAGCGTGCTGGGGGAGCGCGCCGGGGTGGCCGGCGCGGTGGTGCTGGGGATCGAGTACCTGTTGTCGCCGGTGGCTCTGTCGCGACCGACCTACGGCTGAGGGCGCGACCCCATACTGTTGATGGCATGACCTCCCTCTTCGCTCCGCTGGTGCTGCGCGACCTGACGATTCCGAATCGGATGTTCCTCTCCCCGATGTGCCAGTACATGTGCGAGGCTCGTGACGGAGTGCCGACGGACTGGCACCTGGTGCACCTGGGAGCACGGGCCACCGGGGGGTTCGGGTTGATCGTGGCCGAGGCCACCGCCATTGTTCCGGAGGGACGGATCTCCCCGGAGGACACCGGGCTGTGGAACGACGCGCAGCGGGACGCCTGGGCGCGGATCGTCGACTTCTGTCACGCCCAGGGGGCGGCGATCGGCGTCCAGCTCGCCCATGCCGGACGGAAGGCCTCGGTCTACCGCGACCATCCCGGCCCGCGTGGCTCCGTCCCGGTCGAGGACGGCGGCTGGCAGGCGGTCGCCCCTTCGGCGCTCGCCTTCCCCGGGCTGGCCGAACCGCACGCGCTGACCACGGACGAGATCGCCGGCGTCGTGGCGGCCTTCGCTCGGGCTGCCGTGAGGGCGGACGAGGCGGGGTTCGACGTGATCGACCTCCATGCCGCGCACGGCTACCTGCTCTTCGAGTTCCTCTCGCCCTTCAGCAATCAGCGCACCGACGAGTACGGCGGCGACTTCGCGGGCCGCACGCGGCTGCTGCTCGAGGTGGTCGACGCGGTGCGCGCGGTGTGGCCCGCGGGCAAGCCGCTGTTCGTCCGGCTCTCCGCCACCGAGTGGCTCGACGGCGGCTGGAGCGTCGACGACTCCGTCCGGCTGGCCGGGTTGCTGGCCGAGCACGGCGTCGACCTGGTCGACGTCTCCAGCGCCGGGAACGTGCTGGCCAAGATCCCCACCGACCCCGGCTATCAGGTGCCACTGGCCGAGGCGGTGCGGACGGCGGGAGTGCCGGTCAGCGCGGTCGGGCGGATCACCGATCCGGCGCAGGCCCAGGCGATCCTCGACGAGGGCCGCGCGGACGCGGTGATGCTGGGCCGGGTGGCGCTGCGTGAGCCGGCCTGGCCGCAGCGCGCCGCGGCCGAGCTCGGCGATCCGAGCCAGGCCCGCTACCCCGACGCCTACCTGCGCGGCCGCTGGCCGGAGGTCGTCGTGCAGCCCGAGCGGGGCTGACCGATCCGTGGCACCATGACGGGCAGCGACCCGGCCGAGCGGAGGGACCTCCGCGACATCGGACAAGGAGAAGACATGAACCCGAGCCACCCGGTCGATCTCATCGCCGTCATCCCGTGCCGCGAGGGACGGGGCGCGGAGGTGCTGGGTCTGCTGCGTGAGTATGCCGTGCACGTCAACGCCGATCCCGGGTGCGACCGCTTCGAGGTGTACGTCGATCGGGACGACTCCGACCGCATCGTGGTGCTGGAGCGCTACCGCGACGACGCCGGCTTCGCGGCCCACATCGCCGATCCGGCCAACGCCGAGCTGAACGCGCGCCTGGCGTCCTTGACGCAGGGCGGCTCGCAGCTGCAGTTCCTGGTCGGCGACCAGGTGGGATAGTCCGCTCAGTCTGGCGGCCCGGCCTACCGGGCTGCTGCGATCCGGTTGCGCAGGGCTGTCAGCTGGCCTTGGAGTTCGGCCGGCAGCCGGTCTGCGAACTGGGCGAAGTACTCCTCGGTGAGATCGGCCTCGGTGGCCCAGGCGTCCGGGTCGAGTTCGAAGAGGTGCTCCAGGTCGGCGTCGGTGATGTCCAGCCCGTCGGTGTTCAGGTCGTCCAGGGCGGGCAGCCGTCCCGAGATCGCGTCGACGGCCTCCACCTCGCCGGCGACTCGGCGCAGCGCCCATTCGATCGGACGGGAGTTGTCACCGAAGCCGGGCCACAGGAAGTGGCCGTCGTCGGCCTTCCGGAACCAGTTGACCTGGAAGATCCGGGGCGCCTTCGCGCCCAGCTGGGCGCCCAGTCGTAGCCAGTGACCCCAGTAGTCGGCCATGTTGTAGCCGCAGAAGGGCAGCATGGCGAACGGGTCGCGGCGCAGTGCGCCGACCGTCCCTTCCGCGGCGGCGGTCTGTTCGGAGGAGACGGTGGCGCCGACGAAGACGCCGTGGTTCCAGTCGTAGGACTCGCTGATGAGCGGGACGTTGTGGGCACGGCGTCCGCCGAACAGGATGACGTCGACCGGAACGCCGGCGGGATCCTCCCAGTCGGGCGAGATCGATTCGGCCTGCGAGGCGCGGACCGTGAACCGGCTGTTGGGGTGGGCGGCCTTGCGTCCGCAGTCGGGGGTCCAGTCATGGCCCTGCCAGTCGATCAGGTGGGCGGGCGGCTCGTCGGTCAGGCCCTCCCACCAGACATCGCCGTCGTCGGTCAGCCCGACATTGGTGAAGATCGTGTCGTGGTCGAGGGCGTGCAGCGCGGTCGGGTTGGTCTCCTCGGAGGTGCCGGGGGCGACGCCGAAGAAGCCGGCCTCGGGGTTGATGGCGTGGAGCCGTCCGGCCGGTCCGGGGCGCATCCAGGCGATGTCGTCGCCGATCGTCTCGACCTTCCAACCCGGGATGGTCGGACGCAGCATGGCCAGGTTGGTCTTGCCGCAGGCCGACGGGAAGGCCGCGGTGAGGTGGAAGCGGCGTCCGTCCGATTGGCGGGTGATGCGCAGGATCAGCATGTGCTCGGCCAGCCACCCCTCGTCCCGGGCCAGCACGGACGCGATCCGCAGCGCGTAGCACTTCTTGCCCAGTAGGGCGTTGCCGCCGTAGCCGGAGCCGTAGGACCAGATCTCGCGGGTCTCGGGGAAGTGGCAGATGTATTTCTCGTCGTTGCACGGCCAGGGGATGTCTTCTCGTGGCTCGCCCGCGTCGTCGATCAGCGGGTAGCCGACCGAATGCACCGCGGGCACCCAGTACTCGCCGTTCTTGATGTGTTCCAGGGCGGCGTCGCCCATGCGGGTCATGATGCGCATGTTGGCCACGACATAGGGACTGTCGGTGATCTCGATGCCCAGTTTCGAGATCGGACCGCCGAGCGGACCCATGGAGAACGGGATGACGTACATGGTGCGGCCGCGCATCGAGCCGGCGAAGACCCGTTGCAGGGTCAGCCGCATGTCGTCGGGATCGGCCCAGTTGTTGGTGGGGCCGGCATCCTCGGGGTGCTCGGAGCAGATGAAGGTGCGGGCCTCGACCCGCGCCACATCCGAGGGGTTGGAGCGAGCGAGGTAGCAGCCCGGCCGCTTGGCCTGGTTGAGTTCGATGAAGGTGCCGCTGGCGATCATCTGAGCGTTCAGCCGGTCGCGCTCTTCGGTGGACCCATCGCAGAAGTGGATCGCCTCCGGTTGGGTGAGTTCGGCGACCGAGGAGACCCAGGCCACCACCTCTTCAGGGAGCCCCGCTGGGGCAGCGTCGAGATTGATCGTGGCCAGGCTCATGATGACTCAACTCCTCAGTTCGCGTCGTTGCGCCTGTACTTCCATTATGCCTCAGTTCGGCCCGAAGAGGGCGCTGGGCGGGGATTCCATCAGCTGATGAGTGAATGTTGGTGAGTCCGAGAGTGGTGACCTCGCGGTGGGTGGGCTGCTGACTACCGATCAGAAGGTTCGGGCGCAGGGAGGCTTCGGTGGGCAGCGGCGGACTCGCGCGCGATCGCTCGGTTGGACGCCCTCGCAGGAGGTCGAGTAAGCTGGACGACGCCTTACGGCACCTGCGCTCGTGGCTCAACGGATAGAGCATCTGACTACGGATCAGAAGGTTGGGGGTTCGAATCCCTCCGAGCGCGCAAAGAACCGGGCGACCGGGATGCCCATGGCCCCGGCGAGCTTCTCCAGATCCTCCAGTTGCCACTGCACTCGGCCGCGCCACCGGACGCTCACAGTCTGGCGGCTC
>JAIUOR010000061.1 GCA_020161795.1 Actinomycetota bacterium | reverse complement strand
TACAACCACCGCCGGCTCAACGAGTACGCCGGGGACATGCCACCGGCCGTCCTCGAGCAGGTCCACTACGCTCAGCAACAACCCGCAGCAGCAAGCTGAGGAGTCAACAAACCGAGTCTCCGGACATGCCGGGGCGGTTCAAAGCGCTCTATGTCGCGGCCGCCGACACGTACCAGGTTCCGTGGGAACTGCTGGCCGGCATCGGGATGGCCGAAACCCGACACGGCCGCAACAACACCACCAGTTCGGCCGGTGCCCGCGGCCTGATGCAGTTCATGCCCAGAACCTTCGCCATTTACGGCGTGGACGGTGATGGCGATGGCCGCACAAGCATCGGTTCCGATGCCGACAGCATCTTCTCCGCGGCGAACTACCTCACCGCCAGCGGAGTCACCAACGGCCAAGCCGGCGTGATCAAAGCACTCTGGGCGTACAACCACTCGGTGTCCTACCGCAACGACGTCCTGACCTATGCGTGGGCCTACGCCGGGAACGGCCCGGTCGTCGTGATCGGCGAACAAGAGGACTGCGGCGACTGGGCCGGGGACGGCGACCCCGCCCTGCCACCCCTTACCTCCGACAGGGTCGCGACCATGTTCGCCTGGGGACGCAAGCAACTCGGCGAACGCTACGTGTTCGGCGCCAACGGACCCAACGCGTGGGACTGCTCCAGCTTCGTCCGCGGCATGTACGCCTCCATCGGCATCAAGCTGCCCCGCACCTCGGAGAGCCAGCGGCAATGGGCCCGCAAGAGCGGGTTCCGCGTGAAGGCATCCCAGGCCCGTCCCGGCGACCTGGTGTTCACCAACACCTGGCGCGGACCCAACCGCGTCGGACACGTCATGGTCGTCTACAACCCCGCCAAACACACCAGTATCGAAGCCCGCGGCAAGGGCGTCGGCATCTACCACTACACCGACTTCGCCAGCCACAACATCTACGAGTTCTGGCGCGTCGGGAACCTCGCCGAGGAGCACAGACCATGACCACCCAGCCGAACCCCGCCAGCACGGACCACCACGATCACCGATGGGTTGCCGCCGCGTCCACCGACGAGATCAGAGAGCTGATGAACACTCTGGCCCGATCTCCGCACGCCGCGACAGCGCTGAGCGAGCTGTTCAGCGCGGCACGCGCGGTCGGGGCCTACTACACCTGGGTGGACATGGATGTCCGTGCCGCCGACCTGCGGGACTCCATCGAGGACAAGCTGGAGCGGACGCTGACCGACGAGGAGTTCGACACCCTGGTCGAGGGAGCATGGGCGAGATTCGCCGCAACCGGAGCTCCCCGCCACGCCTATGACGCTCTCCGAGAGGAGCTGTACAGCGCGTTGTGGGACCAGGCCGACACCCTGACCGACCCGGCCACTCCACGACCTGCCTCCACGGAAACCGGGCACTCACACCCCGAACCGGCCCTCTGGGAGCGGGTCGCCCCGCCTGCACCTCCAGCCCCAACGACAGTTCGCACCGACCCCGCGCCCGGTCGCGGGGCGGCCATCGAATGAACTGATCCGGCCATGCAGACCGAACGCCGCACCAACCCCTATCCCTGGACCTGGGAGCCCGCCGCCGCCATCGCCGTGGGTGTCGCTCTAGCGGCCGTGATCGGGGTCCAGGTCGGTCGCGCGGCAGCAAACTGGACAGCCGGGGCCGGCTGGTTATGGCCCCGTAACCCCATGGTCGGCCTGACCGGGATTCTGGGGGGCGACGCCGCCGCAGGACTCGACATCGCCGGTCCGGGTGCCGACCCCGGTGTGCTGTATGCGTGGATCGGCGGCACGGAACTGATCTTCCTCACCGTGCTCGCCGCGGCCGGGCTATGGGCCGCGCGCCGGTGGGGGCCGGGCCGGCTCAAGGGCATGGCCACCGCAGCTGAAGCCGAACAGACCCTCGGCGTCAGCCGACTCCGGCGGGTCCGCAAGGTCGTCCGGCCCGACTTGTACGGCTCCACCGGCCACGCCACCGCCACAACATGGCGACCCCCTGAGCCAACCGAACCCCCCTCGGAGCACCAATCATGACCAGCACCACCACCGCCTTCCTCCCGACAGACAGCCCGCTGCTGGCCGAACAGCGTGCCACGCTGGCCCTCGGCGAGATGCTCGCCGCCGTCACGATGGGCTACGCCTACCGCGACGCCCGAGTGGACGCGCGCTCGATCACGGAGATGCCGTCCCAATTCGGTGCCTCGGAGCAGTTCCGCCGCGTCAGCGACCTCGCCGAGCAACACGGCATCTCCTGGACCCTCTGGCGCGACGGCACCTTCAAAGTCACCACCAGGCTGGCGCCTACCCCACCAGAACAGGCCGACCCGGATCACAGTTCGCCAGTACCGCGGGCGTGGTTCCTCACCGCGGACGAGTTGGCCGCGACCCGCGCCAAGGTAGCCAAGCTCAACGCGCGCGCTGTCCGCAAAGGCTTCACCGGCCGCGTGGAACTCACCGCCACCCCCGCGATCCGCAACCACACCCCAGCCCCCGGGGCGCCACCGGTCACGCTCCACGGTTTCGAGGTCACCCTTGATGGGCAACCCCCCAGCTACGCCGGCTGGCAGTTCGTGGCCGCCATCGACAAGCTCAGCGAGCCAACCCCATCCCCGACCAACCACGCCGGCACCCCGCCGCCCGTGGCAATCCGCTACCCACCCGGCGCCGACCAGACGTTCGATCACTCGGCCGTGCGACCGGGCGAGTGTGACCACTGCCACACTGTGCGGCCGCGCTCGACCACCTTCCTCGTCCGTCACGTCGACACCGGCGAACTCAAGCAGGTCGGCCGCACCTGCCTCAAAGACTTCCTCGGCACCTCGGTGACGCCAGTCTTCCTGGACGCCGACAAGATCAGCGACGACATCGACCGATCACAGGGCACCGGCCCCCGGCAGTGGGCCATCGAGTCGATCCTGACCTACGCATGGGCCGTCGTCGCCGCACACGGCTGGACCCCCGCCAGCGCCACCGGCACCAGACCGGCCACCCGCGATCTGGTGACCGACGCCCTCCTCGGTGGCCCCCATGCCCGCGACCTGCTGGCCTCCATCGCCGACCACCTCGACCAGGGCCAGCACATGGCCACCCGGATCCTGGCTGAACTCCCCGCCCATCTGACCAGTGGCTCCGGATACGAGGCGAACCTGGCCGATGTCTTGCGCGCCGGCAGCGTCGGCCCCAAGCATCTCGGTCTGGCAGTCAGCGCCGTCAACGCCTGGAACCGGATGGTCGAACACCAGGTGGCTGACGAGGTCCGCAGCCAGCGACGCGACAACGTCAGCCACGCCGGGACGGTGGGACAGCCGATCACACTCACGGGCACCGTCCTTACCGCCACCCGCGTCCCCGGCTACCACTACCGGTCTCCCGACCAGGCGCTCCTGGTCATCGACTGCGGCACTGCAGTGGCCAAGACCATCACTTCGGCCACCTGGGCGTACCCCATCGAGCGCGGCGACCAGGTGACCATCACCGGGATAGTGAAGGCACACCAGGAGTACCGCGGAGTCCCGCAGACCGTGCTCACCCGACCCAAGCGCATCGACAACCCGACCCCTTCCGAGGTGGCGCCAACCATGAACCCGGACGCAGCGTGGGAGGTGGTGAACGCGACCCAGGCAGGGCCGCGGCCCTTTCCCGGGCCGTCCCACCCACTGGCCGAAACGGCACAACACCGTCCGGTCCGCCCCTGAACCGCATCACCGCACTATCGGAGAGGCAGCCCCATCATGACTAACCCAGATGCTCCCCGCATCAGGCTCGGCACCGCGGGCGATGTCGTCCAAATCGTGCCCTACCTGATCGGCTTCCAGCCCGAGGAATCCCTGGTCATCATGGTGCTCAACCAAGGGACGTTAGCCGTCACCGCGCGCGCCAACCTGGCCGATGTCCAGTCCAACCGCAACCTCGACCAGCTGATCAGCCGGATCTGGGCCAGGTTCCCCGGAGCCGACGCCATCATGCTGGCCTACACCGGCGACCACAGCATCGGCTGGGACACCCTGCATCGGGCAGACTCCCGCCTACCCAGAAGCGCCCACAGCCAACAGTTGCTCGTCGACGGCAACACCTGGCACCAACCAGACGGCACCACCGGCACCCTTGACCCCGACAGCCCCGTGGCCACCCAGGCCGCTCGCGCAGGCTTGAACACACACTCGCGCCGCTCCGACCTGGCGCCCCGGTTCGCCAGCGCCGAAGACAGCGACGAACTACTCCAGAAGGTCACCCGAGTCGCCGGCCGGCTGCCCGATCCCAGCGACGACCGCCGCCTGATCAACGCATTCAGCGACCTGCTAGTAGCCAACCTGCCCAATCCGACCGTCAACCGGCCGAGCCAGTCGATGAGCAGCGACGACGCGATCGCGCTGGCGCTCCTGTCGCAGAACCCCGCCGTCCGCGAAGTCGCCTTGCTGTCCATGACCCGCGACACCGCCGCCCAGCACCTGCAACTGTGGGGCGACGTCATCAACCACACCCCCTCCTACGGCTCCGAACAGCCACTCCACCTGGCCGGGCTTGCCGCCTGGCTCACCGGCGAAGGCGCGCTGGCGTCGATGGCGATGGAACGAGCCAAAGCAACGGCCCTGCCCGGCCACCCCCGCCGCACCGAACTCGTCGGCGACCTCCTGGGCCAACTCATCGACCACGTCGTACCACCCTCGACGTGGGACAAACTGCGACCACAGGGGCTGGCCCTCGCCTCCGGCATCGTCCGCGCCGGCGTCGAGAAGGTGACCGGCCGCGAGACCCTCGAGACCTGGGAGACCGTCAACGCACCGACCCACACCACCCGGCACGCTCCACGGAACCCAACCCCACCACGCCCCGGCATCCCCCTCTGAGAGGACCCCACCATGCCTCCTGCTGACGCAGGGCTGCTGGCGGCCCTGGACGCTATCAGTGACCACTTCCCGACTGTCACCGCCCTTATCCTCGAAGACGACGAAAGCAACCTGATCGTCTATGACATCGAGCAGAACCCCGTCCCCAACCTCGACAACCCCGACGACCCGGACTACCCCTTCAGCGAAGCCGACATCAACGCGCTCATCGAGCACCACCTCGCCGGCCTGCAACTACCCGACCTCGCCACCGCGGCCGCCACCCTGCAACGCAACGGCCACCAGGTGGTGATCAACGACACCACCGCCTGGATCGGCCTTCGCCCACCACCACCCGAAGACCCGGCCGCTTCCGCCCCCGTGACACAGACCCCGCTGCAAGCGGCCACGGCCCGACTGAACGCAGCCAACACCGAGTTACACGCTGCCTACGCCGAGTTCCATGTCCAAGAACTCGCTGAACTGGCCCGTGAACTCCGCCGTGACCACCCCGAAGCCCACTCGATCGGCCTGATCCGCTGGTCCTCGAGCCTGGACGACTTCGGCGGGAACACCGTCACCACCGGTCGGGTGTTCGACCAACATGGCACCGAAGTCGAAGGAGAACGCCACGCCGACTGGCACACCCCACTCGCGGGCGGGAGGTTCGAGGCTTCCACCGCCCACATCACCCACACCCACCCCTTGCTTGCTGACGCCCTCAACGATGGGGACGAGGACCCGTACCTGCGCCTCGACATCGACCACATTCTCACGGTCGCCGAAACCATCTCTTCAACCACCCATCCGACAGGGGCAACCCAGGACTGGGAGAAAGTCCCGGCACCCCACCACCACGCGCAGCCCACCACCGCGGCGTCGGGTCCACCCACGCCGACCCTGGCGATCTGAGAGCGGAGCAACCGTGCGCCCCACCATCACTCAGGAGAACGCCAGATCCTCGCGCCGCCGATTCGATCCGACAGCTGTCGGATGGCGAATCGGCCGAGCCCACGAGCCACGCGGCGGAGACCTGTGGTGTCCCTGGGACCGCACCGTCGGCGTGATCGGCCCCCAAGGCTCCGGCAAAACCCTCGACGTGCTCAGCCCCGCCCTGCTGGCAGCACCCGGAGCAGCCCTCGTCACCCTCACCAAGCCCGACGACCTGCTGCTCACCGTCACCACGCGGAAGGAAGGCGGACGCCCCATCGCCGTCCTCGATCCGTTCGGACTCACCCCCGGCCTACCCGAACTCATCTGGGACCCGATCGCCGGCTGCGTCGACCCCGTGGTGGCCGAACGTCGCGCCAAGGCATTCACAGCCGGGACCATCCGCGCTGCCACCCATGGCGGCTCCGGAGACTCCGCCGCCCGCTTCTACGCCGCTGAAGCCGCCAAGCTGCTGATGGCGTACTTCCACGCCGCCGCCCTGATCGGCGCCGACCTAGACCTCTTGCTGCGTTGGGTCGCCAACCCGCTCGGCTCACCCGAACCCGCCGAAATCCTGCTCACCCACCCCTCTGCCGCCAGCCACTGGCACGGCCTGCTGCAAGGCACTCTGACCGGTGACGACCGGACCGCCGGCAACACGATCACCACCGTGCAGCAAGCCACCAGTCTGTTCTTCCAGCCAGATATCCGCCGCCGCTGTGTACCCGGCGCCGGGCGGCCAGCCACCGATATCGCCCGCCTCATCGCCGGCCACGGAACGATCTACATGCTGGGTCGCGAAGACCCCTACGCCTCCGCGTCACCGCTGATGACCGCAGCCGCCGAGGACATCCTCGACACCGCGCTAGTTACCGCGAACAACACCCCGTGGGGCAGGCTCTGCCCACCCATGCTCGCCTGCCTCGATGAACTCCCCTCCACCGCGCCCCTGCCGACCTTGACAACCAGGATGGCCAACGAGCGCGCCCTCGGCCTCACCATCATCTGGGCCGCCCAGACCCGCGCCCAACTGATCAGCAACTTCGGCGAAACCGAAGCCCGCGCGCTCATTGCGCTCAGTAACGTCTTGGTTATGTTCGGTGGCAGCAAGGACGTCACCTTCAACAAGGAAGTCTCCGATCTCATCGGCTCCGTCCGAATCTCCCGCACCACCTGGCAAACCGGCGGCAAACCAGCCCGCTCCATGTCCGGCGAAGACATCCCCATCCTGCGACCCGAAGAAATCCGCCAACTCCCCGAACGGCAAGCACTAGTGGTCGCCGAGAACATCAAACCGATCGTCGCCAAACTCGCACGCTGCATCGACGGCAAACCCGGCCAGAAGCTCCTCGACCAGCAAAAGACCGCACGCGATGCTCTCACCGCCCAACGTCACGCACAGGTCAGCCCGCAAGCACGGGCTGCCGCCGCAATCGCCCAAGCCGAACAACACGGCCTCACCGACGGCCGCCGCCCATGAACGACCGGTGGCTCGCCCAGCGGTTCCCCATGCCCACCGGGCCGGAACTACAGGGCGCCTACAACGACCTGTACCTTGCCGCCAACGGCGACGAGGCAACCAAGAAACGGATCGGCAACCCGAAAGACCTGCCACGCCCCTGGGACCCGCCCACCTGCACCTCCCAGGAACTCAGAACCGAACTGTGGGACTGGCTCGACGCCGTCGTCACCTGGTTCAACCACGAATACGTGTGGGACCTCGGCAGCGGCGGGTTCATCCCCGCCTGCTGGCCCCTCCACCCCCACCTTGTCCACGAGATCGCCGTCCTCGCCGACCAACGCCGCCGCGCCGGCATCGACACCACCAGCGCCAGCCTCGAAGAGTGGCACCGCTACAGCCTCCCAGCCTTTACCGAACGACTCCGGACCCGCACCAAAGCGCTGTGCGACGACGAACACAAAGCATGGCCCGCCCGCTCCCGATACACCAGGTTCCTGGGCGACACTGCCACCGAGGTCCGAGCCGAGGCCTACAAAGCCGACCTAGCCACCCTCCACGCGGCCCCAAGCCGAGAACACCACCAGGATGCTGGTCTACGGCTGATCACCTCCGACGGTCAGACCATCGACCCCGAAACCGGTGAAATCCTGGCCGGACAACCCTAGACCAAAACCGAACAAATGTTCGATACTGGCGTAATGTCCTACGTCCATCCCAGATACACCCATCCGGACCCGTCGGTCACCGTCCATGAGCTACCACGGCACCCGCACGACCACCCGGTCTGGGAGGTGAGCGTTGACGGGGAGGTGGTCGGCTGGGTTCGGCGGCACACCATCGGGAGGTGCTCGACTCACTTCTTCAACGCCGAAGCGATCCATCCCGGAAACGGTAAGAAGTACAACTTGGAGAACTCGACCGACCTTGCCGGCCGAGTGGAGAAGATCGTCGCGTTCCACCGCGATCCGATGTCGTCTGAGCAGCACCTCGGCTTGCCGCCCTGGCCATCACGGTGACGTGCAGGGCCCGGCTGCCGCGGCAGCGGCGGTCTGGCGGCCACCCACGCCTGGAGATCCGCGAACAGAACGAGTTGGACCATGCGGAGCGGCGTCTGACGTATTCAGCCGTCGCCGGAGATGATCCTCGCCGCCGCGTTCAGTCGGGCGTAGCGGTCCCGGATCCGCGCCGGGTCGTCCGCTGGCCGGGTGTCCGCTGTCGCCTCCGCGTCGATCGCAGCCAGCGCCTCACGCTGACCCGAAGGACGCCCCACGGGGTGCAGCGAAGGCTGCGTTCGACGGAGTACGTCGCGCCCCTCCGGTTCGGGAAGGCCGGGATCGGCCTCCGGCCTTAGGCGGCCGTTCCAACGCCAACCAGCGCCAGGTGCGACCAGCGCCGCCAGATAGTCCTCAACCGAGAGCGTCCGGGTGTCGTCCCACTGGCGGGTGTACCCGGGAAGCGCCAACGCCTCCTCGGCGATCTGCGGTTTCACCGACCGGACGGTGTGCAGGTGCAGGTGGGCGATCTCGAACTGGACGAACGCGGGCGACCAGACCCCCGCCAACCAGGCAGTCTTCACACCCCCGGCCAGCCTCGCCCGCGTCCGGTCCAGGTACGAGTCGACGCCCTGCTGAGCAAGCTGGATCTCGACCGCGAGCCGGCGTCCGTCGGTGTGGCTGGCGAGCACGTCGGCGACGAACGCGGGCCGCTCGTGACGCACCTCCACGTCCGCAGACCACCCCGGCAACGACCGGAAGAACGACTGCGCCGCCGCCTTCAACAGCTGATGCCGGAACGACTCCTGCCCGCCGGAGCGGCTGGCCTCGCAGGCCCGTCCCGGGGCGTGCGCGAAGAACGGCAGGCCGTATGGCGAGGTCTTCGGCACGACAGGTGTGCCGCAGCAGGCGAACCGCAACAACTCCACCAACTCGGCGTCGTCGCGGAACTCCCGCCACGCTGTCGGGTGCAGGTAGTCGAGCGCGCTGACGCGCCTCGATCCGTCGTAGGCGACGAACGGCATCCCCACCTCCCTCCTGCACCTTCATCGTTGCAGGAGGCTGAGACAGAAACCTGGCTTTGCCGGCCTCAGATCGCTCGGAGTTCGCGCGCGTAGGTGGCGGCGTTCGGATGCTGCCGGACCGCATCGATCACGGTGATGTTCGACTCGTGGGTAGCAAGTCTGGCGGCCTGTTGCGGCGTCCACTCTGCCGCCGCCAGCGCTGCTGCAAGGTGGGGTTCGTCGACATGGACTCCGGCCGCCAGCCACGCGAGCATCTCCTGCGCGCTGATGCCGTGATCGGCCCACCGGTCGCCGAGCCGATCAGCGTTGCGAACCCCCAACTGACGCAGGGCTTGCTCGTGCGGCTCGCGGTCCATGGCGCTGCTCTTTCCCGGGTCGTGTGTTTGCGAAGAGTGCCATCCTCATCCCTCGCCACGCACCCGCCGGGCATGTCGCGGCGGCGTGTCTTGTTCAGGCGAAGAGCACCCTGCAGCCTCCGCAGGGGAAGGCGGCCGTGGCCGGCATCGTCAACGTGGACACCGCTGCCTTGGCCGTCGAACGCCGCCGCGACATCGGTGCAGAAAAGGACCATCCAGCGTCTGTGCCGCGAATGCTGTAGTCGGCCCGCTATCGGTCGACTCCGTGGCGACGTGGGTGGCCGCCGAGAGGCGTCAGTGGCGGCGCAGCCGCTGTGGTGTTGGGGCGGGCGTGCTCGGGATCGGCTTCGGCGGCAGCCAGGGTTGCGGCGTTGGCGAGGCGTTGCTTGACCTGATTCAGCTGGGAGAGGGCTTGGTTGGCGGCTCGACGTGGGTCGGTGTTCCAGGCACGGACCATGCCCAGCAGGCCAGCGCGGATCAGCGAGGAGGGGAGATCGAGCCTCTCGGCGATGTGCTCCGCGCCCGAGATCCAGTGCTCGGGCGGCTGAGCTGCCAGCACCCACATGGCGTCAAGCGCGGCCCCTTCCCGGGGCAGGTTTGTGAGGCGTTCATCGATGAGCGTATACCCGAGCGGGGTGGCGGCCGCGATGGCAGCGGTGAGTTGGTCGGCTCGCCCACCAGTGAGCATGTCGGCCGGATCGAGACCCGCGGGCAGATCGGCGTAGCCAGGGCTGAGACCCGCCGCGGCGAGTAGCCAGTAGTCGCGTTCGGCGGCGATCCGTCCCGCGAGATCGGGGTCCGTGGCGACCACTGGGGCGATCGGGTGTTCGCGGAGTTGGGCGACTTGGGCGGTGGTGAGGCTGGTTCCCAACGGTGCGACACCGACGTGGCTGCCATCGGAGGCGAGCGTGATGGCGATCGCGTCGAAGGGGCCTTCACTGATGACCGGTGTTGTGGCTGGGTCGAGATGGCCGCCGATGAACAGCTGGTCACCCTTCCTGAACAGCACTGTTTCGGCGGTGTTGAGGTACTTGGGTCCGCGGTTGTCGGTGTCGGTACGGGCGGGGTTGCGGCGTCCGATGAACCCGAGCACCGCACCGTCAGGGTCGGTGATGGGGAACACGACGCGGTCTCGGAATCGGTCGATCAGCCTGCCGGTGGACGCTGTCAGTGCGACGCCGGCGGCGGTCATCTCGCTGTCGGCGACGCCGTGGCGGCGTAGATGGTTGACCAGCGCGGTCCAGCTGTCGGGTGCGTAGCCGGGTCTGAACGGGCTGCCGGCGAGGTCGTGTCCGAACCTGTCGGAGACGTAACTGCGCGCCCAGGCGTCCGTGGTGAAGCAGCGCTCGTAGAACTTGCTGGTGAGGTGGTTGACCAGGACGAGTCGTTCTCGTGGCGGGGCGTTGTGCCAGGCGTCCCGGCGATCCATTTGGTGCCGGGCCTCGGCGTCTGTCAGTTCGGGGGCAGGCAGGGCACGGCGCGTGACGGCTTCGAACAGCAGAGCGGTATCGGGGTCGGTATCCGCTGGCTCGGTGCCTTCACGGTCGGCCGGTGGGACGGGTTCGTTGAGCGGGGCGTCCCGCGGATCGTCGGGGCCGGGCGCGTCGGTGACTGGTCCGGTGGGTGTCCAGTCTCGGAGGAGTTCGTCGATGTCGTCGGGTGGGATGCTCGACGGGTCGGGTTCTGAGTCGTGCGGGAGGATTGGGTCGGTAAGCAGCGACAGCCGCCATACCCACGTGAGGTTCCCCCCGGATCGTGGAGGCATCAGCTATAAGGAGTAGCTATGCCTGAGAAGCGCAAGAAGTACGATCCGGAGTTCCGTGAGGGAGCGGTCCGGATTGTTGAGGAAACAAACAAGCCGATCGCGCAGGTGGCCC
>JAIUOR010000060.1 GCA_020161795.1 Actinomycetota bacterium | reverse complement strand
TCACCCGCTCGATCTCCTTCTCGCGCCCGATCACCGGGTCGAGCTTGTTCTCGCGGGCGGCCTGGGTGAGGTTGCGTCCGAACTGGTCGAGGATGGTCGCGGCGGTCTGGGACGGGCCGGAGTCCGGCGCACCGGCGGTGGCGGCCTCCTTGCCCTGGTAGCCGGAGAGCATCTGCAGCACGGTGCTGCGGACGCGGTTCAGATCGGCGCCGAGCTTGATCAGCACCTGGGCGGCCACGCCCTCGCCCTCACGGATCAGGCCGAGCAGGATGTGCTCGGTGCCGATGTAGGGGTGGTTGATCTGGAGGGCCTCGCGCATCGAGTACTCCAGCACCTTCTTGGCGCGCGGAGTGAACGGGATGTGCCCCGTGGGTGCCTGCTGGCCCTGGCCGATGACCTCTTCCACCTGGTCGCGGACCTTCTCCAGGGTGATGCCCAGCGACTCGAGCGCCTTGGCGGCGACCCCTTCGCCTTCATGGATCAGGCCGAGCAGCAGATGCTCGGTACCGATGTAGTTGTGGTTGAGCATGCGCGCCTCGTCCTGAGCGAGGACGATGACCCGCCGGGCGCGATCGGTGAACCGGTCGAACATCGCAGCAGTACTCCTTAATCCAGCTGTGCTGGCGTCCTGCGACGGTCCGGTTGACCGCCGAAAGACTGTCTCAGTGTAGTCAACCCACTGTTACGGCCAGGAGTTCCCATGTTCGCCTGCGGCGCAACTCCTGCGGACAGCACGAAGCCCTGTTCACCGCGGACCGGAGCGAACCGGCGGCGAACAGGGCTCGGTGGGGTTCAGCGATGCGCGTTCTCGTAGGCCTCGCGCACCTCGGCGGAGACCCGGCCGCGGCTGGAGACCTCCATGCCCCGGGCGAGTGCCCAGGCGCGAATGTCCGTCGCGCTGGCCGTGCCGCCCGCGGTGCGGCGGCGAGCCTGCCGGCGCGAAGCGGAAACCCGCCGGGCGGCGGCAATGTAGGGCGCAAGAGCCTCTTCCAGAGCCACGCGATTCGCGTCGGAAAGATCAATCTCGTAGCTGTTACCGGCGTAGCCGAAACTCACCGTGCTATCGGCCTTGCTCTCATCAAGATCATCGGTGAGCACGATTTCAACGCGCTGAGCCATGGGGCATTCCTCCGGAATAGGCGTGATTGCAGTAAAGCGTCCCCCACGGTACATCCATCGCCCAACTATGTAAAAGGCGCGCCGTGCCAGACCGTTATATCCCCCGCCGGCCGTTCATAGATCACGACCAGATCACGCCGAGCACCGGTTCGCGGAAGCGGGCTGGAGGTCGTCGGCCGGCAGTTCACCGATTGCGGCAACGCGTCGGATCGGGCGATCGGCCCGATCGGCGCTGAGCGGCTCAGCCCTGGCGCTGCATCCCGAAGGGCGCCGCGGTGACGGCTTTCAGGTCGACCACGGTCGGCAGATCGCCTTCTGCCCACAGCACTTCCTCGCGCGGGGAGATCGCGCCGGTGGCGCGCCGCGGCAAGGCCAGCACCTCCGCGCTGCGAAGGTCGTCGAGGCGCACCAATTCGCGTCGCAGATCGGCATTCTCGTCCTGCAACCGCGTCACCTCGTGCCGCAGTTGCGTCACCTCGGCGGTGGCGGTGATGGCCCTGCCCCGCAAATCCTGGTTACGCCGCTGCAGCACGCCAAGCACCCGCCGGTGTTGTTCGCGTTCCGCCCGCAGCTTGGCGCCGTGCTGGCGCAATTCCAGGGTTGAGCGCAGTTCGAAGGACGCACGCTGGCGGTTCACTTCCCGCCAGGCCAGCAGGCAGGAAATCAGGCCGCCGAGAAAGGCCACGACCGCGCCAGCTCTGGTCAGCCAGAGATCGCCGGTCAGCAATGCGGAGGCGAGCAGCAGAGTAACGCCCAGGGTCAGCCACGAATAGCGCCCGAGAGCAGATTGCCGAGTTCGCCGAGCCGGGGTGATGGTGCTCACAGGCGTCAGCCTAACCCGGCTGGCCCCGATCGTCGGGCTCCGGATCCGGCGTGGCGTCGGGGTCCTCCGGCGGCAGTTCGCAGGCTCGTTCCAGCCGGCGGCCGGCCACGGCCAGCCCCACGCTGGCCACCAACGACCAGGCAGCCCCGATCGCGCGGGCCCTGGGCAACTCCGCCTCCAGGAAGGTCAGCGCGTGAAGGGCGATGGCCGCGTGGCCGCCGGCCAGCGCGGCACCGGCCAGCAGCGCGGTCTTTCCCAGCGCCAGCAGTGCCACCGCTGTCCTGGGCTGCACCGGACGCCGGCGACGATGGATGGCGCGCCAGGTCAGGTAGGACTGCCAGCCGACGATACCGGCCACGATCGCGATCACGCCGGCCCCCAGCAGCGGGGGCACCGGCAGCGGCAGGCTCAGCCGGTCGAGAACGAAGTAGAGCGCACCGGTGGCCGCCGCACCGACCAGGGCCGCCAAGCCGACCGACCGCCAGGCGGTGAGCCCGACCGACGGCCGTGCCGCCGGGCTCATTCGATCTCGATACGCAGGTCGTCGCGCCGGCGGACTCCGGAGGCGTCCAGCCCGGCCAGCAGATCGGCCACCCGGCCACGGCCGACCAGCACCGCCTCCGGCTCCAGTTCGAGCCAGGGCACCAACACGAAGGCACGCTCATGGGCGCGCGGGTGCGGCAGCGTCAACGTCTCGTTGTGGAGCACCCGGTCGCCGACCACGATCAGATCGACGTCGATGGTTCGCGGCCCGAACCGCACGGTGCGCACCCGGTCGAAGGCATCCTCGATCGCGTGGGCACGCTCCAGCATGACGGTGGAGGCCAAGGTCGATTCGGCCTGCACGACGATATTGAGAAAGTTCGGCTGATCCGGTAGATCCACCGGGTCGGTCTCGTAGACCGATGAAACCCCGGTGATTTTCATTCCGGGGGTGGCTTTCAGCAGGTTGGTCGCGCCCTGCAGATATTCCAGACGATCGCCGAGATTGGACCCCAGCGAATAGGTGACGTGGCGTAGCGGCGCCATGCCCGAGAGGGTGTCGATATCGAAGTCGATAATGCTCACTGCCTCCTCCTCTTCACTTGCACCGCCACATCCCGCACCGGGACCGCGATCGGCGCCTCCGGCTTGTGCACGGTCACGGTGATCCTGGCGATGGCCGGATAACGGGCCAGGCACACCGCGGCGATCCGGTCCGCCAGGGTCTCGATCAGGTCGACGGAGTCGGCGCGCACGGCATCGGCGGCCACGACAGCCAGTTCGGAGTAGTCCACGGTGGTCTCCAGCCGGTCGGCCAGAGTGCCGCGATCGAGCACGCAATCCAGATCGATGACGAAAGGCTGGTCGCTGAACTTCTCTTCGATGTATGCGCCATGCCGGGCCAGAACCTCGATGCCGGTCAGCTTGATTCGATCACCCACGGGCCACCTCCGGATTCGACCCTACCTGACAGATCCGCGCCGCGGAGCCGGGCCGCGGATTACCCCGGCCGGAGCGGTGGGCCCGCGCGGCGGGCACAGACAGCAACCTCGTGAGGAGCCCGGGAACCGCCCCGCAGACCACCACGGGATGGGTAGGACTAGCCTCTCCGCAGCCGGTCCGCGACCGCGATCGCGTCGCGCTGCGCCCGCACGGTGTGCGTCCGGACCCCCCAGACGCCGCGCTCGGCGAGCAGCGCCGTCAACGCGGCGGTGGCGTCGTCCCGCTGCCGGGGAGGACGCAACCCGTCGGCCTCGGCGAGCAACTCACCCAGGAAGCGCTTGCGGGAGGCGCCGACCAGCAACGGCTGGCCCAGCCGGCCGAGCTCGTCCAGGCGGCTCAGCAGCTCCCAATTGTGGGCCGCGGTCTTGGCGAACCCGAGGCCGGGATCGAGGATCAGCCGCTCGGGAGCGATACCGGCGGCCAGGGCGGCGTCCCGGCGCTGGGCGAGTTCCGCTGCGACATCGGTCACCACGTCGTCATAGCGGGTGAGCTGCTGCATGACGGTCGAATGCCCGCGCCAGTGCATCGCGACGTAGCCGACGCCCAGCCCGGCCACCGTGCCGAGCATGGCCGGATCGGCCAGCCCGCCCGAGACGTCGTTGACCAGAACCGCGCCGGCCGCCACGGCATCGGCCGCCACCTGGGCCCGCATGGTGTCCACCGACACCGCCGCTCCGGCCGCGGCCAGCTCCCGGATCACCGGCAGCACCCTGCCCAGTTCGACCGCCACCGGTGCCCGCTCGGCTCCCGGGCGGGTGGATTCCCCGCCGACGTCGATGATGTCGGCACCCTCGGCCAGCAGTCGGCGCCCCTGCGTGATGGCCGCCTCGAACCCCAGGTGGTCTCCCCCGTCGGAGAACGAGTCCGGCGTCACGTTGAGGATCCCCATCACCAGGGTCCGACCGGCCTCAGGCAGCACACTCACGGCCAGCACCCTATCGAGTCATCCCGCCCGGGTCGCCGCGCGAGATGCCCGGCGCACGATGGGCGGCATCCGGAACGACACCCGGCCCAGGCAAGGCTCGGAGCACTTGGAACCGGGGTTACGACCTGGGACCATCGACGGTGTGACCGACCGGCCGGATCTCGCGACCCTGGTGCTGCTGCGTCGCGTCCGGGACCGGATGGACCGGGAGTACGCGCAACCGCTCGATGTCGAGTCGCTGGCGCGCGGGGTGCACCTGTCCGCGGGGCACCTGAGCCGTCAGTTCAAGCGCGCCTACGGCGAATCCCCCTACGCGTACCTGATGACGCGGCGGATCGAACGCGCGATGATGCTGCTGCGCCGTGGCGACCTGAGCGTCACCGAGGTGTGCTTCGCGGTCGGGTGTCAGTCGCTCGGCACCTTCAGCACGCGATTCACCGAGTTGGTCGGCGTGCCCCCCAGCGTGTTCCGGGAGCGTGGTGCCGAGTTCCGTCCCGGAATGCTGCCCTGCATCGCCAAGCAGATCACCAGACCGGTCAGGAATCGAGAAGCGCCGGACGCGACCGCCTCCTAACGTGGAGCCATGAGCATCACGATTCACTCCAGTTTCCTCCCGCACACCGACGCCGAGGCGTCCCTGGCGTTCTACCGCGACGTCCTCGGCTTCGAGGTACGGCTCGACGTCGGCTACCAGGACATGCGCTGGATCACGGTCGGCCCGGCCAGCCAGCCCGACACCGCGATCGTCCTGCACCCGCCGGCGGTCGGCCACGACCTGAGCGACGACGAGCGCCAGTTCCTCCTCGAACTGATCGCGAAGGGCTCCTACTTCGGCGTGAACCTGGCGACCGATGATCTGGATGCCACGTTCGCGCAGCTGGAAGCCGCAGGCGCCGACATCGTCCAGGAACCGATCGAGCAGGATTACGGCGTGCGGGACGCCGCGTTCCGCGACCCGGCCGGCAACCTGATCCGCATCCAGGAAAAGCGCAAGGAGAACTGAGATGGCTGAGAAGAACGGCTTCAGCGACGCCGAACGCGAGGCGATGAAGCAGCGCGCCGCCGAACTGCGCGCGAGCAAGGGGCTCAAGGGCGCCGCCAAGCGCGAGCGGGAGGCGCAGGCCTGCGCCGACGCGATCGCAGCGATGGAGGGCACCGACAAGCAGGTCGCCCAGCTGCTGGACGACATCGTCACCGAACTGGCGCCCCACCTCGACCCGAAGACCATGTACGGCTTCCCCGCCTACGCCCGCGAAGGCAAGGTGGTCGTGTTCTATCAGCCGGCGTCGCGGTGGAACTCCCGCTACGGCACGGTCGCCTTCGACGAATCCGCGAAGCTGGACGACGGCCCGCTCTGGCCCACCGCCTACGCGGTCCTCGGCGTCACCGAGGAAGTGACTCAGAAGCTGCGCGCGCTCGTCGCGAAGGCGGTCGGCTGAGCCTCAGCCCGCGGTCGCGAGACAACCAGCCAGGCCGTCGGCCAGCAGGAGCTCCAGCCGACCGAGGTCCGGGACGAGATCGGGGTCGGCCGTCACGACGGTGCTGAGGCCACCGGCGTAGGAGAAGGTTCCGAAGGCGACCGTGATGTTGCCGGTGGTGACCGAGAGCGGGACGATCCGCTTCACTTCGAGACCGCCCAGCCGGATCGGCTCGGCCGGTCCGCGCAGGTTGGATGCGAAGGTGTGCACCAGTTGCTGGCGGTCGGTGAACCACCGGAACAGCCCCACCCGTGCCAGCCAGCGGAACCCGGGGCCGAGGATCGCCGACGAGGCGGCGGGCGACAACCGCTTCGCCCGGGCGGTCAGTTCGGCGATGGCTCGCAGCCGCTGGGCGCGCTCGCCGCCGGCCGGGATGGACAGCGGAAGGACGCCGACCTGGTTGCCCAGCGACCCGGGATCGGTCGAGCGCCGGGCGGAGACCGGCACTGAGATCACCACGTGCTCCAGCCGTTCGCCCCGGGTGGCAGCAAGGCCTGCGAAGCCCTCGGCGATCACCGCCAACGCGAGGTCGTTGATGGTGGCGCCAGCCGCGCGGGCGGCGGCGCGCGCCTCAGCCAGCCCGCACGACACCACCAGGACGCGACGCCTGGTTCCGGTGGGCCGATTCAGTGACGTCCTGGCAGCCGGAGCGCCGCGGGATCCCAGCACGGCCACCGCCGCCGCCAGCCTGACCAGCCCGCCGGGCACCTCTCGCACGGCGGCCAGCCTGCCTCGCAGGTTGTCGCCCAGCAGCGCCCTCCGGCTCGGCGCAGCCGAGAACGACCGGGATGGCTCGCCGCCAGCGTCGCTCGCCAGTTCCCGCAGCATCGCCAGCGCCGCCATCCCATCGGCCAGGACGTGGTGCAGCACGATCACCACTGCCGCCTCGTCGCCGGCGAAGCCGGTCACGAGCCGGGCCGTCCATAGCGGCCGATCTGTGGGCAGGGGTGTCACGAGCAGGTCCGCGGCCAGTTCGAGAACTCCCTGCTGCCCGCCTTCGCACGCCGCCATCGCGAGGTGGTCCTTCGGACGGAAGCCGGCTACGTCCTGCCAGATCGGACGCCCCAACCCGGGCGGCAGCCGGACCAGCCGCTGGCGCAGCCTGGGGATGACGAGCACTCGGCTGGCGAGCTCAGCCATCAGTCGCCCCGGAGACCAGCCGTCCGGCGTCCGGAGGAAGAGCACGGCGCCGACCTGCATCCGCACCGTGCCGTCGCTCGCCAGCGCCATCAGGTCGTCGGCGGAGACCCGCTCGATCCACGGCCGAGCGCCGGAATCGGACCTCATCTCCGCGGCAGCTGTACGCATCTGGTCACCTCACCCTCAGGGTAGGGCCGGGCGACCGCCGGATACGGTCAATCAGCCGATGATCAGGCTCATCGCCTCGGCGCGGGTGGCGGGGTTGCGCATGGTGCCACGGACGGCGCTGGTGACGGTCTTGGAACCGGGCTTGCGGACGCCGCGCATGGTCATGCACAGGTGCTCGCACTCGATCACCACCATCACACCCTGCGGCTGCAGGTGCTCGACCAGGGCGTCGGCGACCTCGGAGGTGAGCCTCTCCTGCACCTGGGGGCGCTTGGCGTAGACGTCGACCAACCGGGCCAGCTTGGACAGGCCGGTGATCTTGCCGGCGGCGGGGATGTAGGCCACGTGGGCGACCCCGGTGAACGGCAGCAGATGGTGTTCGCAGGTGCTCCACACCTCGATGTCGCGCACCAGCACCATCTCGTCGTGACCCAGTTCGAAGGTGGTGGCGAGCACTTCCCCGGCGTCCGCCCCCAGACCGGTGAACATCTCGGCATAGGCCCTCGCCACCCGATCCGGGGTGTCGCGCAGGCCGTCGCGGTCGGGATCCTCCCCGATGCCGATCAGGATCTCGCGGACGGCAGCCGCGATCCTGGCATGGTCGAGTGTCACCGCTCAGCCCTGCTTGGGCTCGCCGCCATCCGGCTGCTCACCGGGCTCGGCTGGGTTCGGGCTGGGCTGGCCCGCGGCCTCGCCCGGTGGCGGGCCATAGGGCTGCTGGGCGTAGGGGTCGCCGTACGGCTGCCCGTAGGGCTGCTGCGGGTACGGGTACGGCGGCTGTTGCGGATACGACTCCGGCGGCGGATAGGCCTGCCCGTAGGGCGGCGGGTAACCGCCGTAGGGCGGGGGCGCACCGTAGGGATCGGTCGGGTAGCCGCCCGGATAGGGCGCCTGGCCGTAGGGCGGCTGCTGACCGTACGGCTGCTCGGGGCCCGGCGGCGTCCAGGCCGGCTGCTGCGGCACCGGCAGGGGCTGCGGCTCGGGCAGCGGCGGCGGATCGACCGGCGGAATGGTGGAGGGCACCCGGGTATCCGAGCCCGTCCAGGCCGGACGCTTGGGCCAGCGCTTCAGCGACTCGAAGACCGTGGCCACCTGCTCCCGATCCAGGGTCTCCTTCTCGAACAGCTGGCGCACCAATTCGTCGAGCACGTCGCGGTTGGCCTCCAGCACATCGAAGGCCTCCTGGTGCGCGGCGGAGATCAGGGTGGCCACCTCGGCGTCCACCCGGGCCGCGACGGCCTCGGAATAGTCGCGGGTGTGGCCGAAATCCCGGCCCAGGAAGGGCTCGGAATCGGAGGTGCCCAACTGCACCGCGCCCAGCGACTCGGTCATGCCGTACTGGGTGACCATCGCGCGGGCCAGCTTGGTGGCCTTCTCGATGTCGTTGCTGGCGCCGGTGGTCGGGTCGTGGAAGACGAGCTCCTCCGCGGCGCGGCCGCCCATCATGTAGGCCAGCTGGTCGAGCAGCTCGCCGCGGGTCTGGGAGTACTTGTCGGCGTCCGGCATCACCATGGTGTAGCCAAGTGCCCGGCCGCGCGGCAGGATCGTCACCTTCTGCACCGGGTCGGTGCCCGGCATGGCCGCCGCGACCAGGGCGTGGCCGCCCTCGTGGTAGGCGGTGATCAGCAGCTCTCGCTCGTTCATGACGCGGGTGCGCTTCTGCGGGCCGGCGATCACGCGATCGATCGCCTCGTCCAGCTGCGGCTTGCCGATGAACCGCAGGTTCAGCCGTGCGGTCAGCAGGGCGGCCTCGTTCAGCACGTTGGCCAGATCGGCGCCGGTGAAGCCGGGCGTCCGCTTGGCCACCACCTCCAGGTCAGCGTCGGGGGCCATCGGCTTGTTCACCGAGTGCACCCGCAGAATCTGCAGCCGGCCCTTCATGTCGGGCGCCTCCACCGGGATCTGCCGGTCGAAGCGGCCCGGACGCAGCAACGCCGGGTCGAGCACGTCGGGACGGTTGGTCGCCGCGATCAGCACCACGCCGCCGTGCACGTCGAAGCCGTCCATCTCGACCAGCAACTGGTTCAGGGTCTGCTCGCGCTCGTCGTGGCCGCCACCCATGCCGGCGCCGCGATGGCGTCCGACGGCGTCGATCTCGTCGATGAAGACGATCGCCGGGGCGGCCTCCTTGGCCTGCTCGAAGAGGTCGCGGACGCGGGAGGCGCCCACGCCGACGAACATCTCGACGAAGTCGGAGCCGGAGATCGAGAAGAACGGGACGCCCGCCTCACCGGCGACCGCGCGGGCCAGCAGCGTCTTGCCGGTGCCGGGCGGGCCGTAGAGCAGCACGCCCTTGGGGATCTTGGCCCCCACGGCGGTGAACTTCGCCGGCTCGGCGAGGAACTCGCGGATCTCCTGCAGCTCCTCGATGGCCTCTTCACAGCCGGCGACGTCGCTGAAGGTCGTCTTGGGGGTGTCCTTGCTGGCCAGCTTGGCCTTCGACTTGCCGAACCCGAGGACGCGGTTGCCGCCGCCCTGCAGGTTGGAGAACATCATGAAGAACAGCACGCCGATGATCAGCAGCGGCAGCACCGTGAACAGGAAGGTGCTCCAGATGCTGGGCTGCGGGTTCTGGCCGTCCCAGCGATCGAGGGTGCCGGCGGCCTTGCGCTGGTTGAGCCGCTCGATGATCTGCTCGCTCTGGGTGCCCACCCAGTTGGCGCGCATCTTCTGCGGCGGGTTCTCCTTGGTCTCGACCCGGATCACCTGCTCGCCGTCGACCAGGACGACCTCGGCCAGCGGCGTGTCGCCGTCGAGCAGCGCCATCACCTCGGAGGTTGGCTTCTGGGCGTACCCGCCCGCGCTGTTGACCGCGTCGAAGATCAGCACGATCGCGAGGAACGCGAGCACGATCCAGATGAACGGCGACTTCAGGAACCGATTGTTCTTCATTCCTACCTTCACATGCCGACGGCATCACGGACGATACCGAAGCGGCCCAAACCTCGCGCGCCCGCGCAACCGCTCAACTGTAGACGTGCGGGGCGAGAATCCCCACATCCCGCAGGTTGCGGTAGCGGCCGGCGTAGTCCAGGCCATAGCCGATCACGAACTGGTTGGGCAGGTCGAAGCCCACGTAGGAGACGTCGATGTCGGTCTTCATCGCGTCCGGCTTGCGGAACATCGCCATGATCGCCAGGCTGGCCGGCTTGCGCGAGGCGAGATTGCGCATCAGATAGGTCAGGGTCAGGCCGGTGTCGATGATGTCCTCCACCACCAGCACGTGGCGGCCCTCCAGGTCGGTGTTGAGATCCTTCAGAATCCGCACCACGCCGGAGGACTGCGTGCCGGAGCCGTAGGACGAGATCGCCATCCAGTCCATCTCGCAGTCGATCTTCAGGCTGCGGGAGAGATCCGCCATCACCATCACCGCGCCGTTGAGCACCCCCACCAGCAGCGGGTTCTTGCCGGCGTAGTCGGCGTCGATCTGGGCGCCGAGCTCGACGAGCCGCTGCTCGATGTCGGCATGGGTGTACAGGACGCGGGTGAGATCCCCGGCGATGTCGGTGGCTTCCACGTGGACCAACCCTACCGGTCAGTTCGTCGCCGGTCAGCGTGTCCGGCCCGACGGATTCGCGCTCGCGTGCAACCGGCCCTCCCGGCGGCCCACCCGCACCCCCGGCAGGTCGAGCGGACCCTGCCCGTGCCAGTCGGTGACCAGCGCCAGGACCGCGTTGAGGTGGGCAGCCGACAGGTCGCGCCCGCCCGCCTCGGCCAGCCACGCGCGTACCACCCGGCCGCGCAGTGCCTCCGGCAGCTCGGCCAGCCGGCCGGCGTCCAGGCCCTCGCCGGCGAGGCGGTCCCGGGCCTGCGAGGCCAAGGCGTCCAGCAGGTCGGCATCGGCGCGGGCCAGCTCGGCGGTGCGAGCCAGCGCCTCGGCCATGCCGGGGCCGAGTTCGGCTTCCAGGACGGGCAGGATGCTGTGGCGCACCCGGGCGCGGGCGAAGCCGGGGGCCGCGTTGTGCGGGTCGTCCCATGGCTCCAGGCCGAGCTCGGCGCAGGCGGCTCGCGTGGTCACTCGCCGGAGCCCCAGGAGCGGACGGACGAACCGTCCCCGCCGGGCCGGCATCCCGGCCAGCGAGCGGGTGCCCGAACCGCGGGCCAGGCCGAGCAGCACGGTCTCGGCCTGATCGTCCAGGGTGTGGCCCAGCAGCACGAGCTCCTCCGGCGCGGCGGCCTGCTCCAGCGCACCGTAGCGGGCCTTCCGGGCGGCGGCCTCCACGCCCTCGCCGGCGACCTCGACCCGCACGCGCACCAGGGTCGTCTCGAGCGGCGCCAGCTGGTCGGCCACCCGCGCGGCGACCTGGTCCGAACCAGGCTGCAACCCGTGATCCACCACCACGGCCCGCACCGCCAGCCCGCGGCGGCCTCCGGCGATGCCGGTGGCGGCAGCCAGCGCGAGGGAGTCGGCACCGCCCGAGCAGGCGACCAGCAGCGGCCCGGCGGCAACCCGCTCCACGGCCTGAACCACCGCCAGCGTCGCCGGGCCCAGTTCGCGCCGGGCCATCAGTTCACTGGCCCACCCGGTGCAGCCACTGCTCCGGATCGTGGATCTCGGCCAGGCTCGGCAGCATCGCCGGCTGGCTGAAGGCCAGGTTGAGCAGGTCGGTGTCGGCCCGCTTCAGCACCAGCTGGCAGAACTTCGCGCCGTCCCGGTACTGGGCCCGCTTCAGATCGGCGCCCAGCAGCTTGCTGAGAATGGCGGACCAGCCGCCGCGGTCGCGGTGGTGCTCGAACGCCCGCCGGATCACCGGCAGCGTGGGCAGGACGGCGGTGCCGACCCGGTCCATCATCACGTCGGCGTGACCCTCCAGCAGCGACATGATCGCGGTCACCTGGTCGAAGCTCTCCCGCTGGGCGGGAGCGATCACCGCCTCGGCGATGCTCCGGGGGCGTTCGCCGGCGCGCCACTGCCGCAGCGGCTCGGTGTCGTTCAGCAGCTCGGCCATCAGGCCGAGCAGGTGCTCACGCAGCCACGGGGCCTGGCCGAATTGGTACTGGTGGGTCTGCTCGTGCAGGCAGACCCACAACCGGAAGTCGGTCGGGTTCACGCCCAGCCGCCGTTCGATCGCCACCACGTTGGGTGCCACCAACAGCAGCCGGTTGGGCTGGCCGAAGGGATCGAACTGGCCCAGGATCCGGCTGGAGAGAGCGGCGAAGAGCCCACCGGCCTGCAGCCCCAGGGTGCGGCCACGCACCTTGTCCAGACCGCCCTCGGGGGCCTGGGGCGCACCGAGGCCGGTCATGATCGCCCGCGCCGAGGCCGCCATCGCCGCCAGCCAGCCGGCGCGATCCACCACCAGCGTGTCGGCCGGGGCCGGCGTGGCCATGCCGGAGACCTCCGTGATGTGGGCCGGCGCCTTCGCCGCCGCGCTGCGCAGCGCATCGACCACCTGCGCGATCTGGCCCGGCGTCAGCTCCGGTCCGGGGTGGGCGAGCTGCCCGCCGACCTTGGCGGCCTGATCCCAGTCGATGTACGGCAGTTGCTGCATGCGCACACTCTACGAGTCGGCGCGGCAACCGCATTTCGCCAACGCGGTTGCGGTGCGGTCCAGCCAGTTGTAGGCGCTGTCGCGGCCGGCGTCGTTGGCCATCGCCGCGAAGGTGAGCACCGCGCCGTCGGAGGTGGTGACGTAGCCGGCCAGGCTCGCCACTCCCAGCAGGGTGCCGGTCTTGGCATGGACGACCTTGCGCCCGGCCTTCTCGGCAGGATCGTTGAAGCGGGATTTGAGGGTGCCGTTCACGCCGGCGACCGGCAGCCCCTTGGCCACCGCCGCCCATCGCGGGGTCACCAGCACCAGGGCGAGGGCGTCGGCCAGCACCGACGGGCTCACCTTCGACTTGTGCGACAGGCCGCTGCCGTCGTCGATCCGCATGCCGGCCGCCCACAGGTCGTGGGCCTTCAGCCAGGCCGTCACCGCCGCCGCGCCACCCTCGAAGCTCGGGGTGCCGCCGGTGGCCAGCGCGACGTGCCGGGAGATCACCTCGGCAGCGTGGTTGTCGCTGAACCGCAGCAATTGACCGACGATCTCGGACAACGGAGCCGACTGCACCGACGCCACCGGCTGGGCAGCGGCGGACGGCTGTTCGGGCGCGATTTTCGTCACCGCGATGCCGGCGGCCTTGAGCCGGGCGGCGAAGGCAACGGCGGCCACCTTGGCGGGGTCGGAGTGCGCCTGCCACTGGCTTTCCAGGCCGCCGTCGATCGAGAGCGCGCCGATCCGGGCCGTGTACACCTTCCACGCCGGCTTCCAGGAGGGGTGGAAGGTCGGGCCGGCGAACAACGAGTCGTCATAGCCCAGCCGCACCGACGTCACGCCGTCCGCCCGCAGCGCGGTCACGGTCTGCTCGGCCAGCGCCTGCAGGGATGCCGGCTTGGCGGCGGATTCCGACTGCTTGTCGGTGAGCAGCGGGTCGCCGCCGCCCACCAGCACCAGTCGTCCGGGTTTGGGCGCGACCACCGCCGTGGTGAAGGTGGTCTCCGGGCCGACGGTGTCGACCGCCACCAGCGAGGTCAGCACTTTCATGGTGGAGGCCGGGGTGAGCGGCTGATCGTCCCGGCTGGCCAGCGTCTCTCCGCTGGCCGGATCGACCACCACCACGGCCGCGGTTCCCACCCCGCCGCTCGACACCGCGGCCAGGGCCTTGGTCAACTGCTTCGCATCCGGCAGTGGGACGGGATCGGCGACCGGAGCGGCAACCGGAGGCGCGGAAGCGGGAGCCGCGGGCGACGAGGAGGTCTGTGCCGCGGGCGGGGATTCGCCTGGTTCGAGAGCCGGCGTGGGCGGGACGATCGAACAGCCCGCCAGCAGCGCGGCCAGAGCGGCGGCGACGATGATCCTGGAACCCACCGCTCCAGTGTGGGCGGCCCGGGCAAATCCCGGACGGGACACGGCTGGGCTGGTGCCGCCCGTCCGACCCGGCATCTCGCCTCTCCTCCTTTGTCGCGGCTGGCGATAGGCTCAGCCGCACACCCATCATGACAGAGAGCCCGAGGTGAACATCGATGGACCTGCCTTCGTTCGCACGCCCCAAGATCCAGCCGCATCTGCATTTCGATGTGACGATCGAGATTCCCAAGGGCACCAAGAACAAGTACGAGATGGATCACCACACCGGACGGATCCGGCTGGACCGGACGCTGTTCACCTCCACCCAGTACCCCAACGACTACGGCTTCATCGAGGGCACCCTGGGTCAGGACGGCGATCCGCTGGACGCCATGGTGCTGGTGCCGGAGGCGACCTTCCCGGGCGCGCTGATCGAGTGCCGAGCGATCGGGATGTACCGGATGCGCGACGAGATGGGTGGCGACGACAAGGTGCTGTGCATCCCGGTCGCCGATGAGCGACAGGCCAACATCAGGGAGCTCACCGACCTGCCCAACCTCACCCTGCTGGAGATGGAGCACTTCTTCACCGTCTACAAGGACCTCGAGCCGGGCAAGTCGGTCGAAGGCGCGGTGTGGGTCGGGCATGCCGAGGCCGAGCGCGAGATCCGGGCCAGCTGGGATCGGGCCCGGGGCACGTCCTACGAGAACGAGTTCACCCGGCCCAACGAGGCCGACGCCTGACCGGCGCTGACGATGGCCTCGGTCGGTAGCCCGGTAACGCACCGGCTGTTCCTGATGCGTCACGGGCAGGCCGGGTTCGCCGGCAACGACCGGGAACGTCCGCTGACCTCGCAGGGCCGGGAGCAGGCGGCCCAGATCGGACGGGCGCTGGCCGGCCGCGGAGTCGAACGCGTGCTGTGCTCGCCGGCCACCCGGACCCGTCAGACCGCGGCGGCCCTGTCGCTCCGGGCTCCGGTGACCGTGATCGAGGCGCTCTACAACTGCTCCGCCGGACGCATCCTGACCGCGGTGGCCGCGCTGCCCGACCATGTCGGGGCGGCGTTGGTCGTCGGCCACTACCCCGGCGTTCCCGCGCTGGCCCACGAGCTGGCCGATCGTCGCTCCTCCGACCCGGCCGCCCTCGGCAAGCTCTCCGGCCAGTTCTCCCCCGCCACCCTGGTCGAACTGGAGTTCACCGGTGCGTGGGACGAGCTCCACATCGCCCGCCTGGTGGCAGTCCGGCAGCCCCGCTCCTAGCTGCGGACATGACAGTGGGACGGGAGCCTGGCTCCCGTCCCACTGTCATGTCCCGCGGCTACGGCCGGACGTCGATCACCGGGTCGCCGGTGGCCACCTCGATGCCGGGCTTCGGGGTGACCGAGGCCAGGGCGGCGGTGTTGAGCACGACCACGATGGTGGTGGTGCTGTAGCCGGCCGCCGTGACGGCGTCCAGGTCGACGGTGGCCAGTGGCGCGCCGGCCTCGACCCGCTGGCCGTCGCTGACCAGCACCTCGAAGCCCTTGCCCGCCATCTTCACCGTGTCGATGCCGACGTGCACCAGCACCTCCACGCCGTCGTCGGTCTTCAGGCCGAAGGCATGGCCGGTGTTGGCGACGGTGATCATCGTGCCGGAGACCGGCGCCACCACCCGTCCCGCGGTCGGGACGATGCCAACGCCGTCACCGAGCGCACGCGAGGCGAAGACCGGATCGGGCACCTCGTCCAGCGCGATGACCTTGCCGGCGATCGGCGCGCCGACCGTGTCGATGGCCACAGCGAGCGCCACCGCGGTGGCCGTGGCAGCGCCGGCGGTCGCCTCGGCGGGCACCGGCGCGGCGGCGATCGGTGCGGCGGCACCGGAGGTGTGCGCCGCGGCCTCGAGCTGGGCATCGGCCTCGGCCTGATCCCGGGCCTCGCGGAAGGCTGCCTTCTCCTCGGCGGTGCGGTAGTCACCGAACAGGATGAGGAAGAACGCCACGAAGAACGCGCCCGCGATGGCCAGGACGTAGAGGAACACCGGGGAGAAGATCGGGATGGTCAGCAGCGAGGTGAACGCGAACGTGTTCGCCCGGACCCCGTCGGTGCCGAGCAGCAGCGAGCCGAGCGCGATGATCAGGCCGCCGGTGAAACAACCGACCAGCATCCGCGGGTAGATCCGCTTGAAGCGCAGGTGGATGCCGTAGAGCGAGGGCTCCGAGATACCGCCCAGCAGACCCGCCGCGAGAGCACCCGTCGAGGTCTGCCGCATTTCCAGGTCGCGTTCTCGCGCCGAGATGACCAGCACCGCCGCGGTGGCGCCGAAGCAGGCGAAGTTCCAGGCGCCCATCGGGCCCTGGATGAAGTCGTAGCCCAGACCAGCGGGCGGCGGGGCGAGGTTGGCCAGCATCAGCGCGTTCAGCGGCCAGTGCAGGCCCAGCGGAACCAGGAACGGGTAGACCATCGGGATGATGATGGCGAAGATGAACGGGGCGGTCGAGTTGAGCCACGAGAGACCCTGACCCAGCACGGTGCCGATCCACAGGCCGAGCGGGCCGATCAGGAAGGCGGAGACCGGAACCATGATGAGCATCGAGAGGAACGGCACGAAGACCAGGTGCAGGTTGCTCGGGATGACGCGCTGCGCGGTCTTGTAGACGATCGCCAGCACCGCGACCATGATCAACGGGACGAAGACCGCCCCGCTGTAGTCGTTGATCGGCATCGGGATCCCGAAGATGTTCGCCGTGCAGATGTCGGCGGCCCCCTCGATGGGGTTCGCGGTGCAGACCGTGGTGGCGACGAGCTCGGGGTTGGCGAGCTTCACGAAGTCCGGCGTCATCAGCGCGGCCATCACGCTGAACCCGACCCACGGGTCGATGTTGAGCGCCTTCGCCGCGTTGTAGGAGACCGCCAGCGGCAGGAAGTAGAACACCGCGTGCCAGATGGAGTCGATGAAGATCCAGCCGGCCGGCTTGTCGGCGGCCCGGAAGTCGACGATGCCGAAGGCGTCGAGGATGGCCGCGAAGGCGATCACCAGCGAGGCGCCCAGCAGCACGCCCAGCAGCGGACGGAAGCTGTTGGAGAGGTACTCGAAGAAGGCGTCCAGCCAGGCGTTCTTGCCGCGGGCCTTGGCCCGGGCGGCCGCCTTGACGTCGGCGTCGCTCTGCCCGCCGCCGGACGCGCCGGGCTTGGCCCCGGCCATCGACGGCAGGTTCATGATGTCGGTGAAGACGCCCTGGACGGCGCCGCCGATGACCACCTGGAAGCGGTCGCCGCTCTGCGGGACGGTGCCGAGCACGCCGGGGGTCTTGTCGAGGGCCGGCTGGTTCACCTTGCCGGCGTCCACGAGCTCGAAGCGGAGCCGGGTCGCACAATGGGTCAAACTCACGATGTTCTCTGAGCCGCCGATGTGTTCGACGATCTGCTCAGCAGTGTTGGATGCGGCCATCCTCAATCCTGTCTGCGCTGTCCGCCCTGGGGGCGGGGAGGGAGCAGGCAGAACCCGAGAACCACCGAGGCGGGGCCTGGGGTGCTGCCGTGGGCGGGCGATCTGCCCGCGAGAGCAGGATGCTCACGCCCCGTACCTAACACCGCCCACGGCTGTGCGCGCAAGTGTTTCCGCGCGCGCTCGGGCGAGTCTTCACCCGGCGTTGAAGCCACCGGAAGCCGCGAGCCACCGGCCGATCGGGCGGGCCCGCGGGCCAGGGTCAGGCCAGCGAGAGGAAGAGCTTCTCCAGCGACCCGAGATTCACGTCCTCGCTGTCGGGATTGGTCAGGCATTCCTTCAGTCCGGTGGAGATCACCGCGAAGCCGGCCCGGTCCAGCGCCTTGGAGACCGCCGCCAATTGCGTGACGATGTCCTGGCAGTCCCGCTCGTCCTCGATCATCTTGATGATGCCGCCGATCTGGCCCTGGGCTCGCTTGAGCCGGCGCACCACCGTCGCCATCTCCTCGGCATGGAGCTTCACTGCGCACCTCCGGCCTGGGCCGCGATCTGCGTGCGCACCTCGTCCATGTCCAGGCCGCGGATCGCGCCGATCAGCTCGTCCAGGGCGGCGGCGGGCAGCGCGCCCGGCTGGGAGAAGACCAGAATTCCGTCGCGGAAGGCCATCAGCGTCGGGATGGACGAGATGCCGGCGGCACCCGCGAGGTCGCGCTCGGCTTCGGTGTCGACCTTGCCGAAGGCGATGTCGGAGTGCTCCTCGGACGCCGCCTCGAAGACCGGCGCGAACATCCGGCACGGGCCGCACCAGGCCGCCCACCAGTCCACCAGCAGGATGCCGTTGTCGTTGACGGTCTGCTCGAAGGTGTCCGCGGTCAGATTGACGGTGGCCATGGTGCTCCTCAACTCTCGGTACGCGGCCAGTATAACCCGCATACCCCCTTGGGTATTCCGCGCCACTCCGCCGTCCGGTCTCGACCCGCAGCGAGACGGGGTCAGCGGCGAATCGGGTGGCAGAACTCCCACCCGTCCGACGATGCTGGGCGCGCCGTACCCCCGTGAGCCCCGGATGCTACCGTGACCTCCTGCCTGACCAGGGTGATCGCGCACCCCTCCTCACCCGCGCCGGGGGCGGGAGGTACGCTGGCCACTCGGCAGAACGATCGTTCCATGGACGGCCGGCGCGTGAGGAGTTGTCGATGAGCCGCAGCCAGGGTCCAACGCCGGCAGCGGCGTTCGATCTGCGCGACTTCACCCGCACCGCCCGCGGCAGCCATCGCGACCGGCTCGACCTGGCCTCCTACGCGGCCCGGCCGCTGGACTGCGACACCCTCAACCTGGTGCGGCTACTGGCCCGGCTGGAGCGCGGGGCGCTCTCCCAGCTGCGCAGCGTGTTGGTCACTCCCACCCACTCCGATGCCCGGATGACGGCCTTCCTGGTCACCTGGGCGTACGAGAAGTTCTGGCTGGCCGACGCCCTGGAGGCGATCTCGGAGGCCCACCCCGCCCCCACCGCCACGATGCCCACGCCCCTCGCGCGGCGACTGCGCCACGCCTGGCAGGCGCTCGGCGAGCGGCTGGAGCCGATCCGCGAATCGGTGGTCTCGAATCTGATCGGGGAGGACGTGGTCGCCGTCCACTGCCTGGCCGGCACCCTGGACGAGTGGCTGGTGCAGGCCGCCTACCAGCGGCTGGCCGAGACCACCTCGCACGACGACCTGGCCCGCACCCTGGACGAACTGCGCGAGGTCAAGCGGCGGCACCTGGAGTTCTTCGAATCCCAGGCCGGGCAGCGGCTGGCGGCTTCGCCCTCGGCGGCGCGGCTGGCCCGGCGCCGGTTGCCGCGGACCGGATTCCCGCTCGGTTCGTCCGAGGAGCCGCCCGAGGCCCTCGCCCGCCTGCTGGACGGACTGCTGACCGCCGCCGACCTGCGCGCGATCGACCGGCGGCTGGACTCCTACCCCGGCCTGGCCGGGCTGGGGCTGGCCACCGCCGCCGGGGCACGCGCCGCCCGACGTCCTGATTCGCCATCGAAAGGGGATCTCCGCCCGTGAGCATCGACCTCGGCAACGCACGCATCCTGCTCACCGGGGCCACCGGCTTCGTCGGGCAGGCGATCCTGGAGCGGCTGCTCACCAGCCACCCCGGCACCACCATCACCGTCCTGGTGCGCCCGAAGGGCACCATCTCCGCGGAACGCCGGCTCACCAGCCTGCTGCGCAAGTCGGTCTTCGCCGGCTGGATCGACGAGGTGGGCCAGGAGGAGGCGCAACGGATCGTCGCGGAGCGGGTGCGGGTCGTGGAGGGCGCGCTGGGCGATCTCGGCCCAGAGCCGGAGAAGCTCGACCTGGTGCTGCACTCCGCCTCGTCGGTGAACTTCGACGATCCGATCGACCAGGCCTTCGCCACCAACGTCACCGGCGTCGCCAAGCTGTACCAGGCATTGCTGGCGGCCGGCGCCGACCCGCACGTCGTCCACGTCTCCACCGCCTACGTCAACGGCGCCCGCAAGGGCCTGGTGATGGAGGGCCCGGTCGAGCACGAGGTCGACTGGCGGGTCGAGGAGCAGGCCGCGCTGACCGCCCGGGCCCGGGTGGACGAGGCATCCCGGCAGCCCGCCCGGCTGCGGCAATTCCTCAGGGAGGCCCAGCAGTCCGTGGGCAAGGTCGGCCCGCAGGCCGTCGCCGAGGCGACCGAGACCGCCCGCCGCGCCTGGGTGGACGACCAGTTGGTCGAACACGGCCGGGCCCGGGCCCAGAGCCTCGGCTGGACCGATGCCTACACCCTCACCAAGGCGCTGGCCGAACGGCTGGCCGAGGAGCTGTGGCTGGGCGATGGGCACCGGCTGAGCGTGGTGCGGCCGTCCATCATCGAGAGCGCGCTGCGGCACCCCTACCCGGGCTGGATCGACGGCTTCAAGGTCGCCGACCCGCTGATCATGGCCTACGGCCGCGGCCAGCTGCCCGAGTTCCCGGGCCTGCCGGACAGCGTGCTGGACGTCGTCCCGGTCGACTTCGTGGTGAACGCCGTACTGGCCGCCGCGGCGACCGAGGCGCCGCGGGATCGCGCCCGGTACTTCCACATGGGCTCGGGGGCGACCAACCCACTGCCCTTCCACCAGATGTACGACGCGATCCGCAGCTACTTCACCGAGAACCCGATCCCCGGCGCCAACGGCCCGACCCGGGTGCCGCCGTGGAAGTTCCCCGGCGGAGTCCGGTTCGAGGCCGAGATGAAGCGCAAGGAGGCCGGCGTCAAGCTCGCAGCGCGGACGATCTCGCGGCTCCCGGCCGGTGAGCGCACCCGGGAATGGCTGGGCGATCTGGAATCAGCCGAGCGCGATCTGGGGATGCTGCGGAAATTCTCCGACCTGTATCGGGCCTACGTGCAGTCGGAGGTGCTGTTCGACGACACCTCGACCCGGGCGTTGCACGCCCAGGTGGCGGACGGAGCGGCCGACGACACCGGCTTCGACGTCGCCGCGATCGATTGGCACCACTACCTGCAGCGGGTGCACCTGCCCGCCATCACGACCCTGACGCGGGCCTTCGCGGCACGCGGTGAGCGCAGCGAGCGCACCCGCCGTCCGCTCGTCCCGGGCGAGAACGTGGTGGCCGTGTTCGACCTGGAAGGCACCGTGCTGCACGCCAACCTGGTGCAGCAGTACCTGTGGCTACGGGACGCCGAGCAGGACATCACCGCGCTGCCGCGCGAGGTCACCAAGATCCTCGCCCTGCTGCCGCGCTACCTGGCCGCCGAACGGCGGGACCGCAGCGAGTTCATCCGCAGCTTCCTGCGACTGCACAAGGGGATGCGGGTCGAGGAACTCGATCGCTACGTCCGCGGCCCGGTCGGACGCAAGCTCCGCGAGCACCTGCTGGCCGACGCCCTGGAGCGGGTCGCCGAGCATCGCGCGATCGGGCATCACACCGTGCTGGTGACCGGCGGGGTGGACATGCTGGCCGAGATCGCCGCACCGCACTTCGACGAGGTGATCGCCACCGGCCTGCACGCCGTCGACGGGGTGCTGACCGGCTATCTGGCCTCACCGCCGATCGTCGGCGAGGCCAGGGCCGCGTGGCTGAAGAGCTACGCCGACAGCCGGGGCTTCGACCTGGGCGCGTCCTACGGCTACGGCGACAGCCAGGCCGACACCTCGTGGCTGCAGTTGCTGGGTCACCCGGTGGCGGTCAATCCCGACCAGCGCCTGTTCACCGTGGCCCGCGCCCGGCACTGGGAGGTCGCGGTGTGGAAGCAACCCGAGACGAGCAAGCGGAGATAGCACGCCATGGCCTTCGACATCGACCACTACGCCGAGACCTCGGACGGGGTCGGCTGGGCCGACCTCGACTTCGAGAGCTTCGCCGAGCAACCACTGCCGGAGATGACCCTGCGCACCCTGCGCTACATGTGCAATGTCGAGTACCACACGGTGTGCTACCTGCGCGATCTGCTGATGACGCCCTCCCACAAGGAGCGGGACGTCAACGCCTTCATGACGATGTGGAACCGGGAGGAGTTCTGGCACGGCGAGGCACTGGCCGACGTGCTGGGCCGCCACGGCATCACGGTGGACTACGACGAGTTGAAGGCCAGCCGGGTGAAGCTGGAGTGGCGCGACAAGCTCGGGCCGCTGCGGCAGTCGATCCTGGGCAACATCGTCGGCGCCGACTACATCGCCGTCCACATGAGCTGGGGTGCTGCCAACGAATGGACGGCGGTCGCCGCCTACCGCCGCCTGGCCGCGCTGGAACAGCACCCCGCGCTCTCTCCGCTGCTGCGCCGGATCGCCCAGCAGGAGACCAAGCACGTCGCCTTCTACGCCACCCAGGCCCGTAACCGGCTGGAGAAGAGCAAGCTGGCCCGCAAGCTCACCCGGCTGGCCCTGGCCAAGGCCTGGGAGCCGGTCGGCAGTTCGATCTCGGAGCCCGACGAGGTCCAGCACGTCATGCGGCACCTGTTCGACAGCGAGGACGGCATGGCCGAGGTCCGCCGGATCGACGCCAACATCGCCAAACTGCCCGGCATGGAGGGGTTGACGATTCTGGAGACCGCGCTGCGCAAGGGCGGCGTCGCCGCCTGAGCGCGTGACCGCGCCGGAGCCGCCTTCGGGAATCGAACCCGAGACCTTCTCATTACGAGTGAGACGCTCTGCCGACTGAGCTAAGGCGGCCTGGCCGGACAAGCCGGGCCGGAGCACAACTATAGGGGCACTGCACCGGTTGCGCCGAACCGGCCGAGGAGGAGCAACGGAGCCTGCTCACTGGTGCTCCGAGGAGGACGGGTGGTGAGCCGCGCGAGGCCGCAGCGGCTACGTGCAGGTCCGGCCGTCCGGGGGCAGTTCTCCGTTGACCAGGTAGTCGACCACGACGTCGTTCACGCAGGCCGACTTGGCGCCATAGCTGCCGTGGCCCTCACCGTCATAGGTCAGCAGCACGGCGGATTCCAGCTGGTCGGCCATCGTCACCGCGTGCTGGTAGGGGGTGGCGTTGTCGCCCGTGCCACCGATCACAAGGATCGGAGCGGCTCCCCTGCCACGGAGGTCGAGCTGCACGGTGGGCCGCACCGGCCACAGGGTGCAGGTGTACTGCGGCCCGAAATAGCGGCCGAAGATCGGCGCCTTCCCCTGATCGTCGATCCACACCGAGTCGGCGTCGAGCACGCCGTAGTCCGGACGATCCAGGCAGCTGATGGCGGGGAAGGCGTAGAACATCGTGTCGTAGGCGCCGTTCTCGTCCCGGGTGTTCATCTGGTCGGCCGACCACAGCAGCGCCTCGCCACTACCCTGCTGCGCCCACCCGACATAGGAGGCCAGCGCCCGCCAGGAAGCCGTGCCGCCGTAGAGCAGGTGCCCCACGCCGAGCACCGCCAGGCTCTGCGTGAGCAGGCGGTCGCCGACCTGCAGCGGTGCGGCGTCCAGGCTGTCGAACAGGCCGGTGATGCCCGCCAGCACCTCGTCCTTCGTCGAGCCGAGGTCGCAGTCGTTCTCGGCGCACCAGCCGGCGAAGTTGCCCAGCGCCAGGTCGAATCCCATCGCCTGGATCACCTCGTCGGAGTCGGTGATGTTGACGGCGGCGTCCAGCCCCAGGCGACCTACGTTGAAGGGGAAGAGTTCGGCATAGACCGCGCCGAGGTAGGTGCCGTAGGAGTAGCCGAAGTAGTGCAGTTTCTCGTCACCGACCAGGGCGCGCATCAGGTCGAGATCCCGGACGGTGTCCAGCGTGGAGATGTGCTCCAGCAGGCGCCCGCTGCGCTGCCAGCAGGAGGCCGCGAAACCGGCGGTGCCCTGGATCAGCGCGGCGCGCTCGGCACCGTCGTCCGGAGAGGAATCCAGCAGGCCGAAGCTGTCCGACTCGGCGTTGCCGTAGCAGCGCACCGGAGTCGAGTCACCGGTTCCCCGCGGATCCCAGCCGATGATGTCGTACTGCTCGAGCCCGTCGCGCGCGAAGCCGGCAGCCATGCCCCGGCCGCCGGCGCCCGGGCCACCCGGGTTGACGAAGAGCGATCCCAGCCGGGGCTCGGCGGTGGCCGGCTTGCGGGCCAGCGCGAGGGTGATCGCCTGCGCGGTGGGGTCGGCATACTCCAGGGGCACGAGGATCTTGGCGCATTCCAGCCCGTTGCTGCATTCCGACCAGGTCAGCCGCTGCGCGAGATAGCCGCTGAGCCCTTCCCCGGCCGGCGCCGCGTCGAAGCCGGCCGGGGTGACGTTCGGCTCGGCCAGCGCGGGACGGTCGACCACCGGGCCGATCTCGGAGGACACCGTGACCCCACCGATGTCGATCGGCGGATCGCTGACCGTCGGGGCAGGGGTGGTGATCGTCGGAAAGGTGCAACCGGAGAGCAGGACGACGAGCGCGAGCAGCCCGCTGGAGGCGCGCAACATCCGGTTCACGCGCCCAGCCTAGGGTGCGCGGCAAAAAGCCGGACGATTACGCGGCGAGCTGCCGGGCGGCCTTGTCCTTGGCGCGGGAGGAACGGATGCTGCGATCGATGCTCCAGCCGCCGCCTCCGACGAGCAGGAAGGCCAGGCCCACCGTGGCCAGCAGCAGTTCCAGCTCTCCGTAGAAGCCGGGACGGCCTTCCACGAAGGGGTTCCACCAGCCCCACCACACCAGCGCGAGCGCTCCGCCGGCGACCGCCACGATGCCGGCTCCCGCGACGCGGGTCAGCAGGCCCAGGATCAGCGAGAGCGCGATCAGCAGGTGCGCCACGCCGGTGACGACGGCCATCACCTGGGCGTAGGGAGCCAGCAGAGTCTGCGCGAACTGCTCCTGCGTCGCGGCGAGGTCGCCCAGCATCTGGTAGCCCCGGATCGCGAAGATGCCGGCAACCACCAGTCGCAACAGGAACAGACCCAGCGAGGCGAAGAACTTGTCGTTGCTGCGCTCTCGCACCACCACCGGCTCGGGGACGGCGACCGGCGCCGGAGCCATCGCGGCCAGGGCGGCGTCGCGCGCCTCCTTGCGGGCAGCTCGCTCGGCGGCCAGTTTCTGCGCCTCTTCCGACACCGGCTCGGCGGTGGCGTCCGCGAGCGAATCCCGGAAGATGGCGGCCTCGGGTTCGTCCAGCGGGATGGCGCGCGTCGGCGTGACCTCCACGGGGGTGGTGGGCTCGATGTCGAGGGCCTGGGTGGGCGGCTCGATCGGCGTACTCGGCGACGCCACCGGCTCGACATCCTCCCGGGCCGGCGTCGGGGCAGGCTCGTCGGTCGCCTCGTCCGCCGGGGCTAGCGGCATACCCTCGTCGATGGCGTCGGCAATGGGGTCGCCCTCGACGATGCCGGCATCGGCTTCGTCGGGCGATTCGGGCTCAGCCGCGTCGGCCGGCGCCCAACGGCGGGTGGGATCGTCGCCGAGATCGGTCGTCGGCTCGACTTCTGGCTCACGCTGCTCGGTCACGGGGGAAGTCCTTCCTGCAGACTTGCTCACGCTTATCCAAACACCACCGGCAGGGTTAGTCGCCGAGCGACACCCCCAAACCGTCGCACGGCGGTATTTCCCCAGGCGGCTCCGACCGGCGCCTGGTCAACGAGCAGGCCCACTCCCCCGCGTTCTCGCCGTGCTGTCGCGATCAGGGGCGGGCCAGGCCGATCATCAGCGCCTCCATGGCCAGCAGTGGCGCGACATTGGTCTCCAGAGCAGTGCGGCAGGCGAGAATCGCGTCCAGCCGGCGCAGCGTCTGGGCGGAGGTCGAACCGCCGGCCAGGTCGCGGATCGGCTCAGCGAACTCGGCATTGATCATCGCCGACCCACTGCCGGTCTGCAGCACCAGCACATCGCGGTAGTAGGACGTGAGCTCGGTCAGCACCCGGTCCAGGGCGTCGCGCTGCAGCCGCTTGGCCCGCAGCTTCTGCTCGTCGGCCAGCGCGGTCATCGCGGCCTGGGCGTTGCGTGGCCGGGCGCCCTTGGTGCCCATCCCCAGCGCCTCGGCGAGTTCGGCCTGCTCCCGGGCGTCCAGCTCGGTCGTGATGCGGGCGGCTTCGTCAGCCGTGTCCTTGACCACCTGCGCGGCGGCGGCGAGGCACCGCCCCAGCGAACCCAGCTGCCCGGGCAGCCGCAGGATGTCGGTCCGGGTCTGGCGGGCGGCCTCGTTGCGCGCGAGCGCCCGCGCCCGTCCGACATGGCCCTGGGCGGCGCGCGCGGCGAAGGCCGCCAGGTCGGGTTCCACCCCGTCGCGGCGCTGCAGGAGTTCGGCGATCGCGGCTTCGCTCGGCGTCCGGAGTTCGATCCGCCGGCAGCGCGACCGGATCGTGACGATCACGTCGTCGGCCGTCGGCGCGCAGAGCAACCAGACCGTGCGCGCGGCAGGCTCCTCGACCGCCTTGAGCAACGCATCCGCGCCGCGCTCGGTCACACGGTCCGCGTCCTCGACGATCAGCACCTGGAAGCGTCCCAGGGTGGGCGCCATGGCCGCCCGGCGGACCAGTTCGCGCACCTCGTCCACGCCGATGGAGAGCCGCTCGGTGCGCACCACGGTGACATCGGGATGGGCACCCGACAGCGCGGTGACGCAGGCCTGGCAGCTGCCGCAACCGCCGGTGGCGCATTGCAGCGCGGCGGCGAATGCCCGAGCCGCGTTGGAGCGGCCCGAACCGGGCGGGCCGGTGAACAGCCAGGCGTGAGTCATGGCGTGGCGCTCTCCCTCGACCGCGCGACGCAGCGTCGCCACCACCCGCTCCTGGCCGATCAGCTCGGCCCAGACCCCCGGTTCCACGATCGCGGTGCTCATCACGCCAGCGTGTCAGCCGGGTCCGACAGGAGCGGCACCACCCGCTCCCGGACGGCGGCGGCGATCCGCTCGCGGTCGGTACGGGCCGGCAGCACCAGGTAGTGCTCGGGGTCGCGGGCGGCCAGGGCGAGGAACTCGGCGCGGGCGCGGAGGTGGAACTCCCGCCCGGCCCCTTCCACCCGGTCCGGACGGGCGATGCCACCCACGCCCCGTTCCGGATCGAGGTCGAGCAGCACGGTCAGATCGGGCAGCAGGTCGCCGGTTGCCCAGCGGGCGATGGCTTCGAGCCGGTCGGCGCCCAGCTGCCGTCCGGCGCCCTGGTAGGCCAGCATGGAATCCACGTAGCGGTCGCAGACCACGATCGCCCCGCGCTCCAGCGCCGGGAGCACCACCTCGTAGAGGTGATGGGCCTTGTCAGCCGCGTAGAGCAGGGTCTCGGCCCGAGGAGACAGATCCCCCGTGGCCGGATCGAGCACGATCTGGCGCATCACCGCTCCGGCCTTGGTGTCGCCGGGCTCGAAGGTCAGCACGACCTCGTGGCCCTGGTTCTGCAGCCAGTCGGCCAGCAGTCGCGCCTGGGTCGACTTGCCCACGCCGTCGCCACCCTCGAAGACGATGAATACCCCGGCCATCGGCTCTCCCTTCCTCGTCGGACAGCCTACGGCCTGACGCGCGTGGGTTGCGTTCGGAGATCCGGGCTCGGCTGGGAGGACGTGATGGGTCACTCGCGAGCGCCTGACTCTCACCGTCCTCCCAGCCGAGAAGGCCGCGGTCGCGCAAGCGGACAAAGCCGCATGCGTCTCTCCGAGCAACGCGTCGGCGGTGCTCGGAGCAGGCCTCGATCCGGATCCCCCGCGGCCGATGATCACCCGCAGAAACCGGGCAATCCAGGCTGACCGCCCGCGATATCCGGGCACAGGCCCGGAATCACCCGGTTTCTGCGAGCACGCAGAGAGACCGGGGGACGGAGTTCTCAGGCCTTCTTCTTGGCGGCGGGCTTGCGGGTCGCCGTGCGGCGGGTGGCGCGCTTGGGGGCGGGGCCCTTGGCGCGCTTCTCGGCCAGCAGTTCTGCTGCGCGTTCGGGGGTCATCGCCTCGACGCTGTCGGTACGGCGGAGGGTGGCGTTCACCTCACCGTCGGTGACGTAGGCGCCGAACCGGCCGTCCTTGATCACCATGGGCTTGCCTCTGGCCGGATCGGGGCCCAGCTCCCGCAACGGCCCGGAGGCGGTGCGCCCGCCGCGGGTCTTCGGCTGCGCGTAGATCGCCTCGGCCTCCTCCAGCGTGATGTCGAAGATCTGGGCCTCCGAGGACAGCGAGCGGGAATCCGTCCCCTTCTTCAGATACGGGCCGTAGCGGCCGTTCTGAGCGGTGATCTCCTCGCCGTCGGCGGTCTTGCCGACCACCCGTGGCAGCGACAGCAGCTGCAGCGCCTGCTCCAGCGTGACCGTCTCCACCGACATGGACGCGAACAGCGAGCCGGTGCGCGGCTTGGCGCTCTTGGGCGCGCCCTCCTCCAGCACCTCGGTGACGTAGGGCCCGTAGCGACCCGACTTGGCGACGATCTGGCGTCCGCTGTCGGGGTCGGTGCCGATCTCACGCTCCTCGGCCGAGGGCTTCTCCAGCAGCTCGCGGGCGACCTCGACGGTCAGCTCGGCCGGCGGCAGGTCGGGGTCGACATTGGCGCGGCGGCCCTCGGCGTCCTCGATGTAGGTGCCGTAGCGGCCCACCCGGACGTCGATCCCGGAATCCTCCAGGGGGAAGGTTGAGAGCGCGCGGGCGTCGATCTCGCCGAGCTCGTTCACCAGCTTCTGCAGGCCTTCGTAGCTGTCGCCGTCGGGGCCGAAGTAGAAGTCGCGCAGCACCGCCACCCGGGCGGCGTTGCCGTTCGCGATCTCGTCGAGGGTCTCCTCCATCTGGGCGGTGAAGTCGTAGTCGATCAGCCTCGGGAAGTGCTCGACCAGCAGCCGGGTGACGGCGAAGGCCAGCCAGGTCGGCACCAGCGCCGAGCCCTTCTTGAAGACGTAGTCGCGGCTGGTGATCGTCCGGATGATCGAGGCGTAGGTGGAGGGCCGGCCGATGTCGCGGCGCTCCAACTCGGCGACCAGCGAGGGCTCGGTGTAGCGGGCCGGCGGGGTGGTGCTGTGCGGCTTGGACGTCACCTCGTCGGCGGCCAGCGCCTGCCCGGCGGTCAGCTCGGGTAGCGGCGCCTGGGCGTCGTCGGCGGCCTGGTCGTCGTCCGCGGAGGCGACGTAGACCTTCAGGAAGCCCGGGAAGGTGATGGTGCGGCCGGAAGCGGTCAGGGTGGCCCGCCCGGCCTCCACGACCTCGCCGGTGGTGGCGTCCGGGACGCCGGCGCGCTCGGCCAGCGTGGCACCGATCCGGACGGTGACGGTGTTGCCCTCGGCATCCTTCATCTGGGAGGCGAGGGTGCGCTTCCAGACCAGCTCGTAGAGCCGGAACTGATCGCCGTGCAGGCCGGTCTCGGCCGGCGTGCGGAAGTGCTCGCCCGCCGGACGGATGGCCTCGTGCGCCTCCTGCGCGCTCTTCACCTTGGACGCGTAGACACGCGGGGAGTCGGGGAGGAACTGGCCGCCGTAGAGGTGCTTGATCTGCGTCCGGGCGGCGGCGATCGCCGCCTGCGACAGGTTCACCGAGTCGGTACGCATATAGGTGATGAAGCCGCGTTCGTAGAGTTCCTGGGCCAACGACATGGTGCGCTGCGCCGTGAAGCCGAGCTTGGTGCCGGCCTCGCGCTGCAGGGTGGTGGTGCGGAAAGGCTCGTAGGGCTTGCGGCGATAGGCCTTCGCCTCTACGCCGGCCACCGCGTAGCTCGCGCCCCGCAGCGCCTCGGCGAGCGAATCCGCGGCCTCGGCCGAGAGGTGCAGCAACTCCTTGCCGGTCAGCTTGCCGGCGGCGTCGAAGTCGCGGCCGGCGGCGAGCCGTCGGGTGCCGAACTGGCTCAGGGTGGCCGTGAACTGACGCGGGGAGGCATCCGGGCCGGCGTCCAGCAGGGCCTCGATGCCGGCGTAGTCGACGACGTGGAAGTGGATCCGCTCCCACTCCCGGTCAACCACCAGCCGGGTGGCCACCGACTGCACCCGTCCGGCGGAGAGCCGGGGCATGACCTTCTTCCACAGCACCGGGGAGACCTCGTAGCCGTAGAGCCGGTCGAGGATGCGACGGGTCTCCTGGGCGTCCACCAGGTCGATGTCCAGCTCGCGGGTGTTGTCGACCGCCGCGTGGATCGCTTCGGGGGTGATCTCGTGGAAGACCATCCGCTTGACCGGGATCTTGGGCTTCAACTCGTCGAGCAGGTGCCAGGCGATCGCCTCGCCCTCGCGATCCTCATCGGTGGCCAGGAAGAGTTCGTCGGCTTCCTTCAGCTTGGCCTTGAGATCGCGGATGGTGCCCTTCTTGTCGGCGTCCACCACGTAGATCGGGGCGAAGTCGGCATCGACGTTCACCCCGGTGCGCGCCCACTTCTCACCCTTGTACTTGGCGGGGATGTCGGCGGCCTTCTCGGGCAGGTCGCGAACGTGGCCGCGGCTGGATTCCACCACATACCCGGCGCCGAGGAACCTCGCCAGGCTGGTCGCCTTGGTGGGCGACTCGACGATGACGAGCCGGCGCTTGGTCGCTTGAGCCACAGGGTTGCCTTCTGGGTCGTAATGGTGTGCGCACCGAGCGGTGCACCAGACCGCATCGTAGCCATCGACGGGCGACTGTCCACCACCGGCGGCCGTCGGATCACCCGCGCGACGCCTCAGTTGACGGGGCTGGCCTCCAGCGTGACGGTGGCTTCGCGCTCCTTGCCGTCGGGGGTGATCCAGCGCACCTGAACCCGATCGCCGGGCTCGAGCGCACGAATCACCGTAGCCAGGTTGGTGTCGCGACGGATCCGTTCGTCACCCACCTGGGTGAGCGTGCTGCCGACCTCGATGCCTGCCTTGTCTGCCGGCGAGCCGTCGACCACGTCGGTGATCGTGGCACCGTACCGGCTGCTGTCGCCGATCACGATGCCGAGGTAACCGGCCGGGCCCACCCGGACGGTGCCCGCGTCGCTGCCGGCCTCGATCGTGGAGACGACGTCCAGCGCGTCGGCGATGGGGACGGCGAAGCTGCGACCGGCCTGGCTGGATCCGGCGGTGGTCATGCCCATGACCTCGGACTCGGCATCGAACATCGGCCCGCCGGAATGCCCGGGGACGGCGCCCGCGGTGGTCTCGATCACGCCGCTCAGGTCCTCCTGCGAGCCCCACGGCGAATCCGAACTCACCGTCAGGCTCTGGTCGAGTCGCGTGACCTCCCCCGGCGCGCGGACCAACTCGCCCTCGCCACCGGCGTTGCCGACGGCTGCCACCTGGTCGCCCACCTTCACCTCGTCGGTGTCGATGGTGACGGTGGCCAGCCCGCGGGCGTCCTGCAACTGGAGCAGGGCGACATCCTTGGTCTGGTCGAATCCGAGGACGCTCGCGGCGTACTCGTCGCCGCTGTCGGCGATGGTGACGTAGATCGCCTGGGTGCCGGCGACGACGTGGTAGTTGGTCAGCACCTGACCATCCGGAGTCAGCACCATGCCGGTGCCGGCGGCGGTGCCACTGGAGGTCTCGCCGGCCACCAGGACGACACCGGCCGATTCACTGGCCGAGGCCGTCGTGCTGCCGGGGTCGGTGTTCGGGCCGGGGTCGACGGACTCGCCCGGATCCGGGATCCCGCCCGGCTGCCCCGGGTTCACCGGCTGCGGATTCACCGGGGGCGGGTTCACCGGTGCGACGGGGTTGGGGTTCAGTGTCTGCTGGATCAGCGACTGCCCCGCCCACACGAACCCGCTCAGCACCAGCATCGCGGCGAGGGTCACCGCCAGGATGTTCCGGCCGCGGTTGCGCTTGGGCGGCGCCTGGGTGGCCGGCCACTGCTGGCCGGCGTAGTACTGCTGCGGGTACTGGTAGCCGGCCGGCGGCTGCCCGTAGGCGCCATAACCCGCCGGCGGATAGGTGCCGTGGCTGCCTGGATAGCCCGCCGGAGCCTGACCTCCCTGACCGCTCTGCCCGTAGCCGTACTGGCCCTGGCCGTACTGCCCGTAACCATGGGGGCCGTAGCCGTACTGCCCGTAGCCGGGCTGGCCGTATCCCGGTTGGCCGTATCCCGGTTGTCCATAGGACGGGTACGCCGGGGCGCCGTACGGCCCGGGCACGGGCCGGGGCTGCTGCCCCGGTGACGAATAGGCCGCCGGACGCTGGGGCTGTTCCTGGCCATAGGAGCCGGGCGCGCCATAGGCGCCGGGCGCAGACCAACCCGACGGTGGCGCGGACCACCCGGAAGCACCGGCAGGCGGCCGCTGATCCGTGCCGGCGGGAGGCTGCTGATCCGTCCAGCGCTGGCCGAGCGCCGGTGGCGCCCAGGCCGACGGGGGCGGCGACGCGGGTGCCTGGCCCTGGGCCGGCCCTTGCGGAGCCTGGCCGGGCGCGCCGGACGAGGGGTCGATCCGTGCGGTCGGCTCCGCCCCGATCACCCGCGTCGGTTCCGCCTCGGACGGTTCGATCCGCTGGGTCGGCTCATCGTTCTCAGCCATCGGCTCTCCTTGGTTCGCCCTCCAGTGTGATCGCCGAACCAAAGCCCTCACTTTGAGTTTCCTGTGAGTCGCTGTGAACCACCAGTCCTTCTGCAATCAGCGGGCGTAGGTGCGAAAGGACATCGGCCGCGAGCGCAGCAGCGTCCACCTCGAGGAGGTGCGCGACGGCGTCCACCAGCATTCCGAGCGGCAGATCTCCGTCGCAGGCCCCCACCACGGCGGCCAACGCCGTGTCGGCCGTCACCGCGCGCCCCAGACCGCCGGCCTGGCGCAGGACGATGTATTCGGGATCGGCGGCGCCCGGCGCGCCGAGTGTCTCCTGACGTAGGTCGTCGGATCGACGCCAGGTTGCCGCCAGCACCCTCTCGTCCGGCCACCGCGACCCTTCGATCCCGTCGAAGTGGGCCAGCACCGCCTCACCCACCGGTTGGTGAACGGCATGGGGCCACTCCTCCAGCCGCAGATCGGGCTGGGCGCTGCCGCTGCGCCGGACGAAGATCCAGCCCATCCCGACCCCGCTGATCCGCTGCGAGTCGAAGTACTGCAGCCAGTCGCGATAGGCCGGCAGGTACTCCGGCGTACCGGCCAGACCCGCATCTGCCAGCCAGATCTCGATGTACTCGTAGGGGTCGAGCGCCTCGCGCTGCAACACCAGCGCATCGTGGCCGGCCGGGATCCATTCGGCCACCCGCTCGGCCCACGGCCGGCCCTCGACGACCGCCCAATTGCCCAGCACCACCAGCAGCCCGCCGGGGTTCAGCGGCACCCCCGACACCACCTCACGCATCAGCCCGTCGCCGGCGAACCCGCCCTCGCGGTAGACCAGACCGCCGCCGGGCGGAGACATCACGTAGGGCGGGTTGGTGACGACCAGGTCGAAGAGCTCCTCCGCAACCGGCTCGTAGAGCGAGCCGAGCCGCAGTTCGGCCGACACCTGGTTCAGGCCGAGGGTGATCCGGGCCAGGTCCAGTGCCCGCGGATTCAGATCGGTGGCCACGACCCGCTCCGCGTGGTCGGCCAGGTGAACGGACTGGATGCCGCAACCGGTGCCCAGATCCAGCGCCGAGCCGGCGCGCACGCGCGGCACCAGTTGTGCCAGCGTGGTGGACGCCGGGGAGGCACCGAGAACGAAGTCGGGACGCGGACGGACCACGCGGGTGTCGAGCGGAGTCTGGTCGGAGCAGATCCAGCCCTGCCGGGCTTCCGAACCGTACGGCTTGAGCTCGACCGTGGCGCGCAGCTCGTCCGACCCGGCGATCAGCCCGGCTCCCCGCAGGTGGGAAGTATCCAACCAGCCGAGCGAACCGGACGGCACCGGCTGCTGCAGCAACCACAACCGGATGGCCGTCGCCTGCGGATCGTCGGCGCCGGCCAGGGCACGCCCCGCCGCCAGGCTCGAGTTGCGGCCGAGCCCGGCCAGCCCGGCCTCACCGAGCCGATCGGCCACGGCGTCCAGCGTGTAGCCCGCGGCAAGGAGGTTCTCGCGGAGCCGATCGATCGCAGCCGGTTCAAGCACCCCCACAGCCTCCCACGAGCCACTGACAGCCGCCCACTCCGGCGTAGCGCATCGGCGCTGTCAGCCGGGCGTGGCAGGCTGGCCTCATGGCGGTGCCGGAATGGATGCTGGGCGACGAGCGGCTGCGCCACGTCCACCATCGCCCGGCGACACCGGGGGTGACCGGGGACTTCCCGGGCTGGCTGAGCGAGCCGGTTCGCGAGGCCCTCGCCCGGCTCGGTGTCACCCGGCCCTGGGAACACCAGGTGGAAGCCGCCGAGCACGCCTTCGCCGGCCGGCACGTCGCCCTGGCGACGCCGACCGCCTCCGGCAAGACCCTGGCCTACCTCATGCCGGTGCTGGCCGCCGTGCTCGACGGCCGGCTCGGCCGTCCGCTGCCGGGGGGCGACCTGCTGCTACCCCGCCATACCGCGCTCTACCTGGCCCCCACCAAGGCGCTCGCCCATGACCAGTGGCGCACCTGCCGCAGCCTCGAGCTGCCTGGCCTCCGGTTCACCACGCTGGACGGCGACTCCGACGAGGCGGAGCGGCGCTTCGCCCGCGACCACGCCGGATGGGTGCTCTCCAACCCGGACATGGTGCACCGTTCCGTCCTGCCGAATCACGCCCGCTGGAGCCGGCTGCTGAAGAACCTGCGCTACGTGGTGGTGGACGAGGCGCACCGCTATCGCGGGGTCTTCGGCGCCCAGGTCTCCGGTGTGCTCCGTCGGCTGCGGCGGCTCGCCCAGCACTACGGCGCCGACCCGGTGTTCGTCTCCTGCTCGGCCACCATCGCCGGCGCGGATGCCCACCTGGCCGCGCTGGTCGGCGTCGACGACCCGGTAGCCGTCGACGCCGACACCTCCCGGCGTCCTGCGCTGGATTTCTGCCTGTGGCAGCCCGAGGAGGATCCGCACGCCGAGTCGGCGGAGCTGCTCGGCCGACTGGTGGACGAGGGGCGCCAGACCCTGACCTTCACCACCTCCCGGGTGCAGGCCGAACTGGTCGCGCTGCGGGCCCAGCGGCTGCTGCGCAGCGATGCCACCATCGCCTCCTATCGGGCGGGCTATCTGGCCGACGACCGTCGTTCGATCGAACACGAACTGCAGACCGGCACGCTGCGCGGGGTGGCCTCCACCAACGCCCTCGAACTCGGCATCGACATCGCCGGCATGGATGCCGTGATCAGCTGCGGCTTCCCGGGCACCGCGGCCTCGCTGTGGCAGCAGGCCGGCCGTGCCGGGCGCACCGGCCGCGAGGCGCTGGCCATCCTGGTCGCCCGCCCCGAGCCGCTCGACAGCTACCTGTGCGAGCATCCCGAAACGATCTTCGACCAGGTCGCCGAGTCTCCCGTCCTGCATCCCGATCTGCCGGCCGTGCTCGGCCCGCACCTGGCCGCGGCCGCCCAGGAGAAGCCGTTGACCGAGGCCGACAGCGCCTTCTTCGGGCCCACCACCACGACGCTCGCCGACCAACTCGCGGACCGAGGGCTGCTGCGGCGGCGGGCGGCGGGCTGGTTCTGGACCCGTCCGGAGCGCGCGGTCGACGGCATCGACCTGCGCACCACCGCCGGAGAGCAGGTCGAGATCGTCGAGACCGCCACCGGTCGGGTGATCGGCCAGGTGAATCCCACCGCGGCCGACCGCACCGTCCACGCCGGCGCGGTCTACCTGCACCGCGGTGAGTCGTGGCAGATCACCGATTACGACCCGGAGGCCCGCACCGCGCTGGCCCGTCCGAACACCGGCACCTGGTACACCCAGGCGACCGGCAGCTTCGACCTGCGAGTTCTCACCACTGACAAGACCCGCTCTCTGCCGGGCGCCCAGGCGGCGCTCGGAGATGTGGAACTCGCCTCGCAGATCACCGGCTACCTGCGACGCGACGAGGTGACCGGCACGGTCTGGGACAGCAACCCGCTGGAACTCCCGGTACGCCACATCACCACCCGTGCCACCTGGTGGACCCTCGACGCCGACCAGCTCGGCGGCATCAGTCGGGAGGCGCTGGCTGGAGCCGCCCACGCCGCCGAGCACGCCGCGATCGGGCTGCTCCCCGTCTTCGCCCCCTGCGACCGCTGGGACGTCGGTGGGCTCTCCACCGTCTGCCATCCCGACACCGGGCTGCTGACCGTCTTCGTTCACGACGGGCACCAGGGTGGTTCCGGCTTCGCCGACCGCGCGTACGAGCTGATGCCGCAGTGGCTGGCGGCCACGCGCGATCTCCTGCGCGAGTGCCCGTGCGAGGCCGGCTGCCCACGATGCGTCGTCTCGCCCAAGTGCGGCAACGGCAACCACCCCCTCGACAAGGCGGCGGCGATCGTGCTGCTGGATGCTGCGCTCGGCAGTCGGCCGGGATCACTGGGCAACCCAGCCGGCGTGGGAGCGGGTGGTGAAGTCGACCGGCAGCGAGCCAGGCGGGGCGGCGATCGTGACCGTCACGGCGAAGTCGATCAGGTCACCGGCGATCGAGCAATCGCGTAGCTCGACCTGGTTCGCCCTGGCGAGCCGGCCCGCCGCGACGCAGGCGTCCTGACCGCCGGCCTGCGCGGCCGCGGCCGACACCGCGACCAGATCGGCGGCGGCCTGCACCCGCTGGATGGCCACCCAGACGCCGGCCACCGCTATTCCGGCCGCCGCGAGCGCACCGATCAGCACCACCGCCGCGAACATCAGCAGCGTGCCCGAACCGCGTTCCTCCCCCTCGGTCACGGTGAGCCCGGTTCGATCAGCGCGACCGCTCGCGCGGTCAGCGGGACGGCCGGCAGCCAGTCCGTCCACGGCCGGGCTGCCAACGCGACCTCCACCGTCACCTCACCCGCCACCCGCCGGACCTCGATCCCGGTGCCCGCCGGCGCCGCCGCCCTGGCCTGACGCACGGCCGCGGCGTCTCCGCGAGCCTCCTGCCGGGCCACCTCCCAGGCGGTGCTCTGACACCGCAGGAGCAGGCCCAGCACCGCCACCAGCCAGGCGATCACCACCACTACGACCGCCAGCAACAGGGTGGCCAGGCCCAGTTCTGCGGTGACCATGCCGCGCTCGTCCTGGATGTTCTTCATCGTCACCTCCCCGGGGTGGCCGAACCCCTCGTCCGGCCACCCCCTGGTTCTCGTCAGCCGCCGGTGATCATCTTGATCACGATGTCGAAGAGCGCCTTGACCAGCCCCCACAGGAACTCCCTGAACTCGGGGTTGTTGATGATCGAGATCAGCACTCCGACGATGCTCACCGAGGCCACCGTTCCCACCGCGTACTCGGCGGTGGTCATACCCCGCTCGTCTGCTCGCTTGCCCTGCTGCATCACTGCTTCCTCCTGCCCGGTCACCCCCGATGGGTGACGTCAAGCAGCCTTGAGTTCCGGCGTATCGATCTGCCAAGGGATTCATCCGGGTGTGGATGACACTCCCGGCGGTCACGAACCTGTGGAAGCCCATGACCCAAGAGGCAGCCGCGCTGGACGAAGAGCCAGGCCCGGCGAGTCAGCCGAACGGGTCGCGCACGCGGTCATGGCAACACCATCGAGATGATGCCGCCAACCACCGGGACGACGCCCAGCAGGATGAAGGACGGCAGGAAGCACACCATCAGCGGCAGCGTGCTGCGCACCCCCACCCTCCGGGCGCGGATCACGGCCTCGGAGGCTGCCACCAGCCGGGCCTGGCGGGCGAGATCGCGGAGCAGCTGGGCCAGCCCGAGGCCGGTTCCCACCGTCCGGGATATCTCCCGCGCGACCGACTGCCACGGATCGTCAGCACTCAACTCGGCCCAGGCGTCGGTCTCCGGGATTCCCAGTCGCACCCGCGCCGCGATACCGGCCAGCGGCTCCGCCGCGACACCACCGATCGTCTCGGCAACCACCTGCACAGCTGTCCGCAGCGGCAGGCCGGCCGACACCGCCGCCCCCAGCAGATCGCACACCTGGGGCAGGGCCGCGGTCAGTTCCGCGCTGCGCCGAGCCCGGCTGGCCGGCGTCGCCCGTCCCAGGAGGAGGAAGGTTGCCGCGCCGGCACCCAGCGCGGCAACCAACGCGCCCCAGCCCAGTTGGCCCGTCCACAACGCGACGGCCGCCGCCAGCACAGCGGCGGCGAAGCCGCGCGGACGGACGCCCAGCGCGTCGGGCACGGGCTCCAGCCAGCCGGGCAGGCGACGGCGCAGCGGGGGCCGCAATCGTCGTTCGATCGGCGACGCGACGCACAACGCCGCGGCCAAAGCGACGCAGATCGCGGCGAACCAGGCCATCTCAGGCTCCGTATCGATCGGCGAGCAGTTCGGTCCAGATCAACCCGGCGCAGCCCAGCGCGGCGCCGGCCGCCAGGCATGCCTGGCCGAAGGCCGAGCCGGTGAGAAAGGCGACGGGATCGCCACCCATCAGGTAGCCCAGCGCGATGCCTGCCACCGGCAACACAGCCAGCAGGCGCCCGGTGGCCCGGGGCGCGGACAGTTCGGCCTCGACGGTCGCGCGCAGCGTCTGATCGGCCGTGAGCCGGTCGCTCACCGCCGTCACGGTCGCAGTGAGCGACGCCCCCGTCCGTTCGGCCACCTCCCAGGCCGCGGCGATCTCGGCCAGACCGCCGCTACCGGGGCCTGCGGCCGCGCGCCGCAGCACCACCGGAACCTCACCACCGAGTGCCTGGACGGCAGCAGCCTCGGCCAGGACCGGCGCCTGCTGCGCCGCCGCCCGTAGCGCAGTCGTCGGCACCTGGCCCAGCCCGAGCATGCCGCCCAGCAACTCGCAGGCCCGAACCACCTCGGCGCTCTGGCCGGAGGCTGTCCGCCGGCGACGCCGGCGGCGCGTCATCCAGGTCGCCGTCGCGGTGAGACAACCCGCAGCCACCCCGATCGCCCAGCCACCGGTACCTGCCGCGATGACGCCGACCGCACCCGCCGTCAGCCATCCGGCCCAGCCGCGCGATGTCGGCCCGGCTCGCGGGGAGCGCCCTGCCAGCCGCCTCAGGTCCGCCGGCGGCGACAACCACAGCCAGACCGCGAGCGCCGTGGCGAGCGCAGCCCACCCGGTCACCCGCCCAACCGCCGTACCAGCAGCTCGTGCGCCTCCTGCCGTCGCACCGAGCCGTCCTCCTCGAAGCGCAGCGCGGGCACAGCCCGGCACAATCCCGACCCGGGATCGGCCACGATCACCCGCAGTTCCTCCACCCACCGTCGGCCGTCGCCGAGTCGCCGGATGTGCACCACCAGATCGAGCGCGGCGGCCACCTGGGCGTGCAGCGCCGCCCTGCCCAGCCCGCCCAGGGCTGCCAAGGCCTCCAGGCGCGCGGGGACGTCGCCAGCCGAGTTGGCGTGAATGGTGCCGCACCCACCCTCGTGCCCGGTGTTGAGCGCGGTGAGCAGATCGACCAGTTCGGCGCCACGCACCTCCCCGACGACCAGCCGGTCGGGCCGCATCCGCAGCGCCTGGCGCACCAGATCGGTCAGCGTCACGGCGCCGGCTCCCTCGCTGTTGGCCGGACGCCCTTCCAGCCGCAGGCAGTGCGGGTGGGTGGGACGGAGTTCGCGGGAATCCTCGGCGATCACGATCCGCTGCGCGGGCGGCACCAGCGAGAGCAGGCTGGCCAGCAGGGTGGTCTTGCCCGATCCGGTTCCGCCGCTCACCAGGAAGGCCAAGCGATGCCCCACCACCCGCCGCAACACCTCGGCGGCAGCCGGGGCGAGCGCACCGCCGGCCACCCAGTCGCCCAGGCTCAGCGATCCGGCCCGAGGCACCCGCAGCGAGAGACAGGTTCCCTGATCGGCTACCGCTGCGAGGATGGCGTGCACCCGCACCCCGGATGCCAACCGGGTGTCGACGAAGGGCGATCCCTCGTCGAGCCGGCGTCCCGCCGAGGCCGCCAGCCGGACGGCGAGCCGCCGCACCTCTGCCTCGTCGGCGAAGGGGGACGCCACCTGCTCCAGGCCGTGACCACGGTCGATGAAGACCTGAGCGGCACCGTTGACCAGGACATCGGTCACGTCGGGCAGCGCCAGCAGATCGTCCAGCGGACCGGCTCCGACGCTCTCCCTCCGGAGCGCCGCGACAGTGGAACGCACGGCGTGATCGCTGACCAGATGGCCCAGCTCGCGCAGCGCCAGGCCCACCTCCACCGGCCCGGCCGGCAGCCCGCGTCGCCCCAGATAGGCCCGCACCGCCGCCACCGGCAACTCCCCCCGGCCGGGGCTCGCCACCCCGCTCCGGGCCGGCGTCGGGGTGGGGACGGTCTCAACCATCGCCGGCTTCCTCCAGATGGGCGAGCAACCGGCTGCACGCCGCCCGGTACCGGCGTCCGGCCCGCAATGGCGACAGCCCTCGCTCGGCGGCCACCGCAAGCCGGCGATCCTGCGGCAGTTCGGCGACCACCGGCGACTCCAGGGCGTCGGCCACCTCGGCCGCGCCGACCGCGCCGCTGCGCAGCACCACCTCTGCGGTGTCGAGTTGCCGGGCACGGATCAGCTCCCGGGTGGCCGCCACCGAGCGGACGCTGCCGCGGGCGACCACCAGCACCCGGGTGGCCAGCCGCAACGCCTCGCCGGCGGCCGCGGCGAAGGTACGGCCCACGTCGAGCACCACCAGCCGGTGGGCCCTGCGTAGCGATCCGAGGATCGCCGCGAGCGGATCCCGGGCCAGATCGATCGCCGGCCCGCGGGACATCGAGACCAGCGAGACCCCGTCCACCACCGGCAGATAGGCACGCAGGTCGCCGACATAGCCATCGGCACCGCTCAACCTCGGCCATCGCCAGCCCTCGGCCTGCTCGGCACCGAGCAGCAGGTCGATGCCCCCGCCGATCGGATCGACGTCCACCAGCGCGGCTGCCCGATCCCGCCGGGCCGACAGGCAGGCCAGGGTGGTCGCCAGGGTGGACGCGCCGGCGCCGCCGGAGCCGCCGATGACCGCGATCACCGGGGTGCGTACCGCTCCCGGACCGCCCCCGCCCAGCACCACGCCGAGCCAGGCCCGGCCTGCCGGAAGGCCGATCACTCGTGCGCCGAGCGGCGCCGACCAGGCGGCCAGCAGGGCTTCGTCCGATCCGGCCAGATAGACGCCGTCGCGGCGCGGCAGTGCCCGGCCGGCGACCTCCGCGGCGAACTCGTCGGCGATGAAGACCGCTCCCGCCTCCCGCCAGTGCTCGGTCAGTTCGCCGACGCTTCCCACCGTCCGGGCCGTCAGCTCCTGCGCGGCTGCCGCGGCCAGCACGGCATCCTGGGTCTCGCCGGGCGCGGCGACGACCAGCACATCGGGGTGTTCCACGACCAGAAGCCTTGTCGGCCCGGCCGGCCCCACGCCGCCGAGTTGGCCGCCCTGTGGAAAACTCGCGTCCTCCACAGGGCGGCGCCTGCCTCACGGCCACTCCTGGTCCGCGTAGCATGCCCCCATGGCCGCCTTCGCCACCGCCTTTCCGCCCTCCGCGGTGGAATGGCTGACGGCCGCGGAGGCCACCGCGGTGCTGTCGGTGGGCTCGGCGTCGCTCAGCCTCGCGCGCCGGCTGAGCCCCCGGGCGTCCCGATTCGCCGTCGTCGACAGGACGGCCGAGCAACTGGTCGCAGCGGTCGAGCAGCAGCCCGGATTGGTGGCGATCGTCGCGGCACCAGACGCGATCCCGTTCGCACCCTGCCGATTCGACCACGTGGTGGTCGTCGACACCCTGCACCGGCTGCCGCCTCGGCTGGCGCTGGCCGAGTTCGCCCGGGTGTTGCGGCCGGAAGGCCGGTTGACCGTGGTGCACACGGCCCGCGACGACTCGGTGCCCTGGGTACGACGGCTGGCGGGAGTCGTCCGCCGGGTCGATCCCACGGCGATGGCCGACGGCAAGCTGGCCGCAACCGCGACCGCGCTGCACGACAATCCCTACTTCCCGATGCTGACTCGCCGGGAGTTCCGGCGCTGGGTGCCTGCCTTCCGGGCGGATCTGCTGACGATGGTACGTCAGCTGGACGGATTCGCCGACGTGGAACCGGCCGTCGCCGAGCAGGTGCTTTCGGAGGTTGGTGACCTCTACGATGCGATCGCCCGCGTGCCGGACCCGCTGCTGCTGCCGTATACGGTCACCTGCTGGCAGGGCGGCGTCGACCACACCGAACTGACGGCACCGCTGGAGACCGACGACGCCGGGCTGCGCATCCGGCTCTGAGCCCTCACCGCTCGCGCGCCGAGGGCGCCCCCGTCACAGGATCGGAAGGGTGTTGCGGAGCTCCCATTCCGAGACGTGGCCGCGGTAGGACTGGTATTCGGCCTTCTTGTTACGCAGGAAGAAGTCGAAGACGTGCTCGCCGAGGGTCTCGGCGACCAGTTCGGAGTTCTCCATCAGGTCGATGGCGTTGCCCAGGCTGCCCGGCAGCCGCGAGATGCCCAGCGCGTGACGCTGCTTATCGGTGAGCGCCCAGACATCGTCCTCGGCGCCCTCGGGCAGTTCGTACTCGCCCTCGATCCCGGCCAGGCCGGCCGCCAGCACCATGGCGTAGGCCAGGTAGGGGTTGGCAGCGGAATCGATCGAGCGCAGCTCGATCCGGGCCGAGGCGCCCTTGTTGGGCTTGTACATCGGCACCCGGACCAGCGCCGAGCGATTGTTCTGACCCCAGCAGATGTAGCTGGGTGCCTCCGCGCCCGCGATCAGTCGCTTGTAGGAATTCACCCACGGGTTGGTCACCGCGGTGATCTCGCCAGCGTGCCGCAGCAGGCCGGCGATGAACTGGCGTCCGATCTTCGACAGGTTGTACTCGGCGCTGGCGTCGTAGAAGGCGTTGGTGTCGCCCTCGAACAGCGAGACGTGGGTGTGCATGCCCGAACCGGGATGGTTCTCCAGCGGCTTGGGCATGAACGAGGCGAACATGTTCTGCAGTACCGCGGTCTCCTTGATCACGACCCGGAAGGTCATGATGTTGTCGGCCATGGTGAGCGCGTCGGCGTAGCGCAGGTCGATCTCCTGCTGGCCCGGGCCGCCCTCGTGGTGGCTGAACTCCACCGAGATGCCCATCTGCTCCAGCACGGTGATCGCCTCGCGCCGGAAATCGGCGGCCGGCGAAGTGGTGGTGTGATCGAAGTACCCGCTGGTGTCGGCCGGAATCGGTGCCTGACCGGGCACCAGCGGCTGCTTGAACAGGTAGAACTCGATCTCGGGGTGCGTGTAGTAGGTGAAGCCCATGTCCGAGGCCTTGCGCAGCGCCCGCTTGAGCACGTAGCGAGGGTCGGCGAAGGACGGCGAGCCGTCGGGCAGCCGGATGTCGCAGAACATCCGAGCGGTGCCCTGGGTGGCGCCCCGCCACGGCAGCAGCTGGAAGGTGGACGGATCGGGATGCGCAACCATGTCCGACTCGAAGACCCGTGCGAAGCCCTGAATGGCGGAGCCGTCGAAGCCGATCCCCTCGGTGAACGCGCCTTCGAGCTCTGCGGGAGCGATCGCGACCGACTTCAGGAACCCCAGGACATCGGTGAACCAGAGCCGGACGAACCGGACGTCCCGCTCCTCCATGGTGCGAAGCACGAACTCGGTCTGCTTATCCATGGACCAAGTCTGCCGCCCGGAATGTTTCAGGCGGGTTACGGCTGCCCGGTTCTCTCGGCCCGGAACGATCCCTGAGCCTGTCGAAGGGTCACCGACCACCCTTCTCCCTCCGCACGAACCGGGCAGTAGAAGGCCGGCGAGGGGATAGTGCGGGCACCGGGCTGGTTTGCCCGGTTTCTGCTGGAGGCGGACCCGATCCGGGTCAGGCCCAGGGCGGACGGGGCTGGATCCTCCGGCTTGACCCGGGAGGCTAGGAGCGGAACGGCCCCCAGCCCGACTCGCCGTCCTCGTCCTCGTCGGGGTCGTTGAAGCGTGGGTCGGTCTCCCACTCCTCGTTGCGCTCGGCGGCCTTCTCGATCGCGTGCGCGGCGTCCTCCGCGGTGGGGTACGGGCCGAGCCGGGTGGCGCTCCGGCAGCCTTCGTAGGGCTCCACGGCGTGGTGGTCGAGGCAGTAGTACCAACCGTCGGACATCGGGCACCTCCGCGTGTAGTTCCTTGCAGTGTCACTATCACCGCCAGAGCAAGCTCAATCAAGCCCTTTCCCATCACTCCACGCCGTCCGGATCCCCGGTCGTGCGGCACCAGAGCGGTCGGACCAAGCCGGAGTTCCTAGCGACGCCGCGAAGCAAATGCCACGTCGAAGATGACGGCGAGGATGATGATCGCTCCCTTGAAAGCACCCTGCCAATAGGACGACACACCCATCAGGACGAGTCCACTGGAAAGCGAGGTGAGGATCAGCACCCCGAGAATTGTCCGTGGGATCGATCCGAACCCACCGCTCAGTCGCGTCCCACCAATGATCACTGCAGCAATGGCATCCAGCTCGGCGCCGGGCAGCGCTACCGGAGACGCGATCTGAAGTCTGGCAGTCAGGATGATGCCCCCGATGGCCGCGGCGAGGCCGCACACCAGGTACGCCAGCGCAGTGACCCGCTTGACCCTCACGCCGGACACCCTCGCAGCACTGGGGTTCCCTCCCACCGCGTAGAGATGGCGGCCGAACTTGGTGTGGGCCAACAGCAGGTGGCCGGCTATCGCGACAATGACGAACCACCAGACCACCGAAGATATGCCGAGGAACTCTGCCTTGGCCATGTTCAGAATCCAGTCGGGCAACTGGCTGATGGCGTTGCCATTGTTCAAAAGAAGAACGACGGAACCAAGGATCGTGTACATACCGAGCGTAACGACAAACGGGTTCACCTTCGTCTGCGATATCAACACACCATTGGTGAGTCCGATCAGCATCCCCGTTGCGACCGCGCCAAGCAACGCCACCACCGGACCGAGACCTACCAGAAGTGCCAGGACCATCGATACGGCGACGGCGTTCCGCGCGACCGAAAGATCGAATCCACCAGTGATGATGACTATCGTCTGACCCACTGCAAGGATGCCGAGGACAGCGGCGCTGATAGCGATGTTACGAAGATTCGGCAACGACAGGAATTCCGGGCGGACGGCTGCGAAGATGAGCAGCAGGACGGCGAAGAACAGCATGAGGCCGTTCTTCTGCATCAGCCTCAAGAACGCCGAACTCGCGCCGCCACTCTTCGCTTTCCCCTCGGCAAGCGACGGATCCACACTCACAGTCATTATTCAGAACTCCTTTGAACGTCAATTCCGCGCCGGTCCTCCCGAATCCTCAGCACGGTCTCCTCAGTGGCATCTTCAGCGGCCAGTTCGGCAAGGACTCGACCATCGGCGAAGACGAGTACCCGGTGGCTCATGGCACGAAGTTCGGCATTGTCCGTGGTGGACAGGATCACGGACATGCCAGCCTTCGCCAGCTCGGCGATCCGGTCGTAGATCTGACGCCGCGAGCCCACGTCCACCCCGGCGGTCGGATCGTCAAGAATGAGGACGTTGGGATTCATTCCGGCAGACCTCGCCATCAGCGCCTTCTGCTGATTCCCTCCGCTGAGCGACGTGATGAGCGCGTCGGGGCTTGCCGCCTTCACGGCGAACTCGGTCATGAGTAGCGAGCCCGCGCGCTTCTCGGCCCGTTTCGAAATGAACCCGATCCTGGCCATGGACGCGGCGACCTGCGCGGTGATGTTTCGCCAAACCGACAATTCTGGAAAAACTCCGTCGGTCTTCCGGTCACCCGAAACGTAGGCAACCCCCGCGGCCAGCGCGAGGTCCGGTCGCCCGGTAGGGATGTGCCTGCCGCCCATGGCAACCCTCCCCGCTGCCGGCTCTATGCCGGCGAGAGCACGCGCGAGTTTCCGCTGTCCGGCACCGATAGCTCCGGTGAGCCCCAGTACCTCGCCTTTGCGCACACTGAAACTGACCGGTGCCAGGCCCGTACTGCTCAGTGACTCCACCAGCAGCGCCTCGTCGTCGCGTGGCGGAGCCAATTCTGGGAACTGCTCCTCCAGTCGGCGACCGACCAACAGAGGGATGATCTCGTCCGGAACGGAATGCTCCTTGTCCAATTCTCCGACGACCGCACCGTCGCGGAGGATGACCGAGCGATCACAGATGATGGGGATCTCGTCAAGACGATGCGAAACGTAGAGCACCGGTACACCCTTGGCCTTGACCTGGCCGATCGCGGTGAAGAGTTCCTCAACTTCACGAGCCGCCAACGCAGCGGTTGGCTCATCGAAGATGATCAGTTTCGCCGCGTCGTGGACTGCCCGGACGATCTCGACCCGCTGCCGCTCGGCGACACTCAGCGTGCCCGCGAGAGCGGCGAGTGGCAGATCTATGCCGACGTTCTCCATGATCTGCTGCGCGACTCGCCGGGTATCGCTCTTGCGAAGCCAGAACGGTAGGCCCGGAGTTCCCGGTTCGACACCCAACACGAGGTTCTCGGCAACCGTGAGGTTCTCCAGCAGCCCGCTTTCCTGGTGAACGGTCGCGATGCCGAGCTTGGATGCTTCGGCTGGCTCATGGATGAAGTCATGTGGCTCGCCGTCAATGCAGAGCTCACCGGAGTCGGGACGATAGACACCGCTGAGCACGTTGATGAGAGTGGACTTTCCCGCGCCGTTCTCGCCGAGCAGCCCCACAACCTCCCCCGCGGCCAGAGACAGCCCGACGCCCCGAAGCGCACGGACGCCGCCAAATCTCTTGTGCAACCCACGGACCTCCAAGACAGGGGCCGCGGGGGAGGCTGGGGAACTCATTCGATCACCAGGTTCCCTCGAACTGGCTCGCGTTCTCCTTGGTCACGATCGAGGTCTCAACGACGACAGTCGGACGCTCTCCACCGGTGGCAACGGTGACCTGATCGCCCTGCCCGCGAATGATCTGGACGAGAGTCTCGACGGCCTTGGCTGCATCCTCGGACGCACTGTGGAACACGGTCCCGTACAGCAGGCCTTTCTGAACCGCCTCGATACCGTTCACCGACCCGCCCAGGCCGATCACCAGGATGCCATCCCGCTTCTGCTCACTCAGGACGTTCTGAGCGGCGACAGCGGTGTAGTCGTCCTGAGTCACCATGACATCAATCTTGTCGTGAGCCTGGAGGATGGTCTGGGTGACTTCCACAGCCTTCGCCGGATCGAAGTTGTTCGTCTGCTTGTCGATGATCTGGATGTTGGACTGGCCTTCGATGGCCTTGGTCAACCCTTCGGTCCGCTGAATCTGCGGAGAGGAGCCAAGAGTTGCCTCCTGCAGCACGACCAGACACGGGTCCTTGCCCTCACAGGCCTGAATCAGGAGTTGCCCCTGCTGCTCGCCCATGATCACGTCGTTGAACCCGACGTGCACCTGCGGGTTCGCGCCACCGACTCCACCGTAGGTGCCGCTCAGCAGCCGGTTGCCGGTGATCAGCGGGATCCCGGCCTCCGTGGCGGCCTGCGCCGATTGAAGGTTGGCGTCGGGATCGACCGATGCGATGCTGATTCCGGCGACCCCCGAAACAATCATCGTGCTGATCTGCTCGTTCATGGTGTTGGCGTCGTTCTTCGCGTCGGTCACGGTGATCTCGACGCCCAGTTCCTTTGCCTTGGCTTCCGCACCATTCTTGTACGACGCCCAGTACATCTGGCTGCCTTCGGGCAATGCGACGCCGATCTTGATGGACTCTGCGCCGGGCGAGCCACTCGAGGCCGGTGGCGCGGCGGGGGCGCAGCCCGCCGTGACCGACGCCACAAGCACCGCAGCAAGCAAGCCGCATGTTTTGAACACGCCTGATCGGAGCGTTAGGGACATAATCTCTTCCTTTCGACCTACAACAAATGAACAGTTATCCGGATTCAGCTATGTATCTATTTTCAAGTGCAAGAAATCTCTGTGCTTCACCCAGCATGGAATGACCGGTCTTGCACCAATCACTCACCACTCGACCCGATTTGAAAGGGCCAGTGGCGCAAACTTGCTTCTGGCTCGGCGAGCCTGCCTAGGTACCCGGCCGATCCGGACGCACCGCCGCGCGATGTCCGCCTCCCGGACGTTCTCGCCAGCCTTCATGGGCAGCAAGCTCGGCGGACAGGCCGGCAGCAGCCGCCACCACCTGTTCTGCCAGTTCCTCCAAAACCTCATCTCGCAGCCTCAGACGCGGGCCGTCGATACCGATGCAACCCACCGGGTTGTCGGCTCCCGCGAACACCGGCGCAGAGATGCACCTCACTCCCCCGTGATTCTCCTCGTCATCAAGCGCCCAACCTCGTTCTCGGATCTCGTTGAGGTGGGCGATCAGCACTTCGCGGTTGACCAGGGTCCGGTTCGTTCGCGCGGGCAGATCCAGTGGCACCTCGGCCATCCCGAAAGCCAGGAGAGCCTTCCCCGCGGACGTGCAATGGAGCGGAACGGACCGTCCTTTGGTTGCCACCACACGGAGGGCTTTCCAGGTTTCGAACGCATCGACCACCAGAGCGGACTCACCCATGGGCACCGCGGCGTGTGCGCACTCCTCGGTCTGGCCGACCAGCCTCTGCAGGAAGGGGGCAGCCGCTTCCCGAAATGCCTGTTGCCCGGCAGAGAGCACCCTCCGGTACCGAAGTGCGGGACCGAGCCGAAACCCACGCTTGGCATTCGGATTGGGCACCGCGTAGCCACATTCGACCAGTTCCTGCAGCAAACGAGAGGCAGTGGACTTGTGGACACCCAACTCCAGCGCAGCCTGCTGCACCGAGAGGCCGGCGCGCTGCCGGACCGGATCGAACTCGACCTCCATCAGCAGATCGACGATCTTCAGCCCTCTGGTCAAAGCACTGCGCTCGACGCTCACAGGCACGTCGTGAACAACCTGAGCCTGATCGCCCTCTTCCTCCATGATGCGTCCTCCTTGGCGCGTCGTCCGAGTCCCAGCCTCTTTCCCAAGCCTTGCCTGAGTCCCTTGTCGCCAGCAACCACTATCGTCACGAATGTTGCGTGCAAGACAACATTCGTAGATCCGCTCTTCCTGTCTCGCGCTGTGCGCAACAAAGTGCCCTCGATGGGCAACCTCGTGCACCGTTGATGCGATGACACATGCTGTTTCGCCAGCGGCGATGACGTTCACTGCTAGGGCGCAGGAAGGATGACATCCCGGACGAAGGACTCGATATCGGCCGTCGCGCCAAGGAACTGTCGCAAGGTCCGGCGAGTCAGGCCGAAGTCGAGAAACTCCTCAGGTTGCAGGCCATCAGGGTCGAAGGCCTTGGCGAAGTCCGGCACGTCATACAGCCGCTCGATGATCGCCCGGTCCACCGGGACGTCCATACGAGCCGGCAACTCGACGTAGTTGCCGTTCACAAGTTGGAGCCATTCGAACGGCGGCGACACCACCAAGTCTCCGCCGACCACTTCGGTGAGGAGCAGTTCGTTCCTGAATGCCGCCGACAGCAATCTGGTACGCCAACTACGCTCCTGGTAGATCTCGTAGGCACGCTTCACCACAGCAGTGCCAGACCACTCCAGGTAACCCGGGGGCAACAGTTTTCGGGCTTCCAGGGCGCGGAGCTTTATCCAATCCTCCAAACGGCCTCCCATGATCGTGCAGACGGGTCCCATCTGGTCGACCGGGTCCCCTGCTGTCTCCCGTCGCACCAGTCCCCGCTCGATCGCCTCCGCGACCGCGACGGCCTGCGAGACAGTGAACGAGACCGTCGCGTTGACACTGACGCCTAGTCTGGTTGCCTCTTCGATCGCTGCCAGGCCCGTTTCGATAGCGGGTATCTTCACGATGATGTTGGGCGCGAGCTGGCTGAACTCAACCGCTTGCCGTGTCATCGCTTCGGCATCCCGGTAGTGCCGGGGGTCAACCTGAATCGACAGACGACCGTTCCGACCGTTGCTCGCCTGGAACGCGGGGCGCAGGAGTTCCGCCGATGTCGCAGAAAGTTCGGCAACTGCCTGCCAGCCGATCTCCGACTCCGACCAGGCCGGATGCTGGAGCGCAATCTCGCTGATTCGGCACCGCCAGTACGTTGGGTCCGCCTTCATCGCCGTCAGCGCGATCACCGGGTTACAGGTCGCGCCGACTGCGCCCCAGGAGACTGCCTGGGAAAGCTGCTCCGGGTCGGCAGAGTCATTCCACAGCGCGGTCTGTGGGAATCGCGCAGTCATGACCCCCAGCGGGGTCTCAGTGGCGTTCATCTCACTCCTCTCGTTCGATTCGGTTCAGCTCTTGGAGCGAGCAGCAAAGTGGTAGGAAGCGTCCCCAGCCCGCTGCGCGGAGTCCGGCCAGCGCTGAGTGACGGTCTTGAGGCGGGTGTAGAACCGCAGACCATCCGCGCCGTACATGTTCACGTCCCCTATCACGGACCCCTTCCACCCACCGAAAGAATGGGCTGCGATAGGCACCGGGATGGGGACATTGATGCCTACCATGCCCACCTCGATCTCCATCTGGTACCGACGGGCCGCGAACCCGGAACTCGTGAAGATCGCAGTCCCGTTTCCGTAAGGATTCGCGTTCACGATGCTGATGGCTTCATCCAGATCCGAGAATCTGATGATCTCCAGTACCGGGGCAAACACCTCTTCCCGGTGGATCTCCATGGCGGGATGGACTCGATCCAGGATGGTGGGTCCTACGAAATAGCCATCCTCATGGCCGTCAATGACAAGCGTGCGGCCATCGACCAGAGTCTCGGCTCCTTCCGAGACCGCAGTACCGATGAGGTGGCGAACCCGCTCCAGGCTCGCACGGCTGATCAGAGGACCAAGATCCACGCCTTCAGCCCGGCCCGGCCCGACCTTGATCTTCGTGGCCTGGTTGACCAGTTCGGCAATGACCTCATCGGCGATGTCCTCGTGCAGAAGCGCAACCGGCAGCGCCATGCACCGCTGGCCGGCCGCTCCGAACGCGGCCGCTGCGATCGACTTGGCAGCGAAACCCAGGTCCGCATCCGGCAGAACGACACCGTAGTTCTTCGCACTGCCGAAAGCCTGGACGCGTTTGCCGCTGGCACTTGCGGAGGCATGGACCGCCTGCGCAACACCTGTGGATCCGACGAACGACACTGCGCTCACCGCGGGATGGGTGATGAGCGCCTGGGCGAGGCTGCTTCCGCCGTGAAGGACCTGGAACACCCCGGCCGGCAACCCCGCCTCGGCCCACAGTTCCGCCAGGATCAGGCTGGCCGACGGATCGCGTTTGGCCGGCTTGAGGATAAAACTGTTCCCCGTGGCGATGGCCATCGCACTCATCCATAGCGGAATCATCACCGGGAAGTTGAAGGGTGTGATCCCCAGAACCACACCGATCGGTTGGCGATGAGTGAACACATCGAGCCCGCGTGCGGCCTGCATCGAGACCTCGCTGACCTGGCGAGCGGCGCCACAAGCGAGTTCAACGACCTCGAGACCGCGATCCACCTCGCCCATGGCGTCGGCGAGCACCTTGCCCTGCTCGCCGGTGATGGCTTCCGCCAACCGTGAGCGAGCACCAATCAGCTTCTCGCGGAAAGAGAAGAGCACACTGGAGCGGGTGCTTGCTGGCGCGGTGGCCCAGGTGGAAGCACCGGTCTGCGCCCAATCGATGGCCGTTTCCACTTCCTCGGCCGTTGCGGCCGGCGCATACTTCAGGATCTCTCCCGTAGCCGGGTCGTGTATCGGCGTGGTGGACGAGCCTGACGGCGCAGCGTGCTGTCCACCGATCCAATGGTTGAGCGTGGTCATGATTCTTCCTGATCGAGTAGTCGGATGACGAGGTCGCGCGTCCGCGTGCGGATGCACCGAGATCACGGGAGCGTGATCGTCGGCTCTACCCCGAGCCAGCGTTGGGCCTTCTTCTCGCGCTCATACGTCACGCGCGCCTCCTGGACAGCGGGAGACTCCGAGACCTCAGCGGTCGCCATGTCCCACCAGCAAGTTGCGTATCCTCCAACCCGGACATCCCAGTCAGTTTCGACCACGATGGCGCAGCTGGTGGACTCCCGACGCGCTGCGTCCAGTGCGCTGGCGAACTCGTTCAGCGTGCCCACGCTGAATGTCCGGGCTCCCAGCCCTTCGCAGATCTTCGCCAAATCATGGTGCATGGTCTGTCCGCTGTACTTGCCGTCCCCACCACGCTTGACGTAATGACAGCCATATCCTTCACAGCCCACTTGCTCCGACACATTTCCGACGCTGGAGTAACCGTGATTATCTATCAGGATCAGAATGATCTTGACGCCCTCAGCCACCGCTGTAGCCAGCTCGCTGTTCATCATCAAGAAGGAGGCATCACCGCTCATCACATAGACTTCGCGGGACGGATCGGCCATCTTCGCACCGATGCCGCCGGCGATCTCATAGCCCATGACGGAGTAGCCGTACTCCACCTGATAGGACAGCGAATCCGTGGAGCGCCACAGTTTCAGAAGGTCTCCGGGAAGTGATCCGGCCGACGTCACGACGACATCGCGTGGATCCGCAGTACGGACGACCGCCCCAATAAGCTGTGCCTGGGTCGGCAGAGTGCCGATGTTGGTGTCAAAGAGACGATCCACCTCTTTTCGCCACCAGGAGCGATGCTCGGAGATCTCATCACGGTATCCATCGGATGTGCGATAGCTGCCGACTTCGGCACTCAGTTCAGGGATCGTCACCTTTGCATCACCTGTGAGCGCGATAGCGCCGTGCTTGTAGGCGTCCATCTCGAACACGTTGATATGGACGAACTTGACGTCGGGATTCTGGAACGCGGTCTTGGAGGCTGTCGCGAAGTCTGTGAAGCGAGAGCCGATCCCAATCACCAGATCCGCCTTCTCGGCGCAGACATTGGCCCCGCGCGAGCCTGCGACTCCGGCGCCCCCCAGGCTCAGCGAATGGTCATCGTTGATCGAGCCCTTGCCCGCGTGCGTCTCCGCGACCGGGATGCCGTGGGTCTCGGCGAACGCGGTGAGCTCAGCCTCGGCGCCGGAGTAACGCACCCCACCGCCACAGACGATCAGTGGCCGCTTCGCCTGCCGGATCAGATCGGCGGCCGTCCTGATGGCATCGCTATCGGCTCGATTGCGCTCGATCCGCCAGACCCGCGGCTCGAAGAACTGCTCGGGGTAGTCATAGGCGAATGTCCCGACGTCCTGATGCATCGCTAAGAAGGCCGCACCGGTATCGGCCGGCGAAGTGAGGGTACGCATGACCTCCGGGAGAGCCGTGATCAGCTGCTCAGGGCGGACGACCCGATCCCAATAACGCACGACTGGTCGAAAGGTGTCGTTGGCCGTGGTCTCAAGTGATTTCTCCGATTCCACTTGCTGCAGCACTGGCCCCTGCACTCGTTCCGCGAAGCTGTCGCCGCTGATGAGCAGCACCGGAATCCGGTCAACAGTGGCGGTCGCGGCGCCGGTAACCATGTTGGTCGCCCCCGGCCCGATCGAAGTGAGACAGGCGAATGCCTGCATGCGATTCTTCATCTTGCTGTACCCAATGGCGGCATGAACCATTCCCTGCTCATTACGACACATGTAGTAGGGGAAGTCGTCCTCATACTGCTGGATCGCCTGTGCCACTCCGCCGATATTGCCGTGACCAAAGATCCCCCAGATTCCAGGGAAGAACCTTTCCGTGACTCCATCGCGGGTCACATACTGGTTCATGAGGTAACGAATTAAGGCCTGTCCTGCGGTAAGGCGTACCGTATTCACCTTCGGTCCTTCCAGGTTCGCTGCTTCAAGCGTGGGGCGCTTGATATTCAACTGGTTGACCTCGCGGCCGAACACAGTTCTTCTGATTGTTTTCGCTATTGACGGGTCCCAAGCTTCCGCTCGCCCTCGAACGATCGTGCATGTCGTGCATGCAACTTTCGCGGACGTACTGAGCAATATCAAGACACCTGCGGCCGGTAGTTGCACTGGCCGCAACAATGCGCTAATCCACGATGTGCGATCGTCGAATCCAGTCGCACCCACCTTGTTCACGAAGGAGGAAGTTGTGGCACGAGCCGCGTTGGAGGCTGCGCCCAAACCGGATTTGCACGCCCACGGCCCATGAATCATGGCGGCGGCAAGCGCCTTACCTCAGATAGTTGCATGGAACGCAACATCGAGATCCTCGCCGGGCGCTTTCCCACCGGAACTGTGTAGCTTGCCGATGTGAGCACACAACCGATGGTGATTCATCCGCAACGTGACGAACACGTATGGGTGGACATCACTCCGGAGTCCGCGGGCTGGTCATACGTGGGTCTACGCGTTGTCCAACTGGAGCCGGGCGCGACGCACGGATTCGATCTGGGCGACTTCGAGGCAATCCTCCTGCCTCTACGGGGGCGGGCGACCGTCTCCTGGAGCCACGCTGGCGAGGCGGCCGACCAAGGGCTGGAGGGTCGTCTCGACGTGTTCTCCGGTGTCACCGATTTTCAGTACCTTCCGCCGAGAACGAGCACCGTCATCCAGGCCGAACAGCCCGTATTGCTGGCAATCTGCGCCGCCGAGGCAAGCACGGTGCAGTGCCCACCACCCTCCTACTACCCAGCGGCGGTTGCCGAGTCCTCCGTCCGCGGCGCAGGCAGTTGTTCGCGTCAGATCACCAACTACGCCCTCAACACCAGGGCGTCGACCGGTCGCCTGTTGGTCTGTGAAGCCATCACCCCGGGCGGCAATTGGTCTTCCTTCCCGCCGCACAAGCACGATGCGCACACAGCGGAGGAGCGAGCTCTGGAAGAGACCTACTTCTTCATGTTCCGCGCGGAGCAGGAACAGCAAGGGCTCGCCTTCCAACGCGGATACGGCACGCCCGACCGTCCGCTGAATCTGTTCACAGAGATCCATCATGGGGACACTGTCCTCGTTCCCCATGGCTACCACGGACCTACCATGGCTGCCCCCGGCTACGACCTCTATGGACTGAACGTCATGGCCGGTCCGGCGAGCGACAGGCAATGGCTGTCGACCGATGATCCGGCTCACCACTGGATACGAGCGACCTGGGCCGATCAGACGCCGGATCCACGCCTGCCATTCCACTGAGCGGTACTCGTGGCCAACTGTGATTGACCTGAGGCTTGTGCGGCCCTGCAGATCGCGGTGTCACTATCATCGCCTAAGTGAGCCCGATCAAGCCCTTTCCGATCACGCCGCGCCGGCCGGTGCCGGCCGGCATCCCGCGTCCGCACTACGTCGACAAGCCGATGCCCGAGCACTACAACGGCCCGCACGTGCAGACCACCGAGACGATCGAGAAGATGCGGGTGGCCGGACGGATCGCCGCCCAGGCGATGCAGGCCGGCGCCGACGCGATCGCGCCGGGCGTCACCACCGACGCCGTCGACGCCGCGGTCCACGAATTCCTGCTCGACCACCACGCCTACCCGTCGACGCTGGGCTACCGCGGATTCCCGAAGTCGTGCTGCACCTCGGTGAACGAGGTGATCTGCCACGGCATCCCCGACACCCGCCCAATGGCGGACGGCGATCTGGTGAAGATCGACGTCACAGCGTTCATCGACGGCGTGCACGGCGACAACTGCGCCACCTATTTCTGCGGTGACGTGGACGAGGAGTCACGGCTGCTCACCGAACGCACCCGGGAGGCGATGAACCGGGGCATCCGCGCGGTGCGCCCGGGCCGTCAGGTGAACGTGATCGGACGGGTGATCGAGGCCTACGCCAAGCGCTTCGGCTACGGCGTGGTCCGCGACTACACCGGGCACGGGGTGCACACCGCCTTCCATTCCGGGCTGGTGATCCCGCACTACGACGAACCGCTGGCCGACACGGTGATCGAGGTGGGGATGACCTTCACGATCGAGCCGATGCTGGCCATGGGCGACCAGCGCTCGCACGTCTGGTCGGACGACTGGACGGTGGTCACCGACGACGGTTCCCGGGTCGCCCAGTTCGAGCAGTCCCTGGTGGTCACGCCGACCGGCGCGGAGATCCTGACCGTTCCCTGACGACCCGGCTGACCGGCTCGGACCAGCCGCGGTCAGTCGGCCCCCAGGCACTTCAGGGCCTTGGCGGCGGCTGCGTCCTTCTTGGCCGGGTTGAGCGGGAAGTGGACGATTCTGGCCTTGGACGACTTCTTGTAGGACGGAGCGTTGGTCACGAAGTACTCCACCGCGGGGACGTCCTCCGCCGTGATGCCGGCGCTGTTCGGATTGACCTGGGTGGCGACAGCCACCGTCCACCACTTGCCGTTGGCGCGGACCATCTCGCCGCGCGGGAAGGTGATGGCACCGCCGACCTGGCCGACCTGTTCCAGGTGGGCGAGCAGGTCGTCCCCGACCGCCTTGCACGTGGCGCCCTTGGCGAGCTTGCCGGTATAGGTCTTCGGATCGGTGGGCTCGAGGGTCGGCTTGGGGGCGGGCAGCTTGCTCGCGCAGCCGGCGGCCTTGCGGACGGCGGCATCGTCGGCGTCGTCGGCGAGCCGGTAGGTGGTCGTCGCGTAGGCCCATTCGACCGGCGTCGTCGCGCTGGTGACGAAGAAGTGGTGGGTGGGGACGGAATCGCGGGTGTGGCCGTCGGGGTTCGGATGCACCTCGGTGAGAACCGCGATCGCCGACCAGCCGTCGTTGGATTCCACCATCGAACCTCGCGAGTAGGTGATCGCGCCGCCGACCCCACCGACCTCCTGCAACCGCGCGATCTGCTCGTCCTTCAGGGTGAGGCACTTCGCGCCCTTGGCCACCTTTCCGCGATAGGCGTGCGGATCCGGCTCCTGGGACGTGGGGGTCGGCGTCGGTTCCGGCGGCGGGGAGGTCGGCCCGATCGTGACGTCCGGCACCGGGGGCACCGGCTCCTCGAAGATCCATGCCATCTGGCACCCCGACACCAGCGCGGCCACCGTTGCCACACCGATCACCCGCCCGAGCGCGCGCATGCCCGACAGGGTACCCGCGAGGTGGGACGAGTGGGCCGATAAGCCGGATTCTGTGGTTCCGGGGAACCGGTGATCATCCATCTGCGACGGCTGTTGCCAGCCGCCTTCGCCTCGCGGCGTGCGACCTACCCGGACGCCTCGTGCGAGCAGCACTCAGACGGCGTCCGCGGGCCTGATCCGAGGATCCGGCCCTTCTTGGTCTTGCTCCGGGTGGGGTTTACCGAGCCGTCCCAGTCGCCTGGGACGCTGGTGGTCTCTTACACCACCGTTTCACCCTTACCCCGGCTCGCGCCGGGGCGGTCTGTTCTCTGTGGCACTTTCCCGCGGGTCACCCCGGGTGGGCGTTACCCACCACCCTGCTCTGTGGAGTCCGGACTTTCCTCAGCCTGACGGCCGCGATCACCTGGCCCACTCGTCGCGGGCAAGTCTACGGCAGGGTCGCGAAGCCCACCTTGCCGGTCAGCAGATCGGCTGCCACCAGGGTCGCCTGCACCTGCTCGCCGAGGGTGAGCCCGGTGCCCTTGACGACCGCTTCCACCGCCGGCTCGGTCAGCTGCAGAACTCCGTCACCGCGGTCCGCGTCCACCTCCAGCACTGTTCCGGCGAAGGTTTCCCCCAGCCTGGGCGCCAGCACCATGGCCTCCACCAGGTCGACGATGCCGCGCTCGTACTTGCGGGCGCGGCGGTTGCTCTCGTCCATCTCGCCGGGTAGGGACGGCAGCGCATCGCTCACCCAGCCCGGTACCGGAACCCCGGCGCACAGCGCGACGCAGATCTCACCGGCGTAGCGGTCGACCAGCCGGCGCAGCGGCGCGGTGCAGTGAGCGTACGGGGCGGCGATCGCGGCGTGCTCGGCCTGTTCCGGCGGCGTACGGTCGAAGGCGGCGTAGCCCGCGCCGCGGAAGAGCATGGTGCAGGCATTCAGCATCGCCACGTGCCGCGGCTCGGACGGATCGAGGCTGCGGACGAAGCCCGGGTAGTCCAGGCTGTGCGGCCAGCGGATGCCCAGCGCCGCAGCGGTGCGCCGCAGCTTCGCCAGGCCGGAGTCGCGCGCCGGCGGCAGGGTCCGCAGGAGGCCGACTCCGCCGTCCAGCATGATCCGGGCGGCCGCCATCCCGGTGGCCAGCGACAGCTGGGCGTTCCAGGTCTCGATCGGCAGCAGGGCGCGAAACTCCAGCTCCCAGACCGACGACGCCCGAGCGACGAGCCGAGCTTGCTCGGGCTCGTTCGAGGGCAAGGAAGGTCCTGACGAGCGAAGCGAGGAGTAACTGTGGCCGGTGGCGACGACCTCCTGCTCCGGCACCGGCAGGCTGACCCCGCCGCGCGCCGCCTCCTGCTGCAGCCGCAGGAGCCCGACGTCGCGCAACAGGACCAGTTGCTCGTCCCCCGACCCGGCGTCGAGCGCCTGCTGCGCCTCGGGGTAGGCCCACTGCCTCCGGCTCCGCACCTGCGCCCGGGCCACGTGCGTGGAGGTGGCTGCCCCCGTGGAATCGAACTCGATCTCCCACACCAGCGCGGGGCGAACCTGCCCGGGCAGCAGGCTGGCCACCCCTTCGGCCAGCACCGGCGGATGCAGCCCCACCCGGTGGGTGGGCGCGTAGAAGGTCTGCCCGCGAGCGTGGGTCTCGGCGTCCAGCGCCCCACCGGGACGGACAAACGCCGCCACGTCCGCAATGGCGTACCGCAGCAGGTACCCGCCCCGCTGGCGGGAGAGGTGGAAGGCCTGATCCAGATCGGTCGATCCCGGCGGATCGAGGGTGACGAACGGAACGTCGGTGAGATCGCGAGCGGGCAGCACCGGGGACGCGGCCGCCGCCTCGGCCTCAGCCAGCGCCTCCTGCGGGTACCCGCCCGGAATCCCCAGGGACGAGCGCAGCCGTCGCAACCCTTCCTGGAGCGCAGCCGGCTCCTGGAGCCGCAGCGAGAACTGGCGAGCCGGCATCGTCGTCCCTTTCGGAGAGTCGGGGCCAGCCTAGTCACGCCTCAGGTGGTGCGGCGGACCAGCACCGGCTTCGCCGGAACGCAGATCGCGGCCACCAGCGCGGCCACCGCGGGGATCGCGATGACGAGCCCGAGGGCGATCTGCCAGGGGACGACCAGGATCGGGCCGAACGGTCGCGACGAACTGGTGGCGGAGAGCGCCATCGGGATGCCGGACAGCAGGCCGATCCCCACGCCGGTCAGGGTTCCCAGCAGAGCCAGAACAGCCGCCTGCGTGGTGGCCACCTGCCGGCTCAATCGCGGGCTGGCGCCCACCGCGGCGAAGGTGGCCAGGAAGGGACGCTGTTCGGCCGTGGCCAGAATGGTGGCCATGGCCGCGGCGATCACCGCCAGCAGGGCGAGGAAGGCGGTCATCATCCACACGTACGGGTCGGTCGAGCCCTCGTAGCCACGCTCGACTCGGATCGTCGACTGGGAATCGCCCACGACCGCCGCCAGCCGGGCGGCGAGGTCGGGACCGATCGGTCCGGCGGGGTCGACCACCCGCAGCACCTCGTTGCGCCCGGCGATCTGGAAGCGGGCGGCGGTGTCGGTGGTCATCACCGCACCGAAACGTCCGCTGGAGGAGCCCCGGTCGATCAGCTCGTCGGTCACCGCCAGCGCGGGAATCTCAAGGGTGTGCGGGTGGTGCGCTTCGCCGTCGAAGGTGACATGGCCGAGCCGCAGCCGTCCGTCGATCAGCTCGTTGACACCCCTCCGCATCGGGTGGTTCGGCGAGGAGGTGTCGACCAGCACCTTCCCGTCGCGCAACGCCGTCTGCTGCGGCTCGTCCAGGTCGAAGAGCCAGACCAGGTCGTCCAGGCCGGCGACGAAGACCGTACGGCTGTCATTGCCGAGCGAGACGCACTCCTCCGGCACATCGGGGTTGTTCAGGACGTCGTCGACCTCGCAGCCGGGCCGAAGCGCGGCGAACTGTTCCACCTCTTCGCTCCCGGGGTCAGCCGACCAGCCCCAGCTCTCACCGACCTCGGCCGTGCGCAAGGTCGGGTCAACCGCCGCGACGGCCTGCCGCAGACCGTCCATGCTGCGCCCGCCGGACCACAGCTCGGCCTGACCCAGCGGCATCTGCGGGACGTCCTTGCGGGCGATGTCGGCCTCGATGCTGGCGACCATCGTCCAGACCACGCCCAGCAGCAGGGTTCCGCCCAGGATGGCCGCGACGGTGGCGGTGGCACGGCCACGCTGGCGTCCGAGGTCGCGCAAGGCCATCCGCGGCACCGCCGCCGCCGAGCCGGCCAGCCGGCCCACGCCGTCCAGCAGCGAGGGCAGCGTCAGCAGGACGCCGGCCACCGTGACGACCAGCGCACCGAACCAGACGGCGAAGGAGAGCTGGGTGCCGAGCGCGTCCAGTGGAGCTCCCACCCACGTGCCGGCCAGGCCGAGCGTCAGCAGCACCAGCCCCCACCACCGCGCACGCTTCACCGGCGGACGCGAGCGGGCACTCCCCCGCAGCGTCGCCACCAGATCGAGCCGACCGAGCCCACGGGTGGGTACCAGTGCCGCGACCAGGGCGGTGAGGGTCCCCAGCACGAGGACGATCGCCACGAACGGCGGCACCTCCAGCGGGCCGTTCACCTGGATGGGATCGGACGACAGGAACTGCCACGCGACCACGCCGACCCCCACGCCCGCGGCCACGCCGACCACTGCCGCCGTGGAACCGAGCAGTACGGCCTGGCCCAGCGCCAGTCGGCGCAGGTGGCGGACGCTCGCCCCGTTCGAGGCGGCCAGCGCCAAGGCACGACGCTGCCGGGCCGCGCCGATCGCGAAGGCCGGGCCGACCACCAATGCGACCTCCAGCAGCGCCCCGGTGCCGATCAGCCCGCCGTAGGAGGCTCTGGGGTCGGCTCCCATCTCCGGCATCTCCGCGGGCGGGTCGGCGGCGATCGCGCGGCTGGTGGTTGCGAAGCCGCGTTCGGCGAACCGGACGGCGTCCGCCCAGCTGACCGGGAGGTCGCCGGTCAGCAGGAAGCTGCGGTCGGGAGCCTGTGGATCGGGCATCCCGACGAGTCCGATCACGGTGTCGAGCCGGGTCTGCGCAGTGCCCACGATCCGGTAGCTGACCGCGACGGCATCGCCGCCGCGCAGGGTGACCGTCCCGGTGGCGGGCAGGCCGCGGCTGGTCCAGGCCGGGGTGACCAGCACCTCGTCCGCGGTCTCGGGGAACCGTCCCCCGGTGAGCCGGGCCATCCCGGTGGCGGCTGCTGCGTCGGCGTCGATCCCGAGCAGCTCGACGAGTTCGCCGCTGCTCTCAACGGCGGCTCCGGCCACGGTGAGCACGAAGGCCGGCTGTCCCGTCCAGGCCGCGACGGCAGCCTGCTGCTCGGCGAGGGACTCTCCCCAGCCGGGAATCGGCAGCGCCGGCTCGGCGAGGGACAGCTCGTCGCCGGTGTACGGCACGACGGCCTGCAGGTTCGGTTCGGTACTCGGCTCGAACCGGATGCCGGCCCAGGTCAGGCGGGCCGAGCCGTTCCCCAGCCGCAGGTCGAGGAACTCCGCGGGCGCGATGTCCTGCGAGGCCAGGATCACCTGGCTGGTGCAGATCGCCGCCACCGGCAGGCAGATCATCAGCCAGACGAAGGCGCTGCGTCCCAGGTCGCGGCGCACCTCCCGGCGGGCCATCCGCAGCGCGAGCCGCCAGCCGGCCAGCCAACCGCCAGCGGGGCCCCCGCGAAGTAGTTCGGAGGAGCGCGGCGGAGGAGAAGAACGTCGCTGGGTGCTCATGCGAGCCTCCTGGCCAACGACGGATGAGCGGGAACCGAGACGGCCGCGACCCCGGCGGCGACCAACGGGACGCCGATCACCAGCGCCGCCACCAACTGCCAGGGCAGCGCCAGGACGGGGGTGATCTGCCCGAGGTGGCTGGTCGAGGCGATCGCCAACGGCGCGCCGATCGCCAGGCCGACCATCACCCCCAGCACCGAACCGACCACACCCAGCAGCCAGGCCTGGGCCGAGGCAAGCCGGCGGCTCAGCACGGGATCGGCCCCCACCGCGGCGAAGGTGCCCAGAAAGGGACGCAGTTCCGCCACGCCCAGCACGGTGGACATGGCCGCGGCCACGACCGCCAGCAGCACCAGGGTGCCGGTGATCCCCCATACCAGCGGCTCCACCGACGGCTGCCAGCCGCGTTCGACGTAGATCCGGAAGCCCGCGGGCTCCAGCACCTGCGCCAGCCGGGTCTCGAGGTCCGCGCCGATCGGGCCGTCCGCCGCGAGCACGCGGAGTTCCCACGAGCCCAGCGTCCAGCCGCGGGCCTGGGCGGCATCGGTTGAGAGCAGCGCGCCGATGCGGTGCCGCGAGGCACCCCGCTCGATCACCTCGGGAGGCGCCACCAGCGCCGGCACCTGCTCGATCGCGGTCAGGGTGGCCAGGTCGTCGTAGCGGGCGAAGGTGACCTGGCCGTCCTGTACCACCGTGGCCGAAGCCCGGTAGCGGGAGGTGCCCAGCGGCCCCGAACTGGCGTCGACCAGCAGGAAGCCGGCGCGGAGCGCCTGTGACTGGCCATCGCTCAGCCCGAAGAGCCGGACGAGGTCGTCGGTGGAGGCCGCCAGCATGCCCTCACGCGGCCCGCCGTGGCCGCCGCGGAGCCCGGTGCACTCCATGGGTGTCTCGACGGCGAAGACCAGTTCCGGGTCGCAGCCGGGGTTCACCGCGACCAGCGACTGCGGCTGGCCCGGGTCGCCCGCGACCAGCGAGCCCTCGACCCAGGCGGTGCGCGCGGTGAGCAGGTTGCCGTCGACGCCGGCCACGATCGCCTCGGCGCGGCCGAGGGTCTGTTCCGCCTGCTTCCAGTTGCGGAAGGTGACACTCGCCTGGCCGTGGGGAAGGTCAGGCCCGTACTCGAGAGCGCCGGTGGGCGTGACCGGCCTGCTGGGCCCGAACGGCGCGGGCAAGTCCACGCTGATGAAGCTGCTGGCGACCGCCACGGGGCTGCAGTCCGGCGAAGTCCGGTTCGGAGAGCGCCGGCTGGGCGAGGGGCCGGTCAACGAGATCCGGCGGCTGATCGGCTACCTGCCGCAGCGCTTCGAGCTGATGGAGTGGTCCACCGTCCACCGCAATGTGAGTTACGCGGCCTGGGCGCACGGGCTGGCCGGGGCCGCCCTGGACGCCGCCGTCGACGCCGTCCTGGCCTCGGTGGACCTGGCCGACCGGGCGGGATCGCGGGCCCGGTCGCTGTCGGGCGGTATGCGGCAGCGGCTCGGGCTGGCCTGCGCCCTCGTCCACCGTCCGGCGGTTGCAGTTCTGGACGAGCCCACCGTGGGCCTCGACCCGGTGCAGCGCGGCGAGTTGCGCCGGCTGATCACCGACCCGGGCGAACATTCCGTCGTCCTGATCTCCACCCACCTGGTGGAGGATCTGGCCGCCACCGCCGAACAGGTGGTGGTGTTGCACGAGGGCCGGATGCGGTTCCGCGGCTCAGTGGCCGAACTGCGGGCGCTGGGCCAGAACAGCACCAGCGTCCATGCCTCGGTGCTGGAGGCCGGCTACGAGGCGTCCCTGGGAATGACAGTATGAGGCACTCAATGGGGCTCGCGGCCCCCTACCGTCCGGGCACGGCGGCGGCGGTCACGCTCGGCACCGCACTGATGGCCGCTGGGTTGTCAATGCGGCTGTGGACGGGCGCGGCGGGGGCCTTCGACCTGCGCGACGTGATCATCAACGCCCGCGATACCCTGCCCGCCTTCGCGCTGCCGCTGGCCTGGCTGGGGGTATGGGCGGCCAGCGTCCACACCCCGGATTCAGCGATCATCGGCCCTGCGCCGGGCCGTCCCCGCAACCAGATCGTGCTGCGGCAGGCCATCGTCCTGGCGGTCGCCACCGTCGTCGGCTGGCTGGCGGGCTGGTCGATCCCCGGCGGGATCGCGCTCGCCACCCAGTACTGGACGCCGGTCGACCTGCTCGGTATGGCCGCGCTGGCGGCCGCCGTCGGATCGCTGGCCAGCATCGCCGTGGCCGCCGCCATGCTCAGCGGCGTCCGGATCGGCGCCTTCCTCACCCCCGTGATCCTCATGTTGGTGCTGGTGCTGCCGGCCTTCTGGATCAACGACAGCCTGCTGGCGCACAGTTCCGCCTCCACCCAGGCGCTCTCCTACGTCTGGTCGCTGATGATCCCGATACGAGGCACCCAACTGGTGTGGACGACCGAGGCGCTGCGGTTGGGCTTCTACCTGTTGGTGACGTTCACGGTGGCAAAGGCCGCGGTGGGCTTAGCGGAGTACCGCGCCACCCAACGCCGCACGGCACTGGCCAGCACTGCCTGGCTGGCCCTTCCGGTGACGGTGTCGGTGGTGGTCGCCGTGCTCGCGCCGCCGCTCTCGCGTCCCGACCCGAACGACCAGGTGACCTGCCGCGACGACGCCGGCTACACCCTGTGCCTGTTCCAGATCGATGAGCCCCACCGTGGCGAGTTCGAGATCGCGCTGGCACCGGTGATGGCGCTGCTGCCGCCCGAGGTCGCCGCACAGACCACGTTCACCCAGGATCAGTCCGGCTACGTGGAGAACCCGGTTCCCACCAGGGACACCATCAACCGCCTCGGCAGCGGTCGGCACGCCTGGATGGAGAACATGAACAGCATTGTCCGCAACCTGTTCCAGCCACACCCATCAGCCGACGAGCGCTGCAGCGACCTGACCGACGAGGCGCAGCTCGAGACCGGCGACCTGGAGGAGAGCGTGATCCTCCAGGTGAGCCGGCGGGCGGCGGCCGCCACCGCAGACGATCCGCTGGCGAGCGAGCAGTTCGCCCTGATCGCCTACCCGGATCGCAGCTCCGAGATCGCCGACCACTATCTCGATCAGCTCACCGACGAGGAGTTCCGCGACTGGTACCAACAGAACCGCCCGCTGCTGGAGGCATGCACCCTCACCGAGCAGGACTTCCCCCGATGACCGGCTGGCGCGGTTGGGCCTCCGGACGGCGGCCGTGGCTGGTCGGGGTGCTGTGGCTGCTGGCCCTCCTCGGCGTCTACCTGTGGTGGTGGGTCGCCGGCATCTGGCCGTGGAGTCCCTGGGAGGACGAGTACGGCATCTTCGTGATCAGCGCGGTTCCGACGCTGGCCGGCGCCATCGCGCTCTACGGGGTGCTGCCCGGCATGGATTGGATCGACCTGCAGGCGGTGACCCACCCACACGGCCGGGACACGCTGGCGGCCGGAGTGATCGTGGTCGCCTTCGCCGGCATTCCTCCGCTGGTCAGCTGGCTGTTCGAAGCGACGGACCTCTATCTGCGGTTCGTGTCGGAGACGCGGCTTCCGCCGCCGCCCACGGGCTGGTTCTGGATCTGGGGGCTGGAGGTCGGAGCTGTGCTGGGCGCCAGCTGCGCAATGGTGGGGCTACTGGGACGACTGCTCGGGCCGCTGACGGCGCTGATGAGCCTCAGCGCCCTCCTCACCATCCAGGGCGAGCGGCTGGCACCCGACCTGATCCCCCGCGTGAACGAGCCGCACTCGGCGCTGTCCGTCGGTGGCGCCGCGCTCACCGTGGCCCTGGGGCTGGCAGCGTTCCGGGTCAGCCGCTCGGGCGTCCGTCCGCTGATCGGCCGCCGATGACCGAAGCACCGCCCGCCACCGTTGGGACGTCCGCCGCCTGGTCCGACGTAGGACGATCACCACACCCGCTGCGGGACTGGCGGAGCTGGGCCGCCGGGCGGCGGCTGGGGCTGACGCTCACCCTGTGGGTGGCAGCGCTCCTGGTCGTCTACTTCCGAGGCTGGCCCGGAATGATCGGCCCCTGGGCGCCGGAGAACGACCAGTACGCCGCGTCGCTGTGGACCTTCGTCCCCTTCGCCACCGGCGCCATGGCGCTGTGGGGCACCCTGTCCCGCGCCGACTGGATCGACCTGCAGGCGGTGACCCATCCCCACCGGCGGGACACGATCGCGGCGACGGTGGTCATCGCCGCCTTCGCCGGCACCCAGGCCCTGGTCGGATGGCTGTACAACCTGGACGACCGCTTCACCTGGTTCGTTCCCGAAGCCCTCGTCGTGTTCCCAGTCGAGATCTACCTGCTCGGTGCCCTACAGACCGCAGCGCTCCTGGGTGCCGTGTGTGGAATGGTCGGGCTGCTCGGACGAACGCTCGGCCCGATCGGGGGCTTCGCCTGCTACGTCGGGCTCCTGACCATCCAGGGCTACCGGCTGGCGCCGGCGCTCATCCCCCGCCTCGGCGACGAGCGCTCCCCCGCGTCGTTCGCCGGCGCCCTGCTCACCGTCGTCCTGGGGTTGACGGCCTTCCGGCTCAGCCGTTCGGGCACTCGCCCGGTGATCGGATAGCGACGGATTGGTGAGTGGCGCCGATGTCGGCGACCGGGCCCGCTGGTCCGGACCACAGGGCTATCGGGGCGGTGAGCGGAGCCCCAGTCGAGACGCCAGGAGAACGGCGCCGCCGGCGAGCGCGAAGAGCACAGCGATGGCTGCGGCGTAGCCGGCGACCACGCCGTACCCCTGCGCGGGATCGAGGAACGGATAGGGCACCCAGCCGTCGGTGGCGCCGCGGATCAGCACGACCGCCGTCCAGACGATCGGGTACACCAGGATCACCCACAGCGACGTCAGTGACAGCCGCATCCGGTCACCGACCAGCGTCCAGTCGATGACCGCTGCCAGCGGGGAGACGACGTGCAGCACGAGGTTGGCCCACGGCAGCGGGACGCCGCCAGCCGCGCCCAGCGGCGCCAGCAGCACGGCGTACACCAGGCCGACGATCACCAGGCAGGTGGTGGCGATGGCTCCCAGCAGACTCACCCCGACGCTCCGGGTGCGGCCACGGACCGCGAGGGCACCGGCGATGAACCACGACGCCGCGGCAATGAGGTTCGACTGGATCGTGAAGTAGCCGTACAGGTTGAAGGGGTTCACCGGCCCACGCGAGGCCACCTCAAGGTGCGTCGCAACCACCGCGGCCACGATCGCCGCCGCGACGACGATCCGAGCGAGGCCGACGAGGCGCATCCCTGACTGTCCCGCGGGCCCAGGTGAGGACTCGGCCGCCGCTTCAGCCACGCGGACGCGGGTTCCCGTCCAGGGCCGCGTTCACCAGGGCGTCGGCAGCCTTGTTCTCTGCGCGGGGCACCCACGTCCAGGTGACCTGCACCGGACGCAACCGCTGGGCCTTCAGCGCCAGCGGCTTCATGGCGGGGTGCTTGACCTTCCAGCGTCCGGCCATCTGCTCGATCACCAGCTTGGAATCCATCCGAACGTCCACCGCGGCGCCGGGGTCGATAGCCTGGGCCATCTCCAGGGCAGCGATCAGGCCGGAGTATTCGGCCACGTTGTTGGTGGCCACGCCGAGGGTCAGTCCCTCGCTGTTCAGCACCTCGCCGGTCTCCGCGTCGCGGACCAGCGCCCCGTAGGCGGCCGGCCCGGGGTTGCCGCGCGAACCACCGTCCGCCTCGACGATCAGCCGCCGTCCAGAGGTCACCGGCACGGGCGCCGGCTTGTCTTCGTCGAAGATGGACGGGCCGGATTGCCGCACGATGGGCGGACGCGCCATCAGTCGGCCTCGCGAACCAGGATCCGATCGCACTCCTCGCAGCGCAGCACCTCGTCGGCCGCGGCCGACTGGTAGGCGGCCAGCGCCGACGCCGTTGCCTCCAACTGGCAGGCCCCGCAGCGCCGGCCCTGCAGCGCCCCCGCCCCCACGCCGCCGTTCCGCTCGGCTATACGTCCGTAGAGGGCGACCAGCTCGGCCGGCAGTTCCGCCGTGATCTTCTCGCGGGCGGTCCGCTGTTGGGCCAGGTCGGCGTCGATCACCGCGGTCTGCTCGTTGCGACGTGCGATCAGGGCGCGCAGCGAATCCTCGATCTCGGTCCGCTCGGTGACCAGCATCGTGTGCTTCCCGGTGGCCGCCTCGTGGCTCTCCATCACCTCGAGCTCGACATCCTCCAGGTCGGAGATCCGGCGTTTGAGATGCTCGATCTCGTCGATCAGCGCCGTGAGCTGCTTGCCGTCCGTCACCGTCCCGGAGTCGACGCGCTGCTGGTCGCGAGCCAGCCGCTCGCGCACCGGCACCAGGTCTGCCTCGGCCTTCTGCAGGTCGAGTTCGAGGTCGCCCACCACGGTGTTCGCGGCCACGATCGACTCGCTGAGCTGGGCGCGGGTCTTCTGGCCCTCCGCGATCTGGGCGTGCTCGGGCAGCGCCTTGCGGCGGTGTTCCAGCTGGGCGATCGCCGTGTCGATGGCCTGCAGGTCGAGCAGCCTGCGTTGCGCCTGCGGAGCAGCCAACATCTCGCCTCCTTGTGTTGTGGGACGACTCTACCGGCCCAGCCGGGTGGCCGCTCCGCCACTCCACTCCCACTCACAGCGAGGGCCAGCCCTACCCACCGAAAGCCGGCCTTCAACGCTGGCCCTCGCGCACGAAGGCTGGCTCTCGGCGAGGGTCGGGCCGGTGGGTCCGTACGCGACGGTGAGGATCCGAATAGGCTGGGAGCGTGACTGAGCAGCCCACCGAACTCCCCAACCGGCAGACCCCGTTCTCCGAACCGTTCAAGCGGTTCATCTGCGAAGACTGGGCGCCGTACCCCGCCGAGCTGCCCCAGCCACTGCCCGCGACCGCGTGGACGGCGGCCCGCCGCGAGGCCATCGCCGCCCAGTTCCCCGGGGAGCGGCTGGTGATTCCCGCCGGGGCGTTCAAGGTCCGCTCCAACGACACCGACTTCCGCTACCGCGCCCATTCGGCCTTCGTCCACCTCACCGGCCTGGGTGGCGATCGCGAGCCGGACGCCGTCCTGATCATCGAGCCGGGCGGAGAAGCCGCCCTCTACTTCAAACCGCGCGCCCCCCGCACCGACCCCGAGTTCTACGCGGATGCCCGCTACGGCGAGATGTGGGTGGGCCAGCGCGAGTCGCTGGACGAGATGTCCGCTCTGACCGGCCTGCGCGTCGTGCCGATCGACGGGCTGTACGCGGCGCTCGCCGCCGGAGTGCCGGACGTCCCGCTGCGCATCGTCCGGGATGCCAACGAGACGCTCACCGCCCGGGTCGACGCCCTGCGGACCGCGTCCGAGGTGGATGTCGCCGCGGCGACGTCACGCGACAACGAACTCACCATCGCGCTCAGCGAGCTGCGCCTGGTCAAGGACGCCTTCGAACTGGACGAGCTGCGCGAGGCCTGCCGGATGACCGCCGTCGGCTTCGAGGCGGTGGTGGCCGACCTGCCCGAGGCGGTCCGGCGCGGCCGTGGCGAACGCTGGGTGGAAGGCGTCTTCGGGCTGCATGCCCGTCACCAGGGCAACGCGGTCGGCTACGACACCATCGCCGCCGGCGCCGATCACGCCACCACCCTGCACTGGATTCGCAACGACGGCGAACTCCGTCCCGGCGACCTGCTGTTGCTGGACGCCGGGGTCGAGGCCGAGTCGCTCTACACCGCCGACATCACCCGGACGCTGCCCGTCTCCGGCACCTACTCCCCCGCCCAGCGGAAGGTGTACCAGGCCGTCCTGGAGGCCCAGGCCGCAGGTTTGGCGGCCGCCAAACCCGGTGCCACTTTCTCCGATGTTCATAAGGCGGCGATCGCGGTGATCGCCCGCAAGCTCGAGGAGTGGGGCATCCTGCCGGTCACCGCCGAGGAGTCCCTCGACCCCACGACTGGTGGCCAGCACCGCCGCTGGATGGTGCACGGCACCTCGCACCACCTCGGCATCGACGTCCACGACTGCGCCCAGGCCCGCAACGAGAACTACCGCGAGGGCACGCTGCGCCCCGGCATGGTGATCACCGTCGAGCCCGGCCTCTACTTCAAGAGCACCGATCTGCTGGTGCCCGAGGAGCTGCGCGGCATTGGCGTCCGGATCGAGGACGACATCGCGATCACCTCCGACGGCTGCGAGATCCTCTCCTCCCACCTCCCCCGCGACCCCGACGAGGTCGAGGCCTGGATCGCCGACATCTGGTCCCGCTGAACCCGCCCGGGTCGCCGGCGAGCGACGTAAGCCATCCGGACGGGATGCACCGATCTGGCGGGGTTACCGGACCTCCCAGGGCCCGCATCGGCACCATCCGCCGATCTGGCGGGGTTACCAGCCAGATCCAGCCGCTCATAACCCCGCCAAATCGGCGTTTCCGCCATTGCAGGCTGTCTTCACCAGCGATAACCCCTACAGATCGGCGGATACCAAGACCTGGGGATACCGCCTAGCTCAGTCGAGCCAGGTAGCGGTCGGCCCGGGCGCGCAGGCGGTAGCTGAGGCGGGGTTCGGTGGCCAACAGCGGCAGCAACTCCGGCTCGGTGGTGCCGGCGCGGAAGGCGAGTTCCACGGTGAGGTCGTGGTCGGGCACCGAGATGACCTCGATCGCGTCGCCTGCCGCGACCGTGCCGGGTTCGATCACGCGGAAGTAGGCCCCCGGCACGCCGTTCTCGGTGAACCGGCGCACCCAGTGCGGCTCGTCCACGAAACCCGCGAACACCGCGCACGGGATCCGGACGCCGCTGACCTCCAGCAAGGTCTCGCCGACCCGCCAGCGCTCGCCGATCCGGGCGTTCTGGAGGTCCGCACCGACGGTGGTCAGGTTCTCTCCGAAGCAGCCCGCGGCCAGGGGGCGGCCCAGCTCCGTCTCCCAGAAGGCGTAGTCCTCGCGGGCGAAGGCATAGACGGCCTGGTCGGCCCCGCCGTGATGCTTGAGATCGGCGATCTCGTCGCCGGCCAGTCCCAGCAACTGGACCTGGACCCGTCCGGCAACCGGCCGCTTGTCGATCGCCGTGCGCTTGAGCGCGCCGTGCTCGGTCGGCCGGATCCGTCCGGTGCAGACCGCCTCGAGGTGCGCCATGACCACGAGCCTAACGTCTGGTGAGGAGTGGCCGGCCTACTTCCACACCACCAGCAGATCGCCGACCGAACAGTCCAGGGCATCACAGACCGCCGTCAGCGTGGAGAACCGGATCGCGCGCGCCCGGTCGTTCTTCAGCACCGATAGGTTGACCAGGCTGACGCCCACCAGCTCCGAGAGCCGGGTGAGGGTCATCTCCCGCTCAGCCAGCAGTTCGTCGAGCCGGCAGTGGATCCGTCCGGCCTCGTCTTCCGGGGGCATCAGACCAGCCCCGCGGTATCGCGACGCAGCTGCCGTCCGTACCGGAACACGCCGGCGAGCAGGGCCAGCACCATGCCAGCGCCCAGCGGCCAGAACGGGATGGTGAGCGAGAACGCAGCGGGTTCGGGCCAGCCGAGTTCCGTCAGGCTGGAGGCATCGGTCACGTCGCTGGACCACGACGCGCCCGTCACCCAGAACAGATCCGTCGAGGCCAGCCAGTTGCTCACATCGTCCAGCATCGAGACCAACGTCCCGCCGACCAGGACGATCCAGGCCGCCCGCTGCAGCGCCTCGCCGCTGAGCGCGAACGGGTCGCCCTCCCCCAGCGACCGGGCGAGCCGGTCCACCACAAGGCAGACCCCGATCAGCGTGCCGCTGGCGAACACCGCCGCCGCCAGGACCACCAGCAGGGTCGGCAGGCCCAACCCCGAAGCCTGAACGGTCACCTGGTCGAACCCGCCGGAGAGGATCGTCGCCCGGAGACCGTCCAGCTCGATCCCCTCGGGGAGCTGGAATGGCAACAGCGCGATCGGGGCGGTCACCTGGATCGGACCGCCCGCGAACAAGGTGATCCCCAGCCCAACCACCCACAGCACCGAGACCACGATCGTGGCACGGCTGACGAAGGAGGCCACCCTGGGCAGATTCGTGCCCACGCGCAGCGCCACCACCATCAGCAGCACCACGAACAGCACCAGGCCGAGGCCCAGGATCAACAGGGGCGGAATCAGCGACATCAGGGCCTCCTCATTTATCGTTACTCGATAATGTTATCGACCAACGATAAGTCCGTCCAGAGCCCATCGTCTCTGATCTCGGCGAGCCAGCCGGCGCGGAGCCGCAGAATCCGGGCAGGCAGCGGCAGGTGAGTGGATAATCCACCCGACTCATCGGATTTGCCCGGTTTGTGCGGGGAACCTGTCCGGCATGCTGTCGGCCTGCGGGCATGTCTCCGCGGATCGCGGCTCCACCACTAGAGTGCTGCCGTCCGGCGTCGTTGCCGGGCAGGTCACCAACCACCGGCGAGGGAGCTAAGTTGTCCGATCCGAAGCAGATCAAGGTCGTTCTGGACGAGGCGGAGATGCCGACGCACTGGTACAACATCGTTGCCGACCTGCCGACTCCCCCGCCGCCGCCACTGCACCCGGGCACCAAGCAGCCGCTGACCCCGGACGACCTGGCGCCGCTGTTCCCGATGGGCCTGATCGCCCAGGAGGCCTCCACCGAGCGCTGGATCGAGATCCCGCAGGAGGTGCACGACATCTACCGGCTCTGGCGGCCGTCGCCGTTCTTCCGGGCCCGTCGGCTGGAGCAGGCGATCGGCAGCACGGCGCGGATCTACTACAAGTACGAGGGCGCCTCCCCGGTCGGCTCGCACAAGACCAACTCGGCGGTTCCGCAGGCCTACTTCAACAAGCTCGAGGGACGCACCCGGCTCACCACCGAGACCGGCGCCGGCCAGTGGGGCTCGGCGCTGGCCTTCGCCGCGCAGATCTTCGGCCTGCAGTGCGACATCTGGCAGGTGCGCTCCAGTTACGAGGGCAAGCCCTACCGGCATGTGCTGATGGAGACCTTCGGCGCCCACGTGGTGGCCAGCCCCTCGGAGCTCACCCAGGCCGGACGGGCGCTGCGCGAGCAGTTCCCCGACACCACCGGCTCGCTCGGCATGGCGATCTCGGAGGCCGTGGAGGCCGCCGCGACCGACCCGAACGCGGCCTACTCGCTGGGCAGCGTGCTCAACCACGTGCTGCTGCACCAGACCGTGATCGGCCAGGAGGCCGTCAAGCAGCTGGCGATGTTCGACGAGGCGTCGGCCGACTACGTCTTCGGCTGCGCAGGCGGCGGTTCCAACTTCGGCGGCCTGGCCTTCCCCTTCCTGCGGGAGAACCTGGAGGGACGGGCGGCGGCCAGGATCGTCGCCTGTGAGCCGAAGGCCGCGCCGTCCATGACCGAGGGCGAGTACCGCTACGACTTCGGCGACACCGCGGGGCTCACCCCGCTACTGAAGATGTACTCGCTGGGTTCGGACTTCGTCCCGGCGCCTGTGCACGCCGGCGGCCTGCGCTACCACGGCATGGCCCCGCTGGTCAGCCACTGCTACGCCGAGGGCCTGGTGGACGCGATTGCCGTCCCGCAGCTGGAGGCCTTCGAGGCCGGTGTGCTGTTCGCCCGCGCCGAGGGCATCGTCCCGGCATCGGAGTCGAACCACGCCATCGCGGGCGCGCTGCGGCAGGCCCGCGCCGCCACCGAGACCGGGGAGTCTCCGGTCATCGTGATCGGGGTCTCCGGCTCCGGTCAGCTCGATCTGCCGGCCTACTCCGAGTTCCTGGCGGGCGAGATGGTCGACGGCTGAGCAGGCCTCACACCGCGACAAGGTGTGGTTGGAGAACCGAGTACGGGACTTCAACCACACCTTTCCTGCATCAGGACGGCAGTTGCCCTGGTGACCCCAGGACGACCCACGAGGTTCCCTTCTTCGCGGGAACGACGGACGGTCGGCACGATGGGAACGACCGGACCGCCAGAACGACGAGACTGTGCGCTGTGCGAACGCCGTGAGCCCCGGCCAGTCGATCAGGTGGGCTTGGGGCCATCCTCCGGGGTCGGGACGGCGGGCGGCTCCTCGGTCTCGGGCGGGTAGCCGAGACCGGTGGGGTGTTCGGGCGGCGCAGCGGGCGGGGACGCCGGGGCTTCCGGGCTCCAGCCGGCGGGCGGGTACTGCTGGCCGTAGGGCGGCTGGGGCGGATAGGGCGGCGGATAGCCGGCCGGCGGGTAGCCCTGCGGAACGGGATAGCCGGGCGGGGGCGCGACCGGCGGGTAGCCGGGCGGCGGGTAGGCCGCGGCACGCTCGGCGGGCTGCGCGACCCGGGGATCGAACTGGGCCGCTCGGGCATGCGGCAGACCGGCCAGCAGCTCCTTGGCCTGGGCGGCCACCTTGTGTTCGCTGAGCAGCTCGTAACGGGTGGCGACCGTCTGGCTCACCGAGGTGAAATCGCGCTTGCCCTGGCTCATCCAGTAGCCGAGCACGGCGAAGACGATCCCGATCACGATGCCGATCAGCAGCGCAGAGACGAGCAGCCCGATGAAGTTCTCCGGCTGCATGAACACCCACATGATGAAGGTCACCAGCAGGCCGGTCGACAGGCCGCTCTGGACACCCTGCCCGATCACCGTCCCCCAGGTGCGGCGCCCGAGCACCCGCTCGATCGAGCGCAGGTCGGTGCCGACGATGGCCAGGTTCTGCACCGGGAAGTGGGCATCCGCCAGGTAGTCGACCGCCTTCTGCGCCTCTTCGTAGGTGGCGAACATGCCCACCGACTGCGGGAACTCCAGCTTGAACAGATCCGCCAAGCGAGGATTCTGCTGCTGTGCCATCAGACCGTCTCCATTCCGGCCGCGCGTCCGCGCGCCACGATTGCCGCGGCGAGCTTCACCCCGGCCTCGTCCACCATCTCATCGTCCACCACGATCGCCCCCACCGCACCACCGGCGACCGCGGTCGCCTCGCCGTAGGCCTGCTGAATGCGCAACGCGCGCTCGAAGTCGGCGGGCTTCGGCGAGTAGATCTCGTTGCCGGCCTCGACCTGGGCCGGGTGCAGCACCCACTTGCCGTCGTAGCCCAGCGCCGCGCTCAGTTCGGCGGAGCGCCGGAAGCCCTCGACGTCGCGGATCGCGACGAACGGCCCGTCGATCGCCTGCAGCCCGTGCGCCCGCGCGGCCACCAGGATCGACATCAGGACGTGGTGGAAGGCATCGGCCGGGTAGCCGGCCGGCTGGGCACCGACATTGAGCCCGCCCATTCCGAGGCTGGCCATGAAATCGCCCGGGCCGAACACCAGGCTCGCCAGCCGCGGGCTGGCGGCCGCGATCTCGTTGACGTGCAGCAGGCCGACCGCGTCCTCGATCTGCACATCCAGGCCGATCCGGCCGACCGGTAGCCCGGCGGCGTGCTCCACCTGGGTCAGCAGCAGGTCGAGCGCCTGCACCTGGGCGGCGGATTGGGTCTTGGGCAGCACGAGCGCATCGATCCGGGCACCGGCGCCGGTGACCACCTCGATCACGTCGCCGTAGGTCCATGGGCTCTCCCAGCCGTTCACCCGGACGGTGACCAGCGGTGCGGCGAACTCGCCGGCGTTGAGCGCCTCCACGATCCGGGCGCGGGACTCGACCTTCACCGCAGGCGCGACCGCGTCCTCCAGATCCAGGAACAGTGCGTCCACGCCCAACTCCCGCGCCTTGGCGATGAAGCGGTCGGACGAGCCGGGAACGGCGAGCACGGTACGGCGGGTGGCGATCACGGGTACCAGCCTACGGGCATACCTTGTGAGCCAGCGCTGACGGCCACGGCGATCAGCCGGAGGCGTCCTCGGAGGCCAGGGCCGCGGAGCAGTAGTCGACGAAGGTGGTGATCGCCGGATTTCGAGAATCCGCGCTCCAGCACAACGAGGTGGGCAACGTGATGACCGGCTCCACCAGCGGACGATAGACGACGCCCGGCAGCATCACCGTCGCGACCGCGGACGGGATGACGGCGATCCCGTAGCCGGCCGCGACCAGCCCGATCTGATCGGCGTAGCCCGGGCCGGCCACCTGGAAGTTGGACTCCACCGATCGCGGCGAGAAACCCGCGCTGGCGCAGGCCGCGATGATCGCGTCGTGAAGATCCGGGACGCCCTGGCGCATCAGCATCAAGAAGGTCTCGTCCTGCAGATCGGCCACCCGGACGCTCGCCCGCGACGCGAGCGGATGCCCGGCGGGCAGGGCCACCACGAAGCTGTCGTCGTAGAGCTTGACCCACTGCAGCCCGGTCCACGCCGCCTGCGAGAAGGTCATCCCCAGATCCAACCGCCGCTTCTCGACCAGGTCGAGGATCGTCTGCGTGGTCTCGCGGTGGAGGGTGAGTTCGATGTCGGGGAACGCCACCCGGAACTCCCGCACCAGGCCTGGCATCGCGCTGTACATCAAGGACGGCGCCACCCCGACCCGGAGCTTGCCGATCACCCCGCGCCGCGCGCGGGAGGTGATCTGCTCGATCTCGTGCAGTTCGTCGAGGATCTTCTGGCTGCGAGCCAGCAGCCGACGTCCGGCCGGCGTGAGCTCGAAGGGGGTCACCGACCGATTGATGAGCACCGCCCCGATCTCCTGCTCGAGCCGCTGGATCTGCTGGCTCAGCGCCGGCTGCGAGATGTAGAGCGCGGCCGCGGCGCGGCGGAACGTCCCCTCGCGAATGAGGGTCACGAAATACTCCAGCCGACGGGTCTCCATCCCGGACGAGTCTAGGAGCGACGCCCCGCGGCGGCGAGACGTTCTGCCCTGCGCACCCGCTGGCGGCGCGGATCCGGCACCGGGACGGCGGCGATGAGGGCCTGCGTGTACGGCTCGCGCGGTGCCCGGAGGATGTCGCTGGCCGTCCCCTGTTCGACGATCTCACCCTTGCGCAGCACGATCACCCGGCTCGCGATCCGTTCGACGACGGCGAGGTCGTGGCTGATGAACAGGCAGGAGAAGCCCATGGAGCGTTGTAGCTCCTGCAGCAGATCGAGCACGGAGGCCTGTACCGAGACGTCGAGGGCCGAGGTGGGCTCGTCGGCGACCATGAACCTCGGCCGGGTCGAGATCGCGCGCGCGATGCTCACCCGCTGCCGTTGCCCGCCGGAGAGTTCGTGCGGGTAGCGATCGGCCCACTCCCGGGGGATCTTCACGCTCTCCAGCAGATCCTCCGCGGTCTTGCGCAGCACGCGCTCGTCGCGCTCGATCCGGTTCCAGCGCAGCGGATCGGTGATGGTCCGCCCGATCGGAACCCGGGGATTGAGCGAGGACCCGGGATCCTGGAACACCACCGAGACGGTGCGCCGCATCAGGCGCAGATCCTGCCGGCGTACCCCCACGATCTCGGTGCCGACCACGCGGGCGCTCCCCGCCTGAATCGGGGTCAGCCCGAGCACGGCCCGCCCGATCGTGGACTTGCCCGAGCCCGATTCCCCCACCAGCCCGACGAGTTCGCCGTCGCCCACCGTGAAGCTGACGTCGTCGACCGCCACGAACGGCGCCCGGCGCCAGCCCGTGCGGTATTCGATGCGCAGCCCCGCCACTTCCAGGGTCGGAGCCTCACCCGTCGCCGCGACCGCTCCGGATCGCGTCATCGCGACGGCGCTGAGATCGGGGACGGCCTCCAGCAGATCGCGGGTGTAGGTCTGGGACGAGTCGTAGAAGATGTGGTCGGTCGTGCCACGATCGACCACCAGGCCGTGCTGCATCACCACCACGCGGTCCGCCACGTCGGCGACCACGCCCATGTCATGGGTGATGATCAGGATCGCCATGCCCAGCTCGGTGCGCAACCGCAGCAGCAGATCGAGGATGCCGGCCTGCACGGTCACGTCGAGCGCGGTCGTGGGCTCGTCCGCGATCAGCAGCCGCGGCCGGGCCGAGATCGCCATCGCGATCATCGCGCGCTGCCGTTGGCCACCCGAGATCTCGTGGGGGTAGCGGCCGAGCATCGCTGCCGGCTCGGGCAGGCCGACCTGTTCCAGCAGCCCGGTCGCCTCAGCCAGGGCCGCTTCCCGGGTGATGTCACGGTGGCAGCGGATGGCCTCCACCAGGTGGGTTCCGATGGTGTAGACGGGGTTGAGCGCCGTCATCGGCTCCTGGAAGATCATCGCGACGTCATCGCCGCGCAGCTTCCGGATCCGCTCCTCGGACGCGGTCAGCAACTCCTCGCCGGCGAAGCGAATGCTCCCGCTGCGCAGGGCGTTGGGGGGCAGCAGGTCGGTCACCGACATGGCCGTCACGGACTTGCCGGAGCCCGATTCGCCGACGAGCGCGACCACCTCGCCCTCGTCGACGTGGAGATCGACGCCGTGCGTCACCTCCACGTTCTCACCGTCGATGCGGAAGGCGACGCTCAGCGAGCTGATCTCGAGCAGGTGTGTGTCGGACATCGCTACCTCCGCCTCCGGGACTTCGGGTCGAGCCAGTCGCGCAGGGCGTCGCCGAGCAGGCCGAAGCTCAACACGGTGAGCGTGACCGCGATACTCGAGATGATGAGCATGGTGGGGTCGACCGGCATGAAGCGCTGGCCGGCCGCCACCATTCCGCCCCAGGACGGGGTGGGCGGGGTGATGCCCAGCCCGAGATAGCTCAGGCCCGATCCGAGCAGGATGGCGTTGGCCAGGGTGATCGGGAACTGGGCGATCAACGCTCCGGAGACGTTGGGCAGGATCGCCCGGGCGAGGATAACGCCGGTGGGCGCGGCGAAGGCACGCGCGGCCTCGACGTACTCCGCCGAACGCACGCCGAGCGTCTGCCCGAAGGTGAGCCGGGCGAAGGCCGGAATGAAGAGCAGCCCCATGATGACGATCAGGGTGGATTGCCCGGAGCCGTAGATGGTCACGATCAGCAGGGCCAGCACGATCGGCGGAAAGGCGAGGATCACCTCGACCGTCCGCATCGTCAGCAGCTCGACCCAGCGCCCGAAGTAGCCGCCCAGCAGCCCCAGCGTGATGCCGAGCACCGCTGCCACCAGGCTCGCACCGAGCGCCACGACCAGTTCGACCCGTGCCCCGTGCAGCAGCCGGGAGAGCAGATCGCGGCCGAACTCGTCGGTGCCCAGCAGGTGATCGGGGCTGCCGATCGGCAGGAACCGCCGCGGGATGTCCTGCGCCAGCGGGTCGTGCGGCGAGATCCACGGCGCCAGCGTGGCAGCGAGGATCACCAGTACCACGAAGGCGAACGCGGCCCAGCGCAGCGGGGTGAACGAGCGCGTCAGCCGGCGCGTATCCAGGCGCTGCATCATCGGATCCTCGCTCTCGGATCGAGGATCCCGTAGAGGATGTCGACGACGAGGTTGATGAGGATGAAGAGCACCGCGATGACGATGACGACGCCCTGGACGACCGGGTAGTCACGCGCCGAGACGCCGTCGATGAGCAGCGTGCTGATGCCGGGATAGTTGAAGACCCGCTCGATGATCACCGAGGCGCCCAGGAAGGATCCGATCTCCAGGCCCACGACCGTGACCACCGGATTCATCGAGTTGCGCAGGACGTAGCGATTGAACACTCGGCGCCGGGTGAGCCCGAACGAGGTCGCCGTCCGCACCCAGTCACGATCGCTGGTCTCGATGACGGCCGTGCGGGTCATCCGCGCCACCACCGCCGAGAAGGCCAGTGAGAGCGTCACCGCCGGCAGCAGCAGGCCACGCAGGAATCCCATCGGATCCTCGGCGAACGGGGTCAGCCCGCCGGCGGGCAGCAGCCGCCAGGTCACCGAGAAGAGCAGGACGGCCAGCGCCCCCACCACATACACGGGGACCGCCAGCGCGACGCTGGTGACCGAGGTCATCAAGGCGTCGGCCATCCCCCGCCGCCTTCCGGCCCACGCTCCGAACGGGATGCCGGCGGCGATGGCGAGGACCGCCGCCGCGGCGATCAGCTGGAGCGTGGCCGGAAGCCGGCGAAGGATGGACTGTGCGACAGGCTGACCTGTCGCGAAGGACTCTCCCAGGTCTCCGCCCAGAACCCCGAGCAGATAGTTGGCGTACTGCTCGCCCAGCGGACGATCCAGACCGAGCGACTCGCGGATCTGCTGCAGACCTTCTTCTGTGAACCCGGAGTCCCCACCGGCCAGCTGGTAGGCGGGATCGCCGGGCACCGTGTGGATCGCGAAGAAGATGAGTGTCAGCACGACCCACGCCAGGACGATCGCGGTCGCGATGCGTCGGATCAGGAAGGAGACCATGGGAGTGACCTGGATCAGCCGGTGATCGTCACGTTGATCAGGTTGTTGACGGAGTACGGCTGGGTGAAGCCCAGCATGACCTCGAAACCACTGACCCGGTCGGTGTAGGCGTAGGCCTGCATCCGCTGGTTGATGGTCGCGAAGGGCACGTCCTCGCCGATCAGCTTGTAGGCGCGATCGAGCGCGGCCTGCCGTGCGCCGGCGTCCTCGGCCGCGAGCGCCTCGGCGAGCGCGGCATCCAGATCGGCGTTGCTGTACCCGAAGGACTTGTTCGCCTCTGGCCGCGGCTGGACCAGACGCGGCAGCCAGCCGGCCGGATCCTGCACATTGCCGACATTGCCCTGGACGGTCACGTCGTACTTACCCGCCACGGCCTCCTCGGTGAACGTCGGCCAATCCGGGCTGGTGAACTCCACCTCGAAGCCGACCGCCTCCAGGTCGGCCTGGACCGACAGCGCGAGATCCCGCAGGAACACGTAGGTCGAGTTGCTCAGCAGGTGAACCTTCGGTCCGCCGTTGGCGTAGCCGGCCTCGGCGAGCAGTTCCTTGGCGCGCTCCGGGTTGTACTCCCAGAGGTTCTCGCCGGTGGGTCCGGAACCGGGAACGCCGAACAGCGAGGTGCCGTGGCCGAAGAAGGCGGCCGCGGTCGCGTTCTCACGGTTGAGCGCGTAGGCGACCGCCAGGCGCAGCTTGGGATCGGCGAACGGGCCCGTCTCCACGTTGAAGATCGCGGACTGGAACACGCCGACCTCGCCGTGGACGACGAATCCGGAGGCCTCCAGTTGGTCATAGCTCTCCCACGGCACGTAGTCGATGAAGTCGACATCGCCGCTGAGCAGGGCGTTCACCCGGGCTGTCGCGTCGCTGTAGAAGGAGACGTCGATCCGGTCGAGGGTGACGTCGTCGGCGCCGTAGAACCCGTCGAACTTCGTCAGGACGAGGCCGACGCCCTCGTCCCAGGATTCGAGCTTGAACGGACCGGCGCCGTTGGTCGCCTCGACATCGGCGGACAACTGGTTCTGCGGGACGATAAAGGCGCTCGGATCGGCCAGGTACTCCAGGAACGACAGGTTCACGCTGTTCAGCGTGATCGTGAACTCGGTGTCGCTGGCGATGGCGATGTCCTTGATGAACCGCACCCCGGGATAGCTGCGCGCGGAGTTCGCGGGATCGGCGTACCACAGCAGCGCCGCGCGCACGTCATCGGCGACGAGCGGCGTGCCGTCATGGTAGGTGAGGCCGTCGTGGAGCATGAACTTGTAGGTGAGGGAATCCACCTGCTCGACGGTCTCCGCCAGCGCGGGCACGACCTCGCCCTTGCCGCTGTAGGTCATGAGCCCGCGGTGCATGAGCCCGTAGAGCTGGTAGGACACGGTGCTGCCGGTGCCACCGAAGGTGGACGGCCGCGGCGGTTCGGACGAGAAGCCGAAGCGCAGTACCTGCTCGGCGGCCGGCGGCTGGGTGTCGCCCGGGGTCTGGTTACCGCCCGGGGCCTGCGTACTGCCTTGATCCGCTGCACAGCCGGCGAGCGCGAGACCCGCCGTCAGGACTGCCGCCAGCGCACCGGCGATGCGGCGGCGGACCTCCTCCCGCCGTGAACATGCTCGCGGATTCGCCGCTCGCGAGCACCACCTGGACAACGTCGGTTTCGACACCGTTGACCTCGATGCGCGAGGCCGTTCCCTCGCCCCCGCCGAAGAGCCCCCAGGGTCGGGAGCGGATCCGGCTGGTCTCGAGTTCGGCGTAGCAGTCGTCGTGGTCGGCGCGGATCTGGCGGTGGATCCCCATGCCGCCGCGGTGCCGGCCGGCGCCGCCGGAGCCCTCCACCAACTCGTACCGCAGCACGGTCAGCGGATACTCCGCTTCCAGCGACTCCACCGGCAGGTTCGAGGTATTGGTGATGTGCGCCTGCACCCCGTCCAGGCCGTCGAAATCGCAGTTGGCGCCCAGCCCGCCCCCGATGCTCTCCCCGTAGACGTAGAACCGCCCGGTGACCGGATTGACGCCGGAGAACACCATCGAGGCGACCGCGCCGTTGGCCGCGGCGGTGACGCGGTCGGGGAGCGCTTCAGCGAGCGCGCCGTGCACGAGGTCGACGATACGCTGGCAGGTCATCGTCCGGACGTTGACGGCGGCCGGGCTCACGGAGCTCAGGATCGAGCCCTCCGGGGCGGTGACCAGGATCGGCCGGTGCAGGCCGGCATTGGACGGGATCTCGCTGCCGATGAGGGTCTTGATCGCGTAGTAGACCGTCGCCAGCAGCGCCGTCCTGACGACGTTGATGCCCGCCCGCACCTGGGGCGGAGCCTCGAAGTCCAGCCGCATCTCGTCGCCGTCGACCGTGATCGTGACCGACAGTTCCAGCGTCTGGTCGAAGCCGGTGTAGTCGAGCGTGTCCGAGAAGCGGTAGACGCCGTCGGGGACCTCCAGGATCCCCGCCCGGGTCTTGCGCTCGGTGTAGTCCAGCAGCAGCCGGCCCGCCTCATCGATCGTGTCCGCGCCGTAGCGGCGGCAGATCTCCTGGTAGCGCAGGACGGCGAGCCGGTTGGAGGCGATCTGGGCGTTGAAGTCCGCCATCCGCTCGTCCGGCACGTGCATGTTGGTCAGCAGCAGCCGGAGGATCTCGCCGACGTACCGGCCGTCGCGCAGGAAGCGCATCGGCGGGATGCGCAGTCCCTCCTCGAAGATGTGATTGTGCTGCCGGTCGGCGAAGTCGGAGTGGTGGGCGAGGTTGGACGCCCAGGCCCGCAGCCGGCCCTCCACGAAGATCGGGGTCACCAGCACGATGTCGTGCAGGTGGGTGCCACCGCCGGAGTAGGGGTCGTTGCCGATGAACGCGTCGCCGTCGCGGATGTCATCGAGCGGGTAGGCGTTCACGACGGCTTCGACGATGCCGATCAACGATCCCAGGTGGATCGGGATGTGCTCGGCCTGCGCCAGGGTGCGGCCGTCCGCGTCGAACAGGGCGGTCGTGCAGTCGCGCCGCTCCTTGATGTTCGGGGAATAGGAGGCCTTGACCAACGTCTCCCCCATCTCGTCGCAGATCGACTCCAGCGCGGATCCGATGACCTCCACCTGGATCGAGGTCAGCGTGGTGTTCAGGCTGGTGCTCATCGCTGGTGCTCCTCGGTCTGCTCGGTGACGATGATCAGGCGCTCGTCCACGACGGCGCGCTGGCCCGGGAGGATCAGGGAGGTGGTGTCGTACTGCTCGATCACCGCCGGGCCCTCGATGACATGGCCCGGTTGCAGCAGCACCCGGTCGTAGAGCGGGCAGTCCGCCCGGTCACCGAGTTCGGGCAGGTAGAGCGACCGCGAGCCGATGCGGGCCGAGCCGACCGGGGCTCCGGTGGGTTCGACCACCGGGAACTCGGCGCGAGGCACCTGACCGACGGCCTCGACGCGGACGGTGACGAGCTCGATCGCCGAATCCCGGGAGTCGTACCCGTACCGTGCCTGGTGCGCCAGATGGAAGGCCTCGCAGGCCCGAGCGACCCAGCTGGCATCCAGGGCTGCCCGGGGCAGTTCGAGGGTGAGTTCGTAGTTCTGCCCGACATAGCGCAGGTCCGCCGCCCAGCGGATCTCCCGGGCGGAATCCGCGATGCGCTCGCGCTCGCACCAGGCGATCGCGTCCTCGGTCAGCGCCGTGAGGTCGGCCTCCAGCGCCGGATCCAGGTCGGCGGTGAGCCGGGTGATCCGGGTGCGGGTGAAGTCGGAGCGCAGATCGGTCATCAGCATCCCCAGCGCGGAGAGCGCGCCCGGCCGCTGCGGGATGATGACGCGACGCATTCCGAGCTCCTCGGCGAGCCGCGCCCCGTGCAGCGGCCCCGCGCCACCGAAGGCCACCAGCGCGTAGTCGCTCGGGTCGTAGCCGCGTTGCACCGAGATCACCCGGATCGCGCGCGCCATGTTGGCCGTCACCACGCTGATGATGCCCTGCGCCGTCTCCAGCGGATCCAGCCCCAGCCTTCGCCCGAGCCGCTCGACCGCCGCGTAGGACAGCGAGGCGTCGATCGGCATCGACCCGCCGAGCAGTGCCTCCTGGTTGAGAATCCCGAGCACCACGTTCGCGTCGGTCACGGTGGGCTCGTCGTTGCCGAGGCCGTAGCAGGCCGGCCCGGGGTCGGCGCCGGCGCTGCGCGGACCGACCTTGAGGTGCCCGCCCTCGTCCGTCCACGCGATCGAGCCGCCACCGGCGCCCACCGTGTTGATGTCGAGCATCGCCGCCTGCACCGGACGACCGTCCAGCACCATGCCGTTGGAGGCGGTGGGGCGACCGTCCTTGACCAGGGCGACATCGCTGGAGGTGCCGCCCATGTCGAAGGTGATGATGTCGTCGTAGCCCGCCGCGGACGAGAGCCGGGCGGCCCCGACGACGCCGGTGCTCGGGCCGGACAGCACGGTACGGACCGGAAGCCGCTCGGCCATCTCGAAGGACATGATGCCGCCGTTGCTCTGGGTCACGTGCGGGATGACCTGCAGCCCCCGCTCCCCGAGCCGGGTTCGCAGCCGGGAGAGGTAGCCCTGCATGACCGGGCCGATGAAGGCGTTGACCATGACGGTGGAGAGCCGCTCGTACTCCCGGAACTCGGGCAGCACCTCGTGGGAGATGGAGATGAAGGCGTCCGGCAGCTCCGCTTCGAGGAGCTCCCGGACCTGCTGCTCGTGGTCGGGCCGCAGGTAGCTGTAGAGGAAGCACACCGCGACCGCTTCCACCCCGGCGTCGCGCAGCCGGTGGATCTCGGCGCGCACCTGATCGAGGTCGAGCGGTGTCTCCACCGAGCCGTCGAACCGCACCCGCTCGTCCACCTCACGACGCAGATCGCGGGGGGCGAGCGGTTCGGGCTTCTGCGCCTTGAGATCGTAGAGCCGGGGACGCCGCTGCCGGCCGAGTTCCAGCAGGTCGCGGAAGCCCTTGGTCGTGATCAGGCCGGCGCGCGCCCCGCGTCCCTGCAGCAGCGCGTTGGTCGCCACCGTGGTGCCGTGCGCGAAGTACTCGATCGACTCCACCGGCTCGCCGCCGACGGCCCGCAGCGACGCCTCGAGCCCGTCGAGGACGCCCTGGCCAGGATTGGCGGGGGTGGTGGAGACCTTCACGACGGTGATGGCCGACGACTCGTTGTCGTAGAGGCAGACATCGGTGAAGGTACCTCCCGTGTCCACGCCCAGTCGCAACGCCATGTCACCGGCCTCCTTCGATATTCCCTCGGATGAGAGTCAATGGTGAAAGCCGCACGATGAGCTGTCCAATATGATTCAAGCGTTAACCGATAAGTCAATGCTTATCGCTACGGAGTTCCCGGACGCCGCCTCACGACAGCCGAAAGGGGCGGCCCGGCCGCTGCCGAACCGCCCCCTGGCGACTGCGTGGATCAGGCCGACAGGTCGACGACGATCCGCTCCTGGGCCGACGCGGAGGCACCGCGGTAGGCCGTGATCTCCACCTCGACGAGGTACTCGGGCCCGCCCAGCGGGCTGCACAGCACGGTGCTGGCGGGGTCAACCCCGCGGAAGACCTCGCCCACGGCCGCCATCACGTCGGAGGCGTGCTCGACGTTCGGGATCGTCACCCGGGAGCGCACGACGTCGGCCAGCGTCGCGCCGACCGCCGCCAGGGCCCCCTCCACGTTCTTCATCGCCTGTCGCAACTGCTCGACGGGATCCGTCGACATCTCCCTGGTCACATAATTGCGGCCCGCGGTATTGGACACGAAGATCCAGTCGTCCACGCACACCACGCGGGAATAGCTCTCGCGCTCCTCATAGGGGCTCCCCGACTTGACCTTGACGATTTTCGCCACGTTCTCTCCTGGTTCTCCGAGCTTGGGCAAGGTCCGTCCACGGTAGGAAACCAGGGCGCGCGAGGGCACAACTATCGAGAATTCGAATGGCGGGAACGCGATCCCTTATCGAGCCGGGATCCGTTTGGGTCAGCCGACCGGTGAGAGATTGAGGCTCTTGCCGATCAGGCTGATCCGGCGGGAGGCGAGTAGATCGGCGACGCCGTTCAGTGCCGCGGCCGAGGGATGCGACGGGTCCGTCGCCACCAGCGGAACGCCCTCGTCGCCGGCCGCCGACATCGCCGGATCCATCGGGATCTCGGCCAGCAGCGGTACCTCGTAGCCGAGCCGCTCGGTCAGGGTCTCCGCCACCGCCTCGCCACCGCCCGAGCCGAAGACGTCCACCCGGTGGGTGCGGTCGCAGTCCGGGCAGGTGACATCGAGGTAGGCCATGTTCTCCACCACGCCGAGCACCTTCTGCTCCAGCATGGAGGCCATCGTGCCGGCCCGCTCGGCCACCTCGGCCGCGGCCTGCTGGGGGGTGGTCACCACCAGCACCTCGGCATTGGGCAGCTTCTGGCCCAGCGAGAGCGCGACGTCGCCGGTGCCGGGCGGCAGGTCGACCAGCAGGAAGTCGAGATCGCCCCAGTAGACATCGGCCAGGAACTGCTGCAGCGCCCGGTCGAGGATCGGCCCGCGCCAGGCGATCACCTGATCGCGGCTGCCCTTCAGCATGCCGATCGAGATCACCGACATCCCCAGCGACGGCACCGGCAGGATCATCCCGTCCACCGAGGTGGGGACCGCATCGGCCAGCCCCAGCATCGGCGGGATCGAGTGACCGTAGATGTCCGCGTCGAGCACGCCCACCGACCTGCCCTTGGCTACCAGCGCCATGGCCAGGTTGACCGTCACCGACGACTTTCCCACCCCGCCCTTGCCGGAGGCGACGAGGATCACCTGGGTGCGGTTGTCCGGCCGGGAGAACGGGATCTCACGATCCGCCACGCCGCCGCGCAACTGCTGCTTCAGTTCGGCGCGCTGCTCGTCGCTCATCACCCCGAGGGTGAGGTTCACGTCCGCGATCCCCTCGACGGACAGCACCGCCTGGGTCACGTCCTTCTCGATGGTCGACTGCAGCGGACAGCCCGCGATGGTGAGCAGGACGGTGACCGCGGCCACGCCGTCAGCATCCACCGCCACCGATTCGACCATCCCCAACTCGGTGATCGGACGCCGGATCTCCGGGTCGATGACGGTGGCAAGGGCTTCATTCACGGCGCTGACAACAGACATGCCTCAACCCTAGGCCCTTGTCAGCACCGATCACGGCCAATCCCCGCGATCACCCCGGGTCATCCCCGCGAAGGCGGGATCCCCACCTCAGTCCTCGGCACCGGGCTTCGGCTTCTCGGCCTCCTGGCTCTCGCGCTGATCCAGGTCGGCCAGCAGATCCTTCAGCTCGGAGCGGATGAAGTCGCGGGTGGCGACGTCGTTCATGCGCAGCCGCAGCGAGGCGATCTCACGAGCCAGGAAGTCCATGTCGGCCCGGGACTGCTCGGCCACCTCACGGTCGTGCTCCAGGCTCACCCGGTCACGCGACTCCTGCCGGTTCTGCGCCAGCAGGATCAGCGGCGCGGCATAGGAGGCCTGCAGCGATAGCAGCAGAGTGAGGAAGATGAAGGGGAACTCGTCCGGGAACCCCACCAGGACGTTCCACAGGATCCAGCCGATGATGAACACCGACATCCAGATGATGAATTTTCCGGTGCCCATGTAGCGGGCCGCGCCTTCGGCGAAGTCCCCGAAGGCGTCATCCCCCACCCGCATCCGCGGAAACCATCCGCTTCGACGACCGGGCGTGTCCAGGCGTTCCTGCTTAGCCATCGCTCACCTCCGCGTCGAGTCGATCCAGCTGCACTCCGCGCCAGTCGTTGGGCAGGATGTGGTCGAGCACGTCGTCCACGGTCACCGCGCCCAGCAGGCGCCGCTCGGCATCCACCACCGGGGCGCACACCAGGTCGTAGGTGGCGAAGTAGCGGGAGACCTGGGCGACGTTCGAGGTCGGCGCCAGCGGCGTGATGTCCGGGTCGATCAGGCTCGCCGCCAGGATGGACGGCGGTTCGCGCAGCAGCCGCTGGATGTGGACGGCGCCCAGATAGCGGCCGGTCGGGGTGTCCAGCGGGGAGCGGCAGATGAACGCCAGCGCCGCCATCGCTGGCGTGATCGCCTCCTGCCGGACGGCGGCCAGCGCATCGGCCACGGTCGCGTCGGCGGCCAGGATGACCGGCTCGGGGTTCATCAGACCGCCGGCTGTGGCGGCGTCGTAGGAGAGCAGCGTCCGGACGTCCTTGGCTTCCTCGGGCGCCATCTTCTCCAGGATGTCCTCGGCCACCTCGGTGTCGAGTTCGGCGATCAGGTCGGCGGCGTCGTCCGGATCCATCTCCTCCAGCACGTCCGCTGCGCGTTCCCGGTCGAGGGTCGCGATCACCGCGACCTGCTCGTCCTCGGGCAGCTCCTCCAGCGCCTCGGCGAGATCCTCGTCGTCCATCGCCTGCACCACCTGGGCACGGGTGCCGGGATCCATGTCGTGCAGTTCCCGCGCCACGTCGGCCGGCTTGAGTTCGGCCAGACGGGCTACCAGTTGCTCGGCGTCGCGGACGGCCGGAGCCTGGATGAACTCGGGCAGTTCCGACCAGTCGACGACCGTCACGTGCCCACGTGCGAAGGGACGCCGGCTCTGCTCGCGCAACGCGACCTCGGAGACCTCCCATTCCCGCGCCCGGATGCGCCGGATCGCCACGTCGAAGACGGATTCCGGCGTCGTCGCGGACGCCCGGGTCACGGTGCGGTCCAGGAGGCGGCCGATCACCAGCACCTCGCCGTCGCGTTCCTTGAACCGGCGGGTGTTCACCAGGCCGGAGACGATCACCTGATGGGCGTCGATCGAGCGCACCCTGGCCATCGGATAGAAGATCCGCCGGGCAGCGAAGAGTTCGACCACCAGTCCCTTCACCCGGGGAGCCCGGTTGCCGGCGCGGTTCTCGATCACGACGTCGCGAACCCGCCCGACGTGATCGCCGTTGGGGTCGAGCATCGGCAGGCCTCTGATCCGCGAGACGAAGATCGCCGAGGTTGCTCCATTCACACCTGGGAGGCTACCGCCTCAACCACGTCCGGCGTAGCCGCAGCGCCGCCTGGGCCTGCTGGCCCCTAGGTCGCCTCGGGGTCGAAGGCGACCCTGCGGGCGGCCGGTTGCGAAGGCCGGTCGGAGGCCGGCGGGTTGACTGCCTCGCCCTGTCCGCTGACCGTCTTCGACAGCTCGGACGCGGTGGCCGACGCCATCCGGCCGGCCTCGGAGATCTCGCGGGTGCCGTCCTCGCCCAGCAGCTTGGTGCCCAGCGTCCTGGGGTTGAGATCGGAGAGCTGGATGTCGTCGAACTCCGGCCCGAGTTGTTCGCGCAGCTGGCCCCGGGCGTCGTTGGCTATGCCGCGCAGGTAGTTGACGACCCGGGCGACCTTGCGCGCCAGCTCGGGGAGCTTCTCGGGGCCGAAGATGATGACCGCCAGCACCGCGAGCAGCACAACCTCTGCGGCGTTGAAGTCAGGCACGCCCTCAGCCTATGCCTCTCGGCCCGCGGCCCCGCCCCGGGTCAGAGCCCGGCGGCATCCAGCAGCGCGACGAAGGCCGCGGTCTCGGCCTCGGACGCCTCCAGCAGCGGACGGCGCAGGCCACCGGGCGCGAACCCGCGGGCGGCCAGCCCCGCCTTGACCAGCATGCAGCCCTGGGTGGCGAACACCCCGGTGAACACCGGCAGCAGGGCAGCGTTCTGGGCCACCGCGCCGGGCAGGTCGCCGGCGAGGAAGGAGTCGATCATCGTCTTCGCCCGTGCCCCAGTGAAGTGGGTGGAGGTGCCGACCACGCCGACCCCGCCCACCGCCAGCAGGGGCAGTGTCATCGCATCGTCGCCGGCGTAATAGGCCAGGCCGGTCTGGGCGATCACCTGGGCGGAGGCGACCGGGAGCCCCTTGGCATCCTTCACCCCGACGATGCGCGGGTGGGCGGCGAGCGTCGTCAGGGTCGCGGTCTCGACCGCGGTTCCGGCGCGGTGCGGGATGTCGTAGACCAGGATGGGAAGGTCACAGGCATCGGCCACCGCGAGGAAGTGGGCAGCGACGGCGTCCTGCGGTGGGCGGGAGTAGTACGGGGTGACGACCAGCAACCCGTCGGCCCCGGCTGCGACGGCCTGGCCGGCCAGCTCCAGGGTGTGGTGGGTGTCGAAGGTGCCGACGCCCGCGACCACGTGGGCACGATCCCCCACCTCGTCGACGACCGCCTCGAGCAGCGCCTGCTTCTCGGCATCGGTGGTGGTGGGGGCCTCTCCGGTGGTCCCGTTGATCACCAGCCCGTCGTTGCGCTGAACGTCCACCAGGTAGGCGGCCAGGCGGCGTGCCTGCTCGAGATCGACGCTGCCGTCGGAGCCGAACGGCGTGACCATGGCGGTGAGCAACCGTCCGAAGGGGGGCTGGATCATGGGCAAAGCCTAATGCCACCGGTCAGTTCAACGGCGAGTCGAGGGTTGCGGCCCGTCGGACGCCGCTGCCGGGACAGCGGTGAAGCCGGTCGCGTAGGGTGATCGCGTGAGTCCTCAGCACAGGGCGGCGGCTGGATCCGCCGCGGCGGCCAACCAAGCTTTCGCCGACGCCTATCTTCCCTTGTCGCCCGCCGCGCAGTCGGCCCGCGAGCATGCCGCCGACCGCGGGGTGAGCCCGATCGGGCCGGCGGCCGCCGCGACCCTCACCTTCCTGGCCGCGACCCTCCGGGCCCATGCCGTGGCCGAGGTGGGCACCGGAACCGGGGTGTCCGCTGTCGCGCTGCTGGCCGGCATGGCACCCGACGGCGTCCTCACCAGCATCGACAACGAGACCGAACTGCAACTGGCCGCCCGCGAGGTCCTGACCGACGCCGGCGTGCCGCGGCAGCGCGCCCGGCTGATCGCCGGCGATGCGCTCGGGGTGCTGCCGAAGCTCACCGATGCGGCCTACGACCTGGTCTTCATCGACGGCGACCCGCTGGAGTACGTCGAGTACGTCGCCCAGGCCGTGCGCCTGCTGCGCTCCGGCGGCATCCTCGTGCTGCATCACGCGCTGTGGAACGGCCAGGTGGCCGACCCGGCGAATGAGGACGACGAGCCGCTGATCGTCCGCGAGGCGCTGGAGGCCGTCCGCGAGCTGGAGGGCTTCACCTCGGCGCTGCTCCCGGTCGGCGACGGCCTGTTGGTGGCCACCAAGAACTGACCCCCAGGGGAGAACGAGAAGGGCTCCGGCCGGCATCAGCCTCCGGAGCCCTTTCGTGTTCGCGGGTCAGTTGTTGGCCGGCACCCTGATGTTCTTCGGGACGACGGTGATGCCGTTCTCGACGTAGAAGCCACGGGCCCGGTCGTGCTCGGGGTTCGTCCCGATCTCGACGCCGTCGGGCACGATGACGTTCTTGTCCAGGATCGCCCGGCGCACCACAGCATTGCGTCCGATCCGGCAGCCGCCGAAGATCACGGCCTCCTCGATGCGGGCCCACTTGTCCACCATCACGTTCGGCGAGAGGACGGAGCGGTCGACGTCGCCGCCGGAGATGATGCAGCCCGAGCCGACGATCGAATCCTCTGCGGTGCCGCGCAGGGTGAACTTCGCGCCCGGCAACTGTGCCTGCTGCGTCCAGATCGGCCACCGGCGGTTGTACAGGTTGAACTCCGGCTCCACCGAGACCAGATCCATGTGGGCGGAGTGGTAGGCCTCGATGGTGCCGACGTCGCGCCAGTAGTTGCGATCCTTCTCGGTCGAGCCCGGGACCTTGTTCTCGCGGAAGTCGTAGACCTGCGCCCGTCCGGCGGCCACGAACCCGGGGATGATGTTGCCACCCATGTCGTGCCGGGAGTCGTCGTCCGCCGCGTCGGCGACCAGGGCGTCCACGAAGGCCTCGCGGGAGAACACGTAGTTGCCCATCGAGGCGAAGGATTCCTCCGGGCTGTCGGGCAGGCCGGGCGGATCGGCCGGCTTCTCCAGGAACTGGGCGATCTTGCCGGACGCGTCGGCGTCGATGATGCCGAAGGCGCTGGCCTCCGAGCGTGGTACCCGGATGCCCGCCACCGTGCAGTCCAGGCCGGAGTCGATGTGGGCGTTCACCATCTGCTCGACGTCCATCCGATAGATGTTGTCGGCGCCGAACACCACGACGTAATCCGGCTCCTCGTCGTTGATCAGGTTCATCGACTGGTAGATGGCGTCCGCGCTGCCCAGGAACCACTGTTTGCCGGTGCGCTGCTGCGCGGGCACCGAGGTGACGTAGCTGCCCAGCATCGACTCGATCTGCCAGGTCTGGGAGACGTGGCGATCCAGCGAGTGGGACTTGTATTGGGTGAGCACGCAGATCTTGGTCAGATCGGAGTTCGCCAGGTTGGAAAGGACGAAGTCGATCAGGCGGTAGGTGCCTCCGAAGGGAACGGCAGGCTTGGCCCGATCAGCGGTCAGCGGCATCAACCGCTTGCCCTCGCCACCGGCTAGGACGATCGACAGGACGTTCGGTCGATTGATCATGGACAGAACCTACGGCGTCCACCCGGTCTCCACAAACAAATTGGCGAAATAGTGTCCACTACGCGGCCAGTGTGACACCATCTCGGGCATGGGACTGCGCATATCTATCCTCACCCGGGAATACCCCCCGTTTATCTATGGCGGCGCTGGAGTGCACGTGGGCCAGTTGGTCCCGCAACTGCGTAAGTTCGCCGACCACGTCGAGGTCCAGTGCATGGGCGAGCCGCGCGATGGCGCGACGGCTCATCCGGAGACCTTCCCCGAGGGCGCCAACGCCGCGCTGCGGGTGCTGGGCGCCGACGTGGCCATGGCAAACGCCATCGACCCGGCCACCGACGTCATCCACTCCCACACCTGGTACGCCAACTTCGCCGGCCTGGTCGGCTCGAAGTTCCTCGACGTGCCGCACGTGGTGACCTCGCACTCGCTGGAGCCGCACCGGCCGTGGAAGGCCGAGCAGCTGGGCGGCGGCTACCGGGTCTCCTCCTGGGCGGAGCGGACGGCCTTCGCCGACGCCGCCGCGGTGATCGCGGTGAGCGCCGGCATGCGCGGCGACGTGCTGGAGAGCTACCCGGAGCTGGATCCCGACCGGGTCCACGTGGTGAAGAACGGCATCGACCCCGACGAGTTCAAGCCCGACCACGCCACCGATGTCGTCGATGAGCTGGGCGTGGACCGGGATCGTCCGCTGATCGTCTTCGTCGGACGGATCACCCGGCAGAAGGGCCTGGTGCACCTGGTGCGGGCCGCCCAGCAGCTCGACCCGGACACCCAGCTGCTGCTGCTCGCCGGCGCCCCGGACACCCCGGAGATCGCCGCCGAGTTCGACACCGCCTTCGCCGAGCTCAACAAGGTGCGCGCCGGCAGCGTGAAGTGGGTGCAGGAGATGCTGCCGCGGGCGTCGGTTCGCCAGGTGCTCACCCATGCGACCGTGTTCGCCTGCCCGTCGATCTACGAACCGCTGGGCATCGTCAACCTGGAGGCCATGGCCTGCGAGACCGCGGTGGTCGCCAGCGCGGTGGGCGGCATCCCCGAGGTCGTGGTGGACGGGGAGACTGGCACCCTGGTGCCCTACGATCCCAAGCAGGCCGGCGATCCGGCCTATGTCGCCGACTTCGAGGCCAGTTTCGCCGAGCAGCTCAACGCGTTGACCCGCGATCCCGCCAAGGCGCGGGCCTACGGCCTGGCCGGGCGGCAGCGCTGCATCGATGAGTTCTCCTGGGAGGCCATCGCCCAGCAGACGATCGCCGTCTACGACAAGGCCATCGAGTACCACCGGAGCCGCTGAGCAACGCAAAGGCCCCGAGGATGTCTCCTCGGGGCCTCGTGCTTGGTCGAATCAGGCGGTGACGACGCCGTCCAGGGCCTCACGCAGCTCCGCCGCCTCCGCGGCGTTCAGCTCGATCACCAGCCGCCCGCCACCCTCGGCAGGAATCCGCATGGCGATCACACGTCCCTCCTTGGCAACCTCGATCGGGCCATCTCCGGTGCGTGGTTTCATCGCGGCCATTGCATACCTCACTTGCTCAACTGGGATCGAACGTCTCCATTATTCCATCCCGCGCTGACACTCGCCGCCGCGACGGCGCTATCGGGGTGTCAATCGATCTCGGCCTGGGGCGATTCGCCGGCTCCGCTACGCGCGGGGGCGGCCGGCTGCCGCGGCGGGGTCCGATCCAGCTGGCGCGCGAGCCGGTCGAGCAGCTCGTCCACCTGGGCCATCGAGTAGCCCCGGGTCACCACGGCGAAGCGTGCGGAACGCAGGTCGTCGCCGTCCAGTTCGCCCTCGGGCACATGTGGAACCGGGGTGTCGGTGACGGTGGGCGGCAACTCGCCCAACCGGCCGCTGGCGGCGACCGCCCCCAGCCCCAGGATCGCCACCGCGATCATCCACAGGAACCACTCCATCCCTCCATGGTAGGCCCCACGGTGGGCCGAGCCCGCGCCGGCGGGGTCAGGACATCTGGTAGCCGTCGTCCGGCGAGGGCTGGACGACCGGACGGGTGACCAGCCGCACCGCCTCCGCGGGATCGTCGACGAGCTGGAACAGATCCAGGTCCCCCGCCCCGATGTAGCCGGAGTCGAGCATCGTCCCGCGCAGCCAGTCCAGCATCCCCGACCAGTACTCGCTGCCGTACAGCACGATCGGGAAGGATCGCACCTTGCGGGTCTGCACCAGGGTGGCGGCCTCGAAGAACTCGTCGAAGGTGCCGAACCCGCCGGGCATCACGATGAAGCCCTGGGAGTACTTCAGGAACATCACCTTGCGGGCGAAGAAGTAGCGGAAGTTGATGCCCAGCGAGACGTACTTGTTGATGCCCTGCTCGAAGGGCAACTCGATGCCCAGCCCCACCGACGCTCCCCCGGCCTGGAAGGCGCCCTTGTTCGCGGCCTCCATGATGCCGGGACCGCCGCCGGTGATGGTCGCGAAGCCAGCCTGGGCCAGCAGGCCGCCGATCGCCACCGCCTCGGCGTAGTAGCGGTGCTTGCGCGAGGTCCGGGCCGAGCCGAAGACGCTGATCGCCGGGCCGAGATCGGCCAGCGTGCCGAACCCCTCGACGAACTCCGCCTGGATGCGCAGCACCCGCCACGGGTCGGCATGCGCCCATTCGGTGTCTCCCCGGTTGGCCAGCAGCCACTCGTCCAGCGTGATCGGATCTGCGGTCTCGGCGCGGCGAACCACCGGGCCCTGGGTGCGCATCGGCTTGCTCATCGCCCCATCATGGCTCACATCGCAGCGCAGAGTCGGGAGCCGGCGCCCAATTCCCGCCCCCAGACGCGCCGCCACCGCCGAACCAGGGCGACGGACGAGTGGTGGCCGGTCAGCCCAGCCAGCGCAAGAGCGCCTCTCGACAGGTGTATAGATCGGTCACCGGGCAGGCCTCGTCATCGGCGTGGGCCTTCAGCGGATCGCCCGGGCCGTAGTTGACGGCGGGGGTGCCGAGCGCGCTGAACCGCGCGACATCGGTCCAGCCGAACTTGGCCACCGGCGTGCCGCCCACCGCGGCCAGGAACTCCTGCGCGATCGGACGATCCAGCCCGGGGCGGGCGCCGAGCGCGAAGTCGATCACCTCCAGGTCGTAACCGGCCATCAGTTCGCGGCAGTGGGCGACGGCATCGGCCTCGTCCCGGTCCGGGGCGAACCGGAAGTTCACCGTCACCGCGCAGCGATCGGGGATGACGTTGCCGGCGATCCCGCCGCCGATCTGCACGGCGTTCATGCCTTCGCGGTAGGTCAGGCCGTCCACCTCCACGGTGCGCGGAACGTAGCTCTCGAACCGCCGCAGCACCTCGCCGATGTCGTGGATCGCGTTGCGGCCCATCCACGAGCGCGCGGAGTGGGCGGCCTTCCCGCGGGTGGTCACCACGTAGCGCAGCGTGCCCTGGCAGCCGCCCTCGATCTGGGCGGAGGTCGGCTCCATCAGCACGGCGAAGTCGCCCACCAGCGCCTCGGGCCGGGTCGCGGCGATCCGGGTGAGCGAGTTGTCGGCGGCGGCCACCTCTTCGTGGTCGTAGAAGATCCAGGTGACGTCCCGGGTGGGCTGGGTCGCGAGTGCCGCAACCTGCAGCATCACGGCCACCCCGCCCTTCATGTCGACCGTGCCGCGGCCGTGAACCATGCCGTCGGCCAGCCGGGAAGGGAGGTTCGCCGCCACCGGCACGGTGTCGAGATGGCCCGCGATCACCACCCGCTGGGCCCGCCCCAGGTCGGTGCGGGCGATCAGGGTGTCCCCGTCGCGCACCAGGTCCAGGTGGTCGAGGCCGGCCAGCGCCTGTTCGATCGCGTCCGCCAGCGGCCCCTCGTTGCCGCTGACCGATTCGATGTCGACGATGCCCCGGAACAACTCGACCAGGTCTCCGCGCGGGGTGAGGCTCATGCCGGGAATCCTACGGCCTGCCCGGGCTTCCTCATCCGGTGGGGGTTCGGTGCCCGGCCGGATTCTCGGCGCCGGAGTCCGGGGCCGGCGCTCACGGCGGCGCGGGTACGCTGGCCACCATGACCAGACCCGCTGCCGCTTGGGGCCTTGCCACCATCCACGAATCCGGCCAGGTGCTCGACACCTGGTTTCCCGCGCCCGCCCTCGGCGCGCACGACGGCAGCGAGGCGCCGGCAGCCCTGGTGGCGGCGTCCGGCAGGGATGACGACCGCCGGGTGCGGACCGAGGTGCTGCTGGTCGAGATCGATCTGGACGAACCACCGGCCGGCGTCCCGGACGCCTACCTGCGGCTTCACCTGCTGAGCGCGCGACTGTGCGTCCCGCGCAGCATCGACCTCACCGGCATCTTCGGCGTGCTGGTGAACGTCGCCTGGACGAACCACGGCCCCTGCCTGGCCGACGGCTTCGAGCAGACCCGGCTCGCGCTGCGTGGCCGCGGCCAGGTGACCGTCTTCGGGGTGGACAAGTTCCCCCGCATGGTCGACTACGTGGTTCCCGCCGGCGTCCGGATCGCCGACGCCGACCGGGTGCGGCTCGGCGCCCACCTGGCGGCCGGCACCACCGTGATGCACGAAGGCTTCGTCAACTTCAACGCCGGCACCCTGGGCACCTCCATGGTCGAGGGCCGGATCTCGGCCGGGGTCGTCGTGGGCGACGGCACCGACATCGGCGGCGGCGCGTCCATCATGGGCACGCTGTCGGGTGGCGGGCAGGAGCAGATCACCCTCGGCGAGCGCTGCCTGCTGGGTGCCGAATCGGGGCTCGGCATCTCGCTGGGCGACGACTGCGTCGTCGAGGCCGGGCTGTACGTCACCGCTGGGACGAAGGTGCTGCTCGACGGCCAGGTGGTCAAGGCGGCTGCGCTGTCGGGACGCTCGGGGCTGCTGTTCCGGCGCAACTCGACCACCGGTGCGGTCGAGGCGCTGCAACGGGCCGGTATCGGCGTCGAACTCAACGCGGAACTGCATGCCAACTAAGCACCGACGTCCCCGGGCCCTGGTGGCAAAGGTGCTCGTCGGGGTGTCCGCGTGCGCGCTGGTGGTGGTCGGTGCGATCGTCGCCTGGGCGGCGTATCACAAGGTGCCCCTGCCGATCGACGATCGCTGCACCGCGACCGTCCAGGGCAACACCACCACGCTCGACCCCGACCAGGCCTACTACGCGGCGCTGATCTCCGGCATCTCGGTCAAACGCGGGCTCGCGCCACGGGCCGCCAGCATCGCGCTGGCCACCGCGTATCAGGAATCGGGGCTCCGCAACCTCGACTACGGGCACGCCGATTCGGTGGGGTTGTTCCAGCAGCGCACCTCGCAGGGCTGGGGCAGCATCGAGGAGATCATGGACCCGTGGTACTCCGCGACCGCCTTCTACAAGGCACTGGTCAAGGTGAAGGGCTGGGAGGACGGTGACCTGAACGACATCGCCCAAGCCGTACAGCGCAGCGCCCACCCGCAGGCCTACCGCAAGCACGTCCCCAAGGCCCGCACCCTGGCCAGCGCGCTCACCGGCCAGACTCCGGCATCCTTCAGTTGCGCGGTGCGCTCCCCCGGCGATGCCGACCCCGAAGGCATGGCCGACTACCTCAAGAAGACCTACGGCAAGACCGTCACGATCGCCGCCACCGACGCCGGCATCACGGTCACCACCAAGAGCACCGATGTCGCCTGGTCGGTCGCCCACGCCGCGATCGCCGGCACCCAGCGCTACGGGCTGGCCGGCGTCACCGTGGGCAAGTGGGGCTGGACACACGATCCCTGGGCACCGGCCAGCTGGCACGGCCCCGGCGATCCTGCCGGAGCGACCACGGTCAATCTCACCTTCCCGGGGTAGCGAGGCGGTAACGCCAGCGGCCGGCGGAGTCGAGGAAGCCCTGCTCGCGGTCGGAGGTCACCCAGTAGTAGGCCACACCGCCGGAGACGTCGGGGACGGCGATCACGTCACTGAACTCGGAACGATCGCCGTCGGCGTCGACCACCAGGGATCCGGGGCAGACGACGAACAGCTCGCCGGCGCCCTGGCAGGAGGCCTGACCGGGCAGCGTGACCGCGCGACCGGTGTCCACCGAGCGGATCCGGCTCGTCCTCGTTTCGGACGTCGCGCCATCGCCGACCAGACCGGCCGTCAGGACGCGGTCGAACCCGGGTGGCAGCGGAGTCGCCCCACCTCCGGGAAGCCGCACCATGTCGGCGCTGCCATCGGGCGCCACCACCGCGCAGGCGCCGCCGGCGCCCGGCTGGCAGTCGATCTGCCCCGGGCCGGCCTGCACGACGGTCTGCAGGTCGGGGCCGAGCAGGCCGCGGCGGCCGCCCGCCTCCACCCAGTAGCCGACCACCTGCTCGCCCACCGCGGTCGGCACCGTGACCGCGCGGATCCGATCCCATTCTCCGCCGACGCGCCGCAGGCCGACATCCAGGAAGGTCTGCCGGCCGTTCTGCTCGATCACGGCGTAGCCACTGCGGAACTGGCTGGCGGCGTCCAGCTCGGGAGCTATCAGCCACGCCCCCGTCCGGTCGACATAGCCGAGCTTGCCATTGGGTTTCCCGGCGGGCGAGCGCTTGGTCGCCGCCGGGATCGCGGGGGCACCCGGCTCCTGGGCGGCCACCGTCACCCAGCCCGGATGCGTGGTTCTCACACCGGTCGCGAGTTCGAGGAAATACTCTCCGCCGGGTCGGGACACGTTCACCAGGCCCGGCGAGATCGCTTCGACCTTCACCCGGCCGGACGGCTCGAGCACCTCGTCCCCGGTCGCCGCCTCGACAACGCCCATCCCCCATCGGCCGGACACCTGCTGGGCGACGATCAGGTAGTCGGCTCCCGCGCACTCGGCGTACTGGGCGTCCACGTGGCCGACGATCTCGCCGGTCAGATCGAGCAGGTCGGAGCCGTGGCCGTCGGTGGCCAGCACGGCGAGCGGACGGCCGTCGGCATCGCCGCAGTAGGAGTACGAGCTGTAGCGGGGCGGGATCACCAGCGAGCCGCCGGCGTCGACGAATCCGTGGCGGGTGACCTCGAGCGGGCCGCGTTCGGTGACCTCGCTCGTCGTGGTGGCCGTGGGCCACAGCATCGGCTTGCCGTCGGCGGCCGGCATGGCCGGCCGGTTCGCGAAGGCCGGGCTCGCGACGATGAGCATGGCTGCCGCCAGGGTCACCGCAGGGAGGAGCCGTCCAAGCACCAAACCATGGTCCTCGACCCGGGCAGGGGAAGGAAGGCTTACTAACGAAGCCTTGGCGAAATCTCAGCTAATGAGGACATTCTCGCGGTCGTAACCCTCGACCCACCGATGACACCCTCGACCAACCACTGATAATAGGCAAAGAGTTCGCTGTGAAGCCCACCCGCCGTCTGCGACCGGGCAATGCTCGTGGGTGTGAGGACGCACCCGGGACGCGGCGCCGCGGCGCTGGCGGCCGCCGCTCTGACGCTGGCCGCCTGCACTCCCGGCACACCACAGCCCTCCGAGACCGCGTCCCGGTTCCCGAGCCCTTCTCCCCCGGCAGCAAGCCCTACCCCACCGGCCCCGGCTCCGACCGGCTACTCCGGCCCATCGGCCATGCCAGCTGCCGACGGCGGGCCGATGCTATGGCCCACCACGTCGACCCGGACCATCGGTCTGGAGGGCTGGGCCACCGAGCAGATCCAGTACGGCTTCATCGACGTCCAGGGCACCCCCGTCGTGCCACCCCGCTACGCGTGGTTCAGCTATTGCCGGGACGACGCCGGCCGGACAGCCCTCGTCCTGGCCGGCTCGGGCACCGCGCCGGCCGACATCCTCGATCTCTCCGGCGAGGTGATCGGCCATGTCCCGGGTCGATTCGCCGACTGCGTGGGCGATACCCACGCCGTCTTTGTGACCCACAGCAGCGAGATCGGGCCCCTCGAGTTCGGCTCCGGGCTGTTCGACCTTCGCTCCGGCGAGACGATGATCGAGGCGAAGCCGGGACGCACGGTCACCACGATCGACCGCAGGACGGTGAACGTCCATCGCGCCAAGGGCGAGTACTTCCTCGATCTGGTCACGGGCGAGAAGACCCCGCACCCCGGCTTCCTGGCCGGCTACCCCGACGCTTCGGCGAGCCCGGCCGACCTTGCCCTGATCCCGGCCAGCACCGTGCCGATCGACACCTACGCCGAACCCGAGGAGGCGCCGCTGAACGGCTACCTCGATCGCTCCGGTGGCTGGGCCCTCGAACCGGCCTTCCGACGGGCCGATCCCTTCCAGGCCGGGTACGCGGTGGTCGGGGACGACACCAGCGTCCACTTCATCGACACCGCCTTCCAGCGGGTGGGTGGCGACTGGGCCCGGGTTTACGCCACCCAGTGGGGCTACCAGGTCGAACCCGACGCGCTCCATCAGAGCGACCCGGGTCTGCTCGGGCTGGACCTGCGGGTCATCCTCGAACCCGGGGTGGCCGAGACGACCGGCTGCGGCTGGAGTTCGCCGACGGTCTGCGACGTCCATCCGCACGCCGGCCCGCCGCAGGTCCTGCTGCTGCCCGAGGGCAGGCTGATCGATCCTCCGGAGGGCTTCGACCGGGCCCTGAGCCCCACGCAGTTCTCCGACGCCCCGCCGGAGGGGCCGGCGACCCGCATTCACGATGCAGCCACCGGCATCACCTTCGCCCTCGACCGGCCGTCCTACTGCGAGACGGTGGGTGCCTGGATCAGGTGCGGCCCCGAGGTGGCCGCCGCGCCACCCGCCGTCTACCGGGCCGACGGCGAACGGACGGAGTTCCGCGATGTCACCGGGGTCGAGGGGGCGGTGCGGGACACCGCCTCGGGCTACTACTGGGCGACGGCCGGCAGCCATCAGGGCTTCATCGACGAGGCCGGCCGCTGGCTCTACCGCGAAAGCCGCTACACCACCCTGGAGGACTGACATGACCGCCCGCCTGATCGGTATCGCCGCCGCGCTCGCACTCACGCTCACGGCGTGCACCCCGGCTACGCAGCCGACCCCGAGCACGTCCTCCGATCCGGCCCCGCCGTCCTCGCCGAGCGTGCCCACCCAGCCCGACACCCCGGAGCCGTCCAGCCACCCGTTCAGCTTCGAGACCCTGCCCCGGTTCGACGGCTCTACCGCGAACATCCCGTTGATCTCGCTGGTGATCCAGCGGCTGACCGGCGCCTCGGCAGCCGAGGCGGACAATGCCGTCCAGGTGACCACGACCCCGAACGCCTACCGGGCACTGGTCGCCGGCGAGACCGACCTGCTGCTGGTCTACGAGGCCAACGCCACCGTGAAGCAGGAGGTCGAAGACTCCGGGGTGAAGCTCGAATCCCACCCGATCGGGCGTGACGCCCTGGTGTTCTTCACCAACGCAGCCAACCCGGTCACCTCGCTCACCACCGAGCAGTTGCGCGACATCTACACCGGCAGGATCACCAACTGGAAACAGGTCGGCGGCGACGACATCGGGATCGTCGCCTACCAGCGGACCGAGGAATCCGGCTCCCAGGCGCTGATGCGCAAGTATGTGATGGGCGACCGGACAATGGCCAAGGCGCCCTCCGAACTCGTCACCGACGACATGGGCGGCATCATCGAAGGAGTCTCCGACTACGCCAACTCCGGCAACGCGCTGGGCTACTCGGTTTACTACTACCTGGCCAACATGTACGCGGTGGAGGGCATCCGGATGCTCGGCATCGGAGACGTGATGCCCTCCCACGAGACGATCGGCGCTGGCAAGTATCCGTACGTGAACGACTTCTTCGTGATCATCCGGGCCGACGAGCCCGCCGACAGCCCGGCCCGGCAGGTGATGGAGTGGCTGCTCTCCCCCGACGGCACCCGGACCGTGGCGGACGCCGGCTACGTCCCAGCGGGTTAGCCGCGCAGCCGCGCGGCGGCCGCCGCGATCCGCTCGTCGGTGGCGGTCAGCGCCACCCTGACGAACTGCTCGCCGGCCGGGCCGTAGAAGTCGCCGGGGGCGGCCAGGATGCCCAGCGAGGCGAGGTGGTCGATGCTGGCGCGGCAGTGCTCGCCACGGGTGCACCACAGGTAGAGCGAGCCCTCGGAGTACTCCACCCGGTAGCCGGCGGCCTCCAACGCAGGACGCAGCAGGGCACGTCGGTGCAGGTACCGCTCGCGCTGGTCGTCCACGTGGCCGGTGTCACCGAGCAGCGCAACCATCGCGGCCTGGATCGGGGCGGGCAGCATCATCCCGGCGTGCTTGCGCACCTCCAGCAGCGGGCCGATCAGGGCCGGATCGCCGGCGACGAAGCCGGCCCGGTACCCGGCCGCGTTCGACCGCTTGGAGAGCGAGTGGACGGCCAGCAGCCCGTCCAGCGAGCCGTCGTTCACCCGCGGGTCGAGCACGGAGACCGGCTCGGCCTCCCAGCCGAACTCCCCGTAGCACTCGTCGCTGGCCAGCACCGCGCCCACGCTCCGGGCGGCCTCGACCCAGGCCCGGGTCTCGTCCAGGCTGAGGATCCGTCCGTGCGGGTTGGCCGGGGAGTTGATCCAGACCAGCCCCGGCCGCAGCCCGGCGATCTCAGACGGATCGTCGCAGGCGACCGGGTTCGCCCGGGCGATGCGGGCGCCCACCTCGTAGGTCGGGTAGGCGATCTCGGGATACACCACGGTGTCGGCCTCCGACAGCCCGAGCAGGGTGGGCAGCCAGGCGACCAGTTCCTTGGTGCCGATCACCGGCAGCACGCCATGCTCGGTCAGGCCGTGAGCCCGCCAGCGGCTGGTGAGGTAGTCGACGATGGCCGCGCGCAGCGCGGGGGTTCCCCAGGTGGTCGGGTAGCCGGGAGCGTCCGACGCCTCGCGCAGCGCCCGCTGCGCGAGCCCGGGGGTGGGATCGACCGGGGTGCCGACCGAGAGATCGACCAGGCCGCCCGGATGGGAGGCCGCCAGGGCGCGGGCGTCCGCCAGCGAATCCCAGGGGAAGTCGGGGAGCCGGCCCGCGAGGCTCACTCGCCCTGCGGCGGCAGGGCCGCCACGGTCGGGTGGTCGTAGTCGATCGGCCCCTGACGGGCGGCGCCGCCGGGCGAGCCGATCTCGTCGAAGAAGTGGACGTTGATGTCGTAGTACTCGGCCTGGTCGGCGGGGACGTCGTCCTCGTAGTAGATCGCCTCGACCGGGCAGACGGGCTCGCAGGCCCCGCAGTCGACGCATTCGTCGGGATGGATGTAGAGCATCCGGTTGCCCTCGTAGATGCAGTCGACCGGGCATTCCTCGACGCACGCGCGATCCTTGATATCCACGCAGGGCAAGGTGATCACGTAGGTCATGTCGATTGGCTCCTCTGGCGACGCTTCGTCGCCTACTGTACAACCGATGAACTCACTCGACCGCGAAAAGCCGCACCGCGTCCCAACCCGACCCGGGGTACGGGTGACAGTGCGGTTCACGGTGCCCGAGGGCGGCACCCGCGACGTCGTCGGCTACGTGCTCGCGGCGGACGATCGGGCCATGACAGTGCTGGATCGGCGCGGCGCCGAACACACCATCGCGCTGGCCGCCGTCGTGGCCGGGCACCAGGTTCCGGTCTCCCGCGGACGCGATCCGCTGCGGATGCCGGCCGACCTGCTGGACGCCATGGCCGAGCGCACGGGCGTGCACGGCCGACGGTTCGTGATCCGCCTCTTCGATCTGCTGGACGGCTTGGAGCCGCCGCCGTCCGTGGTCGTCCCCGCCGTCGCCCGGACCGACGGAGAATGGGTCACCGCCGATCCCACCGAGCCGCTGGAACAGGTCGCCTGGTGGGCCACCCGCTCCGGTGCCCGCAGCATGCAGGTACGCACCGACGACCCGGCCGCCATCGAGGCCCTGCTCGCCCGCGGGTTCTCCGAGCACACCTGACGCCGGCCGGGCATCGACCACCGGGTCCGCCCGGGGCTACGATCGCTCCGTGCCCGCCCGGCGCACCCGACCGTTGAGGACCGACAGTGACCACCACACCGCCCGCCAGGTCCGTCCCCCGGATCGCACCGGCCGATATCGTCGACATCTTCGTCTACGTGGTCGTGATCAACCTGGCCGTCGAATACCTGCCCATGATCATCACCGAGACCTTCACCCTGTCGCTGCTGACGGCGGTGCTGCTCAAGATCGTCCTGGAGGGCGTGGTGTGGGCGAAGAACCGGGTGAAGGCCGCGACCACGCCGCGCGCCCGGATCGCCGCCGGGTTCCTGCTGTGGCTGCTGGCCTTCGGGAGCAAGTTCGTGGTGCTCGAACTGGTCGCCCTCTTCTTCGCCGACCAGGTGAAGCTGGGCGGGTTCTTCGCGGTGACCGGGCTGGTGATCACGTTGCTGCTGGCCCGAGCGGGCGTCCGCCGACTCCTGGGGGTTCCGGCTGCGTCAGCGGTGGGCTGAGTCGCCGTCTCACTCCCGGACGGCGCCTTCGAGCATCCCCTTGATGAAGTGGCGCTGCAGGAAGATGTAGAGCACCACCACGGGGGCGGCCACCAGGACGGCTCCGGCGGCCAGCAGGGCGGTTCCCTGGGTGTACTGGCCCTGGAAGAAGGCCAGGCCGAGCGGCGCCGTCCGGATGGTCGCGTTCGGCGACATCACCAGTGGGATCAGGAACTCGTTCCAGGTCCACATGAAGACCAGCAGCACCAGGGTGAGGATGGCGGGTCGCCCGACCGGAACCAGGATCTGCCACAGGATGCGCAGCGAGCCGGCGCCGTCCAGCCGCGCGGCCTCGATCAGCGCCACCGAGGAGGAGCGGAAGTAGGTGCGCATCCAGTAGGTGCCGAAGGCGATCGACATCGCCACCTGCGGCAGGGCGACACCCCAGATCGTGTTGGTCAGACCCAGTTGGCGCAGGTCGAAGAAGAGCGGGATGACGAACGCCTCGGCCGGCACCATGATCCCCAGCAGGAACAGCAGGAAGACGATGCCCTGGCCCCGGAACCGCATCGTCCCCAGGGCGTAGCCGGCCAGGATAGACACGGTCACCGACAGCACCACCACGATCGCCGCGACCGCCACCGAGGTGAGCAGGTACTGACCGAACCGTCCGATCACCCAGGCGTCGGCGAAGTTCTCGGGGTGGAAGCTGCCGCCCTCCCGTTCGGCCACCGCATTCTGCGGGCCGAAGGCCAGGCTGAGGATCACCCCGATCGGCGCCAGCACGATGAAGGCGAAGATCACCAGGATGACGTAATTCGCTGCACGTTCGAAGCCGGAGATCCTCATTCCCGGTCTCCGATCCGGTTCACCACGGCGTTGATGGCGAAGATGATCACCGTGAGCACGATGCCGATCGCGGTGGCGATCCCCACCCGTCCCAGCTCGAAGGCGTTGCGGTAGACCTCGTAGCTGGGCACCGTCGTCGAGGTGCCCGGCCCACCCCGGGTGGTGACGTAGACCAGGTCGAAGGTCTTCAGCGCGGCGACGATGGTCAGGGTCAGCGCGACGGTGATCTCGCCGCGCAGGCTGGGCAGGGTGATCGCGAAGAACTCCTGGACGGCGCTCGCGCCATCCAGCCTGGCGGCCTCGTAGAGGTCCTTCGGAATCCGGGCGATGCCGGCCATCAGCAGCACGGTGACCAGGCCGGTGGAGACCCAGGTGCCGATGAAGCCCACCGCGGGCAGCGTCCAGAAGTAGTCGCCCAGCCAGGGACGGGCCAGCGCCCCCAGCCCGACCGCGCGCAGCGTCGCGTTGATCGGGCCGTCGGGGGCGTACAGCTGCCGCCAGGTCACCGCGATCACCACCATCGCGATCACCTGCGGCAGGAAGATCACCACCCGGAAGAAGCCGCGGCCTCGCACCTTCCCGCGGGCCAGGATCGTGGCGAGGATCAGGCCGATCGCCAGCGGCAGGACGGCGTAGAAGAAGATGAGCACCCCGGCGTGCCCGAAGGCCTCCCGTAGGCGCGGATCGCCGATGACGGCCAGGTAGTTGCGGAAGCCGACGAAGGTCGACGACGGCGTCAGGCCGTCCCATTCGTAGAGCGAGTACTGCGCGGCCCGGGCGAGCGGGAACAGCAGGAAGCCGCCGTACAGCAGCAGCGCCGGAGCCAGGTAGACCCACGGCAGCCATGCCGGCCCGGCCAGCCGGTTCCGGCGCCGGTCGGAGGTGAGACCCTCCCGATCAGCCATTCGAGGCGACGAACGCCGCGTAGTCGGCCTCCAGCGCCTCGGTGAACGCCGCTGGGGTCAGCTGGCCGTCGATCAATCCCTGCAGCGCGGCTCCGAGCGTGTCGGAGAAGGTCGGGGTGGCGTAGTCGAGATACGGCAGCACGTCGCCGGAACCGGCGACCTTCCCGAACTCGGTGAACACCTCGCTCAGCGCCCCACCGGCCGAGCCGGCCAGTTCGGCGGTGCGGTTCACCGGCAGGTTGCCGGTGTCGACCAGGATCTGCATGGCGTCGTCGCTGGTCAGGAAGTCGAGGTAGGCGGCGGCGACATCGGAGTGCTGGGAAGCCGAGGTGACGGCGAAGGGCAGCCCGGTGCCGCCGGTGGTGGCATACCGTCCGGCCGCATCAGCCGGCACGAAGAAGCCCAGATCGTCGCCCATCGCGGCACCCATGTCGGCTGCCAGCCAGGAGCCGCCGATCAGGAAGACGCCCTCCCCCTTCGTCATCCCCTGCCACACCGCGTCGTAGTCGGCGCCGTTGACGCCCTCGTTGAAGTAGCCCTTCTCGACCCAGCCCTGCAGGGTGGCGGCGGCTGCCTCGTTCTCGGGAGTCGTCCAGCTCGCGCCGGAGTTGCCGAGCGCCAGCGCTGTGATCTGGTCGGCCGGAACGGTCGAACCCTGCAGCGGGCCGAAGACATGGATGGCCGGCCACTTCTCGATATTGCCCAGCACCAGCGGAGTCTCACCGGCCTGCTTCGCCGTGGCGAGCGCGGCCTCGAACTCCGTCCAGTTCTTCGGGATCTCCAGCCCGAGCCCGGCCAGCTTGCTCCTGGAGTAGAACACCCCGACCACCTCGCCGGTCTGCGGCAGGCCGTAGAGGCTGCCCTCCCCGAAGACCTTGGCGTCGGTGGAGTAGGTGGAGAACTTCAGGATGGACGGCGAGAACCGCTCCTGCCAGCCGTAGGCCTGGGCGTAGTCGTCCAGCGGGATCAGCTGGCCGGCCGCGACGAAGGCACCCATCGTGTTGCGTCCGTTGTTGGCCTGCACCACGTCGGGCGCGTCGTCACCGGTCAGCGCCAGCCGCAGGGTCGTGGCCAGGTCGTCCACCGACTGCGACACCCGCTTGATGGTCACATTGGGGTACTTGTCCTGGAAGCCGGCGTTGAGCTTCTCGATCTGCTCGTTCTGCCCCCCGCGCACCTCCTGATCCCACACCGTCAGCGTGACGTCGCCGACGCCGGCGATGTCGGTGTTCACCCCGGACGGGGATCCGCTCGCGGTGGGCGCGGGCGGCGTGGTGACCTGCTGTCCGGTGCCCGGTGCGCAGGCACTGAGCGTGGCAAGGAGCGCGGCGCCGAGCAGCGCCGCGCGGATGCGCCCGGAGGGTGCGGTCATGGTATGTACCTCTCTGTCGTGGTGCGGGCCACGGGTCGGTGAGCGGGTGGGACCGACCGGCATGGCCGAGACCACCCTAAGGGCAAGCTCCGGCCCGGACCGCGGCGTGGCACCTACCGGACACCCACGGCCGCTGGTCAGCCCGGTCTAGGAGAGCCGGGATCCGACGGTCGCCGCGGCAAGCGGGGCCTGTACCTCGCCGGCCCTGATGAGCCACGTGTCGTCCATGCGGATCGATCCCACGGCGCCGCCTTGGGCCCGCAGGTCCTTGACGATGTCCCAGTGCAGTGCCGAGCGGTTCACCCCGCCGCACTCCGGATAGGCGCGGCCGAGCGCGATGTGGACCGTCCCCAGGATCTTCTCGTCGATCAGCAGGTCGCCGGTCATCGAGGTGAGCGCGGCGTTCGTGCCGATCCCCAGCTCTCCGACCCGCCGCGCCCCGGAGTCGGTGTCGAGCAGGCGGCGGACGAAGTCCAGGCCCTCGGTGGCCGACTCCTCGACGACCAGGCCCTGGTCGAAGTGCAGTTCGAGGTCGCGTACCGCAACGCCGGCGAAGACGAAACGGCCGGGGAAGCGGATCCGTCCGTTCACCTGGTCCTCGATCGGGGCGGTGGCGATCTCGCCGTCGGGCCAGTTCGCGTTGCCCGAGAAGGGCACCCACCGCCGTCCGGCCACCGGGAGCACCAGGGAGCCCCAGTCGTCCTCGATCATCACCTGGCCGCCCCGGTCCAGGGCCGAGCACAGCTCGCCCATGCGCCGGGCCCCGTCGACCCAGTCCGCGTCGAAGGAGGCCGCCCACTGCGCCAGCAGGTCGCCGGGATCCAGCCCGAAGGCCGTCGCCCAGGCCGGCGTCGGGATCCGCACCAGCGCCCAGCGGGTACCCTCCCAGCGCATCGTCGAGACCACGCCCCGGCCCCGACGCAGCGCCGCGATCCGCTCCGGATCCGCGTCGAGGATGGGCTCTGCCATCGCGCGGAACGAGACGTGGACGTCGGACCAGCTCATCGCGGCGACCTCCAGCGGCGGTGGTTCGCGCAGCACCGCCGGATCCGCCCAGCGCAGCGCGCCGGCGTCGAAGCGCTCGTCGGTGGCCACCACCTGCGGCACCGCGCCGCGGCGCCAGCACTCCTCGACGAAGGCCGTCACGGCGTCCATCGCCGCGGTATCGGTGAAGAACACCGACACCCGATCGCCGGCGCCGAGCTCCACGCCGTCGGCGACCAGGCGGGTGATCGCTTCCCAGTCGATCCGGGTCACACGGCTCATGGGTCTCCCGTCATCATGTTGGTGTTCGCTGGTGCTGCAGCGGCGCCAGCGCCTCGTAGAGGGCGACGTACGCCCGGTGGTCGGCCTCCAGCACCGCGGCGGATGCCGGGTCGGGCCGGACCACCCGCGGGGCGTTGATCCACCGGCCGATGTCCGCCGGTTCAACCAGTTCACCCACCGCCAGGGCGGCCAGGAAGGCGTCTCCGTAGGCCGCGCCGGGTGAGTCGGCGATCTCCTGCTCCAGCCCGGTCACCGTCGACACGGTCTCGATGATGAACTGGTTCCGGGTGGCTCCGCCCACGGCGATGATCCGGGAGATCGGAGCGTCGGCGCGGCGGTAGGTCCCGATCGCCTCGGCGATCGAGTGCCCCACCCCTTCGAACAGCGCCCGGGCCACGTCGGCGCGGGTGTGTTCCAGGCCCAGGCCGATGAAAGCGCCCCGGCTGAGCGGATCCTGGAAGGGGGTGCGCTCGCCGGCGAGATGCGGCAGTGCGAGCACCCCACGGGCCCCCGGCTCGGAGGCCGCGGCGAGTTCCATCAGCCGGCCGAAGGTCACCTGGTCGGAGTCGCCGGTGGCGGCCAGCAGGTCGCCGATCCAGCGGGTGGCCGTCCCGGCGGTCGACGTGCCGGCGGCCAGCACGTAGGTTCCCTCGAAGACGAAGGGCGCCGCCCAGAGGTCGGGATGGGATTCCGGTTCGGTTCCCACCCGGATGAAGTACCCGCTGGAGCCGTACATCGCCATCAGCGTGCCCGCGTCCACCACGCCCGATCCGACCGCCTCGGCGGGCGCGTCGGTGGTGCCGACGATCACCGGCGTCCCCGCCGGAATGCCGGTCGCCGCCGCGGCCTCGGCGTGCACCCGGCCGGCGATCTCGGTGCTCCAGGCGAGCCGCGGCAGCCGCTCGGCGTCGATGAAGTCCTCGCAGCCGGTGACGTCCCAGCGTCCCTCGGCGAGGTCGTACAGCGGGTGGTAGTACCCGGCCGTGCCGTGGTCGATCACGACCTCACCGGTGAGCTTGGCCACCAGCCAGCTCTGGCTGGTCATGAACCAGCGGGCCTGCCGCCAGACCTCGGGCTCGTGCTCCTTCAGCCAGGCGATCTTCGGGCCGGAGGACTGGCTGGTGAGCAGGTTGCCGCTCCGCCGGTAGATCTCCTCGGCGCCCAGCCGCTCGGTCAGCGCTTCGCCCTGCTCGGTGGCGCGGGTGTCGATGCCGTAGAGGATGGCTGGGCGCAGCGGCTCCAGGGCGGCGTCCGTGGCCACCACGCACGGGCCGATCGCGCTCATGCCGACCGCCGCTATCCGGTCGCCGACGGACACCTGGGCGGTCAGTTCGGCCGCGACGCCGGTCACGTCCGCCCACCACACCGACACCGGATCCTGCTCGACCTGCCCGGCCGCCGGGGACGAGATGCCGTGCCGGCGCCGCGCATCGGCCAGCACCACGCCGTTGGCGTCGACCAGCACGCCCTTGGTCTCGAAGGTGCCGACATCGATGCCGAGGAAGACCGGCGACGCGGATCGCCCGCCACCGGCCGTCGAGCCGGATGGGAGCGACATCATGCCCTCGGCTGGCTCGCTGCCTGCCAGGCCTCGACGAAGCGCAGCAGCGCCACGACGCCGGGGTCGGCGAGCCCGATGCTGCGCTCCTGCAGCCAGGAGGCCCGGCCGCGGCGGGACTGCAGCTTCGTGGTCCGCTCGACGGCATCGCGGGCGGCATCGATCGCGACGGCGTTCGCGACCGTCCCGTCCTCCTGGCCGACCAGCGCCTCCGAGATCGCGGCGAGCCCGTCCAGGATGGTCTTGTCGCCGACCTGCGCCTTGCCCCGCTGGGAGATGTTCTCAGCGCCGGCCGCAATGAACGCCTGCGCGTCGGCGACCGTCACGTCCGAGGTGTCTGCCCAGATCCGCGAACCAGTCAACAGCGCACCCGCGACCAGGGCCGCCATGGTCGACGGATTCGCATTGGCGAAGGCCTTCGCACTCGCCCGGGCGATCTCCGACGGGGTGGCGCTGTCGTCGAGTTGCTCCAGCGCGGCGATCACGGCCTTCGAACCGGCCGAGATCGTGATCCCGAGATCACCGTCGCCGAGTTCCTGGTCGAGGTCGCGGAGTTCGTCGGTGGAGTCGATCAACCGTTCCAGGCTCTGGCGGATCTGCTCGTTGAGCTCCTTGCCTTGCATTGGGGTTCAGCCCTCCTGGAAGAACGGGGACCTGGCCGGGGCCTGCAGCAGCGCCAGCCGCTCGTCGTTGAGCTCGAGCAACGAGATCGAGGCACCGGCCATCTCCAGGCTGGTGGCGTACTCGCCGATGTAGGGCTTGGCCACCTCGATGCCGAGGCCGGCCAGCAGCTGGTGGGTCTTGCGGTACAGCACGTACAGCTCCTCCAGCGGGGTTGCCCCGAGGCCGTTGACCAGCACGGCCACCCGCGCTCCGGCCGAAAGCCCGAGGTCGGCTACCAGGGCGGTCACGATCTGCTCGGCGATCTCGTCGGCGGTGCGCAGCGCCCCGCGCTGGATCCCCGGCTCGCCGTGGATTCCGATGCCGATCTCGATCTCGCCGTCGGGCAGCTCGAAGCTCGGCTGACCGGTCGTCGGCAGGATCGTCGGCGCCAGGCCGACCCCCATCGTCGCCGTGTGCTCGATGACGTCCTCGGCCACCGCCGCGACCTCGTCGAGCGAGTCGCCGCGCTCCGCCGCCGCACCGGCCGCCTTGTAGGCGAAGACGATGCCCGCCACGCCGCGCCGGTCGAGCTTGCGCTCGTTCGGCTGGCTGGCCACGTCATCACGTCCGAGCACGGTCTTGGTGGTGATCCCCTCGAGATCGGCCAGATCGGCGGCCAGGTCGAAGTTGAAGACGTCGCCGCCGTAGTTGCCGTAGAGATAGAGCACGCCGGCACCGCCGTCGACGGCCTTGGTGGCTTCGAAGATCTGCTCCGAGCTGGGCGAGCTGAACACATTGCCGATCGCCACGCCCGAGCACAGGCCCTGCCCCACGTAGCCCTTGAACAGGGGCAGGTGGCCCGAGCCACCGCCGGTGACGATGCCGACCTGACCCGGACGAGGCGCGTCGGCGCGGACGAGCACCCGCAGATCCTCCCCCGGCGTCTTCACCAGGTCCGGATGCGCCAGGAGGATGCCCTCGACGAACTCGTCGACGAACGACTCCGGGGCGTTGATGATCTTCCTCATTGTGGTTGTCCGTCCTCTTTCGATCCCGGAGCGGCGGGGACCGCCCCTTGACTGGTGGTGACACTCGACGCTCTTCGTCGGTGCCTGAACTGAATCTGGTCGAAGACCATCACGCCGACCAGTAGGACGCCCTGGGCGATCGCGTACTGGTAGTCGGACAGGCGAAGCGCGGTGAAGCCGCTGGAGACCACCTGCAGGGTCAGCGTGGCCAGCAGCACGCCCGCCACGGTGGCGAAGCCGCCGTTGGGGTTGGTGCCACCCAGCACCGCGATCACGATGGTCAGCAGCACGTAGCTCGACCCGTAGTCGGCGCTGGCCGCCGGGTTGCGGCTGAGGAAGAGGATCCCGGCCAGGCCGCCGAGCGCGCCACACACCAGGTAGGTGCCCATCAGGGTGCGCCGCGCGCTGATCCCGGAGTAGCGGGCGGCGACCGCGTTGGCGCCCTGCAGCTGGATCTTGCGGCCGATCGCCGTCCGGTTGATCACCACCGCCACCAGCGCGGCGGCGGCCAGCAGGATGAGGAACAGGGCGGGGATGCCGACCAGGGTCGACCGGCCGATCGAGGTGAGCACCGCCGGCGCGCCGGAGATGGTCACGCCACCGGTCCACACGATCGCCAGGCCGTTGAACAGCTGCATCGTGCCCAGCGTGGTGAGGATCGGCGTGATCCCGACCACGCTGATCAGCAGCCCGTTGATCGCGCCGCAGAGCAGGCCGACGACCAGGCCCGCCACGATGATGAGCAGCGCCATCCCCTCGGCCGCCTCGGCTCCGGAAGCCGTGGCGATGGCGGTGTACAACGAGGAGATCGTGATCGCCGAGGCGTTGGCGATGGACACGATCGACAGGTCGATACCGCCGGTGAGCATGGCGATCATCATCGCCAGCGAGAGCAGGCCGATCTCGGGCGCAGCGACGCCGATGTTCTGCAGGTTCACCGGATTGAGGAAGATCCCCGGCCGCAGCGCGGCGAAGAAGGCGAAGGTGACCAGCAGCAGGATGACCATGCGGCCGGAGCCCCGCTTCACCTGGATCCGGCTGATCAGGGAAGACACCGAGTTGTCGATCCGACGGTTCGCGGTGGTCAGCGCGTTGTCGCGAGAGTCGCTCATGCCACCGTCTCCTCGTGGATCGCTGTGCTTCGGCTGCTGGCCCGGACGGTCGCCAGCGCCTGGATGCCCACGCCGGCGAGCAGCAGGATGCCGACCGCGGCCCGTTGCCAGGTGCTCGGGATGCCCACCAGCACCAGGTTGTTGTTGATCAGCTGCACCAGCAGGACGCCCAGCACGGTGCCGAGCACCGAGCCGCGGCCGCCGAAGATCGAGGCACCGCCGAGCACCACTGCCGCGATGATGTCGAGTTCGGATCCGACCAGCGACTGGGGGTTGGCGTTCTTGCCGAGGATGACGTAGATGATGCCGCCGAAGGCCGCCAGCGCGCCGACCATCATGTACAGCAGCACCTGGGTGCGGACGACCTTGATGCCCACCCGGCGGGCGGCCTCGACGTCGCCGCCGATGGCGTAGATGCCGCGGCCGAAGACTGTGTACTTCAGCATCCACCACACGCCGATCGTCACCAGGACGACCGGAACCATCATCGCGTGCAGGTAGCCGGCGCCGGGGATGTTGACCAGGTAGGCGTCGCCGGCGGCCAGCACGCTCGGCGGCAGGTTGCCGGCGGAGATGTAGCGCGAGCCGATGTAGGTGAGCAGGATGCCCTTGAACACCCCCTGGGTGCCCAGTGTCACGATCAGCGTCGGGAGCCGGAACCGGGCGATCACCACGCCGTTGAGGCCGCCCAGCAGGGCGCCGATCACCAGCGCGATGAGGAAGGCGCCGAACAGGCCCGGATCGATGCCGGAGCCCGACGACCAGGCGATCGCGCTGTAGGCGGCGAAGATGGCGATCGCGGCGAAGGACACGTCGATGCCGCCGGAGACCATCACCAGCAGTACGCCGAGCGCGAAGACCAACGGGACCATCGAGCTGCGCACCAGGCTGAAGAAGGTGGACGGGGTGAAGAAGGCCGGGCTGGCCATCGCCATCGCGATCACGAGGACGATGATGACCGCCAGCAGGATTCCCTCGTTGTTCGCGCCGCGCAGGCGCTTCAGCGCGTTCATCAGCCCGCCATCCTCTGCTGGATCTCGGCGACCTCGATCTCGTCGCCAACGAGTTCGGCGACCAACCGGCCGGCCCGCACGATGAGGACGCGGTGGCAGCTCGCGACGAGCTCCGGGATGTCGTCCGAGATCACGATGATTCCCGTTCCGTGGGCTGCGAGCCTGCGCAGGATGGTGAAGATCTCTTCCTTCGAGCCCACGTCCACGCCGACCGTGGGTCCGTTCAGCAGCAGCACGGTCGGGTTGCGATCCAGCCACTTGGCGATCACGACCCGCTGGGCGTTGCCGCCGGACAGGCTGCGCACCGGCGCCTGGGGGTTGGGAGCCTTGATCCGCAGCTGCTCGAACAGCGCGGAGATCGAATCGGCGATCCGGCGCCGGTCGAGCAGGCGCCCCTTGCCGCGATAGGAATCCAGGGAGGCGGCGACGATGTTCTCCGCGATCGGATTCTCCAGGAACAGGCCCTGGGTCAGCCGATCCTCCGGGACGTAGCCGATCCCGGCCTTCATCGCCTCCGTGATGGAGGAGATGGTCGCCGGCCGTCCGCCCACCGCGATGGTGCCCTCCTCGGCGGGATGGACGCCGAAGATCGCCTCGGCGATCTCGGCCCGGCCGGAGCCGAGCAGCCCGGTGATGCCGAGGATCTCGCCTCGCCGCAGCTCGAAGCTGACGTCGCTGAAGGCGCCGTCCCGGCCGAGCCCGTCGACCGCCAGCAGCACGTCGGCGTCGGGCTCCACCGGATCGACGTGCCGTTCCTGGCTGACGTCGCGTCCGATCATCGCCTTCGCGATGCGCTGGCCGGTGTACTCCGCGGCCGGGCCGGATTCGACCACCAGGCCATTGCGCAGCACGGTCACGTGCTGGGATATCTGCAGCACCTCGTCGAGCTTGTGGCTGACGAACATGATCGCCACGCCCCGCTCCTGGAGGCGTTCGACGATGGTGAAGAGGCGCTGCACCTCGGCGCTGGTGAGCGCGGTGGTGGGCTCGTCCATGATGAGGACGCGCGCCTCACCGACGAGGGCGCGGCAGATCGCGATCAGCTGCCGATCGGCGACCGATAGGTCGGCGACGTCGGCGTCGAGGTCGATCCTCAGGCCGAGGTCGGCGACCACGGCCTCCGCGGCAGCGCGGATCCGTCGCCTGGACGAAAGCTTGTGTCGCGCGGCCAGCTCGCTCAGATAGGCGATGTTCTCGGCCGCGGTGAGATTGGGGAAGAGCGAGAAGTCCTGGTAGATCACCTGGATGCCGGCGCGGATCGCCTCGCTGGGGGTGGTGTGGGTGAGCGGTTCGCCGCCACCGACGACGATCTCGCCGGAGTCGGGGCGTTCGACCCCGCAGATCACCTTGATGAGGGTGGATTTGCCACTGCCGTTCTCTCCGGCCAGGCAGTGCACCTCACCGGGTGCGAGTGACAGAGAGACACCGCCGAGCGCGCGTACCCCTCCGTACACCTTGACGATGTCCCGCACCTGCAGGACCGGTTCCACAGACATGAGCGGCCTGGCCCCTTTCGCCCCGGCAGGGTGGGGTCCGCCTATGCGGACCCCACCGGACCAGCAGTGTCGTTGCTCAGAAGTTGTAGTCGCCGACGTTCGACGCGTCAACAGCGACACCGGCATTGCCGGCGAACGCGTTGTCAGCGCCGGCCAACTTCACCAGCGACTCGTAACCCGGGATGCCCAGGTCGGTGCCCTCAGTGATCGTGCCGCCCTCGGCGATGATCTTCGCGATCTGGAGCTGCGCCTTGCCGGCCAGCGCCGGATCCCAGAAGAAGATCTTGTCGATCGCGCCGGACTGCAGGTACGAACCGGCGACCGACGGAATCGAGGTGCCCATCACGCAGATGTCGGCGGCCTTGCCGGCCTCGTCCACCGCGCGGGCGATGCCCACCACGTCAGTGCCGGCAGAGCCCTGGAATCCCTTGATGTCGGGGTACTTGGCCAGCAGTTCCTTGGCCTTGTTGTAGGCGACCTCTTCGTTCTCCTCGGATTCCATCGGATCCTCGAGCCGGGTCATCTTCGGGAAGTTGGCCGTCTGGTTCTCGTAGGCGCCCGAGACCCACTCGGAGTGCGAGCCGTTGGTCAGGCGACCGACGAACTGGACGTAGCCGCCCTCCTCGCCCATGCACTGGGCCAGGTTGTCCATGATCTGGGAGCCGTAGGCGGTGTTCTCGAAGCCCTCGATGTTGACATCCACGTTCTGGATGCCCACCGCTTCGTGCGAGACGACGACGATGCCGGCGGCGCGCGCGTCGCCCAGCACGGTCGCCAGACCGGCGAGGTCGTTCGGCACGACCGTGATGGCGGTCGGCTTCTGGGCGATGAGGTTCTGGATGATCTCGACCTGGCCCTCGTTGGTGGCCTGGGCCGGGCCCTCCTGGCGGGCGTCGAGCCCGGTCTCCTGGGCCCACTCCTTCACGCCGACCTCCATGCGGTCGAACCACCCGATACCGGTGGCCTTCACGACCGTGATGTAGGCACCGCCGTCGGCGGCGGGCGGCGGGGCCTCACCGGTCGGCGCCGCGGTGTTCGTCGGGGCCGGCGTGGTGGTGGTTCCACATCCCGCCACGATCAGGGCGGCGGATGCGGCGAGCAGTGCGATGGCTGGGTGCTTCCTGTTCATGCTCTCTCTTCCTTCATGCTGGAGGCACGGTCATCACGGCAGCAGTGCCATGACGACGCTTGGTAACCCGACCCTAAGACCCAGTTTCCGCGTACGTCAATCGGTTTCACGCGATTGTTATCCAAATTGTTATCTAGTTCACGCGAACCTCTGCGCGTTTCCGCGCATAACGCGCGCTATGCTGGTGCGAGCCAGCCCTCACGGGAGGAGAAGTCATGTCTCGCCGAGCCCAGATCGTGGAACTGCTGCTCGAACAGGGCTTCATGTCCACCACGGCGCTGGCCGAATCCTTCGCGGTGACGCAGTCGACGATCCGGCGCGATCTTCAGCAGCTGGAATCGCTCGACCTGGTGCAGCGGACCCACGGGGGCGTGCTGCCCACCCGCCAGGAGGAGGCTCCGTTCGACCTCAAGTACGCCCTGCACCACGCCGAGAAGGTGGCGATCGGGAAGGCCATGGCGCATCGCATCCTGGACGGCCAGGTCGTCATCCTCGACAGCGGGACCACCACGCTGGAGGTCGCCAAGCAGCTGACCAGCCAGCGGCTGACGGTGGTGACCAACGATCTGCAGATCGGAATGGTCGTCGCCGAGCGGCGCAGCGCCCACCTGGTGTTCATCGGGGGCGAGCTCATGCAGAACGACACCTCGATGTGGGGGCCGACGTCGGTCCAGCAGTTGAAGAACCTGCGCGCGAACGTCGCGATCCTGGGCACGGACACCGTGATGGAGGACGGGCTCTACTGCACCTCCAGCTACGAGCTGGAGATCAAGCAGACGATGCGCGAGATCGCCAGCGAGGCCTTCTTCGTCGCCGACAGCTCGAAATTCGGGCGGGAGGCGCTGTTCAAGTCCTTCGACCTCGACGCCTTCACGGCCGGCATCACCGACGAACTGCTGGATCCGATCCGCGCGGCGAGCTTCCCGGTGCCCCTGATCCGCGCGGCGGCCTGAACCCCTAGTCGCTCTTCTTCTTGTCGTCCGGCTTCTTCCCGCAGACCACCGGCGTCAGGCTGTTGTAGGCCCAGAAGAACGGCTCCTTCTTGACCAGCTTGTCGCCCTTGTAGAACAGGCGGTTGTAGCGGACGTCGAAGCCGGACATCGCCGACTGCGGGATGCACTTCTTGGAGTCGTCGTACTTCGGCTTGCCGGGCGCCCGCCAGTTGCTCTGGACAGGCTTGGACGCCTTCACCTTGGTGTAGGTCGGAGTCGACCACACCCGCACGGTCACCGAGCCCTGCGATCCGGTCCGGCCGGTGATCCAGGCCTGCAGCAGCACGCCGTACTCGGAGTCGTTCTTGAACTTCATGTCGACCGAATGCCAGTCCAGCGTGGCCTCACGGCCCATCGGATAGCGGTTGAAGTACAGCGAGTGCGGCTTGTGGAAGACATCCTCCAGCCCGGCGAAGAAGATCGCGTTGAACAGCGTGGTGGTGGCCTGGGAGATGCCACCACCGTAGATGTTCGGGTCGACCCGGCCGTTGGCGATGCCGCCGCCCTTCATCCAGCCGGCCTGCGGGGTGCGCTCACCCAACCGGGCATTCAGCGAAAAGGTCTCCCCGGGCGCGACGTAGGTGCCGTTGATCAGCTTGGCGGCCTTGCCGATGTTGTTGTAGCGATAGGCGCTGCCGGGGAAGTAGGTGGTGAACTCCCCGGTGACCTTCTTCACGCCGGCAGCCTTGGCGTCGTCCGTGGTGAAGGCGGGCGGCGTGGTCGTCACCGCGACCGTGGCGGTGCGGTCGCCGGCCTTGCTCAGGACGGGCAACAGGGCATCGGCCAGCGCCTGGGCATCGACGGCCTCGCCGTCGACGGACTTGACGATCTTGGGCTTGCCGCCCTTCTTGATGGTGAAGCGGGCGTCCTTCGGCTCGTTGAGCCCGAGCTTCTCCAGTTGCGGCTCGGTCTCGGAGGCCAGCGCCTTGGCGTCCAGGCGCGGCGTCAGGTCACCGTTGGAGGCCTCGAAGCTGAGCGCGGCGGCGATGGCCTCCGGCTCGATGGTGATGGTGCCCTTCTCCCCCACCTTGACCTCGACCGGCTCGGCGACGGCCGGCGCGGCGAGCTTCTCGCGCGCGGTCTCGGCCTCGGCCGTCGTGACGGCGGGCTCGGTGGTCGTGACCACGGCTGCCACGGTGGCGGTGTGCGGGAACGCACCGACCACGGCGTGCGCGGTCTCGTCCCGCTGCACCACGGCACCCTCGACTCCCGGGGTCACCTTCGGCTTGCCCTTGGCGAAGGCCAGGGCGGCATTCGCCGGCTCGGTGTCCACCTTGTCGGCCAGGGCGGCCACCACGGCGTCCAGCTTGGGTTGATCGACCGTCACCACCGCGGGCAACTCCTTGCCGCCGAAGAGCACCTGGGCGATCTGGATCGGGTTGAGGCTGCGCGTGCCGCCGGCCTGCGCGATCGACGCCGCGTAGTCCACCGTCAGCCCGGCCTCGGCCGGAGTGGCCGTCACCTCCACCTCGCCGGCCTGCAGGGTGAGGGACGCGGCCGTGCGATCGGCCAGTTCCTCGCGCAGCTTGGCTTCGGCGGTCTCGGCGCTCAGCCCGCCCACCCGCACGCCTTCGATGACGGTGTGGCGAGGCAGTCCGTCGCCGGCCATCGCGTAGCCGACGGCGTACGTTCCGCCCAGCAGCACGACGATGCCGCCAACGGTCCACAGCAGGATGCGAGCGGTGCTCGACAACCGACGCTTCGATGCGGCCACAGGACTCCTCACTTGGCGAAACTCCTCCCCATGCTACGTGAGCGAGCGAACCGCCCCGCGCCGATTCGCCGGCGGCGGATGGCTCACGTCCATCCGCCATTGCGTCAGCGCGATGCCGGCGGCCATCAGGGCAGCCCCGAAATAGCCCCGGGGGCCCATGTTCTCGCCCAGCAGCAGCGCCCCGCCGAGCGCGCCGAAGACCGACTCGGCCGACATGATCAGCGCCGCGTGGCTGGCCAGTGCGTCCCGCTGGCCGATCACCTGCAGGGTGTAGGCGATCCCGACCGAGATCAGCCCGCCGTACAGCAACGGGACGATGCCCTCGCCCAGGCCGGCGAAGGGACGGGGGTCGAGCAGCAGGGCGGCCGGCGCGCTGAGCACCGCGCACCAGGCGAACTGGGAGATCGAGAACCGCAGCGCGGAGAGCCGTCTGCTGTAGTGCTCGATCACCAGGATCTGGGCGGTCCACACGAACGCCGAAGCCAGCACGATGGCGTCGCCGAAGCCGATCTGGAAGTCGTCACCGATCGCCAGGAAGTACAGCCCGACCAGTGCCAGGCCGATCCCGACGATGGTCGTCCAGCTCGACCGGTGCCCCCGGAAGGCCGCCACCAGGGGCACGAACACCATGTAGAGCCCGGTGATGAAGGCGGCATTGCCCGCCGTCGTGTAGCTCATCGCGTACTGCTGCATGCCGACCGCGACCGCCAGCAGGGCGCCGGAGATCAGCCCGGGCACGAGCGCTGCCCGGGTCGCCTGCGCGCGGATCATCGCGGGAACCCGGCGGCGACGATCCAGCCACCACACCACCGGCACCAGCACGGCCGCGCCCATGGCGAACCGCACCGTGTTGAAGGTGAAGGCGTCGATGGACTCGGCGCCGACCCGTTGCGCCACGAAGGCGAATCCCCAGATCGCCGACGCCAGCAGCAGCAGCGCGTTGGCGCGCAGCCGGCGGGACGTGGTGGGGTTCACCCGTCGAGGCTATCGGGGGCGGCCGGCAGGTCTCTCCCCCGCCGTCCACTGGACGCCTCCACGGCCGCCCACCGGAGCCGCGTGCAGTAATTGCCAAATACTCGCCCTCCGCGACGTATGGGCGTCATGCAGGACGAGTATCTGGCAGATAGTTCCTCGGTGTCGGGCTACCGGGAGAGCGCCAACTTGGCCTTGGCGGCCACGTTCTCGGCAGTGAAGCCGTACTTGGCCAGCAACAGCCCGCCGGAGGCGGACTCACCGAAGTGCTCGACCGAGACGATCTCGCCGGCATCGCCCACCAGTTCGCGCCAGCCCATCGCCACACCGGCCTCGACCGAGACCTTGGCGGCACCGGCCGGGATGACCTGGGCGCGGTACTCGGCCGGCTGCTCGGCGAACCACTCCAGGCACGGCAGGGACACCACCCGGGTGGCGATGCCCTCGGCCTCGAGAAGCTCGCGGGCGGCCACGGCCACCGAGACCTCGGAGCCGGTGGCCAGCAGCACCACCGCGGGCTCGCCGTTGGAGGCGTCCAGCAGGGTGTAGCCGCCCTTGGCGACCAGCTCGGCCGGCGCGGCAGCACCCTCGCCACGCTCGATGGTCGGGACGTCCTGACGGGTCAGGATCAGCGCGGTCGGACGATCGGTGTGCCGCAGCGCCTGTGCCCACGCCTGCGCGGTCTCGTTGGCGTCGGCCGGGCGGACGACGTCCAGCCCGGGGATAGCCCGCAGGGTCGCGACGTGCTCGATCGGCTGATGGGTGGGGCCGTCCTCGCCGACGCCCACCGAATCGTGGGTCCACACGAAGATGCTGGGGATCTTCGACAGCGCGGCCAGGCGGGCCGGCGTCCGCATGTAGTCGGCGAACACCAGGAAGGTGCCGCCGTAGGCGCGGGTCAGCCCCGACAGCGTGATGCCGTTGATGATGTTGCCCATCGCGTGCTCGCGGATGCCGAAGTGCAGGGTGCGGCCGTTGTAGTCACCGGCGAAGTCGTGGCTCGACTGCTCCGGCGGCAGGAAGGACGGCTGGCCCTTCATGGTGGTGTTGTTCGAGCCGGCCAGGTCGGCTGAGCCGCCCCACAGCTCGGGAACGGCGTCGGCCAGCGCGGTCAGCACGTCACCGGAGGCGGCGCGGGTGGCCTTCTTGCCGACCGGGAAGACCGGCAGCGCCGCTTCGAAGCCCTCGGGCAGCTCGCGGGCGCGCAGCCGGCGGTAGAGCTCTGCGCCTTCGGGATTGTTGCCCTGCCAGGCCTCGAAGCGCTCGCCCCAGGCGGCCTTGGCCTCCTGGGCCCGGGCGGCGGCGTTGGCACGGGTGTGCTCCAGCACGGCCGGCTCGACGGCGAAGTTCGCGGCCGGGTCGAAGCCCAGCTCGGTCTTCAGCGCGGCGACCTCGTCGGCCCCCAGCTTGGCGCCGTGGACGGAGTGGTGGCCGGCCTTGGTCGGCAGCGGCCAGCCGATGATGGTGGTGAGCTTGATGAAGGACGGCTTGTCGGTGACCGCCTTGGCGGCCTCGATCGCGTCGTAGAGGGCCTGGACATTCTCCTCATAGGAGGTCATCCCGTTCGTCCAGTCGACGTGCTGCACATGCCAGCCGTAGGCCTCGTAGCGCGCCGCGACGTCCTCGGTGAACGCGATCTGGGTCTCGCCCTCGATCGAGATCCGGTTGTCGTCGTAGATCAGGACGAGGTTGCCGAGCTTCTGCGCGCCGGCCAGCGAGGAGGCCTCCCCGGAGACGCCTTCCTGCATGCAGCCGTCACCGGCGATGCAGTAGACGTAGTGGTCGAAGATCGAGGAGCCCGGCTGCGCGGACGGCTCCAGCAGCGCCCGCTCCCGGCGCGCGGCCATCGCGAAGCCGACCGCGTTGGCGACACCGGCACCCAGTGGGCCGGTGGTGCACTCCACGCCCGCGGTGTGGCCGTACTCGGGATGCCCCGGGGTGAGCGAGCCCTCGGTGCGCAGGGCCGCGATGTCGTCGGCCTCCAGCCCGTAGCCGGCCAGGAAGAGCTGGGTGTACTGGGTGAGCGAGGAATGCCCCGCCGACAACACGAAGCGGTCGCGCCCGGTCCAGGTCGGATCGGCCGGATCGCCGTTCATCACCTTCTGGTACAGCAGGTACGCCACCGGCGCCAGCGAGATAGCGGTACCCGGGTGGCCGTTGCCCACCTTCTCCACCGCGTCCGCAGCCAACACCCGAGCGGTGTCGACAGCACGCTGGTCGAGGTCATTCCAGCTGAGGGGAGTGGTCATCGTCGGCCTTTCAGAAGCGTTGCAGATTCGCGCTCACCCTATCGTCATCTCCTCATCCGCCGGGTGGCCTATGGCCAATTCCGGACCGTCCCCGGCGGTCAGGCGGGTTCGACGAAGACGGCGACGGTGAGCGCGGGGACGACGAATTCCGACTCCCCCGCGGTCGCCTGGCGCACCACCTCGTCCGCCCCCGCCGACTGGACGGGATGCAGCACGAATCCGGCGGTTGCGAAGGGAACCCCCTGGCGGACCGGACGGGGGGTGGGGTTGAACACGGTCACCAGGCTGCGCCATCGGGGCTCGACGGCCACGTCGGAGATCCCCATCACGATCACCCCGGGTATCTGCTGCCACGTCCCGGAGACCGGGAAGCGCAACGCCTGGGTGATCGCGGCCGTGCTGCGCAGCCGGAACAGCCGGGTCGAGGCGCGCAGCCGCAGCAGGTCGAGAGCCATCGCGTGGGCCAGCCGGATCTCGGACGGACCGGGCTTCAACGCGGGATCGGCCAGCAGCGGGGCCAGGATGGCCCAGACCGGGCCGTTGTCCTGCTCGGGCGGCAGGCCGGCGCCGAAGCCGTTGTCGTTCATCGAGAAGTCGAGGTAGTTGAACCAGTCGCCGGAGACGTAGGAGTTCCGGTCCAGGCTCTTCGATCGCAGCATGTCCGTGCCGGCGTGCCACATCACCGGCGACTGGCCCAGCGTCGCGCACGCCAGGCAGAGGGTGTTCAGCCGCACCCGGTCGGCCATCGGCGTCGACTGCGGCAGCTTCAGGGTGAGCGCGTCGAACAGCGTCTCGTTGTCGTGGGCGTCGACGTAGCTGATCACCTCGTCGGGCTCGTCGGCGTAGCCCGCCACCCAGCCGGCATAGGGCAGCTGGTCGCCCCGGGTGAGCTGGCCCGTCCGTGCCGAACGGAGGACGTACGCGCGCAACGTGCCGGCCAGGCCGAGCTGCACCACGTCCACCGCATCGGCCAGCCGGTCGGAGGGCTCGCCGGCGGCCAGGCCGGTGCCGTAGCCCGGGGTGCGTGGGTCGTCGAAGGCCCCGCCGCCCCGCACCGCGTCGCGCAGCCGATCGGAGAAGCTGGCGATCGAGGTGCCACCGAGCTGGCCCTGGCTGGCCTGGACGAAGCGGGCGTTGAAGGCCACCTCGCCGAAGTTCCAGCCCTCGCCGTAGAGGGTGACCGAGCGGCCGTCCACCCCGTCCCGTTCCAGTGTCAGCGCGTCCAGCGCGGCCCGCACCGCCAGCAGGTTGTCCCGGCTGTGGTGCCCCATCAGATCGAAGCGGTAGCCGTCCACCCGGTAGTGGCGGACCCACGAGACGCAGGCGTCCACCATCAGCTTCTGCGCCATCAGGTGCTCGGTGGCCACGTTCGGGCAGCAGGTGGAGTTCTCCACCTGGCCGCGGGGAGTGAGCCGGTGGTAGTAGCCCGGCACGATCCGATCGAGCACCGACTTGGTGTCCTGGCCGGCGCTCGCGGTGTGGTTGAACACCATGTCGAGCACGACCCGCAGCCCCGCGGCGTGCAGCGCGCCCACGACCGTCCGGAACTCGAGCGTGCGGCCCGCGCCGTCCGCGGATTCGATGCTGGAGGCATAGGAGCCTTCCGGGGTCAGGAAGTGCCACGGATCGTAACCCCAGTTGTAGCCCTCCGGGTGGGCGGCGATGTAGCGCTGCTGCTCGGCGGAATCCGGCGGCAGTGTCTTCAGCACCTCGTCCTCAGGTGGGGTCCGCTGGCCCGGGTGCTCCTCGACGGCGGAGTTGTCGAACACCGGCAGCAGCTGAACCGAGGTCATCCCGGCCTCGGCGAGCCGGCGCAGGTGCGTCATTCCGGCCGAGTCCCGGTCGAAGGCGAGAAAGCTCCCCCGCAGCTGCGGCGGCACCGTCTTGTCGCTGACCGAGAAGTCCCGGACGTGCAGCTCGTAGATCACCTGGTCGACCGGGTGGGCCAGCGGCGGGCTGGGGGTGGCGGCCCAGACCGGCGGGATCAGGGCCGGGTGGTCGAGATCGGCCAGCACCGAATGGGTGGAGTTGACGGTGAGCGCCACCGAGTACGGGTCGGTGACCTGATTGGAGACCACCCGGCCGTGGTGCGGGGTGAAGACCGTCACCTCGTAGCGGTAGCGCAGCCCGGCCCACTCGGAGGTGCCGGAGATCTCCCACACGCCGTCCGCCCGCCGGGTCATCGGCAGCGGCCGTCCGGGAACGTGCAGGTCGTCACCGTCGTGCCACAGCAGCAACCGGACGCGTTGCGCGGTCGGCGCCCACACCCGCAGGATCGGGGCGCCGTCGACCCACTCCGCGCCGAGGACGGCGTCGGCCGCGTCGGCATACATCTGGTCGAGCACCCACGGCAACTGGAGCGAGCCCACCGTCACGAGTCGGCCGGAGGGCAGTCGCGCGCTCACCATCAGCTGGCCGCACAGTGCCTCCGCGACGGGCACCGTTGCGGGCACCCGCAATGCCAGGTACCCCGCCAGGTGCGGCACCGTGACCGCCACGTCGGCGGGGATGCCCTCCGGGTCGATCCGGAGCAGGGCGGTTCCCCAGGGCACCGGTTCGGCCTCGGTCGGATCGATCGGCTCGGCGATCGACCAGTGCAGCACCCAATCCAGCTGGGCAGGATCCAGCTCCCGCGGCAGCTCCGTCGGCCAGGCGATCAGGTCACGCCGCAGCCAATGCCCGCGCAACTGTTCCCCAGCGGCCGAATTCACCCGACCGATTCTGTCACTCCCGGTCGCCGACCGGTGGGAAGCGGGCGGGTCGGGAGGGGCGGAACGGACCGTCCTCGGGTACGCGGCGGCCCACGTCCAGGGATCCCGTCCCCGAGTCACGCCTCCGCGCCACCTGTCCGATCCCCCGCCTGGTCGCCACCGGCCCGGTGGCGTCAGCGGAATCCCGCTAGGATTCCGCTGACGTGCAACCGTCCACGAGGAGGTGGCAGCATGGCCCTGCCGAAGAGTCCCCTGGTCGCAGCGGTGCGGGATCTGGGCGTTCAGTTCATGGCCAACGATGTCGACATCACCGGGCAGGACGCGGTGAGTTCGGTGGAACTCGCTGACGGCACCAGCTTCTGGATCTTCGGCGACACCGTCGAGGGCCCGTTCGACTCCATCCGGGGCTTCGAGCTGACCGAGGTGCTGTCCAACACCGGGGCGATCGTCCCGCTGCAGGATCTGTCGGAGGGGGTGCGTGAGTTCCGCTACCTCACGGGCCCGGACGGCGCGCGGGCGCGCCAGCTGATCGGGTTCATCCCGCCTGAGCACAAGTCGAGGCAGCGGCTCTGGGCGATCCACGGCGCCCAGGTCAACGGCCGGCTGTACCTCTACTACCACCGGATCACCATGGATCCTGCCCTGGACGTGTTCGAGACCTTCCAGCTCGACGGCATGGGGGTCGCCAGGGCCGGGTCGGACCACGACTTCGAGCGTCTGCCCGCGCCCGACGGCAGCTACGAGTGGTGGAAGGGCGACCAGCCCGGCTTCGGGGTCTGGGTGCAGCAGGACGAGGATCACCTGTACCTGTGGGGGTCGATCCAGCCCGCCTCGAAGTCGGCAGGCGACATGTACCTGGCGCGCGTCCGTCCCGCCGACATCGAGGATCTCTCGGCCTACGAGTACCTCGTGGCGGCGCCGACGCTGGCCGATCCCGATGTCGAGCCCCGGTGGGCGTCAACCTTCACGCCCACCGCCTGCCTGTTCAGCGACGTGCCGAACGAGATGTCCTCGTCCTGGAATCCCTACCTCGGCTGCTACATCTCGCTGACCACCTATCGGCGGGACAACCAACTCGTGATCCGCACCGCCCCGGCGCTCACCGGCCCCTGGAGCGAACCGGAGGTCGTCTTCTCCCCGGCCATGACCCGGCCCGAGTCGCTGTTCAACGCCGGCAAGGAGCATCCCGAGTTCGCCCGGGAGGGCGGGAAGGTCACCTACATGACCTTCATCGACTCCTCGGTGTACGCCCCGCACCTGATCGAGATCACCTTCGCCTGACCACGGTCACGGCGGGTTCGTCAGGCGATCAGCGTCGCGAGCACCGCGACGCTCTCCCGCAGATAGCTGGACGGCCAGACGTACCAGCGCGTCGCCGAGTGCAGGTGGCGGGCGTCCAACCCCGTCTGCTCTGCCAGCCGGCCCGCCCGCCAGACGTGGTACTCGTTGGTGACGAAGGCGATGCCGTAGCCGTCGCCCAGCCGCTCGTCGAGCAGACCCTTGGCGAAGGCGAAGTTCTCCTGCGTCGAGGTCGAGCGGTCTTCGACGACGATCGCGGCATCCGGAACGCCGCGGGCCAACAGGTAGTCGCGGGACGCGGCGGCCTCGGGGACGTCCTCCTGCGGGCCCCTGCCGCCGGTGACCACGATCAGCACGGACGGATTGCGCTGGTGGTAGTCGATCGCGACCTCGAGTCGCTGCGCCAGGGACGGCGACACTTCGCGTCCGTGCACAGCCGCGCCCAGGACGATCAGCGCGTCCTCGGCGTCGGAAGCGGTGTCGTTCAGCCCATAGCCGGCCAGGAAGCCGGAAATCAGCCCGAATCCGGCCGCCAGGACGATCGCGGGGATGGTCAGCCAGCGCAACCGTGACAGCCGCCGCCACAGGCCGAACCCCAGCAGGACGGCCGCCACCGCGAACTGCAGCATGACCCCGCCGTTGAAGTTGGCGGTCATCGTCAGCCAGACACCGTTGCCCACCAGCGCCAGGCCGAGCAGCACCAGCACGCCCCGCCACACCGACTCCACCCTCACGGGTTCGAGACTATGCGGTCACCAGCAGGCATCCTCCCGGCTACAGTCACTGCCATGGCCAGGCGCAGCAGGTCGGCGGTGTACGCGCGGCGCCGGAAGCGCCGCATGGCTCAGCAGACCCATGATCTGACCGCCGAACAATGGTCGGCGCTGATCGCGGCCTGGGGAGGCTGCGCGTACTGCGGCGAGCCCGGCGCGTCCTACACCAAGGACTGCATGCTTCCGATCTCACGTGGCGGCCGCTACACGCTGACGAACGTGGTGCCCGCGTGCGCGTCCTGCAACGCCAGCAAGTGGAACTCCGAGGTGACCAGCTGGATGCGCCGCAAGAAGCTGGACGAGGCCTCGTTCCTGGTGCGGCAACTCCAGATCGCGCGGTCGCTGGCCGCACCTAGGATGCTCGGGTGACAGCTCCCCTCATCCAGCCGCCCGTGCCGGACGACGCATCCGCATGGTTCGACTTCGTGGTCGAACAGCAGACACACACCTATCGGGGAATCGTTCGGCCCGACTTCGCCGAAGCGCAGCGTGGGTTCCGTGCCGACTGGGTCGCCGGATTGGCCGCGTCCTTCGCGGACCCGGGCAGCTCGCGACGGCTGATCGCCCGGCAGGACGGCCGGGTGGTCGGGGTCGCCTCGATCGTCGACGCGCCCAGCGGCTGGGAGATCGAGGAGGGCTACACCCCCGCGCCCGCCTCGCGCTGCCTCGACCGGCTGTACCTGCACCCGGCGGTCCAGGGCCGGGGCCTGGGCTCGGCGCTCCTCAGCGCGATCGACGACGGCCGCGACCTCTACCTCTGGCTGATCGACGGCAATGCCTCTGCGCAGCAGTTCTACCGTCACCGCGGCTTCGTGGACGAGCCGGAGAACTTCACGACCGGCGAATCCTGGGGCAGTGTGGCCATGCACCGCATGATCCGCCGAATCGGCGACACCACGTCACGTCCAGAAGTCCGCTGAGCCGAACGCAGGCGCGGCCCTACGGCCGCGGCTGCTGGCCGGTGTCGTACATCGTCGGCACGGAGTCCTCCACGAAGCGAGGACGGCAGGCGAACCATCCGGCGATCACCCCTGGAACGGCGGTCGCGGCCAGCACCAGGAGCGGGATCGACCATGATCCGGTCGCCTCGCGCAGCAGGCCCAGGCCGATCGGGCCGAAGCCGGCCAGCCCGTAGCCGATGCCCTGGACCAAGCCCGACACGGCGGAGGCGGACTGCGCGCTCCTGGTTCGACGGTTGATGAGTGTCATGCAGAGCGGGAAGGTGCTCACCCCGATTCCCAGCGCACACACCCACGCCCACGTGCCGTCGAGCGGGGAAAGGACCAGACCCAGGTAGCCCGCGACCAGGACGATCGCGCACACGACGACCACGACGAACGGGTTCGCCAGGCGGGTGGCCAGCTGCGGAACCACCAGGGCGGCGACCATGCCCCATGCCGAGTAGAGCGCGACCATCGTGCCGCCCAGTGTCGCGCTGCCGCCGGCGTCGGTGAGCACGGCCGGCACCCAGGTGACGATGCCGTAGTTGGAGAGCGACATCATCCCGAAGAGAATCACCAGGCCCCAGACGGTCGATGACCGGCTGATCCGCGGTCTCGCGCCGGCCGGTGTCGCCACCGCCGGCGCATGGTGATCGGCAGGCAGCTTGACCGCCAGGATGAGCCAGACCACGGCTGCCACGGCGGCCGGCACCACCCAGATCCCCACCGAGAGCCGCCAGGTTGCCGCCTCGGCCACCGGGACCGCCAGGAGCGGGGCGATGAACTGACCGGTCTGCATCAGAATCAGGTAGAGCGAGGTCCACAGGGCCAGCCGATCGGCGAACCACGCCTTCACCAACGGAACGATCACGACGTTCGCGGCACCGATGCCGGCCAGCGCCAGCACGGTCGACAGCACAAGCACCAAGGGCGTCGGAGAGAAGGCACGCGCCAGCAGTGAGAGAGCGGTCAGACCGAGGGCGACCGTGGCCGTGCGCTCGAGCCCGAACCTCCTCGTCACCACCGGGGCGAGAAATCCGAAGACGGCGAAGGACGCCGCGGGCACGGTGCCGAGCAGGCCCGCCAGCGCCACGCCGAAGCCGAGATCGGATCCGATGATCGCCAGGAGCGGAGTGAACCCCGTCACGGCCGTTCGCAGGTTGACCGCCGTCAGCGCGATGGCGAGCCCCGCCCACAGGAGCAGGCGTCCTTGGCGCACCGGAACGAGGGAGGGGGAGGATGTCGTCACGCTAAACTCCAGTGCAAGGTCGGCGGATGATGGGATCATGGGATGAATCGTGAGGATTCTGGCACACGCCAGCCGATGCGTCGAGTGGGGCTCATCGACCAGGCAGCCGCGCGCTTCCGCGAGGAGGTGGTCTCCGGACGCTGGCCGATCGGTGAGCGCATCCCGACCGAGGCCGCCCTGGTGGCGGAGTTCGGGATCGGCCGGAACACGATTCGCGAGGCCCTGCAGGCGCTGGTGCACTCCGGCCTGCTGCGCCGTGAGCAGGGCCGCGGCACCTTCGTCATCTCCGACTCCGAGCTGACCGGCACTCTGGAACGTCAGCTCACCGGTGGCAGCCGTCGCCACTACCTGGAACTACGCCTCGCCCTCGACAGCGCCGCGGCCTCACTCGCCGCACTGAACCGCTCGGACGCCGACGTGGAGCTGCTGCGGGAACTGCGCGACCGCCGGGAGGCGAGCTGGTCGAGCGATGATCCCGACCTGCGAACGAGCACGGATCTCGCCCTGCACCGCGCGATCGCGGCAGCTACGCACAACCCGCTCTACGTGAAGCTGTACTCCAGCATGCTCGACGTCTTCGCCGTCCACATGCGCGACGAGACGAGCGAGGACGAGAACGCGGCGCATCTCTTCCACCACGAGCTGGTCGAGGCGATCGCCGAGGGGAACGCCGACCACGCTGCCGCGAACGTGGCGTCCATCTTCAGCCCCTTCATGCGCTGACCGGAACACCGGTCGCCGACGAATCGTCCGTTCCGCGCCGCCCTGGTCGAGTCCGAGGTCACCGGTCGCTCCGAGGGACCACCTCTCGGTGCGCCAGCGACACCGCCAGATCGACGATGTCCGCCCGCTCTTCGGCCAGGTCGCGAACCGCGCCCAAGGGAACCCAGCGAGCCAGGTCGGTGGTTCCACCCACTTCGGTGGTGCCGAGCTGCCCGCCCACGATCGCGGCGGCATAGAGGAACCGTTGCGAGCGGAACGGACGCGCCAGCTCGTCGGAGTTCATCAGGGTGAAATGCGGGGCGGCCAGAAGCGGACCGACCTCCACGTGGTAACCGGACTCCTCGTACACCTCACGAACCACGGCGTCGGCAACGGCCTCGTCGAACTCCACCCCACCACCCGGCAGCGTCCACTTCGGGGCGAGCATGCCCTCGCCGTTGTACCAGGTCAGCAGGATCTCGTCGGCCTCGTTGACGATGACGGCGTAGGCGGCCAGCCGGGTGTCGTACTCGGTGAAATGCACGTTCCGACGCTACTCCGCGCGGCCCGACACGGTCGCCCGTTGCACCGTCCGGTCAACGCTCTTGACGTACTCCTCATGCCAGATGCGTTCGGTGTCCTTGTCGCCGAACGATCTGATCACGAAACAAGTCGTGAACGGCACTCTTCAATAGCGCTAGACGTTAAACCTGAACTCCACCACGTCCCCATCGGCCATGACGTAGTCCTTGCCCTCCATGCGGACCTTGCCGGCGGCGCGGGCGGCGGCCATCGAGCCGGCGGCGACCAGGTCGTCGTAACTGACGATCTCGGCCTTGATGAAGCCCTTCTGGAAGTCGGTGTGGATGACACCCGCGGCCTGGGGGGCGGTCCAGCCCTGGTGGATCGTCCAGCCGCGAGCTTCCTTCGGGCCGGCGGTCAGGTAGCTCTGCAGGCCGAGGGTGTCGTAGCCGACCCGGGCGAGGGTGTCGAGGCCGGGCTCACCGATGCCCATCTCGACCAGGAACTCCCGGGCCTCGTCGGGTTCCATCTCGATCAGTTCGGATTCGATCTTGGCATCCAGGAAGATCGCCTCGGCCGGCGCGACCAGTTCGCGCATCCGTCCGGTCAGCTCCTCGTCCACCAACTCGTCGGAATCGCAGTTGAAGACGTACAGGTAGGGCTTGGCGGTGAGCAGGAAGAGCTCCCGCAGTGGTTCGAGGTCGAGCCCGGCGGCGTGGACGCCCTGACCTGAGTTCAGCACCTGCTGCGCCTCCTGGACGGCGGCCAGCATGGGCTGGCGCTCCTTCCTCAGCCGGGCCTCCTTCTCCAGCCGGGGCAGCGCCTTCTCGATGGTCTGCAGGTCGGCCAGGATCAGCTCGGTGCGGATCGTCTCGATGTCATTGCCCGGGTTGACGTCGCCGTCGACGTGGGTGACGTCCGGATCGCGGAACACCCGGGTGACCTGGCAGATCGCGTCCGCCTCCCGGATGTTGGCCAGGAAGGCATTGCCCATCCCCTCCCCTGCCGAGGCGCCCTTCACGATGCCGGCGATGTCGACGAAGCTCACCGTCGCCGGGATGATCCGCTCCGAGCCGAAGAGCTCGGCCAGCACCGGCAGCCGCGGATCCGGGACGCCCACGACGCCGACGTTGGGCTCGATGGTGGCGAACGGGTAGTTCGCCGCGAGCACGTCGTTGCGGGTCAGTGCGTTGAACAGGGTGGACTTGCCCGCGTTGGGCAGGCCGACGATTCCGATGGTGAGAGCCACGTCGGGCAAGCCTACCGATCCGGTCGGACGGCGACGAACCGCCCCTCGAGCCGGGCGACGCCTTGGGCGTTAGCTCGAAGTTCAGGTACCGAGTTCGGGGCACAAACGACGAGCCAGGGGGGTGCGGGAGAAGTCGCGCGGCAGCCGGTGCGGCAGCGGCCGGTTCGCTCCCGAGGCGGATCTCGGACATCCTTGGCTGATGGACGCGGTGATCTTCGATGTCGGTGGGGTGATCGTCCCCTGGGTTCCACAGCGGGCGTTCGAGCAGGTGATGCCGGCCGAACAGGTGCCGGCCTTCATGGAACGCGTCGGCTTCGACGAGTGGAACCGGGCCAACGACCTGTTGCCCAGCATCGTCGAGTCGACGGAGGCGCTGGCGCGCCGCTTCCCCGACGACGAGGCCGGGATCCGCGCCTACTGGCCGAACTTCGAGCTGACCATCACCTCCATGGTGCCCGGGACGGCCGCGGTCATCGCCGAACTGGAGCGGGACGGCGTCACGATCGGTGGGCTGACGAACTGGGCGGCCGAGCCGTTCGCTGTGGCGCGGCGGCGGTTCGGCATCCTGGGGCGCTTCCGCGACATCGTGATCTCCGGGCTGGAGGGGGTCGTCAAGCCGGATCCGGCCATCTACCGGCTCGCCTGCGAGCGCCTGGGGGTCAGCCTCGATCGGGCGGTCTTCATCGACGACACCGCCGCCAACGCCATCGCGGCCAGCGAGATCGGCATGACCGGCCTGCACTTCACCTCTGCCGAGCGCCTGCGTACCGACCTGGTCGAACTCGGCCTGCTCGGGCGGCGCCCGGCCATCGCCGAGCCGATCTATCACTGGGCACTCCGCTCGGAGTGGGAAGCCGCTCTGGCTGAGGGCCACTACCCGCACTCAAGCCGTGGGATCGCCTACCTGTCCGAGGGCTTCGTCCACGGTTCCTTCGGTCACCAGGTGGCGGGGATCCGGCAGGCCATCTACGCCGATCTCCCGGACTCCGAACTGGTGCTGCTGCGGATCGATCCCGATCCGGACCTGCCGATCATCGTCGAGAACGACTACCCGCACCTGTTCGCGCCGCTTCCGCTGGACGCGACGGTGGTCGACCCCGCGACCACCGCCTGAGACCGAAGGGCTACTGCCCCGCGCCGCTGTAGAAGGCTCGCAACGCCTGCGCCAGATAGCCCGGATCGGCCACGCCGCACATCTCTCGCGCCGAGTGCATGCTGAGCAGCGGAATCCCCACGTCCACCGAGGTGATGCCGAGCCGGGCGGCGGTGATCGGCCCGATCGTCGAGCCGCAGGGCACGGCATTGTTCGACACGAACGGCTGGGTGGGGACGCCGGCCGCCCGGCAGATCCGCAGCCACAGCGCCGACGACGGCCCCTCGCTGGTATAGCGCTGGTTCGCGTTCACCTTCAGCAGCGGGCCGGAGTTCAGCAGCGGACGGTGATCGGGGTCGTGCAACTGCGGGTAGTTGGGGTGGATGCCGTGGCCGGCATCGGCCGAGATCACGAAGGACGCCGCCAGCGCGCGCTGCCGCTCGTCCAGCCCCCAGCCGAGCGAGTTCCCGACGCGGGTGAGGACGGATTCCAGCAGCGGCCCCGCTGCCCCCGTGCGGGATTCGGAGCCGATCTCCTCGTGGTCGAAGCAGGCCAGCACGGCGATCTGGTCGGACGGCTCGGCGGCCAGCAGCGCCGCCAGGCCGGCATGCACGCTGGAGAGGTTGTCGAGCCGGGCCGAGGCCAGGAACTCCCCCGCCACCCCGATCACCTCGGGAGCCTGCGTGACATAGGCGAACAGGTCGTGGCCGTCGATCGCATCGCGGTGCAGGCCGAGCAGCCCCGCCAGGGCGGACAGAATGTCGATGGAACCCAGCCCGGCCACCGGCTTGAGGTGAACCTGGCGGTCGAGGCTGAGCTTCTCGTTCACGCTGCGATCCAGGTGCGGCGCGACCTGCGGGATGCGGAGCCAGGCGGGCGTCCGGACCAGGTGGGAGGTGCCCTCCCGGTCGATCACGCGGCCGGCCAGCCCGAACTCGCGATCCAGCCAGGAGTTGGGCAGCGGGCCGCCGTAGACCTCCATGGCGGCCTGCGACCAGCCGAAGGCGTAGGCGGAGGGATCGGGCTTGAGCTTGAAGCCGGGCGAGTCGGTGTGGGCGCCGACGATCCGGAACCCGGCCGGCCCGGCGACCCCGACGGGGACGAACCACGCGACGATCGCACCGTCCCGCAGCACATAGTGGCCGCCGGCCGAGGCGTCCCAGGGCTCGTTCTCGCGCTGCTCGGCGTAGCCGGCCTCGGACAACCGCCGCGCGACCTCGCCCGCGGCGTGGTAGGACGACGGGGACGCGACAACGAAGGCGGCGAGATCGGCGACATGATCGGAGGAGGCCATGGGGACAGTCTGCCGCAGCCGAATCCGGGCCAAAACCGGGCTGCGGGAGAGTCGCTTCGCAAAACTGTCGGAGGGTCACGCGACGATGGGCACATGGAACAGATCGGGTTGTTGATCACCGGCATCGTGCTGGGCTTGGCGGTCGGGGCGATCGCCGGCTGGCTGGTGCTGCGGACGCGGCAGCAGGCGGCGGAGGCCACCGGTGCCGCGACGGCCACAGCTGAGGCCGCGCAGACCCGCTCGGAACTGGCGGCCGCCAAGGCCGAGGCGGCGCAGGCCCGGGCCGATCTCGCCCGCGAGACCGCCGACGCCGCCCGCGCCCGGCAGGAGGCGGCGGAGGCCCGCGCCGAGCAGGCGGCCGCAGAGGCCCGGCTGGCCGATGCCCGGGCCGACTCCAGCGCAGCCATCGCCCAGCGCGATGCCGCCGTCGAGCGGGCGGCCGAGATCGCGGCCGACCGTGAGCAGCTGACCGCCCAGTTCAAGGCGCTCTCGGCCGAGATCCTCGAGCAGCAGACCCGGCGCGCCGACGAGACCGCCGACCAGCGCCAGAAGGCGACCGACGCGCTGCTGGCGCCGGTCAAGGAAAGCCTCGAGCGGTTCAACAGCCGGCTCACCGAGGTCGAGCAGGGGCGGGTCGAACTGGCCTCCACGCTGCAGCAGCAGGTGGCGGCCGTCCAGCTCACCGGCGAACAGCTGCGCCGCGAGACCAGCGCCCTGGTGACCGCGCTGCGCAAGCCGCAGGTGCGCGGCACCTGGGGCGAGCTGCAGCTGCGTCGCGTGGTCGAACTGGCCGGCATGCTCGACCACTGCGACTTTATCGAGCAGCAGACCACCCAGACCTCGGCGGGCTCGACGATCCGGCCCGACCTGAAGGTCACCCTGGCCGAGGGCAAGTTCGTCTACGTCGACTCCAAGGTGCCGCTGAGCGCCTTCCTCGACGCCCACGAGGCCTCCGACGACACCCAGCGAGAGCAGCACCTGCAGCGATTCGCGCGGAACGTGAAGACCCACATCGACCAGCTCTCCACGAAGAGCTACTTCAAGGCCGAGAGCAGCACCCCGGAGTTCGTGGTGCTGTTCATGCCCAGCGAGGCGCTGGCGGCCGAGGCCCACAGCCTGCTGCCCGACCTGCACGAGTACGCCCATCACCGTTCGATCGTGCTGGCCACGCCCACCACACTGATCGCGATGCTGCGCACGATCGCCTATTCCTGGCGGCAGACTGCCCTGGCCGATTCGGCCCAGCAGGTGTTCGAGCTCGGCCGCGAGCTGTACGACCGGCTCGGCGTGCTGGGCAAGCACTTCGACAAGGTCGGGCGTTCGCTCACCACGGCGGTCGGCGCCTACAACGACGCGGTCGGCTCGATCGAGGGCCGGGTCTTCCCCACCGCCCGCAAGCTGCGCGACCTCCAGGTGGTGGCGGACAAGGAGCTCGCCCCGGTGAAGGTCAGCGAGGCCGCGGTGCGGCCGCTCACCGCCGGAGAGCTGGTGGAGGATGCCGCCGCGGTACCGGCGATGATCGGCCGGCGGCCCGAACTCGATCTCCTCCCCCGCCGCGACCCGTCGCCGTCGGAACTGCTCGAGACCGAGCTGCCTCATTCCGCACGCGCCGCCGAGACAGCCTGATCGTCAGCCGGTGTGGGAAGGAGCCCAGGCCGCTCCTGGGTGCACAATGCAGCTGTGACTGCTGATGCCCGGCTGGTGGATGCCAGCGCGATCGACGAGGCCGCCGAGCGACTGGCGGCCGTCGCCATCCAGACCCCGCTGCAGTTCAACGAGCGCATCAGCCGGATGACCGGCGCGAGCATCTGGCTGAAGCGCGAGGACCTGCAGCCGGTTCGCTCCTACAAGATCCGCGGCGCCTACAACCTGATCGCCCAACTGGACGCCGAACAGCGGGCGGCCGGGGTGGTCGCGGCCAGCGCCGGCAACCACGGCCAGGGGGTGGCGCTCGCCTGCGCCCGGCTGGGCATCACCGGCCGGATCTTCATTCCCTCCACCACCCCCCGGCAGAAGCGCGAACGCATGATCGCGCTCGGCGAAGGCGCCGCCGAACTGGTCATCACCGGCGACACCTACGACGAGGCCGCCGCCGCCGCGGTGGACTACAGCGCGCAGACCGGCGCCGTGATCGTCCCCGCCTTCGACGACGCGCGCACCATCGCCGGGCAGGGAACCCTGGCCCGCGAGATCGTCGAGCAGCTGGGGTACGCGCCCGACGCTCTCATCCTGCCGGTGGGCGGTGGCGGCATGCTGGCCGGCTGCCTCAGCTGGCTCTCCGAGCGGCATCCGACCACCCGGGTGGTGGGGGTCGAGCCGTCCGGTGCGGCGACGATGGCGGCCGCGCTGGACGCCGGCGGTCCCCGCGATCTGCGGCAACTCGACACCTTCGTCGACGGTGCCGCCGTGCGGCGGGCCGGCGATCTCACCTATGCCATCGCCGCCCGTCACCGTCCGGCGATGTACACCGTTCCCGAGGGCCGGATCTGCTCGGAGATGCTGCAGCTGTACCAGACCGAGGGCGTGATCGCCGAGCCCGCCGGCGCGCTGGCGAGCGCCAGCCTGGGCATCTTCCGTCCTGAACCCGGACAGCTGGTGGTGGCGGTTGTCTCCGGGGGCAACAACGACGTCTCCCGCTATGCCGAGATCGTCGAGCGGGCACTGGTCTACGAGGGCCGCAAGCACTACTTCCTGGTGAACTTCCCGCAGGAGCCCGGCGCGCTGCGTCGCTTCCTGGACGAGGTGCTCGGCCCCGACGACGACATCACCCTGTTCGAATACGTCAAGCGCTCCAACCGCGAGACCGGCCCGGCGCTGGTGGGTATCGAACTGGGCGACCCCGCCTCCCGGCCGCAGCTGCTGGCCCGCATGGACGCCAGCCCGATGCAGGTCGAGGTGATCGATCCGGGCAGCCCGTCCTACCGCTTCCTGGTCTCGGGCTGATCCAGATCGAGAGCCAGCCTCAGGCACTCAACGCCAGCCCTCAAGGCTGGCCTTCGATCACTATGGCTGGCGTTCGCTGCGGCAACGGTTTTCAGTCGCCGGTCGCGGCCCGACGGAGATCCTTGCGCAACTCGGGCGGCAGCGCGAAGACCAGGTTCTCCTCGGTCAGCCGCTCCTCGACGGCCGCCGGGAAGCCGTGCTCCTCGAGCAGCGACAGGACGCCCTGCACCAACTCGTCGGGAACCGACGCGCCGGAGGTGACGCCGACGCTGGCGACCCCCGCCAGCCAGGCGGGATCGACCTCGGAGGCGTTGTCCACCCGGTAGGCGGCCTTGGCCCCGGCCTCCAGCGCCACCTCGACCAGGCGGACGGAGTTGGACGAGTTGCGCGAGCCCACCACGATCACCAGGTCTGCGGTGGCGGCGATCTGCTTCACCGCCGACTGCCGGTTCTGGGTGGCGTAGCAGATGTCGTCGGACGGCGGGTCGACCAGGTTTGGGAACTTCTCCCGCAGCCGGGTGACGGTCTCCCAGGTCTCGTCCACGCTCAGCGTGGTCTGGCTGAGCCAGGCGACCGGCTCGGAGGTGTCGAGAGTGACATCGTCCACGTCGTCGGGATGCTGCACGAGGGTGATGTTCTCGGGTGCCTCACCGGTGGTGCCCTCGACCTCCTCGTGCCCGGCGTGGCCGATCAGCAGGATGGGCATGCCCTGCCCGGCGAATCGGCGGGCCTCGTTGTGCACCTTGGTGACCAGCGGACAGGTGGCGTCGATGGTCTTCAGCCCACGCTCGGCGGCCTCGGCGTGAACGGCCGGCGACACGCCGTGGGCGGAGAAGACCACCGTGGCGCCGGGTGGCACCTCGTCCAGTTCCTCGACGAAGATCGCTCCGCGGGATTCCAGGTTCTCCACCACGTGCTTGTTGTGCACGATCTGCTTGCGGACGTAGACGGGCGGCCCGTACAGGTCGAGCGCCTTCTCGACGGTGACGACCGCCCGATCGACGCCCGCGCAGTAGCCGCGCGGCGCGGCGACCACAACCCGCTTGCTGGAATCCATGCGCCCAAGCTTAGTTCTGACCTCTCCGACCATCCGCATCGGCCAGAACCGACGCCGCAGAACGTCCGGATTGCCAGCGCCGTCCCGGCCGGCCTACCGGGTGGAGACCGCCGCCGCGTAGCCGGCGAGCACGCCGTCCCAGGTCGCAACCAGCCACTGCTGTGCCGGCACCAGGCCGGCGGGTGCCAGCGCATAGAGATTGCGGGTGCCGCGAGGCGTGTGATGCACCAGGCCAGCGCTGCTGAGCACCTTGAGATGCCGGCTCACCGCCGGCCTGCCGATCGGCAGTTCGTCGGCGATCCGGGCGACCGGACGTGGCCCGTCGGCCAGCAGTTCGAGGATGCGACGTCGCAGGGGTTCACCCAGCGCGTCGAAGGCGAGTTCCACCGCTTGGTTACTCATGAGTAACGGTTACCACAGAGTGACGAACTGGACAAGCGGTGTCGCCCCGCCGGGACGGCCAGCACACCCGGAGCGGAGCGTCACACCCGGGTCCTAGGCTGTGCGGCATGCCCCTGCAGAGTTCTCCGGAATCGCCGCAACCGCTGCGGGTGATCCTGGGCGCCACCAAGGACTGGGTCGAGCGGCTCAATCCGGTGTGGGTGGAGGGGCAGCTGATCGAGATCAAGCGGCGGGCCGGCGCCACCCAATTCCTCACCCTGCGCGACGCCCTGGCCGATGTGTCCGTGCGGCTCTCCACCTCGGCGTTGGTGCTCGACCAGGCCGGTCCGCTCACCGAGGGGACGGCGGTCGCCGCCCTGGTGAAGCCGACCGTGTGGATGACTTCGGGGCAGCTGACCTTCGAGTGCCGCGAGCTGCGCCCCTCCGGCGAGGGGCGGCTGCTGGCCGCGATCGAGCAGCGCAAGCGAATGCTGCAGGCCGAGGGCCTGTTCGCCGCGGAGCGCAAGCGCCGCCTGCCGTTCCTACCCCGCCGGATCGGGCTGGTCACCGGCGCCAACAGCGCCGCCGAGCGGGATGTGCTGCAGAACGTGGCCCGGCGCTGGCCGGCCGCGCAGTTCGAGGTGCGGCACGCGGCCATGCAGGGCCCGGCCGCCGTCGAGCAACTCCTGGATGCGCTGCGCGCCCTCGAACAGGATCCCCAGGTGGACGTCATCATCGTCGCCCGGGGCGGCGGCTCCCTGGAGGATCTGCTGCCGTTCAGCGACGAGGCGCTGGTGCGAGCCGTCTTCGCGATGCACACCCCGGTGGTCAGCGCGATCGGGCACGAGACCGACAACCCGATTCTCGATCTGGTCGCCGACCTGCGCGCCTCGACGCCGACCGACGCCGCCAAACGGGTGGTGCCGGATGTGACCACCGAGCTCACCGGTCTCGCCCAGGCACAGGCACGGGCGCGGCGGGCACTGCTGAACCGGATCACCTCCGAGCAGCGTCGGCTCGCCGAACTCCGTTCCCGCCCCGTCCTCCGGGATCCGGCTGCCTCTCTCGGCGCTCACCACGAGCGGCTCGGTCAGCTCCGCAGCCGGCTGCACCGGGCGGTGACCCTGGCGATCCGCGACGAGTCGCGTCACGTCGAGCACCTCATCCAGCGGATCCGGGCGATGTCGCCGCAGGCGACGCTGCAGCGCGGCTACGCCATCGTCTCCCGCGACGCCGAGACCATCACCGCCGCCGCCCAGGCCGCCCCGGGGCAGGCGCTCACGCTTCAGTTCGTCGACGGCCGGATCGGGGTCGACGTCACCACCATCGAGGAGACCTGATGACCGAGAAGACCCCGAGCTACGAGGAGGCTCGCGACCAGCTGGTGGCGATCGTCCAGCGACTCGAATCCGGCGAGGTGCCGCTGAGCGAGTCGATGACCCTGTGGGAGAAGGGCGAACAGCTGGCGGTGATCTGCGCCCAATGGCTGGAGGGCGCGAAGGAGACGATCGAAGCCGCCCGTCCGAAGGACTAGACCGTCTGGACCTTTCGCGCGAAGACGGCGCGCGCCGTTAGGGTGACTGGAATGACCGATCCGACCGCGCTCACCGACGGCCCCTCGGACGCCGCCACCGAAGCCCGCCGGATGGCCGCCGTCCAGCGGCGCACGATCATCGTGCTCTCAGCCGGGCAGATCCTGGGCGGCATCAGCTTCGGCGCCACCGTGTCGCTGGGCGCCGTCCTGGCGGCGGAGATCTCCGGCGACGACGCGCTGTCCGGCCTGGCCACGGCAGCGATCACCCTGGGCACCGCGATCACCGCCGTCCCACTGGCCGCGCTGGCCAGGCGACGCGGACGGCGACCGGCGCTGGCCACCGGCATGGCGGTCGCCCTGGTGGGCGTCGCCCTGGTGATCGGCGCGGTGTCGCTGGCCTCCTTCCCGGTGCTGCTGGCGGGCTTCGCGCTGATCGGCGCCGGCCAGGCCGCCAACCTGCAATCGCGGTTCGCCGCGGCGGATCTGGCCACCGACAGTTCCCGCGCTCGCGATCTCTCCATCGTGGTGTGGGCCACCACGATCGGGGCGGTGCTCGGCCCCAACCTGGTCGGCCCCGGAGAGGCCTGGGGCGCGCTGATCGGCATGCCCACGCTGACCGGGCCGTATCTGTTCACCGTGATCGGCCAGCTGAGCGGCATCGCCCTCTACCTCATCGCGCTGCGTCCCGATCCCTTGCTGCTGGCCCACCAGGCCGTGGCCGAGCATCGGGCCTCCGCCAGCCGGATCGCGCAGGCGGATCGCCCCCGCTCCGCCCGGTACGCCATGATCGCCGTCGTCGGCGCCCACGCCGTGATGGTCTCGGTGATGGCGATGACACCGATCCATCTGCTCCACCACGGGGCGACGCTGACCATCGTCGGGCTGACCATCAGCCTCCACATCGCCGGGATGTACGCCCTCTCACCGGTCTTCGGCATCCTGGCCGACCGGTGGGGCCGGCGGCGGACCATCGCGCTGGGCTATGCGATCCTGGCCGGCTCCGCGGGGGTGATCGCGCTGGCTCCGAACGATCACACCGCCGTCACGATTGCGCTGGTGCTCCTGGGGCTGGGGTGGAGCGCGGCGACGGTGGCCGGAGCCGCGCTGCTGACCGAGGCCTCCGCCGAGGAGCTGCGCACCCGCCGCCAGGGACGCAACGACTTCGCGATGAGCCTGCTGGCGGCCCTGGGCGCCATCGGGGCGGGCGGCGCCATGACCTGGGTCGGGTTCGACGGGCTCGCGCTGCTGACGCTGCCGATCCTGGCGGTGGTGGTCGCGCTGGCCCGGTTCAGCAACGACTGATCCGTTCTCGAACGGGAATTGTCAGCCCGTCCACCTAGCGTCGTCTTCGTGAGCGCGCTGCCGGCCCAACCCAGCTTCGACGACCTGAGCCCCGCCCTGAGCCAGGTCACCTTCTGCGTGGTCGATCTGGAGACCACCGGCGGCGCCGCCGACGACACCATCACCGAGTTCGGGGCGGTCAAGGTGCGCGGCGGCGAGGTGCTGGGCGAGTTCCAGACCCTGGTGAACCCGCAGACCCACATCCCGGCGCTCATCGCCGTCCTGACCGGTATCACCGACGCCATGGTGGCCGATGCCCCCGCCCTGGGCGAGGTGGTGCCGAGCTGGCTGGAGTTCGCCGGCGACGCCGTGCTGGTCGCCCACAACGCCCGCTTCGACATCGGGTTTCTCAAGCGCGCCTGCGCATCCCACGGCTATCCCTGGCCGGCGCCGGAGGTGCTGGACACGGTCGCGTTGGCCCGCAGCGTGCTGTTGCGCGACGAGGTCCCCAACGTCAAGCTCTCGACGCTGGCCCGCCACGTCCGGTCGAGCCACGAGGCCAACCACCGCGCGCTGTCGGACGCCCGGGTGACCGTCGACGTCCTGCACTATCTGCTGGAGCGGGTCGGCAATCTGGGCATCTCCACCCTGGCCGACCTGATGGAGTGCACCCGGCGGGTGTCCCCGCAGCGTCGCGCCAAGCGCACCCTGGCCGCCGACGTCCCCGCCGCGCCCGGCATCTACCAGTTCGTCGCCGATCTGCCGGATGCCGACGGCGCGGTGCGGCGCCAGGTGCTCTACGTCGGCAAGAGCCGCAACCTGCGCAGCCGGGTGCGCAGCTACTTCACCGCCGCCGAGACCCGTCCGCGCATGGACGAGATGGTGCGGATCGCGACCGCGGTGGAAACCACCGTCTGCCGCACCGAACTCGAAGCCGAGGTGCTGGAACTGCGACTGATCGCCGCGCACTCGCCGCGCTACAACCGCCGCTCGAAGTTCCCCGAACGCCAGCACTGGCTGAAGATCACCACCGAGCCCTTTCCCCGGCTGTCGATCGTCAAGACGGTCGGGCCGGACGGTGGCACCTACTTCGGCCCGTTCTCACGCCGGCAGGCCGCCGAGAACACGGTGGCGGCGCTGCACGACGCCTTCCCGATCCGGCAGTGCACCAAGCGACTCTCGGTGCGGACGCCCGGCTCGACCTGCATGCTGGGGGAACTCGGCAAGTGCGTCGCACCGTGCGAGCTGAAGATCAGCCGGGAGAGCTACGCCGAGCTGATCGACCAGGTACGCCACGCGCTGACACTCGACGTCCGGCCGGCGCTGGCCGCGGTCCAGCCACGGCTTCGCGCCCTGGTCGCCCAGCTGCGCTATGAGGAGGCCGACATGCTGGTGGAGCGCCTGCGCGGCTACCTCGCCGCGGCGATCAGGCACCACCGCCTGGCCAGCCTGGCCGGCTGCTCCCAGATCGTCGCCGCCCGACGGGTAGACCAGCGTGGCGCCGGCGGGCGTCCGTCCGGCACAGCCTGGCAGATCCACGTGATCCGTCACGGCCGGCTGGCCGCCGCCGCGATCGCACACCCCGGCGATGTGCCACAACAGGTCGCACGGGACGCGGTGAGGTCCGCCGAGACCGTGCTGCCCGGCCCCGGCCCGGCGGCTCCAGCCCTGGTGGAGGAGACCGAGCGGATCGCCGCCTGGCTGGAACAGCCCGGCGTCCGGTTGATCGAGATCGAGGGCGACTGGGTCTGGCCGCTGCACATCGGCGTCGCCGAAGGTCGGCTCAGCACCCTGACCCTGGGCGAGCGCAGGGCCAGCTGAGCGGGCGTCCAGGCCATAGGATGCAGCCATGATCACCGCGATTGTGTTCGTCAAGGCCGACACCGCCCGCATCCCCGAGGTCGCCCAGCAGATCGCCGACCTGGATGGCGTCTCCGAGGTCTACTCGGTGACCGGCACCATCGACCTGATCGCCCTGGTCCGGGTGCGGTCGATCGACGACGTCGCCGTCACCGTCGCCGATCAGCTCAACAAGGTGCCCGGGGTGGTCGAGACCGAGACCCACGTCGCCTTCCGGACCTATTCCACCCACGACCTGGAGGCCGCCTTCTCGCTCGGCGCGGAGTAGCGGCCCCCGGGCCGGCCGGTCAGTCGGTGACGGTCACCGAGTTGATCACCACCGGGTCGATCGGACGGTCCATCCGCCCGGTCGGCACCGCGGCGATCTCGTCCACCACGCGCCGGGAGGCCTCGTCCAGCACCTCTCCGAAGATCGTGTGCCGGCGGTTCAGGTGCGGGGTCGGGGCCACCGTGATGAAGAACTGCGAGCCGTTGGTGCCCGCGCCGGCATTCGCCATCGCCAGCAGATACGGACGGTTGAACGACAGCTCCGGGTGGAACTCGTCGCCGAACTGGTAGCCGGGCCCACCCGTCCCGGTGCCCAGCGGGTCACCGCCCTGGATCATGAAGCCGTCGATGACCCGGTGGAAGATCACCCCGTCGTAGAAGTGGCCCGTGGTGGGCTGCCCGGTCTCGGCGTCCAGGTACTGCTGGGTGCCGGTCGCCAGCCCGACGAAGTTCGCCACAGTCTTGGGAGCGTGGTCGGGCAGCAGGGCGATCACGATGTCGCCGTGATTGGTGTGCAGGGTTGCGGTCTGAGACACCGGGGTTCCTTTCGTCACGAAGTGCGCTCTCACATCCTTCCAGATTCGCTACCCCTGCCTGGCATCGGCCGAGTACGGTGGGAGTTCACGGAGCAAGACCGTCGCCGAGTGGAAACACGGAGGAAGCATGGCCCGCAAGAACTTGATCTCCACGGTCGAGGACAGTGCCCAGGTGGCCGCCAAGAAGGCGTCCGAGGCATTCCTCGACGCTGCTGAACGGCTCGCCCCGTACGTCGACCAGGCCGCCGACTACCTCGGCCCGATCGCCGGCGAAGCGCAGCGGATCACCGCTCAGATGGCCGCCGACACCTACTCCAAGGTCAAGCCGGTTCTCCACGACGTGCAGGTTCGTGGCGCACGCCTGGCGTCCGATGCCTACGACCGGGTTCAGCCGGCGATCGACACCGCCCTGCACGCCGTTCCGCCGGCCGTGGATCAGGCTGTGGGTGTCGTCCGTCCGACCGTCGACGACGTGCTGGGCCGGATCCCGCCGCTGGTCGAGGACGCCCGCTCGCTGGTGCAGGACGACGTGCTGCCCAAGATGGCCAGCGCGCTGAAGGACATCGCCAAGCAGCCGCTGGCGGCCGAGGCGGCCGCCCAGTTGGCGCTGGCCACCGCCGTCGTCTCCAAGGAGCTTCGCAAGGCCGCCAAGCCGCGGCGCAGCTGGCCGCGGACGCTGGGCAAGCTGGTGCTCGCCGGCGCCCTGCTCGGCGGCGTGGTGGTCGCGATCCGCAAGCTACTCGCCCCGCCCACCGAGGGCTGGCACTCCCACTCCCCCGCCGACGCCTACGTCGCCGATCCCGCCGAGGCCGCCCGGAAGGTGGCGACCGGGGCCCAGAAGGCAGCCGAATCCGTGGCCGAATCGGTGACGGACGCCGCCGACAAGGCAGCCGACGCCACCAAGGATGCGGTTGAGGCCGCCGGCGACCTGGCTGAGGACGCGGTGGACGCCGCCGGCGACCTGGCAGAGAACGCCGTCGATGCCGCCGCCGACGCGGTCGATGCCGCCAAGGACCTCGCCGAAGATGCCGTCGACAAGGCCGAGGACATCGCCGAGGAAGCCAAGCAGGCGCTCGACGGGGAGGACGATGCCGACCCTTTCGCCGATAGCCCCTTCGGAGAGGGGTCCGTCATGGGCTCCGAACCGCCGGAGGGGTTCGCGGTGAAGGCCAACAGCCGCACCCGCAAGTACCGCGTACCGGGCAGCACCGGCTACGACCGGGCCAACGCCGATGTCTGGTTCGCCAGCGCCGAACTGGCGGAGGCGGCCGGGTTCGTCCAGGCGCAGCGGTAGTCAGGCAGCGGGGCGCCGGGCAAGAGCCGGCCCTCGGTGCGGAAGCGGCGGTGTCTCGCCAGATCTCAGATTCGTGGTCGTCGGGTGTCACAACCTGGCGGCCACGATGGCTTTCTGGGGTGACACCGACGCGAGGAGACACCCCATGCCCGAGCCCGACCGCACCCACGACTGGGTGATCGCCGCGCCGTTCCGCGCCCACCTGCGCCAGGTTCAGGCCGCCACCGGCCGGCCGTGGGATGCCCTGGCGGCGGCCGCCGGGGTCTCACCGAAGTTGGTCCGCCACTTGATGTTCGGCCGTGACGGACGCCACCCGCGCCGGATCAGCCCGCTCACCGCCCGCCGGCTGCTCCGGCTCACCCCCGAAGGCCTCGCCGAGCGGGCTGCGGGCGGGTCGCCCGTGCTCCGGGCCGACGTCGCCTAATCTGCCGTCATGGCGTGGATCGGCGTAGCTGTCGCCATCGCGGCAGCCGGGCTGATCGCGGCGTGCACGGCGGCGATCCTGCGCCGGCTGCCGCTGCCGCTGGGCGAGCCCGACGCCCGGCCCTATGCCGACCTGATCTCGCCACGGCTGTTCGGCACCGTGCTGCTCAGTTCGCTGGCAGCACTGTTGGTCTCGCTCCAGTTGAGCGACCCCTCGCGCTGGGCGGTCTGGATGGTGGTCGGCACGGTCGGCGTGCTGCTGGCCGTGGTGGACGCACACACCGGCTTCCTGCCGTTGCGGCTGACCTGGTGGTTCGGCGGGCTGACGCTGGCCGCTGTCGTCGCGGCCGGCGCCCTCGCCGGGGATGCGGCCGTGATCGGGGTGGCCGTGCTGTGCGGCGCCGGCGCCGGGCTGCTGTTTCGGCTGCTGTGGCAGATCGGCGGCAGCCTGGGGTTCGGCGATGTCCGTCTGGCCGGGATCCTCGGCCTCGCCGCCGGCGCGACCTCCCTGCAATTGGTCGTCTGGTCCCTGTTGCTGGGCGGGGTGGCCGGGGTGGTCTGGGGCGTTGTCGTCAGGATCCGTCGGGGCGTGGACGGGCCGTTCCCCTACGGGCCGGCGCTGGTGATGGGGCCCTACCTGGCGCTTCTCCTGCAGTGGGTGCTTGAGACCAACGGGCTCGGCTGACCGCCCGGCGCACCGGGGCACGGCATTCCGGCGCTAGACGGTCGCGGCCGCGGCGGTCGCCTCCAGCCACCGCTGCAGCAGGTCGGAACCGGCCCCGGAGTCGATCGCGGCGGCGGCGCGGACCAGATGGGGAGCCAGCTGCTCGGCCACCGGCTGGTCGGTCGGGCCCGCGTAGGCCAGCAGGGCCGCGGCCGCGTTGAGCAGCACGACATCGCGGATCGGGCCGGGGTCGCCGGCCAGCAGACGTCGGACCACCTCGGCATTGTGGGCCGGATCGGCACCGACCAGGTCGGCCGGGCTGGCCGGCGCGAGACCGAGGTCTCGCGGGTCGAGTTCCGCCTCGGTCACCTGGCCGTCCTGGATCAGCCACACCGTCGAACTCGTCGTGGTGGTGAGCTCGTCCAGACCGTCCGAGCCGTGGAAGACCAGCCCGCGATGGCCGCGACCGGCGATCACCCCCGCCACCCGCGGCGCGAGCCCGCGATTGGCCACGCCGATCGCCTGGGCGCTGGGCCGGGCGGGGTTCGCCAGCGGCCCCAGGAAGTTGAACGTGGTCTGAACGCCGAGTTCCTTGCGGGCCGCGCCGGCGAAGCGCAACGACGAGTGGTACAGCGGCGCGAAGAGGAAGACGATGCCCGCTCGGCGCAGCACCTCGGCCTGCGCGGACGGCGCCACATTGAGGATGAGGCCGAGTGCCTCCAGGCAGTCGGCGGTACCGCAGGCCGACGACGCGGCCCGGTTACCGTGCTTCACCACCGGAACCCCGCTGGCAGCGGCCACGATCGCCGCCATGGTCGAGATGTTGACGGTATTGGCCCGGTCTCCGCCCGAACCCACCACGTCCACCGTCTCGCTGGGCAGGCTGATCGGCGTCGCGTGGTCGAGCATGGCCTGCGCCAGACCGGTGAGTTCGTCCACTGTCTCGCCCTTGGCACGGAGCGCCACGGCGAAGCCGGCGATCTGCACCGGCGTGGTCTCACCGGCCAGGATCTGATCCATCGACCAGCGCGCAGCCTCCGCGCTGAGGTCACGACCGGCGATCAGGCCGGTCAACACCTGCGGCCAGGTGTACGCCACTACGACGCCTTCGCAGCCAGCCGGGAGCGCAGCAGCTCGGCGGCGGTCGCCGGCAACCGGACCGGGTCGACCGGGTACGAGCTGACGGCCTCGGCCTTCGACCAGGTGGCCAGCCAGCCGTCCGCCACCCGCGCCACCAGGAGCAGCACCGGCGGGCAGTCGGCGATCTCGTCCTTCAACTGGTGCGCCAGCCCCATGCCACCGGCGGGGACCGCCTCGGCGTCGAGGATCACCAGGTCGACGCCGCCGGCGTCCATCGCCCACAGCACTGCCGGCTGGGTCGCGACCTCGCGCACGTCGATCTCGGGAAGATCGGCGGCGAGCCTGGTCCCCAGGGCCAGCCGCACCTGCTCGCGCACGGTTCGGTCGTCGGAGTACAGCAGGACGGTTGCTCGGCTGGACTGCTCGTCGCTCATGGTCTTCCTCGTCTGACACGGCACGTTTCGACTCGTCGTCATCGTAACCGGTTCCGGCCCCCACCACCCGCTCCCGCGGTGGTTGCGAACCCGCGGCCGCTGCGCCGGCCCCGGCAGCGCGCGTCCACCGGCTCAGAAGTGGTGCAGAGGCGGTGAGCCTCCCGGAATGCTGCGGGAAATCCTCGTCTGCTCAATATTGCCCCCACCGCAGACCGCCCGGATCGGGCGCGGTGGGTGCAGGATGACTCGCCAACCCGTCATACTGGGCCAATGGCACAGGCATCTTCCAGTGGAGCAACCGCCCTGTCCTCTGCCGGCGCGGTGCATCCCGTCGCGTCCTCTCGTCTGGTAGGCGTGAAGGGACGACCGGACGCGCTCGCGGTGGGAACCATCGTGTGGCTGGCCAGCGAGCTGATGTTCTTCGCCGCCCTCTTCGCCGCGTACTTCTCGCTGCGCGAGATCACCAACGCCGCCGCGGCCGCCTCCCAGACCACCCCGATGTGGGAATGGGGCACCGCCCACCTGGACAACGACTGGTTCGGCATCACCTTCCCCTGGTTCGCCACCATCAACACCCTGATCCTCGTGCTCAGCTCGGTGACCTGCCAGCTGGGCGTCCACCAGGCCGAGGTGGGCAAGGTCTCCCGCACCGGCTCGCTGCTCAACCTGAACCGCTGGGGGCTCCGCGAGTGGTACACCCTCACCTTCGTGATGGGCGCGATCTTCATCGGCGGCCAGGCCTACGAGTACGCCAACCTGCTGGCCGAGGGATTCACCCCCGCCACCAATGCCTACACGTCGGCCTTCTTCCTCGCGACGGGCTTCCACGGTCTTCACGTGATCGGTGGCCTGGTGGCATTTCTGCTGATGCTCGGACGCACCTACCTCGCCCGCCGTTTCACCCATGAGCAGGCGGTCCACGCGATGGTGACGTCGTACTACTGGCATTTCGTCGACGCCATCTGGGTCGTGCTGTTCTTCGTGATCTATATCCTGCGCTGACGCGTCCGATATCTCTGGGGAGGAATCCGTACCGATGCGATCACCTACACCGAAGCGGCACCACAAGGCAGCGCGCCTCCTTCTGGTGGCCGCCGCGTTGCTGGTGACCGGTGGTCTGTACGCCGTGGTGGCACCGGCCACCTCCGTCGCCGCCCCTACCCCGGAGGAGACGGTCGCCCGCGGCCAGGAGTTGTTCGCCGTCTCCTGCGCGTCCTGTCACGGGCTGAACGGCGAGGGCGCCGGGCTGCTCAACGAGACCGCGCCGTCCCTGATCGGCGTCGGAGCCGCGTCGGTCGACTTCCAGATGCGCACCGGCCGGATGCCGATGGCCAACCCCTACGCACAGGCGCCGAACAAGCAGAACACCTTCACCGCCGAGGAGATCGCCGCGATCTCGCTCTACGTCGCCTCGCTCGGCGACGGCCCCGCCATCCCCGACCCGGGTCAGTACGACCCCAGCGGTCTCAGCGCGGCAGAAGTCGCGGTCGGCGGAGACCTGTTCCGCACCAACTGCTCGGCCTGCCACAACTTCCAGGGCTCCGGCGGCGCGCTGCCCAACGGCAGGGTCGCCCCGCCGCTGCTGGACGCCGAGCCGATCGACATCCACGAGGCGATGCGCACCGGCCCCGGGGAGATGCCGGTCTTCGCCGACGGCGCCATCCCCGACAAGGATGTCCGGAGCATGATCGCCTACCTCGATCAGGTGCACGCCCAGCCGTCCGCCGGTCTCACCCTCGGCGGTCTCGGGCCGGTCTCGGAAGGCTTCTGGGGCTGGGTCGCCGGTCTCGGCATCCTGATGCTGTTCGCCACGTGGATCACCAAGAAGGCGGCCCGCAAATGAGCCTGGACACCAGTCACGACCACTCCCACGTGAACGCACCCGATCATCCGGTTCCTGATCCCGGGCTGCACGAGGAGGAGCGCTACACCGACGCCGACGAGCGCGCGGGCGCGCGCGCCTACCGTCAGGTGGTCGGCATTCTGGCTGCCATCCCGGTGCTCGCGATCGCCTTCGTGGTGGCCTACTTCGCAATTCCGATCGACGCCACGCTGCACATCTTCGGCGCCACCATGAAGGCCAACCATCTGCTGCTGGGGCTCACCCTCGGGCTGGGCGTGCTGGCGATCGGCGTCGCGCTGATCCACTGGTCGCGCACCATCATGGGCGACGAGGAAGTTGTCGAGTACCGGCACTCCGCGGCCTCTCCTGCCGACTCCCGCGAAGAGGCGGCCGAGAAGTGGGCGATCGGCGTCGAGCAGTCCGGCATCGGACGGCGCAAGCTGCTCGGCACCGGCCTGGCGGGCGGCGTTGGCATCATGCTCGTCCCCGCCGTCGTGCTGCTGGCCGACATGGGGCCGTGGCCGACCGCCGAGGAGCGGAAGAAGACCATCGAGAAGACGATCTGGGCGCCGGGCGTCCCGATCGTCAACGACGTCAATCAGGTGCCGCTGAGGGCCAGCGACATCGCTGTGGGCCAGCTGATCAACGCCCAGCCGGCCACCCTCTTCGAACTGCACGGTGCCGAGTTCCAGACCGAGAAGGCGAAGTCGTCGCTGATCGTGGTGCGGATGGAGCTGAACTCGATCCGGATCCCCACCTCGCGGCAGGACTGGCACGTCGACGGCATCCTGGCCTACTCCAAGATCTGCACCCACGTCGGCTGCCCGATCAGCCTGTGGGAGCAGCAGACCCACCACCTGCTGTGCCCCTGCCACCAGTCGACCTTCGACCTGGGCAATTCCGGTGTCGTGGTGTTCGGCCCGGCCGCCCGCTCGCTGCCCCAGCTGCCGATCACCACCGACGCGCAGGGTTACCTGATCGCGCGCAGCGACTTCACCGTCCCGGTCGGGCCCAGCTACTTCGAGCGCAACTCCGAGAACGACTTCAAGGAGGGTGACGACTGATGGCGAAGCCCACGAACGTCGATCCCGAGGTTCCCCAGGGCGTCTCGCCCGAGAAGGCCGACACCTCGCTGGCGGCCAGCGCCGCCGGCGGCACGGTGGGCTGGGTGGACGACCGCGTCCCCGTTTCGGGCTTCGGCCGCAAGGCACTCCGCAAGGCCTTCCCCGACCACTGGTCCTTCCTGCTCGGCGAGGTGGCGCTCTACAGCTTCATCATCCTGCTGCTGACCGGCGTCTTCCTGACCATCTGGTTCAAGCCGTCGATGGCCGAGATCGAGTACGAGGGCACCTACGCGCTGATGCGCGGCATCCCGATGTCGGAGGCCTTCGCCTCCACCCTGGAAATCAGCTTCGACATCCGCGGCGGCCTGCTGATCCGGCAGATCCACCACTGGGCGGCGATCCTGTTCGTGGCGGCGATGATCGCGCACATGCTGCGGGTCTTCTTCACCGGCGCCTTCCGCAAGCCCCGCGAACTCAACTGGCTTATCGGCGTCGGCCTGCTGCAGCTGGGCATGATCGAAGGCTTCGCTGGCTACTCGCTCCCCGACGACCTGCTCTCCGGCACCGGCTTGAGGTTCGTGGACGGCCTGATCCGTTCGATCCCGATCGTCGGCACCTGGGCGGAGTTCTTCATCTTCGGCGGGGAGTTCCCCGGCGAACTGGTGATCCCCCGGCTCTACATGGTGCACATCCTGCTGATACCGGGCCTGCTGCTGGCGCTGGTCAGCGCGCATATGGCGTTGCTGGTCTACCACAAGCACACCCACTTCCCCGGCCCGGGGCGCAAGCAGACCAATGTGGTCGGCCAGGCCCTGTTCCCGGTGTACGCGGCGAAGGCCGGCGGCTTCTTCTTCATCGTCTTCGGCGTCACGATCCTGATGGGCGCCCTGATGCAGATCAACCCCGTCTGGCTCTACGGGCCGTACAACCCGGCCCAGGTGACCGCCGGCTCCCAGCCCGACTGGTACATGGGCTTCGTCGAGGGCGCGATCCGGATCATCCCGAACTGGGAGTGGCATCTGCTGGGTACCACCTGGTCGTGGAACATCGCCCTGCCGGGGCTGGGCCTGATGGGCCTGTTCGCGATCCTGCCGGCGATCTACCCGTTCGTCGAGGCCTGGATCACCGGCGACAAGTCCGAGCACCACATCCTCGACTTCCCCCGTAACGCACCGAACCGCACCGCCTTCGGCGTCGCCGCGATGACCTGCTACGGGCTGTTCTGGCTCTCCGGCGGCAACGACATCCTGGCCACCCAGTTCGGGGTGTCACTGAACCAGGTGACCGAGGTGATGCGCGTCCTGGTCTTCGCGGGGCCGGTGATCGCCTTCATCGTCACCAAGCGGATCTGCCTGTCGCTGCAGCGGCGCGATCACGAGCGGGTGCTGCACGGGAGCTCCTCAGGCGTCATCGTCCGTCAGCCGGACGGCGGGTACAGCGAGGCCCACGCCCCTATCACCACCGAAGAGGCGTTCACGCTCACCCAGCACCACGAGCCGGCCGCGCTGGAGGTTGCACCGGAGACCGACGACCGCGGCGTCCGGCGACGGGGCGGCAAGCAGGTCGGCTCCCTGCGGGCGCGGCTCTCCCGCTGGTTCGCCCACGGCAGGATCGCCAAGCCCACCGCCGAGGAGATCGCCGAGGCCGCCCACCACGGCGACCACGAACTCGAGGAGGGCGACGTCCACGAACTCCCCACCGAGGAAGAAGCCGCGACCCACTAGAACCACCCAGCCCAGAGGCCCCTTTCCACCAGGAAGGGGGCCTCTGGTCCGTCCAGACCCCTGCTCGACCGTCAGGCTGCGCTCTCTCTTCGTCTCTCCGTCTCTCCGCCTCTTCCCCTCTTCCCCTCGTCCCCTCTTCCCCTCTTCCCCCTCCTCTCCTCTCCCTGCTCTCCCTCCTCTCCTCTCACTCTTCTCCCGCACTCTTCTCCCGCCACCCCTACTACCCGCTTTCCCTCTCCCCGCAGAAACCGGGTGATTCAGGATGGCTGAGTGGATAATCCAGTCACCGGGGCGGGATCACCCGGTTTCTGCAAGAAGAGAGCCGGTGAGAAGCGGGCCAGGGTGTGGCCCCATGGCGGTGGACCCAGTCACCGCTCTCCGCAGAAACCGGGTAGCTCAGGGCCACTGAGTGGATAATCCAGTCGCCAGGGCGGAATCACCCGGTTTCTGCGGAAGAGAGCCGGACGAGAGGCGGATCCGGCCCGGAGCATGGCAGCTGGCCGCGGTGACCCGCAGAGAGACGGAGCATGGCAGCTGGCGGCGGTGATCTGCAGAAAGACAATCGTGACCTGCAGAAAGACCGTGACCCGCAGAACACCGTGACCCGGCAGAAACCGGGTGATTTCGGTGCTCTGGGTGGATATTGCGGGCGGGAGGGGTGGATTGCCCGGTTTCTGCGAACCGGTGGACCTTGCCGGGGCGATTCGGCAGGCGGGGGCGGCTTGGGTAGCCTTGTCCGGTGCGTTTCCTGACTCCGAAGCCCGGCTACGACATGACCTACGACGATGTCTTCATGGCACCGCGGCGCTCCTCGGTCACCTCGCGGCTGGATGTCGACCTCACCTCCACCGACGGCCTGGGGCTGCCGCTGCCGATCGTGGTGGCCAACATGACGGCGATCTCCGGCCGGCGAATGGCCGAGACGGTCGCCCGCCGGGGTGGCATCGCGATCATCCCGCAGGATCTTCCGGTACAGATCGTGGCCGGCACGATCGCCCGGGTGAAGTCCGCCCACACCATCTTCGACAATCCGGTGACCGTCAGCCCCGGCGCGACCGTCGGCGAGGCCCTGGCGCTGATGCCCAAGCGCGCCCACGGCGTGGTCGTCGCCCTGGGCGCCGACGGCATCCCGGTCGGCATCATGTCCGCCACGGACGCCGAGGGCCTGGATCGGTTCGCCCAGGTGCAGGACGCGATGAGCACCGAGCTCACCCTCGTCTCCCCCGACACCGATCCGACCACGGTCTTCGACCAGCTCACCGCCCGCCGTCACAAGGCGGCTCTCGCCGTCGACTCCGACGGCCGCCTGGTCGGGCTGATGACGGTCAAGGGCGCGCTGCGCGCCACGCTCTACCGCCCGGCGACCGATGCCGATGGCGCGCTGCGGATCGGCGCCGCGGTCGGCATCTCGGGCGACGTCGAGGCTCGCGCCGAAGCCCTGCTGGCGGCCGGCGCCGACGTTCTGGTGATGGACACCGCGCACGGCCACCAGGAGCGGATGATCACCGCCGTCGAGCGCTGCCGTGCTGTGGTGGACGGGGCCGGCTCCGCCGTCCCGATCGTGGCCGGCAATGTGGTCACCGCCGACGGCGTGAGCGATCTGATCGAGGCCGGCGCCGACGTGATCAAGGTCGGGGTCGGCCCCGGGGCGATGTGCACCACCCGGATGCAGACCGGGGTGGGGCGCCCGCAGTTCTCCGCGGTGCTGGACTGCGCCGAGGAGGCCCACCAGGCCGGCAAGGCGATCTGGGCCGACGGCGGCGTCCGGCATCCCCGCGACGTGGCCCTGGCGCTCGCCGCGGGCGCCGGTGCCGTGATGATCGGCTCCTGGTTCGCCGGCACCCACGAATCCACCGGCCAGCTGCTGTTCGGCGCGGACGGCCGCGCCTACAAGGAGAGCTTCGGCATGGCCTCGGCGCGCGCCGTGAAGGCGCGTACCCGCAGCCAGTCGGCCTTCGACCGGGCTCGCGCGGGCCTGTTCGAGGAGGGCATCTCGTCCTCGCGGATGTATCTCGACCCCGAGCGTCCGGGCGTGGAGGATCTGCTCGACTTCATCACCTCCGGGGTGCGCAGCTCGTTCACCTACGCCGGTGCGCGCAACCTCACCGAGTTCGCCAACCTGGCCGTGGTGGGCGTCCAGTCCCGCTCCGGCTACGACGAAGGACGGCCGCTCCCCACCAGCTGGTGACCACTGCATAACCGCCGGCGAGACCGTGCCGCCGGGCCCGAACCGATAGACTGGACGAGGCTCGCGGCACCTCACCACTGCCGTCGATGACACGCGAAGGGCTTGTAATGCACCTGCTGCAAGGCACCGTTCAGCACGACGCCTGGGGAACCACCGAAGCCATCCCGCAGTTGCTCGGACGGCAGCCGGACGGAACCCCGCAATCCGAATATTGGCTCGGCACCCACCCCCAAGGCCCCTCCGGGGTGGACGGGACCACCCTCGAAAAGCTGATCGCGGCCGACCCCTCGCTGCTCGGGCACCGCGTCCGGGGAGCCTTCGGCGACGAGCTGCCCTTCCTGATGAAGGTGCTGTCGGCCCGGCACGCGCTGTCGATCCAGGCCCACCCCTCGCGGGAACAGGCCCAGGAGGGCTACGCGCGCGAGAATGCGGCCGGCATCCCGCTGGAATCCCCTGAGCGGGTCTACATCGATCCGTGGCCCAAGCCGGAGATCCTGGTCGCTCTCGACCTGTTCGAGACCCTCACCGGCTTCCGCGATCCGGTCGAGACCGCGGCGCTGCTGTCGGCGCTGGGCGTCACCGGCGAACTGGGCTCGCTGATCAGCCCGCTCACCGAACGCAAGGGCGCAGCCGCGCTGGCCCAGGTCTTCCTCGAAGTGCTCAGCCTGGAGGGTGAGCGCGCCAGGCTGGTGGACGTGGTCAGCGCCGCGGCGCTGCGGCACTCCGGCGAACCCGGGCCGGTGGGCGACTTCGCCCGCACGGTGGTCGAGCTGGACGCCGCCTTCCCCGGCGATCGCGGCATCCTGGCCGCGCTGCTGATGAACCGCATCACGCTGCGCCCGGGTGAGGCGATGTACGTCCCGGCCGGCCAGATGCACGTCCACCTGCGCGGCACCGGAGTCGAGGTGATGGCGAACTCCGACAACGTGATCCGCGGCGGGCTGACTCCCAAGCACATCGACGTCCGCGAGCTCGTCTCCGTGGTCGACTTCGAGCCGAGACCGCCCCGGGTACTGTCGCCGGTTACCGAGCGCGAGGGGATCGAGCGGTACGAGATCAGCTGTCCCGAGTTCGAGGTCTGGCGGGTGCTGGGCACCGCCGCGGCGATCCCGCTGCCCGGCCAGGGATCGGCGCGCATCCTGTTCGTGGTGGAGGGCGACCTCACGGTGGCGACCGCGGGCGAATCCCGCACGCTGCATCGGGGTCAGGCCGCCTTCCTGGCGGCCGCCGAACAGGAGGTCACCTCGCACGGCGACGGGCTGGCCTTCCTCTCCGCCTCCGGCACCCGGTGAGCGCGGCCGCCCGCATCCTGCGCGCCGTCGCCGCGCTCGGCGTGGCGCGTCCGGTCGTCCTGATCGACGGGGGCGCCGGCGCTGGCAAGACCACACTGGCCACGAGGCTGGCCGAGCGATGGCCCGGCCCGGTACAGCTGGTCTCGATGGACGCCTTCTACCCCGGGTGGGACGGTCTGGCGGCCGGCTCGGCGATGGTGGCCGAGCTGGTGCTTCGTCCGGTCGATCCCGGCTATCCGAGCTGGGGCTGGGAACGGTCGGCGGTGACCGGCTGGGTGCCGCTGGATCCCGCCACGCCGCTGATCGTGGAGGGCTGCGGAGCACTCACCCCGGCCAACCGCGCGCTGGCCGATCTCGGCATCTGGTGTGAACTGGACGAAAACGAGCGGCACCGGCGGGCGATCGACCGCGACGGCGAGAGCTTCGCCGTCCATTGGGACCAGTGGGAGGCGCAGGAGGCCGGGCACTGGCAGCGGCATCGTCCCTGGGAGTTGGCCGACCTGACGGTGACGGTTGGCCAAGCCCGGCCCGGCTGCTCCACAATGGCAACCACGCCTCTGTAGCTCAGTTGGCAGAGCTACCGCCTTGTAAGCGGTGGGTCACGGGTTCGAATCCCGTCGGAGGCTCTCGTGGGGCCCGCGCACCGGCCGTTAGGCTGGCCGGGTGCTGCTCTCAGATCGTGACATCCTGGCCGAAGTCGAGACCGGACGGGTTCGGCTCGATCCGTGGGATCCCCAGATGGTTCAGCCCGCCTCGGTGGACGTCCGGCTGGATCGGTACTTCCGGCTGTTCGACAATCACAAGTACCCCTCGATCGACCCCGCGGAGAGCCAGCCCGAGCTGACCCGCCTGATCGAGGTGCCGGCGGACGAGCCCTTCGTGCTGCATCCGGGCGAGTTCGTGCTCGGTTCGACCTACGAGCTGGTCGGGCTGCCGGACGACCTGGCCGCCCGGTTGGAGGGAAAGAGCTCGCTGGGCCGGCTCGGCTTGCTCACCCATTCGACCGCGGGTTTCGTCGACCCGGGGTTCACCGGTCACGTGACGCTGGAACTGTCGAACGTGGCGACCCTGCCGATCAAGCTCTGGCCGGGGATGAAGATCGGGCAGCTGTGCTTCTTCCGGCTCTCCTCACCGGCGCAGCATCCCTACGGTTCGGGCGCCACCGGCTCCCGCTACCAGGGCCAGCGCGGGCCGACCGCCTCCCGTTCGCACCTGGGCTTCCATCGGGTGGACGTCGACGCGGCCGACAACGGCTGAGAAACCGGGCTACAGCCCCAGGGCGTCGGCGGCACTGGCGAACTGGAGTTCCGCCAGCTGGTCGCGGGCCGCGATGGCATCCGGACCCAGCTGCTCGAAGACCTCCGAACTGATCACGGCCACCGAGATCGTCCAGCCGAGGATGCCGAGCGCCACCAGTTCCGCGCCGACCTCCAGCTGAAAGGCTGCCGCGGCGGCCTCCAGCTCGGCTCGCAGCACCGCCGGCACCTCGCCGAGATCGCCTGCCGGGCCGATTCGCGGCCGGAGCCGGCCCGCGGCCTGCGCCTCGATCAGCACCGCGCCCTGTTGCAGCAGGACGCGGGCACCGGGCACGGCCGTGGTCTGCTGGGGAGCGTTGTAGCCGGGCACCGGGCCGCCGTAGAGCAGCCCCCAGGCTGCCGGACGGCCCAGCGCCCAGGCGCGCATCGTCCGGCAGATCGTCAGCCACCGCTCGCGGTAGGCCTCCCGCGGGACGACCGACTCAGCGCGCTCGACGGCCTCGGCCAGATCGCTGAAACCGGCCACGAGAAGCTCGGTGAGCAGATCGTCCCGGCTGCTGACATAGCGGTAGATCGCCGACGAGACCACGCCGAGATCGCGCGCGATGCCGCGGAGCGACAGCGCTGCCGGGCCCACCTCCTCGACCTGAAGCCAGGCGAGACTGCGGATCTCGGCCAGGGTCCGTTCTCGGGCCCGCTCCCGTGGCGTCGGCATGCCGACATTCTTCCACATCAGGAAGCTCTATGCGCAATTGAGAGCGGCGCTCTTGCTTCTGCCTCCGGGACGGGCTAGAGTCTCGTTTCAGAGAGCAGTGCTCACATAAGTCGCGGGTGATTGTCTCTGGTGACTCGTCATCGCTGGGGGGCGTACGGAGAGTCGCGGGACAGCGGGAGGCCGCCGAGTGAGCCGGCTCCGGTTCTGGTGGCTCCGCATCGGAGGGGAGATGCGGAGCCACCAGTCCGATGACGACGCGAACCCCGGGTCACGACTCCTTGCGCGACTTCCGCCAGGCATTGCCCACGATGACGACCAGCAGGCCCAGCGTGACGTACCACAGGTAGCGGCCGTAGGCCTCGACCAGGGCGACCGCCGGCTCACCGATCCAGTAGCCGAGCGCCAGATAGCACCCCATCATCACGAAGGCGGAGGCGATCGAGACGGTCATGAGCTTGCGCAGGCTGGTTCCGGCCTCACCCAGGACGGCGAGGACCACCGCACGCGGCAGCGGGATCGGCAGCATGGCGATCACGATCGCCCAGGTGTCGTACTTGCGCGCGAACCGCTCGGCACGGGCATTGAGCCGGCGTGCCCGCTCGGAGCGGCCCGACCAGACGTCGATCAGACCCCGGCCCCACAGCTTGCCCGCCCACCAGTAGACCCAGTCGAACTTCACCAGGCCGAGGGTGCCCAGCGCCCAGATCAACGGCCACCAGCCATCCCCGACCCTGGCCATCGCGCCGATCAGCACCGAGCCGGTCCAGGATCCCAGCGACGCCAGGACGTGGGGCGCGGAGGCCAGCAACCCCGGACGCAGGATGCTGATCACGATGCCGTAGACACCCGCCGCACTGAGCCAGCTCAGGCAGATGTAGTCGGCGCGGGTGGGCTTGCGGCGCCACGGAAGCGACGGGTCGCCCCACCACTCGGACGAGGCCGGCGCGTCGGTTCCGTCGGTCGGCTCAGGCTCCGGAAGCTGCTCGGGCGACGGAACCGGCTCTGGCTGCGGCGGTGTCGTGGTCATCGTCCGGGAGCCTACCCGAGCCGGCCCAATCCGCTTGCCAGTCGGCGAATCCGGGGCAAAGGTCACGACTCGGTATCAGTTTGCCGTGAGCCGTCCGTTCCCCGAAACCGGGCATCCTCCTGTGCAAAAATGGCCGCTAGGCCGCTCTGCCGCGGCCTGCGTTTCCACTACGGATCGTTGGGCACGTACCTGCCCATGGAAAGGATGTGTGGCATGGCCACGGTTAGTTTTCAGGACGCCACCCGGCTCTACCCGGGTTCGGATCACCCCGCTGTTGACAAGCTGAACCTCGAGATCGGGGACGGCGAGTTCATGGTGCTGGTCGGCCCGTCGGGTTGTGGCAAGTCCACCTCGCTGCGGATGCTGGCCGGCCTCGAAGAGGTCAACCAGGGCCGGATCATGATCGGTGAGCGTGACGTCACCGACCTGCCTCCGAAGGATCGGGACATCGCCATGGTGTTCCAGAACTACGCGCTCTACCCGCACATGACGGTGGCCGACAACATGGGCTTCGCGCTGAAGATGGCCGGTGTCCCGAAGGCCGACCGCGACAAGCGCGTCCTCGAGGCCGCCCACCTGCTGGGCCTGGAGAGCTTCCTCAGCCGCAAGCCGAAGGCGCTCTCGGGCGGCCAGCGGCAGCGCGTCGCAATGGGCCGCGCCATCGTCCGCCAGCCGCAGGTGTTCCTGATGGACGAGCCGCTGTCGAACCTGGACGCCAAGCTGCGCGTCTCCACCCGTACCCAGATCGCCGCCCTGCAGACCCGCCTGGGCGTCACCACCGTCTACGTCACCCACGACCAGGTCGAGGCCATGACGATGGGCGACCGGGTCGCGGTGCTCAAGGACGGCCTGTTGCAGCAGGTGGACAGCCCGCTGCACCTCTACGACCACCCGGACAACCTGTTCGTCGCCGGCTTCATCGGCTCGCCGGCCATGAACCTGCTCACCGGCAAGATCGTCGACGGCGGCGTCCAGGTCGGTGACTACGTCCTCCCGATCGCTCGCGAGATCCTCGCCAAGGCAAGTGGCGAGGACACGCTGGTGGTGGGCGTGCGCCCGGAGAACCTGCAGCTCAGCGAGGACGGCTTCAGCCTGGACGTGGACGTCGTCGAGGAACTCGGCGCCGACGGTTACGTCTACGGCACGCTCGCCGGCCTGGCCCCCGAGGAGAAGCTCGCCGCGACCCAGATCGTGGCCCGCGTCTCCGCCCGGACGCCACCGCAGCGCGGCACCGTTGTGAAGCTGAGCCCGCGCGATCCCAACTCGCTGCACATCTTCTCCCCGAAGACCGAACTCCGCCTCAACTGACGCCAAGCGAACGCCGGCCGGATGCTCCCGGCCGGCGTTTTCGCGTCCTGACACCTGGCTCCGCCCAAATCCCCTCGGCTCAGGGTTGGCGTCAGCATGTCGCCCAAGCCCGCCATCGTCGAGTTGGTCACAGCTTGAGACGCTCTGGCCGGTGGGCGGACGCGCCACCCCGGCGGTTTGGTGTATGAAGGAGCGGTGCCCAGGTTTCTCTCGTCGCGGCCCGACTCCCGACTGATCCCACTGCCGTGGGACGTGCCGCTGGCGCAGTGGCCCACGGACCATCTGGTCGCGCTCCCCCGCGGCATCTCGCGCCATGTCGTCCGGTTCATCCGGGTCGGCACCTCGGTGTATGCCGCCAAGGAGGTCATCGAGCACCTCGCCATCCACGAGTACCGGCTGCTGGCCGACCTGCACCGCACCGACACCCCGGCCGTGGAACCGCTGGCGGTGGTGACCGGACGCTTCGGCCGCGACGGCCAGCCGCTCGATCCCGTCCTGATCACCCGGCACCTGGAGTTCTCGCTGCCCTACCGGGCTCTGTTCGACTTCGGCGTCCGGCCCGACACCGTCTCCCGGCTGGTCGACGCCCTGGTGGTGCTGCTGGTGCGGCTGCACCTGATCGGCTTCCTGTGGGGCGACGTGTCGCTGTCGAACGTGCTGTTCCGTCGCGATGCCGGGCAATTCGCCGCCTACCTGGTTGACGCCGAGACCGGCGAACTGCACGAGACCCTGACCGACGGCCAGCGGGAGCACGATCTGACGATCGCCACCACCAACCTCTACGGCGAGTTCTGCGACCTGGAGGCCGGCCGGATGCTCGACCCCTCGCTCGACCCGCTCGTACTGGTGGAGTCGATCATCACCCGCTACCGGGATCTGTGGGCCGAGCTGACCGGGGTCGAGGAGTTCCCGGGCACCGAGACCTTCCGCATCGAGAACCGGGTGCGGCGACTGAACGCCCTCGGCTTCGACGTGGCCGAACTCGACATCGTCACCTCCCCGGACGGCTCCAGCATCCGGATCCAGCCCAAGGTGGTGGACGCGGGTCACCACAGCCGCCGGCTGCTGCGCCTGGCCGGGCTGGATGTGGAGGAGAACCAGGCCCGCCGGCTGCTGAACGACCTGGATACCCTCCGCGCCCGCACCGGTCAGCAGAACGTGGACGAGGCTGTGGTCGCCCACCAGTGGCTCACCGAGTGCTTCCAGCCGGTGGTCTCTGCGGTGCCTCCGGAACTGCGGGGCAAGCGGGATGCCGCGCAGATCTTCCACGAGGTGCTGGACTACCGCTGGTACGCCTCGCAGCGCGAGAACCGCGAGGTGCCCCTGGTCGAGGCCGCCTGGGGCTACATCCACGACGTGCTGCGCGCCCTGCCCGACGAGGCCATGTCGGAGACGATGCCGGCCGGCGAGGAACGCCAGCTCGCCAACCCCTACGACCCCTCGCAGGGCTTCGTCGACGACGACGGCCCGATGCCGGAGGATCCCTGGGAGACCGGTATCGACGACGCCGAACCGCAGCCCAGCTTCCTCGACATCGACGCGCTGCGCGCCAAGTCGCGCTGAGCAAGGTCGCCGGCTGGGGTCTTGGGAAGTGTGGTGACTACCGCCAACCGGAGTTGAGTTGTCCAATGGATACCGGGGCGTTGCGCTCCACCCGGGCTGAGCCCGGCCGGATCCTGGGAGGTATCGCACTATGCAGACCGTGACCTTGAACAACGGTGTGGAAATGCCCGTCCTGGGGTACGGGGTCTACCAGGTCCCCGCCGATGAGACCGAGTGGGCGGTGGCCGCGGCGCTCGAGGCGGGGTACCGGCTCCTGGACACCGCCGCGGCGTACGGCAACGAGGAGGCCGTCGGTCGCGCCATCGCCGGCAGCGGGATCCCGCGTAGTGAGCTGTTCGTCACGACCAAGCTGTGGATACAGGACAGCGGTCCAGCCGGTGCCGGGGAGAAGCGGACCGCGCACGCGTTCGAGTCCTCACTGGCGAGGCTGGGGCTCGACTACCTCGACCTGTACCTGATCCACCAGCCCTATGGCGACTACTACTCCGAATGGCGGGCGATGGAACGCATCTACCGGGACGGCGACGCTCGCGCGATCGGGGTCTCCAACTTCCACCCGGACCGGCTCGTCGATCTCATCGTGAACAACGAGATCGTGCCGGCGGTCAACCAGATCGAGACCCACCCGTTCCACCAGCGAGCAGAAGACCACGCGCTCATGGTCGAGCACGGGGTGCAGCACGAGTCGTGGGGGCCGTTCGCCGAAGGGAAGAACGGCATCTTCACTCATCCGGTGCTCGCCCCGATAGCGCAGGCTCGCGGCAAGTCGGTGGCGCAGGTCGTGCTGCGATGGCTGATCCAGTCCGATGTCGTCGTGATCCCCAAGTCGGTCACCCCGGAACGCATCCGCCAGAACATCGACGTGTTCGACTTCGAGCTCACCCCCGGTGAGCTGGAGACCATCGCCGGTCTTGATCAAGGCGGATCCTTGTTCTTCGACCACCGCAACCCCACGATGGTCGCTCGGCTCGGTTCGAGGCGAGCGGACTGATCCCGACGCGATCGGCACCGGGTCTCCGCGAGCAGGTTGCCGGCCGGCTGACGCTCGCTTCCACCGGGGATCCACGCCGGTTGTCCGAAGACGATGCGTGTCAGTCGCGGCGTGGGTTCTAGACTGCCGCCTGTGAGTCTGCAGCTTTACGACAGCGCCACCCGCGCCGTGCGACCCTTCGAGCCCCTCGTTCCGGGACAGGTGTCGATCTACCACTGTGGGCTCACCGTCCAGGCCTCCCCGCACCTGGGCCACATCCGCAAGGAGGTGGTCTTCGACGTGCTGCGCCGCTGGCTGAGCTTCCGCGGCTACGAGGTGACGGTGGTGGCCAACGTCACCGACATCGACGACAAGATCCTGGAGAAGTCCGCCGAGGCGGGCGTGCCCTGGTACGCCCACGCCTACCGGTTCGAGCGGGAGCTGCACGAGGCCTACGCCGCGCTGGGCTGCGAGCCGCCGACCTACGAACCGCGGGCCACCGGCCACATTCCCGAGATGATCGAGCTGATCGAGACCCTGATCGAACGCGGCCACGCCTACGTGGCCGCCGACGGCTCGGGGGATGTCTACTTCGACGTCCGCTCCTGGCCGGCCTACGGCTCGCTCTCCCACCAGCGGGTGGACGACATGGAAGCGGCTCCCGATGCCGATCCGCGCGGCAAGCGCGATCCCCGCGACTTCGCGCTCTGGAAGGGGCACAAGCCCACCGAGCCGCTGACCGCCTCCTGGCCCTCGCCATGGGGACGCGGCCGGCCGGGCTGGCACATCGAATGCTCGGCGATGGCCGGGAAGTACCTCGGCGACGAGTTCGACATCCACGGCGGCGGCCTCGACCTGCGCTTCCCGCACCACGAGAACGAGCTCGCGCAGTCGCGGGCTGCCGGGCGTCCGTTCGCCCGGTTCTGGATGCACAACGGCTGGGTCACCGCGGCCGGCGAGAAGATGAGCAAGTCGCTCGGCAACGGCGCGCTGGTCAGCGAGGTCGTGAAGCGCTACCCGGCGCGCGCCGTCCGGCTCTACCTGCTCGCACCGCACTACCGCTCGTCGGTGGAGTTCAGCGACACCTCGCTGGACGAGGCGACCGCCCAGCTGGCCCGGATCGACGGGTTCGTACAGCGTGCGGTCAAGATCGTCAGCCAGACCGGCTGGTTCGCCTACGCTCCGGAAGTCCCGGCGGAGTTCGCCGCGGCAATGGACGACGACCTCGGCACGCCCGGGGCGATGGCGGTGCTGTTCAACACCGTCAAGCAGGGCAATGTCGCCATCGAGGCCGGCGATACCGAGGGAGTCGCCGCAGCGCTGGCCGCCGTGATGTCGATGCTGAGCGTGCTCGGTCTGATCTCGGACGCCGACCCGTACGCCGGCGACGGGAACCTCCGTCCGGTCGTGGACGGACTGGTGCAGGCCATGCTCACCCAGCGCCAGGAGGCCCGCGCCCGCAAGGACTGGGCGGCCGCCGACACGATCCGCGATCAGCTGAGCGAACTCGGCCTGAAGATCACCGACACCCCGAACGGCCCCGAGTGGGCACTGGAGGATTGATGGCCGGCAACAGCCAGCGCCGCGGCGCGACCAAGAAGCAGTCCACGCCGGCCGGCTCCGGCGGCCGGGTCCGCCGCGGCCTGGAGGGCAAAGGCCCCACCCCCAAAGCCGAGGATCGGCCGTACCACAAGGCCTACCGCAAGCGCCGTCCGGACGAGCCCGGCAAGTCATCCAGCCGCGCCAAGGGCTCCCGTCAGGGCGCGCCGCGCAAGAGCGGCACTGCCACCGCCGGCGCCGACTGGGTGATCGGACGCAACGCGGTGCTGGAGGCGTTGCAGGCCGGCCTGCCGGTGAAGCGCGCCTACGTGGCCGAGGGATCCGAGCGGGACGCCCGGTTGCGCGACATCTTCGCCTTCGCAGCCGACCACGGCATCCCGCTGCTGGCCGCCACCCGCCCCGAGCTCGACCGGCTGACCGGCGGCGGGGTCCACCAGGGCGTCGCGCTCCAGCTTCCGGAGTTCGAGTACGCCGACCCCGAGGACGTGCTCGCCGATGCGATCCACGCGGAACCGGCCGGGCTGGTGGTCGCCCTGGATTCCATCACCGATCCGCGCAATCTGGGCGCGATCGTGCGCTCCGCAGCCGCCTTCGGCGCGCAGGGTGTGATCATTCCCGAGCGTCGGTCCGCGCACATGACGGCGGCCGCCTGGAAGACCTCGGCCGGTGCCGCCGCCCGTGTACCGGTCGCCCAGGTGACCAACCTGAACCGCGTGCTCAAGCAGTACGCCGACGCCGGCTTCACCGTCGTCGGCCTGGCCGGTGAGGCCGAGACCGACGTTGCCGGCTTCCCCGGGATCGACGGCCCGGTGCTGCTGGTGGTCGGCTCCGAGGGCGAGGGCCTGGCCCGGCTGGTGCGCGAGAACTGCGACGTGCTGACGTCCATTCCGATCGGTTCTGCCGTGGAGTCGCTGAACGCCTCGGTGGCGGCGGCGATCGCCCTCTACGAGATCACCCGCTCTCGCGGCTGATCTCTTATTGAGCACGGGCGGACCCGTGCGGTACGACGAGATCACCCGCTCTCGCGGCTGATTCCTACAGCCAGCGGCGGTGCTTCACCAGGCCGATCAGATGGTCGAGCACGGCATCGTCCATCCGCAGACCGTTGTGCTCGTACTCACTGGTCACCCAGGCGCGGCAGTCGGGCAGCAGGGCGGCGGTCTCCAGGGAGTAGTCCAGCGGGACGTAGGCGTCGCCGGCATAGACGGCAGCGGCGACCGGGACGTCGGCCTGCGCGAGCTTGTCGGGGAAGTAGAGCTGGTTCCATTCGTACTCGGCCAGCAGGTCGGCCACCTCGGCGAACGGACGCAGTTCGGAGTCCTCGGCGAACAGGCTGCGGTGCAGGTGCTCCCCGCCGAGCAGGGTGACGTCCTCGCGGACCCGGTCGGGCATCGTCCGGTCGGCCGACCAGCGGGTCGCGCCACCGTCGGCGTAGCTGGATTCGTGGAAGACGGCGTAGAGCGGGTTTCGTCCTCCGAACGGGAGGGAGGCTGCCAGGTCGTGGCCGAAGCCGGACGAGGAGGGATCCAGCTCCAGCAGGTAGTGCAGCCGCTCCGGGCCGCCCTGCATCCCCAGTAGATGCCCGATGGTGCGGAACCGGTCGGCCGAGACCAGGTCGCCGTTCGGCAGGCTGATCCGGCCCTGGGTGCACAGTGCGCTCAGCTCGCGGATCCGTTCCCGGTCGGCCGGGAAGTGTCGGTGATACGCCTCGGACTTGGCGATCATGATCTGCCAGGTCGTCGCGTAGACATCGTCCACCGGGTGCTGGACCGCGCTCAGCCCGCCGGTGATCAGCGCTGCGGCGAGCGACTCCGGATGCACCGATAGATAGTGCAGGGTGGTGAACCCGCCGAAGGACTGGCCCAGCACCGTCCACTGCTTCGCGCCCAGCGCCTCGCGCACCCGCTCGGCGTCGTGCACGATCTCGTCCGCGCGCAGGTGGGTGATCCACTCCGCCTGACCGGCGGCATCCAGGCCGGCCAGCGGGGCCACCGTGGGTGAGGAGATCGGCGTCGACCGCCCGGTACCGCGCTGGTCGAGCATCACCACCTGATATTCCCGCAGCGCCCGGGGCAGCCACGACGGGCTTGCCGGGCTGAGCATCGGCCGGGGTGCCTCGTGTCCCGGCCCACCCTGCAGGAAGACCAGATACGGCTTGTCCCCGCCGTCCTCGCCGGTCACGACGCGGGCGAACACCTCGATCGTCGGTGAGCCCGGATCCGCATGGTCGAGCGGAACATCCAGGGTCAGGTTGGTGAGGGTCAGCCCCGGCAGGGCCTCGGTGGAGATGCGCACCCGTCCAGGCTAACGGGAGTGCGCCCGCCGCGCAGGAGCGCGGGTTCAGCCGATCCGGGCGATGGTCTGGTCGATGGCCGCGACAGCCTCCGTGTCGTCGGAAAGCTCGGCGCGCACCTGGTGGGCCAGGTCGAGGGCGAGCAGGCGGCTCGCGGGATCCAGCGGACGGACGGCGGGGATCGCCTCGATGTGGTGCAGCGCGAGGTCGAGGTCGCCCTGGCTCAGGTGGTAGTACACCAGGACCTGGTTGGCGGTGACGCTGCGGTCGCCGAAGTCGTCCAGTTTGGCGGCGAAGCCGGCGGCGCGCGGGCCGTCCAGGCGGGCGACGAGGGCAGCTGCCCAATGGTCCGCCCGGTGCAGCGGATCGAGGGTGAGCGCGGCCTGGGCGGCATCGTCGGAGGCTGCTGGATCGGGTGCCGCCCACCAGCCGGCGACCAGCAGCGCCGGCGCCAGGGAGCCGGCGACGATAAGGGTCCGCAACCACCGCCAGTGGGCATCGAGCAGCGCGCGCAGCCGGGCGGGGCCTACCTCGGGCGCGATCGCGCACCCGGCCCCGGCCAGGATGAGCAGCACGGCGATCCCGGGTAGCAGGCTGAGGGTGAGGTCGATCGCGCCATGAACCGCCAGGAGGCCGCCGGCGACCAGGATGGCGCGACAGGCCGCTGCCTGCTTCCCACTCGCCGCCGAGCCGGACGACGGCCGCTTGAGGGATGCCTCAGCCCGGGCGAGCCGGTCAACTTCCCGCGATCCACGCCAGAGCGCCACGGCGACCACGGCCAGGAAGACCACCCAGAGCGCCAGGCCGACCGCACCGGTCTCGGTCAACACCTGCAGGTAGTGGTTGTGGACGTACTTGCTCTCCCGGAAGACGTCCTGCACCTGCAGCGCACGAACCTCGAACACTCCCGGACCCTGGCCGAGCAGGGGCGCGTCGGCGGCGATCCGCAGCGCGTCCCCCCAGAAGGCGATCCGTTCGGTGGCCGTTGCGGTCTTGTCCACCCCCGGCAGCGCCGGCGAAGACCCGGCACCCGCGGTCGCCGGAGCCAGCCAGAACACCGGCAGCGCCAGCAGCACCCCCGCCGTCGCCGCGCCGCCGAGAAAGCCGGCCACGCGCAGCCGTTCCGGCCGCGGCGTGAGCCACACGGCCGCGACCAGCGCGGCCACCCCCACCAGGCCGGCACCGAGGCTGCCGCACAACACCGCCTCGAGGGCGAGTACGACGGCGGCAGCAACGTTCAGCAGGCGTGCCCGGCGCCGGGTGGCGGTGGCGAAGAAGTAGCCGGCCAGCACCAGGCCGGCGATAGCGCCGGCGGCTGCGGCATTCGAGGTGGTCAGCGTCATCAGCCGCTGGCCCGTCCAGGCTCCGTAGACCGCGGCGGTCTCGGGGGACGACGCCGCGATGGCGTCGATGGTCGGACGGAGCAACAGGCGGCTGCTCGCCGTCTCCAGACTCAGCAGAGCACTGATCACCAGATAGACCAGCACCACCGCCAGCGCGATGCGCACCCGCCCGGCACGCGCCTGGCAGAGCCGGAAGACAATCACGCCGGCGGAGTACGCCGCTCCCACCACGACCAGGCTCGCGAAGGCGGGGCCGGGCACATAGGCCCAGAACGCCGAGATCAGCGTCAGCGCGACGAACCCGGTCAGCAGCCACCAGGCCAGCGGCTGCGGCTGACGGCGACCGTGACGAGCCCAGTTGACGCATTCGGTGGCTACCGCCCCCGCGCCCAGCAGCACTGCCGCCCACACCGGCCCCTGTGGCTGCAGCCGCCACCACGGCAGCTCGGCCAGCAGCACCAGCCCGACGCCGCCGAGCGCCAGCCAGCCCAGCCAGTCGACGAAACCCGCGGTCGCGCCCGCCGTCGAGGAAGCCTGCCTGCTCGCCGAAGCGGCCGGCGCCCCGCCACGGGAACGCCGGCCGCCTGCGGCGGAGCTGCTCACACCGAGTAAGTTACTTGGCGTTGGTGACCGTCTGCGCGGGCCACCCCTCTCCCTCGTACAGCGCCAGATAGTCTTCGACGCTCGACTTCACCGGCGAGTAGCGGACTTCCGACAACCGGGGGTTGCGGACGGGATCGATCCTCACCGCCAGACCGGGGTTCCCGGCGATGTCCAGGAAGCCGAGCTTCTTCAGTGTGGAGACGTCGAGGCTCTTCAACGCGTTGTCGGGCACGACGACCTCCTGGAGAGCCGAGTTGCCCGCGAAGGTCACCGAGGCGAGCTTCTTGTTGCCGGATGCGGACACCCACTCGAGCTTGGACAGGCCGGAGAGGTCGAGCTTGGTGAGCGATGTCTTGTACAGATCCAGGTAGTCCAGCGCCTTGGCGTTCGTCAGGTTCAGTGAAGCGAGCCCGCTGCCGTACACGGACAGATGCTTCAGCTTGCTGTTCTTGCTCAGGTTCAGCGACGCCAACTTGGTCACCGGCTTGTCCCCACCGAGAGTCAACTCCGTCAGCGCGGTGTTCTTGGTCAGGTCGAGCTTCTTGAACGTGCCGCCGAGGGCCAGCTTGGTGAGTTTGGTGTTCTTCTTCAGGTCGACCGAGGAAAGCTTGGTGTCGAGCAGGTTCAGCACCTTCAGCTTGGTGAGCTTCTTCACGTCGAGCTTGGTGAAGGTGGTGTTCCCCGCCAGGTGAAGCTCGGTCAGCTTGGTGAGCTTCGACACCTTCGCGGAAGCCGGCTTGATCTTCGTGGCCCCCAGATCGAGCACCTTCAGCGCCTTGTTCTTCGTCAGGTTGATCTTGGTCAGACCGGTTCCGGCGAGGGTGAGCGTGGTCAGCGCGGTGTTGCTCTTCACGTTCAGGCTCTTCAGCTTCTTCGTCTTGTAGAACCCCACGCTCTTCAGCGTCTTGGTCTTCGGCAGCTTCACCGAACTCACCGGATCGGCGTTGGAGTAGAGCGACACCAGCTTGGTGTTCTTCGCCAGATCCAGCTTGGTCAGCTTCGTGCGGTCCAGCCGCAGGTTCTTCAGCGCCTTGTTGGCCGAGAGGCTCAGGCTGGTCAGCGGGAGATCCTCAAGATGGATCGAGGTCAACTTGGTGTTCTTGCTGAGGTCCAGCTTGGCGAGCTTGGCCTCCCCGCCATAGAGGTTGAGCGTACGGAGGCCGGTGGCTCGGGTGGCATCCACCGCTGTGGTGACTGCTCCTATCTCCATCTCCACCGACACCACCGGCTTGCCCTTCCAGGTGGCCGGGAGGACGAGCTTCGTCGAAGCCCCCTCGTACGACCACAGATAGGCCCCGCCGCCGCTGATCTCACCGTCGAAGTCCGCGTCGGCGGCATACGCCGTTCCCGCCCCCAGACCACCGCCGGAAACCACCAGCGCAGCCACCAGGGCCGCGATCAACCTGTGCTTCATTCGTCCCCACTGCTTTCCGAGTCACCGGACCCTCACCGGGCCCATCACAATGTGCCAGTCGCAGTGTGGCAGGCTCATGGCCGGCTTAGCAGAGGTTTCTCGAAAGACCGTTGCCATCCGAACGGAGTCGTACACCGCCGCGCTTCCACGGCCCCGCGCCGTGTGCTGGCGAAGCCCCTCACTCCCTCAGGGCGGCGGCCGCTGCGGCCAGTGCGGGCCGGGCGGCGCCGGCATGTTCCAGGGCGAGCAGCGCGGCGCCCAGCAGGGGCGGCTTGTTCAGCGGCACCAGGTACGACTCGGGGTTCAGTTCCCCGACGCCGGAGGCGATCCGCTGCAGCAGCCGGTGGTGGCCGGCTTGCAGGATGCCGCCGCCCAGTACCACCGGCACCGGGCCGGTGAGATCGAGCCGGCGCAGGCAGGCCCGAACGTAGGCGACGATCTCGTCGGCCTGCCGGTCCACCAGGCTCAGCGCCACCGGGTCGCCGGCATCCGCGGCTGCGAATACCGCCGGGGCCAGCCGGGCGAGCTGGTTGTATTCCAGCTCACCGCTGTGCAGCCGTTCGGTCACGGCCGGCACCGGGACGCCGAACTCGGCTGTCACGGCAGCTGTCAGCAGGGTGTGCGGTCCGCGTCCGTCGATCTCCCGGGCGGCGTGCCACAACACCCGCTCCCCCAGCCCGTGACCGCCGCCCCAGTCCCCCGAGATGCTGCCCAGGGCGTGGAAGCGGGCGGCGCGGCCGTCGGCGCGCACCCCGATGGCATTGGTGCCGGTGCCGCAGACCACCGCTATCGCATTCGGCTCATCGGTGCCCGCCCGCAACAACGCGAACAGGTCGTTGTCCACCGCCAGGCCATGGGAGGCCCAGGGACGATCGGCGACGGCCGCCCGGAACTCGTCGATCTCCCGCGGCAGGTCGAGGCCGGAGAGGTACAGGCCGGCGTGACGCACCCCGGCGTCGCCGGCCACCTCCCGCACCAGCCGGTCGACCTGGGCCACCGCTGCGTCCAGCCCGTCGTAGTGGGGGCTGCTGCCCGGCCCTCGCCGGCGGGCCACCACAGCGCCGGCGAGGGTCAGGGCCGCGGCGTCGGTCTTGGACCCGCCGCCGTCCACCGCCACCACAATGGAGTTCACGTCCATGACAGGAACCTGCCGTTCGCGGCCATCAGCAGGTCGGTGAGGCGTTCGGCCCGGTCGTGCTGCAGCACCAGGGGATGTGCGCGCATGGCCTGCACCACCCGGGAGCGTCCGCCATGGATCGCCGCCGCCACGGCGAGCCGCTCGTACCCGGCCACCCCGGCGATCAGGCCCTGGATGTCGGCGGGCAGCGGCGCCACCGGCTCGGCGACGAACCGCCCGTCGACATAGCGGGCCGGTACCTCGATCACGTGGTCGTCGGGCAGGAAGGGCAGCACGCCGTCGTTGCGCAGGTTCACCACCCGCGCCGGGCCGGGCAGGCCTCGGATCGCCAGCAGCAGTTCCACCGCAGCCTCGGAGTAGAAGGCGCCACCGCGACGCTCCAGGGCTTCCGGCTTGACGTCCACCGACGGGTCGGCGTAGAGGGCGAGCAACTCGTCCTCGATCGCGGTGACCGCCGCGGCCCGGGTCGGCTCCCGTCGTTGCTCGGCGAGCACCTCGTCGTGGGCGTAGTAGTAGCGCAGGTAGTAGGACGGGATGGCCGCCTGCTGGCTGAGCAGCGCCGGGGCAAGTTCCACGTCCTCGGCCAGCTCGTCGAGCCGGTCGGCGAGCATGTCCGGCAGCCGGTCGACGCCGTCCACGGTGACGCTGCGCTCCCAGGTGAGGTGGTTGAGCCCGACGTGGCCCAGCCCGACCCGCTCCGGCGCGACGCCGAAGCCGGCGGCGAACCGGCGCTGGAAGCCGATCGCGACGTTGCACAGCCCCACCGCACGGTGCCCGGCTTCCAGCAGGGCCCGGGTGACGATGCCCACCGGGTTGGTGAAGTCGATGATCCAGGCGCCCGGGCGGGCGTGCGCGCGCACGGTCTCGGCGATCCCCAGCACCACCGGCACCGTCCGCAGCGCCTTGGCGAAGCCACCCGGACCGGTGGTCTCCTGCCCGATGCAGCCGACCTCGTGCGGCCAGCTCTCGTCCGCGTTGCGCGTGGCCTGCCCGCCGACCCGCAACTGCACCAGCACCGCGTCGGCATCGGCCACGCCCACCGCCACGTCGGCGGTGGCGGCCACCGCCACACGACTGCCGGCCCGCGCCAGCATGCGACGCGCCATGCCGGCCACCAGCTCCAGCCGGTGCGCGTCGGGATCGACCAGCACGACCTCGGCCAGCCCCAGCTCGGGGTGACGCGCGAAACCGTCGATCAGTTCCGGGGTGTAGGTCGATCCCCCGCCGACGATGGCGAGCTTCATCAGTTCTCCTTGATCCGATCTTCGAGTCGGGTACGAATGCTCTCCACGAGCAGGCGCCGCGCACCCAGCAGCACCGCCTGGCCACCCGCCCGGCTGGGCCGGATCGGGAGCCGGTCGTCGATCCGTTCCTGCACCAGGGCAGCCAGGCGCTTGCCCCCGGCCACGCCGGTCGGCCCGCCCAACACCACGCAGGCCGGGTCGAGCACGGCCGCCAGCAGCTGTATCAGCGGGGCGACCCGCTCGGCCAGCGAGACCAGCGCCGGTTCATTGCCCGGCAGCCGGCTCAGCGCGGCGGTCAGGTCGGCACCCCCCAGCAGGGCCCGTACCGCCTGCTCTCCCAGCAGATCGGTGTAGTCGGTGGCCTCCGGGTCGATCGCGATCGCCGAGCGGGGTACCTCCAGGTACCCGATCTCGCCGGCCGAGCCGCTGGCTCCGTGCTGCAGCACGCCGCCGATGTCCACCCCGGCGCCGAGGCCCTGTCCCAGCCACAGATGGACGAAGTCGGACACCTCCCCGGCGCTGCCGGCCGCCCGTTCGGCCATGGTCGCCAGGTTCACGTCGTTGTCGAGGATCACGGCCATGCCGGTGACCTGCTCGAGGTGTCCCCGGGCGCCCGTCTCCGGCCAGCCCGGCAGGGTGTCGGTGAACGACAGCCGGTCGACGTCGGCGTCGACGGCCGCCTGGACGCCCACCACCACCACGCTCACCGACTCCTGGCTCACCCCGGCGGCGGCGCAGGCGGCGGCCGCCGCGCCCAGCACGTCCGCCGCGGGCGAGCGCTCACCGGTGGTCGGGATCGTCGCGACCGGGTGGTCGGCGTCGGTCGGGTCGACCAGCACGGCTTCGATCCGGTCGGCCAGGATGCTGATCGCGACGCCGGTGAGGCTGTCCGTCCGCACCCCGTAGGCCACCGCGTGCGGCCCGCGCGCGCCGGCCGTCTCGCCCATAGGGGCGATCAGCCCGAGCCGCTCCAGCCGTTGGATCATCTGGCCGGCGGTCGGCTTGGACATGCCGGAGAGCTCGCCCAGCTGGGATCGGCTGAGCGGGCCGTGCTCCAGCAGCAGCCGGAACGCCGTCCGGTCATTGACGGTCCGCAGCCAGACGGGAGTACCTCGATCGACAGCCATCACACTTCCTTCGCCAGTTCTGCCCGCACCTCGTCACGCAGCGCGCCCAATCGTTCCGGATCCGCAGCCGCCTCCCGCAATGCCTGGGTGTACTCGTGCTGCGGATGCAGGATGACATCGTCAGCCGACCCCCGCTCCACGATGTGCCCGCGGTGCATCACCAGGATCTCATCGGAGAAGTGCCGGGCGGTCGCCAGATCATGGGTGATGTACAGCACGCCCAGACCATCGCTGCGCTGCAGGTCGGCCAGCAGGTTCAGCACACCGACCCGGATCGACACGTCCAGCATCGAGACCGGCTCGTCGGCGATGATGAACCGCGCCCCGGGCGCCAGCGCCCGGGCGATCGCCACCCGCTGCCGCTGCCCGCCGGAGAGCTCGTGCGGCCGTCGGTTCAGGTAGGCCGGGCCCAGCTGCACCCGCTCCAGCAACTCGGCCGCCCGGTCGCGGATCTGGCTACGGGTCAGCTCGGGATGGTGCAGCTTGACCGGCCGCTCGATGTGGTGGGCGATGCTGTGGAACGGGTTCAGCGAGGCGAACGGATCCTGGAACACCATCTGCACCTGGCGGCGATAGCCGCTCAGCGCGGCACCCCGCACCGGAGTGCGTTCCCCGTCCAGCAGCACCTCGCCACTGGTCGGGGTCTCCAGCTTGGCGACGATCCGGGCGATGGTCGACTTGCCCGAACCGCTCTCCCCGACCAGCGCGACGGTCCGGCCGGCGCCGATCACGATGTTGGCGTCCACCACCGCGTGCAGCACGGAGCGCCGCGGCCCGCGCCGCAGCTTGAAATCCTTGTTCAGCCCACGCACCTCGATCGAACTCGCGGGGTCCCCGCAAAGTTGTTCGGGGGAGTTCGGCGGAGGAGAAGAACTTCGTGGGGTGGTCATGTAGCACCTCCTCGGACGAACCCGCCCCGCTCGCCGGTGAGGCTGGGGAAGCTGGCGAGCAGTTGCCTGGTGTAGGCCTGCTGTGGCCGGCGGTAGATCTCCTCCGCCGGGCCCTCCTCGATGATCCGGCCCTCGCGCATGATGGCGATCCGGTCGCTGATCTCGATCAGCAGCGGCAGGTCGTGGGTGATGAAGATCACCGCGAAGCCGAGCCGCTCCCGCAGCCGCATGAGCTCGCGGATGATCCCCCGCTGCACGAGCACGTCGAGCGCCGTGGTGGGCTCGTCCATGATCATCAGCTGCGGGTCGAGGGCGAGGGCCATCGCGATCATGACCCGCTGCCGCATGCCGCCGGAGAGTTCGTGCGGGAAGGCGGAGAGCCGCGCCGGATCGACGCCGACCAGCTGCAGCAGGTCGCCGGCCCGCCGCTCGCGCTCGGCCCTGGGCATCCCCGGGCGATGGGTGGTGAACACGTCGTGCAGTTGCCGACGGACGTTCATCACCGGGTTCAGGGAGTTCATGGAGCCCTGGAAGACCATGGACACCTTGTCCCAGCGGTACCGGCGCAGGGCCTCCCCCTCCAAGCCCACGACGTCGATGTCGTTGGCGCCGCGGTCGTGGAAGGTGACCTCTCCCGAGGTCATCACAGCGGGCGCCTTCAGCAGCCGGTTGACCCCGTAGGCGAGGGTGGTCTTGCCGCACCCGGATTCCCCGGCCAGGCCGAGGATCTCACCACGGTGCAGCGTCAGCGAGACGTTCTGGACGGCGTGCACCGGCGGTTCGATCGCGTAGGTGATCGAGACATCGCGGACGCTCAGCACCGGAGTGCCGGGGGGCATCGGGGCGAGGGCGCTCATGCGTGGGGTATTCATTCGGGGCCCCCGCGGCGTTGTTCGGGGGAGCGCAGCGGAGGAGAAGAACGTCGTGGGGTATTCATGCGGGGCCCCCGCGGCGTTGTTCGGGGGAGCGCAGCGGAGGAGAAGAACGTCGTGGGGTATTCATGCGAAGGAACCTCCTGACGCGACGCCCTTGCCGGCCTTGGTGGCCTTGCGCTGCTGCCGGGCCGCCTCCGGGGCGGCGCGCAGCTTGGGATTGACGATCTCGTCGATGGCGAAGTTCACCAGGCTCAGGCCCGTCCCCAGCAGGGCGATCAGCAACCCGGGCGGGACGAACCACCACCAGGCGCCGGCGCCGACCGCCTGGCCGGTCTGGGCGTCGTTGAGCATCGTGCCCAGAGTGACCGAGCCGGTCGGGCCGAGGCCGAGGTAGGAGAGCCCGGCCTCGCCGAGCACCGCGGCCATCACGCCCCAGATCAGCTGGGCGGCGATCAGCGGCACCAGGTTCGGCAGGATCTCGACCGCGATGATCCGCAGCCCCTTCTCACCGGCCACCCGAGCCGCTGCGACATACTCGCGCGTCCGCAGCGAACGGGCCTGTGCCCGTAGCACGATCGCCGAGCCCGACCAGCCCGTGATGCCCAGGATGAGTGCCACCAGCGTCGAGCTGCGAGCGAAGTCGCCCAGCCCCTCGGCGCTCTGCACGTAGGCCGCCAGGATCATCACCAGCGGCAGGCCGGGGATGACCAGCATGATGTTGGTGAACACGGTCAGGATCTCGTCCAGCCAGTCGCCGAAGTAGCCGGCCATGATGCCGAAACCGATGGCCAGCACCAGCGCGACCAGCCCGCCCAGCAGGCCGACGTAGAGCGAGCCTCGGGTGCCGGTGGCCAGCTGCGCCAGCACGTCGTAGCCCAGCTTGGTGGTGCCCAGCGGGTGCTCTCCCCCGGGCGGCAGCAGCCCCTTGAAGGACGAATCCAGCGGGTCGACGGTGAACTGCGGGCCGATCAGCCCGAAGAGGGTGATCGCGCCGACCAGGATCAGGCCGACGACGAACTTGGCCGACATCCGCGGCAGCAGGTGCCGCACCCCAGCGAGCCGGTCAGCCATGAGTACGCACCCGCGGGTCGATGATCCCGTAGATCAGATCCATCACGAAGTTGGCCGCCAGCACGGTGAGGGTGATCACCAGGAACACTCCTTGCATCAGGGCGTAGTCGAGGTTCTGCACGGCCTGGATCATCAGCTTGCCGATGCCCGGGTAGGTGAAGACCTGCTCCATCACGATCGAGCCGGCCACCACGAAGGCCAGCGCGATGCCGAAGCCCGCCAGGCTGGGGATGGCCGCGTTGCGCGCGGCGTAGCGATCCCGCACCCGGCTCGGCCGCAGCCCCTTGGCCTCGGCGGTGAGGACGTAGTCCTCGCTCATGGTGGAGACCATCATGTTGCGCATCCCCAGCAGCCAGCCGCCGATCGACGAGATCACGATGGTCACCGCCGGCAGGATGGCGTGTTTCGCCGCGCTGCTGATGAAGGCCCAGCTCCACTCCGGTCCGCCGGGGAAGCTGAACGGGTCGTACCCGCCGAAGATCGGCAGCAGCCCCAGCTGGACGGAGAACACCGCCACCAGCACCAGGGCCAGCCAGAAGTAGGGAATCGACTGCAGCAGGGTGGTGACCGGCACCAGGTGATCGAGCCAGGTGCCCCGCTTCCAGCCGACCCAGCCGCCGACCACGATCCCCAGTACGAAGGAGATCAGCGTCGCGGTACCGACCAGGACGAGCGTCCAGGGCAGCGCGTCGGCGATCAGGGAGACGACGGTGTAGGGGTACCTGGTGGAGGAGATGCCCAGGTCGAACCGGAGCATCTGCCCCCAGTAGGCCAGGTACTGATCCCACAGCGGGGTGGTCTTGTCCGCGCCGAACAGCAGCCGGACGGTCTGGATCGCCTCGTCGGTGAGCGGACGCCCACCGGCCGCGCGACGCAATTTGCCGAGCATGATCGACGCCGGATCGCCTGGCATCATCCGGGGCAGCAGGAAGTTCAGCGAGATCGCCGCCCACAGGGTGATGAGATAGAAGGCGATCCGGCGCAGATAGAAGCTCACGCGGTCTCTTCCTACTGGGCCGGCTCGAGGTTGGCCAGCACGACGGCCGAGGCGACCGCACGGTAGGGCAGCGGGTTGGCGTAGAGGTTGTCCTGCGTCGGCCAGCCGGTGAAGTCGCGCACGTTGAAGAAGGCCTGGGAGGCGTTCAGCACCACCGGGATGTAGGGCAGGTCCTTGGCGATCTCCGTCTGCACCTCGGCGTAGGCGGCCTTCTTGATCGCGTCGTCGTTGGTTCCGGCGGCCTTCTTCACCGCGGCGTCGACGACCTTGTTGGAGTACCGGGAGTAGTTCTGGCCGTTGGGCCAGTCACCGGTGGCTGTCGTCCGGCCGGTGGTGTAGTACTCGTAGTACACCTGGTACGGATCCGGCACCTGGGACTGGGTCAGGCCGAACATCGCCAGCTGGAAGTCGCCCTGGCCGACCGGATCCCAGTACTGCGCCTCGGAGACCGTGCGGTACTTGATCTCGATGCCGGCCTTGCCGGCCGCCTCGGAGATCAGCTTCGCCGCGTCGTTGTAGTCGGTCCAGCCGTCTGGGGAGAACAGGTCGAGGCTGAGTGCCTTGCCGTCCTTGGCGTAGATGCCCTTGTCGTTCTTGGCGTAGCCGGCGGCGACCAGGATCTGCTCGGCAGCGGCGGCGTCCGCCTGCTGCGGGCTCTCCTTCAGCGTGGCGTCGGTGACCCACTGCTCGTCGCGCGGCAGCAGCACCATCGCCGGATTCGACAGTCCGGTCAGGCCGGCGAAGGCCTTCTCGGCGATCGCTGAGCGATCGATCGCCAGGTTCAGCGCCTGGCGGACGGCCGGGTCGGTCTGCGGGCCCTTGCAGCCCAGTTCGACGGTGACGCAGGCGATGACGACGGTGGGGTCGAGCTGGTTGTTCATGGTGGCGATCACACCGTCGGCGACCACCGGATCCGGATTGGCGATGAACTGGCCGACCCAGTCGAGCTGGCCGGTCTTCAGCATGTCCTCGCTGGACTGGTTGGAATCCAGGCCGATGTACTGCACCTCGCTGACCGCGGGCACGCCGTCGCGGAAGTTCGGGTTGCCCACCGTGGAGTAGGAGGCGTCGGAGGTTGCCGAGACCACGTACGGGCCCGACCCGACCGGGTTCTCGTTGACCTGGTCGTTCCACTTGTCGCCGATCGGCTCCCAGATGTGCTTGGGCAGCATCCAGGTGTTGCCCATCAGCAGCGGCACCGAGGTGAACTGCGGCTCGTCGTAGGTGAGGACGACGGTGGTCGCGTCCGTCGCCTCGGCGGAGACCAGATGGTCGGACTTGTTGTAGGGGTGGGTGTAGGTGAACACCACATCGTCGGCGGTCAGTGGCTCGCCGTCGCTCCACTTCTGGTTCGCCTTGACCTTGACGGTGAGAACCAGACCGTCCTCGCTGAGCTCGAAGCTCTCGCCGACCAGCCCGGTCGGCGGATTGGCCTTCAGCTCGTTGAAGAAGAACAGCGGCTCGTAGATGGCGCCGAAGGTGGCGTGCAGCGCGTTGTCGACGTGGAACGGGTTGAAGTCGACCGAGATCGGGGTCGAATTGCCTGCCCATACCCGGAGCGGACGGGCCGGTGCCGGCTGGCCGGTTTCCGGGGCGGTCGCACCAGGCTCGGTGGGCGCGGGCGACGCCGGGCTGCAGCCGACCAGCGAGGTCAGCGCGAGCGCGGTCGCCGCGATCGGAACGATGAACTTTCGGTAACTCATCCTTGCAGCTCCTCCAGTGGGATCTACGCCGGCCTCGACGACGGCGCCTGCTCCGAGATTACTAGAAATAAACTAACTGGAAATAGTCTTTATTATTACGGTTTGGTCACGGCCACTCCACCTCGCGGACGGCGGTGAAGCCGATCCCCTGAGCCCGCCACGATGCGGCCAGCCCGGCGACCCGCTGGCGGAACTCCGACCAGTTGCGTCCCGGCGCGCCGGCCGGCGCCGACCAGGCGATCTCCGCGATCGCCGCCAGCCGGGGAAAGACCAGCGCGTCCACTTGGGCCGGCGTCCGGACGAACTCGGTCCACAGCGGGGCTTCAATGCCCAGGATGTCCGTCTCGCCGACCCCCGGGATGAGTTCGGAGGGCTCCCAGCAGTAGCTGCGCCGCAGGCTGGTCGGTCCATTCGCCCAGTCCTGGCCGGACGGGTCCTCCGGGTGCCTCATGTCGAGGTAGGCGGCGTCGGACGGCGAGAGCACCAGCCGGGAGCCGGCAGCGACCAGCCGCTGGGCACAGCCCGCGGCCAGCTCGTCCGGGCTCAGGAAGCCCCAGTACTGGCCGACGGTGCCCGGCGCCAGCCCGGGCGCGGCGCCGGCCTCGTGCCAGGCGATCGGGGTCTTCCCGAGCCGCTCGACCATGGCGGTCACCCGCCGTAGGAAGTCGGCGAAGGCCGCCGGCGGCGTGCCGAGGCATTCGTCGCCGCCGATATGGAGGTACGGCCCCGGGGTGATCCCGGCGAGCTCGCCCAGCACGTCGGCCACGAAGTCGTAGCTGGGCTCATGACCGATCCGAAGCGAGGAGAAGCCCACCCCGAGCCCGGTGAAGGGTTCACCGGCCACCGGCAGCACCCCGTCCAGGGCTTCGATCTGGGCCCGCAGGTACGCATCCAGCACGGGCTGCTCGGCCAGGTCGGGGTAGGCCAACCCGATGGCGTGGGTATGGCCGGGCAGATCGATCTCGGGGACGATCGTGACGCACCGGCCCGCCGCATAGCCGACGATCTCGACGTAGTCGGCCTGCGTGAAGTAGCCGCCCGCGCCGCCGCCGGCCTCGCTTCCGGACCCCCGGGCGGTCAGGTGGGGCCGGGAGGCGATCTCGATCCGCCAGCCGTGGTCGTCGGTGAGGTGCAGATGCAGCACGTTGAGCTTGAGCCGGGCGAGCTGGTCGATGAACCGCTTCACCGTGGTGACGTCGAAGAAGTGCCGCGCGACATCCAGCATCGCGCCGCGATAGCCGAAGCGGGGCGCGTCCTCGATCACCACGGCGGGCAGTATCCAGCCCTCCGGGTCTTCGGCGAGGAGTTGCTCCAGGGTGCAGCCGGCGTAGAACAGCCCGGCCTCGTCCGCCGCGACCACGCGAACGCCGGTCGCATCGACCTCCAGCCGGTACGACTCGGGTGCGCCGCCCGCGGCGAGCCGGAACTCGAGCAGCCCGGCGCCGCAGCCGTCCAGCGACAGGCCGGTGCGCTCCCGGAGCAGGGCAGCCACGACCTCCGGCACACCGGCGAGGCGCGCTCCGGCAAGCAGGCGGAAGGGGTCGCCACCCGGCTCGACCAGGTGGGGCAGCGGAATCAGGGGCAGAGGCACGAACCGGAACCTACTCCGGTCACGGCCTCCGGGGAACCATCGACCCCGGACGGCGGGACGACCGGGGTCAGGCCTCGGCCACGGCCTTCAGCAGGGCAGCGTTGAAGGCATCGATGTCACGCGGGCTGCGGCTGGTGATCAGGTTGCCGTCCACCACCACCTCCTGATCCACCCAGGTTCCGCCGGCGTTCCTCAGGTCGGTGGCGATCCGCGTGGTGGAGGTGAGCGTCCGGCCCGGGATGACCCCGGCCTCGATCAGGATCCACGGCCCGTGGCAGATCGATGCCACCGGCTTGCCGGCCTCGAAGAACGCCTTGACGAACGCGATCGCCTTCGGGTTGGTGCGGATCTTGTCGGAGTTCAGCGTGCCGCCCGGCAGCACCAGCGCGGCGTAGTCGGCGGGGTCCGCCTCGTCCAGGGTGAGGTCGACGGCGAAGTCGTCGCCCCGCTCCCAGTCGTGGATCAACGCCGTGACGGTGCCGTGCTCCTCCGAGACCAGGACGGGTTCGCCGCCCGCCTCCTCGATGACCCGCCAGGGTTCGGTCAACTCCGGCTGCTCGACCCCACGCTTCAGGACGAACGCCACCTTCTTGCCGCTCAGATCGGCCATCACACGCCTCCTTCGTCTCCAGCCGAGCCTACCCCGGCCCGACCTTGCCGCGACCGTCAGCGCGACACCCTGCCAGGCCCGGGCGGAATCGCCTCCGACGAAGGACGTCCGCCGGACGACACCCGGAGAGTCTCAACTCTGATGTGAAGGTTGAGGCATTCCTGGAAAGGGACATAACACCTTGCCAAAGCCGCTTTCTCAGCTGATTTTCAGATGTCGGGCTGGGGGCCGGGCATTGCGGTCGGGCGCGCGAGGTCGCTACAAACGACACCGTGAACCTCCCCCGGATACTGCCTGCCGCCGTGGCCCTGGCCATGACGCTCGGCCTGATCCAGGCGAGCGTCGCCTCCACCTCCGCCATCGCCGCGCCCGAACTCAGCGACTCCAGCAAGAAGACCTTCCTCACCTCGCTGGTGGGACCCGCGCAACAGGCGCAGCAGGCGACCGGCGTCCCCGCCTCGGCGCTGATCGCCCAGGCGATCGTCGAATCGCAGTGGGGCACCTCCGACCTCAGCTCGTCGAAGAACGTCTTCAACACCCGCTGCTCGGCCGGCGCCTCCGCCGCCGAGTACGCGAGCCTGGCCAACAAGCAGGTCGGGAAGCCCTACGTTCTGGGCCAGCCGGTGCCCTACAACGCTCCCAGCCCGAAGTCGTTCGACTGCTCGGGGCTGATCATCTGGCTGAACAACCAGACCCGCTCGTTCACGATGGGCGACGACACCGCTGCCGGGCTCTACAACCGCACCAAGGCGGTCAGTGGCGAGCCGGCGGTGGGCGACATGGTCTTCCTGAAGAACAACCCCGCCCGCTCCAACGGCATCGGGCACGTCGCCGTGCTCACCGCGAAGCTGTCCAACGGCGATTGGCGGATCATCGAGGCGAAGGGCAAGGCCTACGGCGTGGTCAAGACCACGCTGAGCTACTGGAAGACCCGCAAGTACTACACCGGGGTCCGCCGGCTGGCGGCCATCAACTTCGTCGGCATCACCGGCGTCACCTACGCCGCCCAGGCCAGCAGCCAGTCCAACGGCTGCACGGTGGTCGGCACCGGCTCCAAGGCGGTCAAGTACCGCACCTATTCCTCGCTGACCAAGGCCTTCGGCGATCGCGCCTCCCTGATCGCCTCCGAGGCCGCCTACCAGGCCGCCCGGGCCGCCAGCGGCAACGTCACGACCTTCGTCGACGCGCTCGCTGCCGTCGACTCCCCGTCCAAGCCGGCTGACTACGCCGCCCAGCTGAAGGCCCTGATCAAGACCTGGAACCTGTCCAGCTACGACGTGGCACCCACCTCGCTCAGTCTGGTCATGACCACCTCTACCAACAGCACCGGCTCGAAGGTGAGCGCCCTGCAGTCGCTGCTGAACCAGGCCGGGCAGAAGATCACCGTCAACGGCAGCTACGACGCCAAGACCAAGGATGCCGTGAAGGCCTTCCAGAAGGCGAAGGGGCTGGGCGCGGACGGTGAGGCCGGACCGCTCACACTCACCGCGCTGTTCGGCGGCCTCACGCTCAAGTCGGGCTCCAGCGGCCACCCCGTGACCGCGCTGCACGCCCTGCTGCAGGGGGCCGGCTATCCGGTCGATTCCGGTTCAAGCCTCGGGAGCGCCACGCTGGCCTCGGTCAAGAAGTTCCAGACCGCCGCCGGCCTCACCAGCAACGGCACGGTGGACGCGACCACCTGGGCGAGGCTGTTCATGCTGCTCGGGCCGTCGCCGGTCCCGACCATCACCGGCGACCCGGTCGTCGGCAGCCAGCTCAAGGCCACGGCCGGCACCTGGGGCCCGGGCAAGGTCGAGCTGGCCTACCAGTGGTATCGCGACGGCAAGGCGATCAGCAAGGCCACCGCGGCCACGTACCAGGTGACCGAGGCCGACGCGAAGGCATCGCTCACGGTCGCCGTCAAGGGCACCCGGATGCCCTACGTCAGCGTCACCAGAACCTCGGCCGCGGTCGCGCTGCTGCCGAAGCTGACCGCCACGCCCAAGCCGACCATCGCGGGCAAGGCCGCTGTCGGTGAGACCCTCACCGCGAAGCCCGGCACCTGGGAGCCGAAGCCGGTCACCCCCAGCTATCAGTGGTACCGCGGCTCCAAGGCCATCGACGGCGCCACCCAGGCCACCTATGCCATCCAGGAGGCCGACGGCGGCGCCACCCTCGCGGTCGCGGTCACCGGCACCAAGGACGGCCATGCGCCGGCCACCGTCACCTCGGACGCCACCGCCAAGGTTCCCGCACTCACCCTGACGGCGACGCCCAAGCCGACCGTCTCGGGCACGCTCGAGGTCGGCAAGACCCTCACCGCCAAGCCCGGCACCTGGGAACCCAATCCGGTCACCCTCGGCTATCAGTGGTACCGCGGGTCCAAGGCCATCAAGGGCGCCACCAAGGCCACCTACAAGCTGCAGCAGGACGACATCGGCAAGACCCTCACCGTGAAGGTCACCGGAACCAGGGCCGGCTATGCCTCGGTCACCACCGCCTCGGCGGCGAGCAAGCCGGTTCCGAAGCGGGCGTTCACCGCCACGCCGGTGCCCAAGATCAAGGGAACCGCCCGGGTCGGGCTCACCCTCAAGGTCACCAAGGGCACCTGGAAGCCGACGAAGATCAGCTTCAGCTATCGCTGGTACCGCGACGGCAAGGCCATCTCCGGCGCCACCAAGTCCAGCTACAAGCTGGCCAAGAAGGACACCGGTGCCCTCATCACCGTCAAGGTGACCGGCAAGAAGAGCGGCTACACCACCACCGCCATGACCTCGAAGGCCACGACCGAGGTCGCGCCGGCGCGCAAGCTCACCAAGGCGCCGACCCCGACCATCAGCGGCTCGGCCAAGGTGGGCTCCAAGCTCAAGGTGAAGGCGGGCAGCTGGGCTCCCAAGGGAGTGAAGCTGACCTACCGGTGGTACCGCAACGGCAAGGCGATCTCCAAGGCGACCAAGTCCAGCTACAAGCTGGTCAAGAAGGACTCCAAGGCTGTCATCACGGTGAAGGTGACCGGCAAGAAGGCCGGCTACGTCACCGTCACCATGGCCTCCAAGCCCACCGCCAAGGTCAAGTCCTGATTCACCAGTTGTCTCCGTCGCACGTCACGGTGACGGTGAACGGCACCAGCGTGCCCTTCTTCGACTTGCCCTCGTACATGCGGATCTTGCCCTTGACCGTGTAGGTCGAGCCCTTCGCCGACACCGACGCGCTGGTGCCGGTGTCGGGGTGGGTCAGCTTGCGGGGCGTCCCTTCGAAGTCCTCGCCGAAATCGGCCCGCAGCGAGGTCACCGCCTCGCGTCCGGCCTTCAGCACCACCACGACGTCGACCGTGCCGTAGAAGTCGTTCTTGGCGTCGGCCAGGGCGAAGGTCGGCGCGTCCTTGGTGGTCTGACAGGTACCGGAGAGCTGATCGGAGACCAGGTTCGAGTAGGTCAGCATGGTGCCGGTCGCCGCCACCGCGCTGGGGGCGGCGCTCGACGACGGCGTCGGGGTGGGAGTCGGAGTGGGCGTGGGCGTGGCCGACGGTGTCGGCTCCGGCGACGAAGGGCCGGAGGACGGCGTGGTCGGGGTGGCGGGCGTGGTCGGAGCCGACGTGGCCGGGGCGGTCGGCGTCGGCGGCACGGTCTCCACACCCGACGGCGGGACCGTGGCACAGCCGGACAACCCCAGGGCCAGGCCCGCCACACCGGCGATCACCAGCCTCGCGGCCCGGCGGCCCGGCGTCCGCCCCGGGTCGTCCATCGGTAGCAGCCCACACCTCGTCCAGCGTCCAATCGTCACTCCACCATGCTCTCCCCCACCCGTCCCGGATCGACCCGCGACGCGCCGGTCCCCACCAGACGGCTGCGAGAGCGGCGTCCGCACGCGGAACGCGACGAGGGCCAGCACGATGTGCTGACCCTCGCTCGCTGAGGCCGGCCCTCCTCGAGCCGGACCGCGACTACACCCCCAGGCGGGAGCGGCGGACGAGTTCGCCGTCGGTGTAGTTGGCGGACGGGACGTGGCCCGGCAGCGGGACGATGCGCTCGTGGATGGCGTCCACGATCCACCCGGCCTGCGGGAAGAACAGGTCCTCCAGCTCGGGGGCCGGGGTGATGTGGTTGCGGGCACCGACCACGACCACCGGGGCGTCCAGCGCGTCGAAGGCGAGGCTCTGGACGTCCGCGGCCACGGTCTGCAGGAAGCTCCCGCGGGTCACGGCGTCTGAGGCGAGCACCAGGCGTCCGGTCTTCTTCACCGAGGCCAGCAGGGTGTCGTAGTTGAGCGGGGCGACGAACCGCAGGTCGATGACCTCGGCGCTCATCCCGTACTTCTCCTGCAGGGTGTCGGCCGCCTCCAGCGCGCGGTACAGCGTGGCTCCCAGGGTGGCGATGGTGATGTCGCTGCCCTCGCGGCGGATCGCCGGCTCACCCTCGGGGGTCTCGTAGTAGCCCTCCGGCACACCGCCTTCCTCGAACTGCTCGCCGATGTCGTAGAGCAGCTGGGATTCCAGGAACACGACCGGATCGGTGCCGGCCAGGGCCAGGTTCAGCATGCCCTTGGCGTCGGCCGGCGTGGCCGGGAAGTACACCTTCAGGCCGGGGATGTGCGCGACCAGCGCCGACCAGTCCTGGGAGTGCTGGGCGCCGTACTTGTTGCCCACCGACACCCGCAGCGTGAGCGGCATGGTCAGCAGGCCGGCCGACATCGACTGCCACTTGGCCATCTGGTTGAAGACCTCGTCGCCGGCGCGGCCCAGGAAGTCGCAGTACATCAACTCGACCACCGCGCGGCCGCCGGAGAGGGCGTAGCCCACGCCCGCGCCGACGATCGCCGCCTCGGAGATCGGGGAGTTGAACAGCCGTCGGTACGGCAGCAGTTCGGTCAGGCCGCGGTAGACGGCGAAGGCGCCGCCCCAGTCGCGGTTCTCCTCGCCCCAGGCCGCCATCGTCGGGTCGATGCTGTAGCGGTGGGCCATGGCCTCGAACAGACCGTCGCGGAACTGGTACATCCGCACCTTGGAGACCGGCTTGCCGTCGGCATCGGTGGTCGAGCGCACCTTCTTGGCGATGGCCTTCACCCGGGGGTTCTCCTCCAGCGGGTGCAGCAACTCGGGCTCGCCGGAATCCATCGCCTCGACGTGGGCGTTGGAGAGCATGGCGCCCTCGATGTAGGCCACGTCGACCCGGGGGCACTCCTCGTCGTCGACAGCCAGCGCCAGCACCTTGGTGAGCCGCTCGGTTATCCTGCCGCGAATGGCCTCTACGCCCGCAGAGTCGAGCACGCCCTCGCTGACCAGCAGGTCGGAGAAGCTGGCGATCGAGTCGACGGACTCCCAGGCCTCGATCTCCTCGCGGGTGCGGTAGCTGGAGGCATCGGACGGGCTGTGGCCCGAGATCCGGTAGGTGATGGTGTCCATCAGGACGGGGCCGCGGCCGGCCAGCAGGATCTCCTTCTTGCGGCGCACCGCGTCCGCAACGGCCAGCGGGTCGTAGCCGTCCACGCGCTCGGAGTGCATGGCCTCGGGGTTCACGCCCGCGCCCACCCGGGCGAGGATGTCGTAGCCCATGGTCTCGCCGGAGGTCTGGCCGCCCATGCCGTAGAAGTTGTTGAAGAAGTTGAACAGGATCGGCGGCGAGCCGCCGTCCTCGTCGCGCCACAGGGTGCGGTACTGGTCCATCGCGGCGAACATCATCGCCTCCCAGACCGGCCCACAGCCCATCGACGCGTCACCGATGTTCGAGATCACGATGCCCGGCTTGCGGTTGACCCGCTTGAACAGCGCGGAGCCGGTCGCGATCGGCGCCGAGCCGCCCACGATGGCGTTGTTCGGCATCGAGCCGAAGGGGGTGAAGAAGGCGTGCATGGAGCCGCCCATGCCCCGGTTGAAGCCCACCTTGCGGGCGAAGATCTCGGCCAGCGTGCCGAACAGGATGAAGTTCTCGACCAGATCGCCCTCGGTGTCGTAGCCGATCTTCTCGGCGTAGCGCAGGGTGTCGCCGTCAAGGAAGGTCGACATGATCTGCTGCAGCGCGGCCGGATCCAGCTTGCGGGCCGCGGAGAAGCTCTTGGCCAGGATCTCGCCGTGGCTGCGGTGGGAGCCGAAGATGAAGTCGTCGGCGGTCAGTTCGGCCGCCTGCCCGACAGCGGCTGCCTCCTGGCCGGCGGAGAGGTGAGCCGGGCCCTTGTGGTTGTACTCGATGCCGTTCCAGCCGCCGGTGGTCTTGATCGAGTTGAGCATGTTCTCGAACTCGCGGATCGCGATCATGTCGTGCAGCATCGCGGTGAGGCCCTCGGCGCCGTAGCGCGCCTTCTCGGCCCCGAAATCGCGGACGTAGGCATTGACCGGAATCGGCGGCACGGTGATCGTCTGCGACTTGCGTACCTCGACCGGATCGACGGTGAGTGACTTGGGCATTTCTTCCTTCTTCTGGTTCTACTGGTCTGTGATGGTCAGGCCTTGACGGCCCAGGCGGCCTCGCGGATGCCTTCGGAGACGGTGGGGTGCGGGAAGACGACCTGGCGCAGGTCGTCCAGGGTGTACTCGGATTCCAGGACGGCGGCCGCGCCCCAGATGGTCTCCGGGGAGTAGGGGCCGACCATGTGGATGCCGCGGACGACCCGGCTCTGCTTCTCGACGATGATCTTCACCGTGCCGGGGGCCTTCAGGCCGTTCTCGGCGACGAAGCGTCCGGAGAGCACCAGCGGGACGGTGGCGGTGACCACCTCGATGCCTCGCTGTTTCGCCTGCGCTTCGGTGAGCCCGACGCCGGCGGCCTCGGGGATCGAGTAGACGGCCCACGGGATGGTGTCCACCCGCAGGGTCTGGCCGGTGCGGCGGGCCTGTTCGGGGTCGAGGATGTGGGCGACCACGATCTCGGCCATCCGGTAGGCGGCGTGGGCGAGCAGGGACCGTCCGGTGACGTCGCCGACCGCCCACACATTGGGCAGGTTGGTGCGCAGGGTGTCGTCCACGGCGATGCCCTTGCCGCTGTACTCCAGCCCGGCCTCCTTGGCTCCCCAGCCCTCGACCAGCGGCTTGCGTCCGACCGCCATCAGGATCACGTCGGCCTCGGTGCGCACCTCGGCGCCCTTGGCGTCGGAGTAGACCACGGTCGAGCCCTCGATGCCGGTCACCTTGCAGCCGAGGTGGAAGGTGACGCCCTCGATGCCCTTGCGGAGCTTGGCTGCCAGGTCGGCGTCGGCGAAGGGGACGATCTCGGTGAGCAGTTCGATCACCTCGACCTGCGCCCCGAAGGCCGCGAAGAGGGAGGCGAACTCGACGCCGATCACGCCGCCGCCGATCACCACCAGCTTGGACGGGAACGTCTCCAGTGCCAGTAGGCCGGTGGAATCGACCACCGCAGGGTTGTCCTTCGCGCCGGGGATGGGCGGCATCACCGGGACGGAGCCGGTGGCCAGGATGACATGATCGGCGGTCTTGACCTCGCCGTTCACCTCCACCCTGCCCGGCCCGACCAGGGTGCCGTGCGCGTCGGCGACCTCGACGCCGTTGCGCTTCTCAGCCATGGCCACGCCACCGACCAGGGTCGTGACGACCTCGTCCTTCCAGGCCTGGACCTTCGCCCAGTCGAAGCTCACGTTCTCGGCGGTGACGCCGAACTGTTCGGAATGCTTGGCGTGCAGGTAGAGCTTGGCCGAGTTCAGCAGGCTCTTGGTCGGGATGCAGCCCACGTTCAGGCAGGTGCCGCCGAGGAACTGCTGTTCGACCAGCAGCACCTTCTTCTTGGCGTGGCCCAGCCGCTCGGCGGCCAGGTAGCCGCCCGGGCCGCCGCCCAGCACGATCACGTCATAATCAGCCATCGATGTGTCTCTCTCAGCCCAGAACGGTCAGGTCGATGTCGGCGATCGCCGCGCACAGATCACGCAGGTAGCGGGCCGCGTCCGCGCCGTCGATCACCTGGTGGTCGGCGGTCAGCGAGAAGCCGATCCGCTGCTCGGCACCCACCGAGCCGTCGGCGTTGATGACCGCGCGGGGGAAGATCGCGTCCACGCCAAGGATGGCGACCTGCGGCACGTTGAGCAGCGGGGTGAACGACTCGATCCCGAAGGAGCCCAGGTTCGACACCGTGAAAGTGGCACCGCTGAGCAGGTCAGGGCTGATCGAGCCGCCGATCGCGTCGCCCGCCAGTTGCTTGGAGAGCACCGAGAACTGTCGCAGCGTCAGGGTGTCGGCAAAGCGCAGGGTCGGCACCAGCAGGCCGCGCGGGGTGTCCACCGCCATGCCGAGGTGGACGTGGGCGAAGGTGCTCAGCACGCCGCCCGACAGGTGCGCGTTGACCACCGGGTGCTTGGCCAGCGCCTTGACCGTGGCGTAGCCGACCAGATCACCGATCGTGACCCCGGAGAGCTCCGGATCGGCGGCGTTCTTCAGCCGCTTGCGCAGTGCCAGCAGCCCGGCGGCGGGAGCGGTCGCGGTGTAGGTGAGCTGCGCCGAGGTGGCCAGCGAGTTCATCATGCGCTCGGCGACGACCTTGCGGATGCCCTTCAGCGGGGTCTCGGTGACCTCGCCGGGGAACTCCAGGCTCGCCGCCGCGGCAGCCGGGGCGGCAGCCACGGGCGCTTCCGGCGCCGCCGCCAGATCGGCGCGGGTGATCCGGCCGCCGATCCCGGTTCCGACCGCGCCCGGCACGAACCCGGACGCCTCGGCGCGGGCGCCGGCCGTCAGCGCGGGCCCGGCCACGATCGCGGCCTCGACATCGCGGGCGATCACGCGTCCACCCGGCCCGGTGCCAGCCAGCTGACCGGCAGCGATCCCCTGCTCAGCAGCCAGGCCGCGGGCCCGGGGGGAGACCCCCGTCGGCTCAGCCTCGGCGGCACGCGCCGGAGCCGGTGCGGCTTCGACCGGGGCAGTGGGAGCCGCGCTGTCGGCGGCAGGCTCGGGCTGGGACGCCACGACGGCTTCGGCCGGCCCGGCCAGATCGTCGGGCAGGGCCTCGCCCGGCTCACCGACGACCGCGATCGCCTGCTTCACCGGAACCTCGTCGCCCTCCTCGGCCAGCAGCGCCAGCACCGTGCCGGCGACTCCGGACGGCACCTCCATCGCCGACTTGTCGGTCTCGATCTCGCACAACAGCGTGCTGGCGTCGACCACATCCCCGACCGCCACCAGCCACGACGTGATCAGGCACGACTCGACCGTGTTACCCAACTGTGGCATCACCACAACCTGAGCCATTTCACTCCTTCACTAGACGACGCGCACCGTCGGCGCGATCTGCTTCAAGACATCCACCGAGCCCGCGGCGAGGCCGCTGTCGGTGATGATTCCGTTCAACTCCGTCAGGTCCAGCACGCTGACGAAGCCGGCCCGGCCGTACTTGCTGGAGTCGGCCAGCAGCCAGGTCTCCTCGGACCGTTCGTTCATGGCCTCGATCACCTCGGCGCCTTCGGCGAACTGGGTGGTCATGCCCCGGTCGGAGGTGAAACCGTCCGTGCCGACGAACGCGATCCGGGCGTTGAACCGCCGGATCGAGGCCAGCGCGACCGGGCCCACCAGCGACTCGCTCTCGCGGTGGTACTGCCCGCCGGTCAGGATGACCTCCAGCGCGGTGTTGAGCCGGGCGTAGTTGAAGACCAGGGTGGAGTTGGTGACGATCTGGACACCGCTGCGTCCGGCCAGGTGGCGGACGATCATCGCGGTGGTGGTGCCGGCTTCGATCATGATCCGATCGCCGTCCTGCACCAGTTCGGCGGCCGTTGCGGCGATCCGCTCCTTCTCCTCGCCCTGGACGCGCACCCGCTCCAGCACGTCGGTGAGCGTGTTCGCCTTCGCCCCACCCCAGGTGCGGGCCAGCAGGCCACGCTCCTCCATGGATTTCAGGCTGGCGCGGATCGTGACCTCGGAGACTCCGAGATCCTTCGACAGGGCGGCGACCGAGAGCGAGCCGTCCTTGGCAAGCAGGTCGAGGATGTAGCCCTCGCGCTCGCCACGCTCCACGGTCATCGTTGAATCCTTTCGGGATACTTACGACTTTACTACGAATTGTCGGAGACTCGCAAGCTTTCGGAGGGCGCCGTACCGCGGGTGATCCCAGCGCCCCCCGTAATACGCCGAGGGCCAGCCTCAGCAATCGAAAGCCAGCGTTCAGCGCTGGTCCTCGACGGCTAAGGCTGGCCCTCGGTGGGTGACCTGGGCACCCGAGCAGGTTCCCTCGGCAGGGAGTCGTCAGGCCTCAGTGGCGAGCAGGGCGGCCTCGGCGGCCTTCGTCCAGCGGCCGTCCTCCAGCGCTGCGGCGACGGCGGGGAGCCGCTCCGGCAACTCGGAGAGGCGGACGAGTCCCAGCTCGCGCAGCTGCGGGTAGACCATGATCTTCCCGCCAGAGGTGCGGTTGTTGACCGCCTCGATGGCATCGGAGAAGCCGGCCATGCCGCAGACCGCGTCCAGCGAGATCGAGGTATCCAGCGCCCCGGTCTCCAGTTTGTCCAGCAGGGTGCGCATATCGCTCATCTCCGAACCGGAGGTACCGAGCAGGAACACCCGGCGCTCGATGATCCCCTGCAGGTCGAGTTCGGCCAGCGTGCCGGCCGGGAAGCCCGCGAAGGCGTTCACGATCGCCCCGTCGCCAGCCAGGTCGACCGCCTGCGAAAGCAGCGCGGGGAACGGCACCAGGCAGGTCAGGTAGGTGTAGCCCGGCTCCAGCGGTGAGGTGGTGGAGTTCACCACCCGGAACGGCACGCCGCGCTCGGCGGCGGTGGGCGCCACCACCACGGCGAGGTGTTCGAGCCGCTCGTCGTTCACGTCGGCGCCATCCACCGTCACGCCGGGCAGGCCCAGCGACACCGTGCGGACGGTGTGCATCAGCCCCATCGGGCCGGCCGCGCCGATGATCGCAACCTTGTCCTGCGCCCGGATCTCACCCTTGGCCGGGATGTGGGTATAGGCCTCGGCCGGGTCGCTGCCGGTCGTGCCGACGTAGCGGACGAAGTCGTAGTGGACGCGGCCCACGTCCAGGTTCACCCGGCGGTCGATCGTCGCTCCGTCCAGCACCACGCACAGCAGGCTGCGGGCGCCCAGCAGCGCGCTCAGCAGCTCGATGGTGGCGGCGTCCGAGCCGAAGTAGACGATGTCGTCCAGCCCTGGCTCGACCTCCTCCAGTTCGGCGCCGAGCGCCTGCGGGTCGACCGCGCCCGGATCGGCGCCCACCACCGTGATGCTGCCGGGCCGGGCCGTCGCCAGCAGCGGCTCCAGCCCGGACGGGCGGGTGCCGGCATCGGCCACCACCAGGAGCCGGCCGCCGGCCGCCAGGGTGTTGCGTTCGGTGCGGGAGTAGGAGGCCTCCACGGTCGACCAGGGCTCGACCAGTGCCACCTGGGCGGCGGTGGGAGCGTCCGAGACCCGCAGCATGAAGCCCTCGCCGTCGTGGACGACGATCCGCTCGTCGACGACCACGTACTCCTGCAGGGCGCCCTCGAAGTTGTAGCCGAAGGCGCCGTTCGATGCCGCTGTCGGCAGGTGGCGCCAGTCGGCCTGCACCAGCAGGCGCTCCCCCACCCGGTAGTGCGTCACCTGGTCGCCGATCGCGATCACCCGCGCCACCGGCTCATGGCCCGGAACCGTCGGTTCGGAGCCGGGCCGGTAGCTCGGCACCTGCGCCAGTTCCTCCGGGGAGAGGCCGGCGACCACGGCCGACTTGCGCGGGTGGTCGGCGAAGGCGTGCAGCAGCTTGGTGTCGGAGAAGCAGATGCCGCAGGCCTCGACCTGCAACAGCAGCTGGGTCGGCCCGATCGCATCCACCGGCTTGGCGGTGTTGAGGAACACCTCGTCCTTGCCGGTGAACTGGACGGCGTACTGGGTGGCAGGGATTGCCTCGGACACGGTTCTCGCTCCTTGTAGTGGTGACGTCTCTAGTTGAGCATGTTCTGGCCGCCGGTCACCGGAACGGCCTGCCCGGTTTCGTAGTCCTGCTCGACGATGTAGTAGATCGCCTTGGCCAGGTCGGCCGGGTAGCAGCCCCGTCCCATCGGTACCTGCTTCTCGTAGTGTGCCCGCACCTGCTCGATCGTGCTGGCGCCAGGCACCTTCTTGGCCCGCAGATACTGGCTGAACAGCCCGGTCTCCGGATCCGACCACAGCGGGCCGTCGAGAAAGTTGCCCGGGCAGATCGCGTTGACCTTGATGCCCGAGGCCACCAGTTCGAGGGCGAAGGACTGGGTGAGCCCGATCCCGCCGAACTTGGAGCCCGCGTAGGCGAAGTTCGCCTTCGAGCCGACCAGGCCCGACTTGGAGTTGATCTCGATGATGTCGAACCACTCGCCCGGACGGACCGCGTGCTGGGCGGCCAGCACCGGCGCCACCGCCCGCACCGTGAGGAAGTAGCCCCGGTAGTTCACGTTCGTCACCAGGTCGAAATCGGCCACCGGCTGGGTGAAGACCGATTCCGCGCGCAGCACGCCGGCATTGGAGACGAAGACGTCGATGCCGCCATAGACGCCGACCGCCTCGGCCACCGCGGCCAGGCAGGAGTGCTCGTCGGAGACGTCGATCCGGACGGCCGCCGCGCGACCCGCGCCGTACTGCTCGCACATCGCGGCGGCCTCGCGCCGCGCGCCGTCCAGGTTCAGGTCGGCCAGCACCAGCGAGGCGCCCTGCGTGATCAGCTCCTGGGCGATCCCCAGCCCGAAGCCCTGGGCGGCGCCGGTGATCATCACCACCTTGCCGTCGAGGCGGCCCGAGTTGCTGGAGGCCGCGATCGCCTTGCGATACGCCTCGGCCTCCCAGTTCTCGATGAAACCGCGTTGCTCGGCGTTCAGCACCGCGACGGCGCCGATGCGGCCGGCGTCGCGGGCCACCCGCAGCGCGTCGGTGAAGGTGTTCAGCGCGGTCTGGGCCGCCGCCAGGTCACGGCCGGCGCCGAAGGCGACCCGGCCCGGGAGCACGACGATCACCGGATCCTTGCCATGGGCGGCGCGGAAGCCCTCCACCGCGGCGGTCGCGGCCACGGCGGGATCGACGCCCTCGGCGAGCTCGACGATCGCCGGCAGCGAACCGGCATAGACGATCTGGTCGGGAATCAGCGGCCCGCCGGCGAGGATCGCCGCCCCGGCGGGGGTCGTGGTGACCGAGCGCACCAGCTCGCTCGCGTCCGAGGTGACCACGGCCAGCGCATCGGCGCCACCCAGCAGACCCCGCAGGGTCGGCGCGACGGCATTGCGGACGCGGGTCAGCTCGGTTTCGTCCAGTGCCGGGACGGACGGCGCGGCGGTGGCGTCGATCGCCGCCCGGATGGCACCGGTCACCCGCTCGGAACGCTCCCGGATCTCGGCCGCGGAGTTGCCGGAGACGATGATGCCGTGGTTGCGCAGCAGTGTGATGCCGGGCGCCGGATGCCCGGTACGGGCGGTGTAGGCCTCCCGGGCGGCCGCGACCCCGCGGGCCAGCGGCACCCCCGGATCGATGTAGGGCACCAGCAGGGCCTCGTCGCCCAGCAGCTCGGCGGCCAGCCGCTCGGCATCGGCGTTGCAGGTGAGCGCGTTGGCGACCAGCGGGTGGGAGTGCAGCACCAGGGCGTCCGGGATCAGGGCGTGGAACAGGATCTCCACGCTCGGCCGGCTGCCGGTGTCGTGCACCAGGGCCCTGGCCGCCGCGGCCCGCACCGGGTCACCGGTCACCGGAGCGTCGGAGGTGAGCGCGTCCAGCAGCACGTCCACCCGCAGCGGGACGAGGTCGGCAGCCGTCAGCGTGGCCAGCGGCACCCCGCTGGGCTTGATGTGGAGGACGCCGTCGAGCTTGACGCTGGCGTTGCCGCCGCCGGCCCTGGAGTACTCCGGATCGCGGCCGTAGAAGTTCGCGACCTCGATGAGCTGAGAGGTGAGATCCACTGTCACTCCTGATTCGATTCTTCGGCGCCGCCGATGAGGCGAGCGCCCAGTGCGATGAGCTCGACCCGGCGGGCAGCAGGATCCGCCCCCACCAGCGAGCCGGTGGCATCCACGTAGCCCGACTCACCGGCGGCGACCAGGTGCTGGTGGGCCGCCACCACGCAGGTCGCCTCCCAGAACGCGGCTCGCGCGGTGTCGGAAAGCGCCGCGTCGGCGCAGGCGGGCAGATAGCCGATCCGGTCGGGGGTGTTGTGCTCGGTGCCGCCCATCACGATGATCCCGGCGGCGGTGAGCGCCTGGACGTACTCGTCCACGAGTTCCGACCGGTTGCGCAGCGGGATCAGCTCGGCGGCATAGACCCTGCGCTCCAGCAGCCGGGCGGCCAGCTGGTCGGCCGGGTATTCGAAGGGGCTGAGGCTCTTGGCACCGTCGGCGAGGATCGGGAAGGTCGGGATGCCGCCCATGGCCAGCACATAGGCGTAGGCGTCGGCGAAGCTCAGCGGAACCTCCGCGACATAGCCGGGCGTACCGGCCTTCAGCAGCCGGGAGCGCAGTTCGCCCTGCAGCGCAGCCGAGTCGTCGAGGTCGACCCCCGAGGGCGATCCGTAGGCCGAGGCCAGCACCGCCGCCCGCTCGGCCACCGGCAGTTCGGCCAGCGCCTCGGCGAAGGCGCGGGCGATGTGCCGCTCCTGCAGCGAGACCCAGTCGGCCGGCACCTCCGCCCTGGCGGCGACATCGGCTGCCACCGCCGCCGCGGTCAGGCCGGTGTCGAGACCGTGGGCGGCGAAGTGAGCGGCCAGCTGGGCGATCATTGCCTGGGCGCGGGCATCGTTGTCGCCCCGGATGGCGGCAGCGGTCGCGGCTGCCGCGGCCGGCTTGTCGCGGAACGGGCTGATGCCCTTGCCGCAGAAGTACACGCGGCCGGGGTTGGCCGGATCGTTGACCAGCACCCCGGCGGCCTCCAACTCGGGGTCGAGGGTGATGAACTCCAGCCCGAACAGCGCGACGATACCGGCGGCGTCCGCCTGCTCGGCGAACCGGGCGTAGACCTGCTGGTCGTAGAAGTTGGAGATCCCGATCGCCGCCACGTCCTCGGCGATCGCCGTCCCGATCGCGTCCTCCACCGTGGCGAAGGCGGAGAAGTTGGGCGGGAAATGGACGTGGGTGTTGACCACCGGCAGGCGATCGGCCACGACGTTGTCACTCATACTCGGCTCCTTGGTTCCTGGCTCATCCGCGGTTCTGGGCGATGACGCGCTCGGCGGCGTCCCACTGGCCCGGGGTCAGCTCCAGGCCGCCGGGTTGGTAATGGGTCAGCTCCGAGGAGGCGATCACGACCTCCCGCAGCGCGGTCAGGTCGCCGCTCAACGCGCCGCTCGCGCGGGCCTGCACCAGCAGGTTCCCCAGCGCCGTGCCCTCCACCGGCCCGGCCACGACCGGGAGGCCGGTGGCGTCGGCCGTCAGCTGGCACAGGAAGCGGTTCTGCGAGCCGCCCCCCACCACATGGACGGTGCGTATCTCACGTCCGGCAAGCCGGCACGCGGTCCGGATCGCGTCGCGGTAGGCCAGGGCCAGCGAGTCGAGGATGCAGCGGGTGACCGCCACCGGGTCGTCCGAGAGCTGCTGCCCGGTCTCGGCGGCCATCGCGTGCAGCCGGGCCGGCATGTCCCCCGGCGGCAGCAGCCGCTCGTCCTTCATGTCCAGCACGCAGGTCAGGCCCGGCAGCCGAGCCGCCCGCTCCAGCAGCCCGGCCAGTTCGACCGGACGGCCCTCGGCCTGCCAGGTGCGCAGCGACTCGCTCAGCACCCACAGCCCCATCACGTTCTTCAGATAACGGACGGTGCCGTCGACGCCGAGCTCGTTGGTGAAGTTGGCCGCCCGGCTCGCCTCGGTCAGAACCGGAGCGGGAAGCTCGAGGCCGACCAAGGACCACGTTCCCGAGGAGATGAAGGCGAAGTCGGAGCTGGTCGCGGGGATGGACACCACCGCCGAGGCGGTGTCATGGCCGCCGACCGCGACCACCGGAACCGGCGCGTCGAGCACCCCGGGCAGGGTGTCGCCCAGGATCGTCCCGGGCTCGACCAGTTCGGGCAGGATGCGAGCGGCCGGCACCCCGTACGCCTGCTCGAGGTGCGCGAGCGTCGATGGCGCCCACCGCCTGGAGGCCACGTCCAGCAGGCCGGTGGTCGAGGCCATCGTCACCTCCGCCACCGGACGCCCGCAGAGCCAGTAGGAGAACAGGTCCGGCATCAGCAGGATGCGGGCCACCTGGCTCCAGCTCCCCGTCTCGACCACCAGTTGGAAGATGGTGTTGAACGCCATCACCTGCAGCCCCGCACGGCGATAGAGCTCGGCGGCCGGCAGGCCGGCGAACAGCCGCTCGGGAACGCCGATCGTCCGGTCATCGCGGTAGTTGAAGGGCAGCTCGATCAACTCGTCGGCGACATCGAGCCGGCCGTAGTCGACCCCCCAGGTGTCCACCCCGACCGAGGCGAGGCTGCCCGCCCTGCGCTGCGCGGCGACGAACCCGGTGCGGATGTGTTCGAACAGCCCCGGGGCGTCCCAGTGGATGCTGTCCCCGATCGGGGTCGGGCCGTTGCCGAACCGCGCGACCTCGTCGAGGTGGAAGCGACCGTCCGCCAGCGTGCCGAGGATCACCCGCCCACTGGAGGCCCCCAGGTCAGCGGCGGCGAAAGCAGTCGGAGTACTCACGATCACAGCGCTCCCACCATCGGGAGCGACACCTTCAGCATGCCGCCTCCTTGCACCTGAATCGTTTCAACCCGATCGTACGTTCGTCTTCCCGCAGTGTCAATAGGACGGTGACATCCGGAGCGTCGCGAAGCTCCGCGGGCACCTCCGCCCGCGGAGCTGTCCACGGGGTGAGGGCCGCTCGGCACGAACACGAGACCCGCTTCGTCAGGACGCACTCCGCCCTCCCGCACCGGGAGCCAGGACGCGCCGAACAGGCGGGAAGCATCGGCCCGAGACCTCGGCTCCTGCCGAGGTGAGTTGGTAGGTTGGCGATATGACAACGCCGGACGGCATCACCCCCGACACCAAGGACTGGACGTGGGTTCTGGAGCGGCCCTGCCCGGAGTGCGGCTTCGTGGCGGCCACGCTGGATCCGCTGGCGGTCGGCGGTGCCATTCGTGCCAGCCTGCCGCGCTGGCACGAGGCGCTCGGGCACCCCGGAGTCCGGCAGCGGCCCAGGCCCGATACCTGGTCGCCGCTGGAGTACGCGGCCCACGTCCATGACGTCTTCCACCTGTTCCATCAGCGACTCGCGCTGGTGCTGACCGAGACGAATCCGACCTTCGAGGATTGGGATCAGGATGCCGCGGCGGCGCAGGGTCACTATGCCGAGCAGGATCCGGCGGATCTGGCCGACCGGCTCGTCACCGCGGGAGAGCGGATCGCCATCAGCTTCGACACCGTGACCACGGACCAACTGGAACGCACCGGCCAGCGCTCGGACGGCGTCACCTTCACTGTCGAGAGCCTGGGCAAGTACCTGCTGCACGAGGTCGTCCACCACCTGCGCGACGTCGACGCCTGATTCTCGGACGATTTGGCTCGAACCCTACGCCTGCCCGGGTCGGCTGCGGCACGATATGCCCATGAACAACAAGCGGCCGAAGCTGCCCAAGGACGTGTACGAAGCCGAACTGCTGCGACTCCAGGCCGAGCTGGTCGAGATGCAGGAATGGGTGCGCACCACCGGCACCCGCCTGGTGGTCATCTTCGAGGGTCGCGACGCCGCCGGCAAGGGCGGCGCGATCAAGCGGATGACCGAGTACCTCAACCCCCGGATCGCGCAGATCGTGGCCCTGCCCGCACCGACCGAGCGGGAGCGGACGCAGTGGTACTTCCAGCGCTACGTCCAGCACCTGCCGGCCGCCGGGCAGATCCGGCTGTTCGACCGCTCCTGGTACAACCGCGCCGGCGTCGAGCGGGTGATGGGGTACTGCACGCCGTCGGAACACCAGCGCTTCCTGCGGCAGTGCCCGGTCTTCGAGCGGCTGCTGATCGAGGACGGCATCCTGCTGCGCAAGTACTGGTTCTCCGTCTCCGACAAGCAGCAGGAAAAGCGCTTCAAGTCACGGCTGACCGATCCGATGCGGCGGTGGAAGCTCTCCCCCACCGACCTGGAATCGCTCACCCGGTGGGAGGCCTACTCCCGGGCCAAGGACGAGATGTTCGTCCACACCGACATCCCCGAGGCGCGCTGGCACGTCGTCGAGGCCGAGGACAAGAAGCGCGCCCGGCTGAATATGATCGCCCACCTGCTCTCGTCCATCCCCTACGAGCATGTGCCCAGGGCCGAGCTGACGCTGCCCAAGCGCCCGCCCTCCACCGGCTACGAGCGGACCGCCCGCTCGCTGCAGTTCGAGGTTCCCGACCACGCGGCCAGCCTGATCCCGCCGGTCGGCGAGGTCTACCGCGACCCCGAGGACGACGACTGACGCCCGCAGAGGCGGGTACGGCAAAGGTCCCGGGTCGATGACCCGGGACCTTGTGCGTCTGCTAGAGCGCAGCCAGCTGGTCCTCCAGGTTGAAGACCTCCCGCAGGCGAGGTGCCGCCTGGTCAGGACGCGCGCCGTCGAGGGTCACGAAGTACTTCGCCGCCTCCGCCTCCCACTCGGCGGTGTCGGGGTTGGCCGCCAGCGAGCGCTGCGCGGCCTCGTCGTCCGCCACCTCGTAGTAGCCGATCAGCAGCCCGTCGGGGCGGAGGAAGAGCGAGTAGTTGCGACGCCCGGAGGCCTCGATCGCCCGCAGCATCTTCGGCCAGACGGCCCGGTGCCGCTCGACGTACTCGTCGATCAGCTCCGGCCTGACCTGCAGCTGGAAGCAGACTCGCATCAGGCTCCCCAGCCGGCCTGGGTTCCGCCGACCCGGTCGGCGGCGATCCGTCCGAGGTAGCCGGAGGCGGCGAAGGCCGCCATCGGATCCGCCGGCAACCCCCGCGACTCCCGCCACGCGGCGAGGTCGGCGCGCACGTCGGTGTAGAAGGCGTCCATGAATACCTGGTTGGCACCCAGCACGTCGTTGGCCAACTGCGCCGCGCGCAGCGCCTCGCGGTCGACCAGCAGCGCCTTGGCGGTCATCTCCTGCACGTTCAGGACGCTGCGGATCTGGCCGGGGATCTTGTCCTCGACGTTGTGGCACTGATCCAGCATGAACGCCACGCCCGACTCCGGGCCGTAGCCTCCGCCGCGGATCACCTCGTAGATGATCCGGAACAGCTGGAACGGGTCGGCCGCGCCCACGATCAGATCGTCGTCGGCGTAGAACCGGGAGTTGAAGTCGAAGGACCCAAGCTTCCCCAACCGCAGCAGTTGCATCACGATGAACTCGATATTTGTCCCCGGCGCGTGGTGACCGGTGTCCAGGCACACCACGGCCTTCTCCCCCAGCGCCGCGCACTGGGCATAGCTGGTGCCCCAGTCGCAAACGTCGGTGTGGTAGAACGCCGGCTCGAAGAATTTGTACTCCAGCACCAACCGCTGATCCTCACCCAGCCGGGCGTAGATCTGCGCCAGCGAATCCGCAAGCCGGTCCTGCCGGCCGCGCAGGTCGGCCTGCCCGGGGTAGTTCGAGCCGTCGGCCAGCCAGATCTTCAGATCCCGGCTGCCGGTCGCGTTCATGATCTCGATGCACTCGTAGTGGTGGTCGATCGCCTGCTGGCGGATCGCGGCGTCCTCGTGCGTCAGCGAGCCGAACTTGTAGCTGTCGGATTGGAAGGTGTTGGAGTTGATCGTCCCCAGCGCCACGCCCTGGTCCGCGGCGAACGCCGCCAGCGCGGCGTAGTCGTCCACCTTGTCCCACGGGATGTGCAGGGCCACGGTCGGCGCGAGACCGGTGTAGCGGTGCACCTGTGCCGCGTCGGTGAGCTTCTCCTCCACCGTGCGCGGCGTGCCGGGAGTGCCGAACACCTTGAACCGGGTGCCCGAATTCCCGAATGCCCAGGACGGCAACTCGATCGCCTGGACAGCGAGTTGATCAGTGATATCGGCAAATGTGGTCATCAGTACGTTCTTTCGCATGTTCGGCCGTGAGGCCGGTGTCCAGGTGGGGCTCGGCCGGGATCACCCGGCCGAGCCCGTCACCAATCAGAAGTTGAAGTCGGCGATGTTCTCGGCGTTGAACCGGTAGGGGTCGCCCAGCAGCACGGTGTTGTCGGCACCGACCGTGTACTCGCCCAGCTTGCCGGCGGTGAACTTGTCACCCTCGGCACCGGTGATCTCGCCCTTGACCAGAGCGGCAGCGGCGAAGGTCGTCAGGTAGCCCAGATCCTCCGGGTTCCACAGCGCGAACTCCTTGACGGTGCCGTCCTCGACGAAGGAACGCATGTCGTTCGGGGTGCCGAGGCCGGTGACCCACACCTTGCCCTTGGCGTCCGAGGTCGAGATGTAGCGGGCGGCAGCGGCGATACCGACGGTGGTCGGGGCCACGATGACCTTCAGGTTCGGGTACTTCTGCAGCAGAGCCTGGGTCTCGTCGAAGGACTTCTGGTCCTGATCGTCGCCGAACACCACGTCAACCAGCTTGATGTCGGGGTGGTTGGCGGCGAGGTCGGTCTTCATGGCCTCGATCCAGGCGTTCTGGTTGGTCGCGTTGGCGGTCGCCGAGAGCACGGCGATCTCACCGGAACCACCGGCCTGCTCCACCGCCATCTCGACCAGCACCTTGGCGATGCCTTCGGAGGTGGCCTGGTTGATGAACAGGTCACGGCAGCCGGGGGCGTCGGAGTCGAAGGTGACGATCTTGATGCCGGCAGCCTGCGCGGCCTTGATCGCGTCGCACAACGCGGTCTGGTCGTTGGCCGAGATCTGGATCGCGTCCACCTTCTGCTGGGTCGCGGTCTCGATGTACGGCACCTGGGCGTCGGCCGCGGCGTCCGTCGGGCCGACCAGTTCGGTGGTCGCGCCGATCTCGGCCGCTGCCGCCTCGGCACCCTTGGTCGAGGTCTCGAAGTAGGGGTTGCCCAGGTTCTTCGGCAGGATCGTCATCCGAAGGCCCTCGGTGGCCGCGGGCGTCGTTTCGCTCGGGGCCTCCGGCGCGGGAGCACCCGTGGTCGGCGTCGTGCTGGCGGGCGTCGTGCAGGCGCTGACCAGCACCAAGGCAGCAGCCGCGAACGCGGTTGCGGTCTTCATGTACTTCATCGGAATCCTTTCGGTTGTCGCCGGTGGGGCCTTCCTTGGCCTACCGGACGGATGGGTGGATGGAGTCACTCCCCGGACGGGGCTGGCTCCGCGACGCTGGTCTGGCTCGGCGCCGCCGTTACCTTCTTTCGTCGGTTCTGGAACGAGGTGATCATCGAGGCAGCCACGACCGAGCCGATCAGCAGGACGCCGGTGATGATCTTGATCACTTCCGCGGTGACCCCGACCAGACGCAAGGCGCTGGAGAGGGCACCGATCAACAGCACGCCGGCCACGACGCCGTACAGCGCGCCGATGCCGCCGAAGACCGAGACGCCGCCGAGGACGACCGCGGCGATCACCTGGAGCTCCAGGCCGTCGCCGATGTCGCCGCGGGCCGTGCCACGCAGCAGCGTCCAGTAGATCCCGCCGAGAGCCGACATGGTTCCCGCGAGGACGAACAGGATGATCCGGGTGCGATCGCGGTTGACCCCGGAGAACACCGCCGCCTCCGAGTTCAGCCCAAGGGCGTAGATCCCGCGGCCGAAGGGGGTGAAGTTCAGCAGGTAGACGAACACCGCGAACAGCACCAGGAAGACGACGATGATGAAGGGGATGCCGGTGTAGCCGATCTCGTACTTGGTGAGGTCGGTCCACCCCTGGGGGAAGCCGGTCACCGTGGAGGTGCCCAGCAGACCCACCGCGATCCCGCGGAACAGGGCCATCGTGCCGATCGTGACCGCCAGGGCCGGCAACCCGATCTTGGCCACCAGCGCTCCGTTGAGCAGCCCGCCGGCGGCGCCCATGAGCAGGACGAGCACCATGGACAGCTCGAACGGGACGCCCATGGAGAACAGCAGGCCGAGCACCGAGCAGGACAGGCCCACCATCGAGCCGACCGAGATGTCGATGTCTCCGGTGATCATCACCAGCGCCATCGGCAACGCGATGATCAAGGTGGCGAACATGTCGCGCAGCAGGTTGTAGACGGTCAGCCGGTCGGCGAAGTACGGGATGGCCAGGCCCGCCACCAGCAGCGTCAGCAGGAGCAGGCCGACGATCGCCATCTCACGGGTGAGCAGGATCCGCTGCCAGCGCGGTCGTCCGTATTCGCGGTAGCCCACGGTGGTCGCGGTCATGGCTCCATCCTTTCTGCGATCAGCCGTCGTTTCTGCCGGACGGCGAGCACCCGGTCGAGGATGATCGCGGCCAGGATGAGAGCGCCGACCACGGCCCGCTGCCACAGCGAGTCGATGCCGAGCACCGGGAGCGCGGAGTTGATGGTGGCCAGCAGGAAGGCGCCGAAGGCCGCGCCGGCCACCGTGCCCACGCCACCGGTGATCGCGACGCCGCCGATCACGGCCGCGCCGATCGCCTGCAGCTCGTAGCCGGTGCCGGCGTTGGAGGCGATGGTGCCGTAGCGGGCGGCGAACATCACCCCGGCCAGCCCGGCCATCGCGCCGGAGACCACGAAGGACATCAGCGCCCGCCGGCTCACCGCCAGGCCGTAGAGCTCGGCGGCCTCCGGCGCGGAGCCGATCGCGTAGAGCTCGCGTCCCGAGCGGGTGTTGTGGAGATACCAGCCGGCGATGATCGCCACGATCACCGCCAGGATCGTCAGGGCGGGGATGCCGACCACCTGCGAGTTGCCGAAAGCCAGGAAGTCCGGCCCCATCTGCGAGGCGTTGATCCGGGTGGTGCCGGCCCACAGGATGTTGATGCCGCGGAAGATGTACATCGTGCCGAGCGTGATCACCATGCCGGGCACCTTCGCCACCGCCACCAGGCCGCCGTTGACCAGGCCGAGCAGGCCGCCGAACAAGGTGCCGGCCACGAAGGCCACCACCGTCGGCATCTGGGGCCAGGCGATGTAGAGCGAGCCGATGGCGAAGGCGGTCAGGCCCATCGTCGAACCGACCGAGAGGTCGACCGAACGGGAGATGATGACGAAGGCCACCCCGACCGCCAGCACGATGTAGATCGCCGGGTTGAGCAGCAGGCTGCGCCAGCCGTCCCCGCTGAACACGAAGGTGGGCCGCACCGCGGTGGTCACCACGACCATCGCCACGATGGCGACCAGGATCGACGTCTCGCGGCGACGCAGCAGCTGCATCAGGCGGCTCCCGGCGGAGGCGGCGGACGTCGGGGCGGCTGTGGTCTGAGTGGCGGTCATGCCGACACCTCCTCGGCGGCGTGGGTGGCTGCGAACATGACCGTCTCCGGCGTCGCCTCGGCGCGGGAGAGTTCCGCGGTGATCCGTCCTTCACGCATCACCAGAACCCGGTCGGCCATCCCGAGCACCTCGGGCAGTTCGGAGGAGATCATCAGGATCGCCAGGCCTTCGACGGCCAGTTCGGACATCCGGCGGTGCACCTCGGACTTGGTGCCGACATCGATGCCGCGCGTGGGCTCGTCGATGATCAGCAGCGCCGGCCGGGTGGCCAGCCACTTGGCGAGGACGACCTTCTGCTGGTTGCCGCCCGACAGCGTCCCGGCCTTCACGTCGAGCGCGGCCGCCTTGACCTCCAGGGCCAGCGCCCATTCCTGGGCCGCGGCGTTCTCGGCCTTGCGGGTGATCACGCCACCGCGGACGAGGTCGCCGCGGATCGCGTCTGTGATGTTGGTGGCCACGCCGGATTCCAGGACGAGGCCCTGCTGCCGCCGGTCCTCCGGGACGAAGCCGATGCCGGCCTGCATGGCCGCGGCCGGGCTGCCCGCCGGCAGCGGCGCGCCCTTCAGCGTCACCTCACCGGCGGTGTACGGATCGACGCCGAAGACCGCGCGGGCGACCTCCGAGCGACCCGCGCCCACCAGGCCGGCCAGGGCGACGATCTCGCCGGCGCGGACATCGAAGCTGATGTCGGCGAACCGGCCCGGGAAGGTCAGCCCGCGTACCTGCAGCACCACGTCGCCGATCGGGGCCTCCAGCTTGGGGAAGAGCTCGTTGACGTCGCGTCCCACCATCATCCGGACGATCTCGGGGACGCTGGTCTGATCGGTGGCCACGGTCGAGACGTAGCTTCCGTCCCGCATCACGGTGATGGTGTCGCACAGCGAGAACACCTCGTCGAACCGGTGCGAGATGAACATCAGCGCCCGGCCCTCGTCGCGCAGGCTGCGGGCGACCGCGAACAGCCGGTCGACCTCGACTCCGGACAGCGCAGCGGTCGGCTCGTCCATGATCAGCACCTTGGCGTCCAGCGAGATGGCCTTGGCGATCTCGATGATCTGCTGGTCGGCGATGGAGAGGCCCTGGGTGGGACGATCCGGATCGATCGTGACCCCCAGGCGGGTCATCAGCTCGATGACCTCGGCGCGCATCGCCGCGCGGTCGATCATGCCGAACCGGGCCACCGGCTGGCGTCCCATGAAGATGTTCTCGGTCACCGACAGGTCGGGGAAGAGCGTGGGCTCCTGGTAGATGACCGCGATCCCGGCCGCCTTCGACTCGGCGGTGCTGCGGAACTCGACCGGCTGGCCCTCCAGCTTGAACTCACCGGTGTCGCGGGCATAGAGCCCGGCCATGATCTTCACCAGCGTCGACTTGCCGGCACCGTTCTCGCCGACCACGGCATGGATGGACCCGGGGTGCAGGGTCAACTCGCCGTCGCGGAGCGCGACCACGGCGCCGAATCGCTTTGATACGCCACGCAGTTCCAGCATCGGCGTGCCACTCCCGATCACCATCCGCGCCCTCCTTGCCGTCGGAATTGAAACGTTCCATATTGACGTCTCGAATGTAAGCGGGCCCACGGGGGGTTGTCAAGCAGAACTCAGGTCACGATTTGATAAGCGACGATTGCCGCACCACGAGCTCCGGCGTCATGCGCACCCCACGGTGCTCGTGATGCTCGCTGGATTCGGCGGTCCGGATCTCCTCGAAGAGCAGCTCGGCGGCCAGCGCGCCGAGCTCGGCGCGGGGCTGCCGCACCGACGACAGTGGCACCGCGGCGGCGGCCGCGAAGGAGATGTCGTCGTAGCCGACGATCGCGATCTCCTCGGGCACCCGGACGCCGGCCAGGGTGAGCCCCTGGAGCAGGCCGATCGCCAGCAGGTCGTTCAGCGCGAAGACCGCCGTGGGGCGCTCCCGCTCGGGGAGCAACAGCAGGTCGTCGGCGGCCCGCCTCCCCCAGGCGACGTCGAGCAGCTCGGTCGATATCACCAGCAGCGAGGCTTCCGGAGCGGCCTGGAGGGCGAAATTGGCGCCGCGGCGGCGGTCGCGCACCTGGGTGAGGTCGCCCGGCCCGCCGATCACGGCCAGACGCCGGTGCCCCTGGGAGAGCAGGTGGGCGGTAGCCAGCCGTCCGCCCTCGATATCGTCCATTCCGACCGAGCAGAAGTCGGCCGCGCCGGCCGCGCGATCGACCAGCACGACGGGGATGCCGCGCTGCCGCAGCCGCGCCGCCCGCTCGACACTGGCCCCGATGGAGGCGAAGAGCACACCGCGGACCCGGTGCTGCTGGAAGTGGTCGAGCAGCGTGGCCTCCCGGTCGAGGCGCTGATCGCTGTTGCCGATGTAGACCGAGTAGCCCTTCTGGTAGAGGAACTCCTCCGCACCGCGCACCACGTCGGCGAAGAAGGGATTGGCGATGTCCATCACGACCATGCCGATCGACCGGCTGTCCCCCGCGCGCAACTGCCGGGCCGTCTCGTTGCGCACCCAGCCCAGCTTCTCGATCGCCGCCTCGACCCGCAGGCGGGTCTGCTCGGCCACCAGGTCGGGCGAGTTCAGCACATTGGAGACGGTGCCTACCGAGACGCCGGCCAGCGCCGCGACGTCCTTCATGCTCACCGATCCCCGGCGCCCCACCACTGCCTCCTCCTGGCGGACGATGTCGATCTCAGCCTAGCGGTTGAACCGTCTCAGCCCGCAGTCGTCCGGATCGGTGTGACCGGGCAGCCACGGTCAGCGGCCGGCGGTGCAGACCGAGGCGATGTCGCCGTGGTAGGCCAGCACAGCGGGGCTGTAGCCGCAGATCGAGGCAGAGGCCCGCTGGCCCAGCTCGACCGATTCCGGCAGCGCGTGACCGCGCACCCGCGCCTCCATGCCGAGCAGCTGGTCGATCAGGCCGGGCGGCGCGTCGGTGACGATCCGGGTGTCGTCGGGATCCAGGCCCATGGTCTCGGCGGCATGCCGGTAGGCGTCCATCACCCCGAGTTCGACATCGATCAGGCCGTGTGCCACCGCCGTCTTCGGGTCGAAGACATGTGCTCCGAGGGTGTCTGTGATGAAGGAGGCCTCCAGCCCGCGAGCCTTGGCCACCCAGCCGACGAAGTCGTCGTACAGGTTCTGGATCACGCCGGTGAACACCTCGCGTTCCTCCTCGGTCATGTCCCGGAAGGGATTGCCGAAGTCCTTGCCGCGGCCCATCGTCAGGTACTCCTGGGTGATGCCGCCGGTGGTGACCACACCGGGCTCCAGGATCGTGCCGGTGATCGCGGTGACGTCCTTGAAGCGGCTGAGCGGGCCGAAGATCACGCCAATGCTGCCGATCAGCGAGCCGTGGTCGGCGATGATCTCGTCCGCGCCGGCCATCGCGTACATGCCGCCCGAGGCCGACATCCCCTCGACGAAGGCGACCACCTTCTTGCCGGTGCGCTCCTGGTAGCGGGCGACGGCGTCGGCGATCGCCTTCGAGCCGTTGATGCTGCCACCGGGGGTGTTCAGGATCAGCATCAGGCCGTCCGTCTCGTCCCCCAGGCTGTCGATCGCGGCAGCGATCTCGTAGCCGTAGGTGCCGCCCGAAAGCGTGGAGCCGTCCGAGGCGCCGGCCAGGATCGGCCCGGCGATCGAGAAGGCGTGGACGGTCCTGCTGGCGTACGCCGAGCCCCAGATCGTCTGGACGCCGGGCGTCGCCGCGGCCGCGCCCGCATTGCCGGCCAGCAGCCCGAACAGCAGCGAACTGATCACCATGCCGATCACCAGCGTGGCCCCCAGCCCGATTCCCACCCCCGATCCGATGCCGAACCCGCGTCCGAACCCGCCCTTCGCCGGCTGGCTGGGCGCGGGGGCGGCCGGTGCCACCGGATACTGCGCCACCGGGTGGTAGGGAGCCGGGTAACCGTAGGGCGGCGGCGTGGGCCTGGGGCCGGTCGGCGGCGTCGGGGTGCTGGGCTGGGTGGGGTTCTGGTCGCTCATCGGTCCTCGCCTGGTCGGGGGTCGTGCTCCCACCCTAGTTCGGTCGGCGTCGCGAAGGTCACCGAACCCGCCCCCGGCCTCGGCCGGTGGCGTAAGCGACGCGCATGCACGGTGAGCTGGCGCGTCGAGCGCGACGCCCAGCCGGTAGATTTGGGTCGGTCCGACCAGCAGAAGGAGCCAGTCACGTGAGTGACCTCGCCGATACAGCCGCCAGCATCCATTCCGCGCGGGACGCGGGAGGATCCTCCTTGCCCTCGGGAGACTCCGAGCAAGCCCGGATCGCCGCTCGGGCTTCGTCGATCTACTCCCAGGCCCTGGGTGTGATCGAGTCGATCGAGCCTCGGATCGCCGACGCGACCCGCGCCGAGCTGCACGACCAGCGAGGTTCGCTGAAGCTGATCGCGAGCGAGAACTACGCCTCCCTGCCGGTGCTGATGACCATGGGCACCTGGCTCTCCGACAAGTACGCCGAGGGCACCGTCGGGCACCGCTTCTACGCCGGCTGCCAGAACGTCGACACCGTCGAGTCGGTCGCGGCCGAGCACGCCCGCGCGCTGTTCGGGGCCGAGTACGCCTACGTCCAGCCCCACTCCGGAATCGACGCCAACCTGGTCGCCTACTGGTCGATCCTCTCCCACCGGGTGGAGTCCCCCACCCTGGAGCGGCTCGGCGCGAAGACCGTCAACGACCTCTCCGAGACCGACTGGGAGGCGTTGCGCGCCACCTTCAACGCCCAGCGGGTGATGGGCATGAGCCTGGACGCGGGCGGCCACCTCACCCACGGCTTCCGGCACAACATCTCGGGCAAGATGTTCCGCCAGCACGCCTACGGCACCAACCCCGAGACCGGGCTGATCGACTACGACAAGCTGCGCGCGGACGCCCGCGAGTTCCAGCCGCTGATCATCGTGGCGGGCTACTCCGCCTACCCGCGTCGGGTCAATTTCGCCAGGATGCGCGAGATCGCGGACGAGGTGGGCGCCACCCTGTTCGTCGACATGGCCCACTTCGCGGGCCTGGTGGCCGGCAAGGTGTTCACCGGCGAGGAGGATCCGATCCCCTACGCCCACGTCGTGGCCTCCACCACGCACAAGTCGCTGCGCGGCCCGCGCGGCGGCTTCGTCCTGGCCACCTCGGAGTACGCCCCGGCCGTCGACCGCGGCTGCCCGATGGTGCTCGGCGGCCCGCTCAGCCACGTCATGGCCGCCAAGGCGATCGCCTTCGCCGAAGCTCGCCAGCCCGCCTTCCAGACCTATGCCCAGGCGGTCGCCGACAACGCCAGGACCCTCGCCGAGGGCCTGATGAAGCGCGGCGTGAAGTTGGTCACCGACGGCACCGACAACCACATCGTGCTGATGGACGTCAGCGGCTTCGGGCTGACCGGCCGGCAGGCCGAATCGGCCCTGCTGGAATCCGGCATCGTCACCAATCGCAACTCGGTGCCGGCCGATCCCAACGGCGCCTGGTACACCTCCGGCGTCCGGGTCGGCACCCCCGCGCTGACCTCGCGCGGCTTCGGCGCCGCCGAGTTCGACCGGGTCGCCGAGCTGATCGCCGGCGTGCTGGGCGCCACCACCCCGGCCCCGACCGCCGCCGGCACCCCCGGCAAGGCCAAATACCTGTTGTCCGACGGCGTGGCGGAGCGGACGAAGGCGGCTGCCGCCGAGCTCCTCGACGACTACCCGCTCTACCCGGGCCTGGAGCTCTAGGAAACCCGCACCGGCTTCGGCCCCGCTTCAGCCCGATGGGTTCCGGGCCCGAAGCCGGTCGTCAGCGCGAGACCAGGGTGCCCTGCACGGTGGTGACGAAGTTGTGGACGGCATCGGGCAGATCGCTCAGGTGCCAGTCGGCGCCGGCGTGGTACCAGGCCAGGTCGGTACCGTCCGCGGTGTCGTCGTCATCGGCGTCGACCAGAGCCTGCAGCCATCGGTCCGCACCACCCAGGACGACCGCGTAGGGCAGGATCCGCGAGAGCTGCTCGTACTCGCGGCCCTCGGGCAGCTGGTCGGTCGGCTGGGTGGCCAGCTGGCCGCGGAGCACCTGCAGGCCGCTCAGCACACCCGCGCCGGCGCTGGTCCGCGACGGCATCTCCGCCGCCACGAAGACCACCCCGAGCGAGACCAGCACCAACGCCAGCCCGACCAGGCCGAAGGTTGTGAAGCCCGCCAGCAGGATGGTCACCAGCAGCGCCACGCCGAGCGCGGCCCAGCCGAGCCGCGTCCAGGTGTTGCGGGTGGTGTCCGGGCGCCGGGCGAACCAGCCCCGCGCCACCACCTCGTCGTACAACTCCGACTGCACCTGCGGGATCGAGGGCAGCACGGTGGCCGGCAGGTTCGAGACGGTCACGCTGCCGCCGACGGGCGCGATCGCCTCCAGCAGGGTCTGCTCGTAGCCGGCCAGCGGCTCGTCGCTGTCGAGGCGCTCGAACGACCAGTCGGTGGCGGCGTGCGCCGAGGCCCGTTCCAGCTCGTGGATCCGCAGATGCCCGCGAACCGCCAGATCGAGGACGGAGGCGGTCAGGTCGACCGGATCGACATGCTCGTCCAGCACGGTTCCGACCTGGCCCGGCCGGACGGCCTCCAGCACCCGGAACTCACTCTCACCCTCGCCCACCGGCGCGAATTCGGCGATCCGGGTGGGGAGCGCCGCACCCGCGGCGTCCCGTCCCACCCGGCGGTGGGCCAGCCAGACCGCCAGCCCGCCCAGGATCAGCAGCGCCAGCGCGCTGAGCAGTTCGGCCGGGCCGGTGGAGAAGGCGCGATCCAGGGTCCATAGCGTCCGCAGATCCTCGTTGACAGCCACCGCCCCGGCCGGGAAGCGCAGCGTGGCAGCGACCATGTTGCCCGCCGCCAGGCCCTCGTGGTGGAAGACCGGCAGCGGGTTGTCGTGGGTACCGCCGGCGAAGTAGGTGCAGGCCCCCGGCGCCGTCGGATCGCCTGCCGCGCAGTCGACCGAGCTGAACGGCCCGGGTACCGAGATCGTGACGTCCACGGTGCTGACGGGCAGCTCCAGGCCCTGCACCACCGGCCAGGCCACCACGGTGCTGCCGTCGGCCGCCGCCATCGCCGCGCCGCGCACCGAGTAGGAGAGCTCGATCGGGGTGGTCAGCCCGGCGGTCGGAACGCCCACCGTGGTCCGGCCCTCACCAGCGGTGACGGTCGGTGTCAGCGGCGTGCCGCCCGAGGTCGCGGTGACCTCACCGATCTCGAACCGGTACTCGCGGCTGTCCGTGGTGCGGGCGGTAGTGCCGAAGCTCTGCGTCAGGGTGTCCGGCGGATCGGCCAGCGTGATCGTCGCGTTCACACGGAGGGTGCCGTCGGCTTCGACCGTCGCCGACACGACGTAGCTGTCGATGGTCTCGGCGGCGTGCGCTGGGGTGCCCATCGCCAGCCAGGCGACCAGCCCGGAGAGCAGCACCGTCAATATGCGCGTCGGGTTCCTCACGGCATCGTCCTCACAGCGACAGGGCCCCTCGGCTGGGCCGGCGGACCCCAGCGTAGTGCCCGCGCCTCGCCCGGGCGATGCCCGATGGTTACCCACTGGGGAGTTCGGCATCACCTGGCTACCCTGGTTCCCGTGACGCAGCAACAGTGGGGGCAACCGGGCAGCCGGCAGCAATGGCAGCAGCCTCAACAGCCCTGGGGCCAGCAGCCGACCTGGGGGCAGCCGCCGGCCGGGTACCAGCCGGCCGGATACCAACAGGCGGGCCCCTACGGCGTGCCGGCCGGCCGCGTGCCCCAGGGCGGCATGGGCTACCCTCCCCCGCAGCCACCCCGGCGTGGCGGTAACCCGGTGCGCGCGGTGCTCATCGGTCTGATCGCGGCGGTCGTCGTCGGATTCTTCTTCATGAGCCTGATGAGCTTCCTGTTCTCCGACGACCTGGTCGACACCTCCCCGGCTCCGGGGCAGCCACCGATCACGCCGGTCGAACCTCCGGTCGTGCCACCGGTGGCACCCGTCGAGCCGCCGGGCGGAACCCCCACCACCCCCGTCCAGCCTTCGGTGCCGGCGGGCGTCGTCCCCGAACCCGACTTCGACCCGCCGCCGCTGCCGATGCCGGAGACCTACGAGCAGGCCGAGCAGTGGCTGGTGAACAACGCGCTCTACTCCCAGTCCGTCGCGGTGCCCACCGATTGCGCGCTGGGGAGGATCGACGTCTCCGCCGCCGATCCGGACGAACTGGAGACCCACCTCAACAACCTCACCGCCTGCCTGACCATGGTGTGGCTGGCGCCGATGGAACGCGCCGGCTTCCAGATGCCGCGGCCCCCGGTGACGGTCTACTCCCAGCCCATCACGACCGCCTGCGGTGAACTGGAGCTGTACAACGCGGTCTACTGCTCCGGCGATCAGCGGGTCTACTACGCGACCAACCTCCATCACGTGTTCGGCAACACCCCCGAGGTCATCTCCAACCCCTTCCTGGCCGACAACGTGATCGGCCACGAGTTCGGCCACGCCATCCAGGCCCGCAGCGGCATCCTGATCTCGTCCATCGCCTTCGAGCAGCAGTTGGAGGCCAAGGACGCGATCTGGATGACCCGCCGCTCGGAACAGCAGGCCGACTGCTTCTCCGGCATGTTCCTCGGCGCGGTGGCGGACGCCTCCCAGATGACCCAGGGCGAACGCGCCGCGCTGAGCGACGTCAGCTACGCCATCGGCGACGACGTGCTCACCGGGCAGCCCAACTACGACGGGGACCACGGCCAGGGCGCCAACCGGCAGCGCTGGTTCCGCACCGGCCAGGCCGAGAGCCAGGTGGGCGTGTGCAATACCTGGGTGGTGCCCAACAAGCAGGTTCGCTAGCGGACGGCGATGAGCGCGGTGGCGATCGCCGCCACCCCTTCGCCGCGACCGGTCAGGCCGAGACCGTCGGTGGTGGTGCCCGAGACGCTCACCGGCGCCCCGACGGCCGCGGTCAGCACGGCCTCAGCCTCGGCGCGCCGCGGGGCCAGCTTGGGACGGTTCCCGATCACCTGGATCGCCAGGTTCACCACGGTGAACCCGGCCTCGTCCAGCAGCCGCACGGTCTCGGCCAGGAAGGCCACTCCGGGCGCGCCGGCCCAGGCCGGGTCGGCGGTGCCGAACCGGCTGCCGATGTCGCCCAGGCCGGCCGCCGACAGCAGGGCGTCCACCGCGGCGTGACAGGCGACGTCGCCGTCGGAGTGACCGGCCAGCCCGGCCGGCTCGTCCGGGAAGTGCAGGCCCGCCACGTGCAGCGGGACGCCCGTCGCGAAGGCGTGGACATCGCTCCCGATGCCGACCCTCAGGCTCATGACCCCGGCCGCCGCAGGCTCCAGTGCCGCCAGAACCTCCGGCCGGAGTGATGGCCGAAGGTGGCGCGCATCCGCCACATCGCGCGCGCGATGGTGAGATCCTGCGGCTCGGTGATCTTCAGCGCCATCGGCGAACCGGAGACCAGCGTCACCTGGTGGCCGTAGTGCTCGCAACAGGAGACGTCGTCGGTGACCGTGACGCCGTCGACCCCGGCGCGGTCATGGCAATCCAGCAGCACGTCGAGCCGGAAGCCCTGGGGGGTCTGCACCGCCCGCAGCCGCGAGCGGTCGACCACCCGGGAAGCCTCCTCGTCGAGTTCGATCATCCGCATCGTGTCCGCGACCTTCACCACCGGAGCCACCGCCACGGCGCCCTCGCGGACGGCGGTGATCACACCCTCGGTGACGTGGGCGGGCACCATCGGACGGACGGCATCGTGCACCAGCACGACCTCAGCCCGCGCCAACTCCGGATCGGCGCGGATGACCTCCAGCCCCTTCACCACCGACTCCTGGCGGGTATCCCCGCCGGGCGTGGTGAGGACGGGGATCGGGAGCCCCTCCAGGGCCGCCTTGAACAGATGGCCGGTCTTGCCGTTGATCACCACGACGGCGTGCGTGCAGCCACCGGCAGCCAGGGCCTCCACGGCCATCGCCACCACCGCGCGTCCCACGATCCGCAGCGTCTGCTTCGGCTTCGTACCCCCGTAGCGACGGCCCAGCCCGGCGGCGACGACAACGGCTACAACGGGTTCAGGCACGGCCCAACTATGCCAGACACGCCCGCGGCTCCGTGGCCCGCCGGGGCAGGCGGCGTCACCCCCCGACGATCTCCAGAACGGCCCGCGCCAGATCCTCATCGACCACGATCGAATCGAGCGTCCGGGTGCGCAGCGCACCGACCACGCCCTTCGCCTTCTCCACCCCGGCGGCCAGCCCCATCACCTCCGGGACGGCGCGCAGCTGATCCAGCGAGATGCCGATCACTCGCTCCGAGGTGGGCAGGCCGAGTTCCCGGCCGTCGATGTCGTAGAACCGGCCGCAGATGTCGCCGGCTGGCTCCTGGTCGGTGAACTCACGGGATTCCGCCTCGCTGAGCCGCATCGCTGCCGCCACCCGGCGCGAGTTGTGCTGACCGGCCGAACCGATGCCCACCACAGCGAACTCCACCTGGCAGGCGCGCCGGATCGCATTCACGATCGAGGATTCCCGGCTCAGGGCGCTCCAGGTCTGACGCGACTCCACGACCGCCGGGCATTCGAAGCGGAAGGAGGTGGCGCCGGTGTGCTCGGCCAGCACCTCCATCGCGGTATGGCCGGCCCGGCCGGTATCCGAGGGCTGCCCCCCGGACAGCGGGCAGATCACCAGTGCCCGGTGGACGGGCGCCACCGGCACCTGCTCGACGAACCTGTCGACCGTCAGCCCCCAGCTGATGCCGAACGCGGTCAGGTGCGGTGCCCGCTCGTCGAAGACCTGCGCGGCGGCCTCGCCCACCAGATCGATCGGAGCGCGCGACTTCACCCGCGCGACGACGGTCGCGGCCCGGATGGGAAAGGCCCCGCAGAGCGCGGACTCGAGATCGGGGACGCGGGTGAGCACACCGGGCACATGGATCCGGATCTCGACGATCCCCCGCTCCCGGGCGGCGGTCAGCATGCGCGAGATGCTGGAGCGGGAGAGACCGAGGGCCTTGGCGATGTCACCCTGCGACATGTCCTCGAGGTAGTAGAGGCGCGCGGCCCGGACCAGCATCTCGTGGCTCCGTGGCGCCCGCATGGTGACCTCCAACCCCGGCGATGCAAGGCAAATGCCCACCCGCGGATCCACGCGGCATCGACTGCCCGTCGCCAGCCAAATCATAGCCAGGCGGCCAACTTCCCGGGTCCGATCGGCCGCATCGTAGGTGGGGAAGGCCCCGCCACCCTTTTGCACCCGGAGCAATTCCGGACGTATTATTCATTGTGAAGATATTTCCGTAGTTAATGCAGATATTTGCAAATGTTGCCCACGAGAGGCAGTAATGCTCCCGCCCATTCGGACACCCTTTCTCAGCATCAACCCCAAGGCCTACCTGACCGGAGCCGACACCCTGCGCCTCGCGGCCATCGCCGATGAGCTCGCCGGCCGGCTCGACATCGACATCATCTTCACCGCGCAGCACGTCAACCTCGCCCAGCTCGCGGCTCAGACGAGCCGCCTCCTGGTGACCGCGCAGCACATGGATCCGATCACCCTCGGCCGCGGGATGGGCTACATCCTCCCCGAGGCGCTGGTCGAGGCGGGCGCCAGGGCCGTCGTGCTCAACCACGCCGAGCACCCGCTGACGCTGGCCGAACTCGACGCCACCATGCGCCGGGCAGACGAGGTGGGTCTGGCCACCATCGTCTGCGCCGATTCGATCCGGCAGTGCCAGGCGCTGGCGCACTTCGGCCCGGCGGCCATGATCTGCGAGCCGACCGCCCTGATCGGCACCGGGCAGATGGGCGACACCGGTTACGTCCGCGACTCGATCGAGGCCGTCAAGGGCATCGACCCGTCGATCCGCGTCATCGCCGCCGCCGGGGTGACCTGCGGCGCCGACATCACCCGGGTGCTCGAGGCCGGCGCCGACGGCTCGGGCGGTACCAGCGGCATCGTCCAGGCACCCGACTGGCGAGCCGTCCTGACCGACATGGCGGGTGCCGTAGCGGCCTTCCGCGACTCCCAGACCACCGCACCGCACACCACCAGCCAGTAAGGATCCAGCCCATGATCATCGGTTTGTCCGAAGCCCTCTCCTACGGCGAGCGGCACGGCATCGCCATCGCCGCCGTCAACACGCCCTTCTTCGAGGCACTGACCGCCACCATCGCCGCGGCCGAGCGGATCGGCGTGCCGGTCATCCTGCAGCACGCCCAGGTGCACGAGCAGGTCGTGTCGATCGAGGACATCGGCGCGGCGATGGTCGCGCTCGCCAGCCGGAGCGAGTGCCCGTTCGTGATCCACGTCGATCACGGGGAGGACATCGACTACATCGCCCGCGGCTTCGAGGCAGGCTTCAACTCCGCCATGTTCGACGGCTCCCGGCTCCCCTTCGAGGAGAACGTGGCACGCACCCGCGAGGTGGTCGAACTGGCGGCCGGCCGCGGGTTCGGGGTCGAGGGCGAACTGGGCGTCATGCTCGGCAATGAGAACGGCGACCCGGATCAGGGGATCGCCGACGAGGCCCTCTACACCGATCCGGAGCAGGCCCGCGAGTTCGTCGCCCGTACCGGGGTCGGGGCGCTGGCGGCCTCCTTCGGCACGGTTCACGGCATGTACCACCGCGAGCCCCACCTCAGCTACCCGCTGATCACCGAGTTGGTGGACGCCGCCGGGGTCCCGCTGGTCATGCATGGCGGTTCGGGCCTCAGCGACGAGGAGTACCGCCGCTGCATCGAGCACGGGGTGCGCAAGATCAACTACTACACCTACGGGGCGAAGGTGGCGATGGACGCCGCCCGCGAGGTGACCGCCGATCCCGACGTCCTGCTGTTCCCCAGCGTGGCGGTCGCCGCGACCAGGGCGGTCGAGGCCGAGGTGTCGAGCTTCATCCGGACGCTCGCGGACTCCGGAAAGTGACGACCGTGACCGTCCACTTCGCGACCTTCCCGGTCCAGTCCCACGGCGGGCGTCCCACCTACGTCAACGTCACCGACGAGGTGGCTGCGGCCGTGGCCGCCAGCGGCATCACCACAGGCACCTGCACGGTGATCTCGCCGCACACCACCTGCTCGGTCTTCTTCGAGGAGTTCGTGCACGACCGGCTGCCCGACGGCACCGAGTTCCTGCAGGCCGACCTGGACGACGTTCTGGAGCGGATGATCCCGAACCAGACCGCGCTCCCGCCGGAGGGTGAGTACCGCTACCCCGGTCCGGAGCACTTCGCCGACGTGGCCACCTGGCCGGATGCCGACACCTGGCTGCCGGGCGGTGATCGCACCCTGCTGCTCAACGCCGATGCCCACCTGAAGGCGACGCTGCTCGGCTCGAGTCAGGTGTTCGCGGTGACCGAGGGCAAGCTGGCCTTCGGGCTGACCGGGTACGTGTACTTCGTCGACTTCGACCGGGCCCGGCCGCGGCAGCGCCGTTGCCAGGTCGTGGTCATGGGCGAATAGGCACCGCGTCCGCCAACTCGAGCACGGCGAGCGCCAACTTCTCGTCGAGCACGATCCCGTCAAGCACGCCCGTGCGCAGGGCACCCAGGACTCCGGGTGACTTCTCCGCGCCGGCGGCCACGGCGACGACCTTGGGGACCTTCCGCAACTGGTCGAGCGAGACCCCGATCACGCGCTCCAGGGTGGGCAACCCGAGCGGACGGCCCTCGATGTCGAAGAATCGGCCGCAGATGTCGCCGGCCGGGGACTGCGAGGACAACTGGTGCGCCTCGCGGGGAGTCAGGCGCATGGCCGACACCACCCGGCGCGCATTGTTCTGGCCGTAGCAGCCGATACCCACCATGGCGAACTCGACCAGTTCGGCCCGCCGGATCGCGGCCGTGATGGACGACTCCCGCTGCAGCGCGGCCCAGGTCTGCCGGGATTCCACCACAGCCGGCGACTCGAAGCGGTAGGAGGTCGCGCCGGCGCGGGTGGCCAGCACCTCCATGGACGTATTGCCGGCCGGGCCGACATCGGTGGGTAGCCCACCTACCAACGGACAGATCGTCAGCGAGGGGTGCACCGACTCGAGTTCCATCAGTTCGGCGAATCTGTCGACGGTGACGCCCCAGCCCAGCCCGACCCGCCGGAGCCCTTCCACGCGCTCGGCGAAGAACCGGGCGGCCAGCACCGCCGCGGCGTCGATCGTCCGGACGCCGTTCGGGACGGTGGCCACGCGAACCTCGGACAATCCGAATCGCTCGGCGAGCCGGACTTCCAGGCACGCCTCGCGCCGCACCACCCGCCGGGGATCCCGCACCGTGATCACGACGATGCCCTGCTCGCGCGCTGCGGCGAGGATGCGCGAGACCGACGATCCGGACACCCCGATCGCGGCGGCCACCTCATGCTGAGAGCGGCCCTCCTCGTAATAGAGTTGGGCCGCCCTTACCAGCAGGTCGAGTGAGCGCGGCGATGGCACTCTTTCCCCTTCCCATGCCGCCGATCGCGGCTGGCGAGAATCAGCCGTTAAGCCATGCGGTCACGGCCTCGTCGAAGCCTTCGGCCTCGGCGTGGTCGAGCAACCGCTGGATCCCTTCGACGTCCCCCAGCCGGGCGAGCACCTGCTGCAGGGCGCCCACCTGCGCGGCCGGTTCGGTCACGAAGAGCATGACCACCAACCGGGCCGAAACGGTCGTGCCGCTGGTCGCCATCTGGCCGAAGTCGACCGGTTCGGCGAGCGTGGCCACCCCCAATCCGGAGTGGATCACGTGCACGGCATCGGTATGGGGGATGGCTGAAGGGATCGGTGTCGGCAGCCCGGTCGGGTACGACTTCTCCCGCTGGATCACCGCTGCCACCAGCGACGGCTGGGCATGCCCCGCCGCGACGGCGGCCTCGGCCAGGGCCGTCAACACCTCTTCATCGGTCGATGCGTGGAGCTGCGGCAGCGCGCAGCCCGGCAGCAGGGCCAGTGTCCCTTCAGCCATCCTCATGATTCCTTTCGTCAGGCCTGCGTCGCCGTCTCGGCGGCAGCTTCCTGCTTCTTGTCGCGACGATCCAGCATGATCTTCGTGGTCACCACGAAGGCCAGGCAGACCACCGAGGCCACGATGACGCCGATGGTACCGCCGTTGCCGGCCGCCATGAACAGGCCGGTCATCGGGTTGGCGCCGTCGACCAGCGACGAGATCACGGTCTGGCCCTCGCCCAGCTGGAAGCCGGAATCGACCGCGATCTTGGTGAACGCCGGAGCGATCCAGGTGGCGATGAAGAGGCCGAGCGCGACCAGGATCGAGCCGCCGATGATGGAGCGGACGATGTTGCCACGGAAGACCGCGACCATCACGGCCACGATGAAGGGCAGCGTGGCAAGGTCGACCAGCGGCAGCACCTGGTTGCCCAGCGGGGCGAGCACGATGGCCAGCACCAGGGTGATCGGGACCATGATCAGCGAGGTGGCGATCACCGAAGGCTGACCGACGGCGACGGCGGAGTCGAGGCCGATGTAGAACTTGCGGCCGGGGAACTTCTTCTGGACGAAGACGCGCGCGGCCTCGGAGATCGGCATCAGGCCCTCCATCAGGATGCCCACCATGCGCGGCAGCAGGAACATCGCTGCGGCCAGCGAGACGGCCAGGATCAGGATCTTGGCGATGTCCTCAGCCGGGTTCTGGAACGGGAAGGCCATCACGCCGATGACCAGACCGAGGATGAGGCCCATCATCAGGGACTCGCCGAAGATGCCGAACCGCTTCTGGATGCCCTCGGGCGTCGCGTCCCAGTTCTTCAGGCCGGGGATCCGGTCGAAGAGCCAGTTCAGCGGGAAGGCGAGCAGGCCGTACGGCGCCGAGGTGCCGTGCGGGAACGAGATGTCAGGCAGCTTGAAGTACTTCTGCACCACCGGAGCTGTGATGTCGCCCATCGACAGGATGACGGCCAGGTGGACGGCGGCCGACAGGATGCCGAGCCAGAAGTTGCCCGTCAACGCGCCCACCAGCGCGCCGATCAGTGCCGAGTGCCAGTAGTTCCACAGGTCGATGTCCAGGGTGCGGGTCAGGCCGGTGAGCAGCAGGATGACGTTCACCAGCAGGCCGAGCGGAATGATGATCGCACCGATGGTGGAGCCAAAGGCGATCGCCGCCGACGACGGCCAACCGACATCCACGATCGAGAGCTGGACACCGAAGTTGGTGGCCATCGCCTGGGCGGCCGGGCCGACCTGGCCGCCGAGCAGGCCGAGCACGAGGTTGATGCCGATGAAGCCGATGCCGATGGTCAGGCCGGCGCGGAATGCCTTGCCGAACTTCAGACCGAGGGCGAGGCCGAAGAGGGTGATGAGAATCGGCAGCACGACGCTTGGGCCAAGCGTGGTGATATACGACGAAATTGCCTCAAGTATTCCTTGCATGAGGTGTTCTCCTTCGAACGAATGAGCGCCTTGAAAAAGGCGTAATCAAAATACTTCGGGGGTGTCTGTGTTGCGACCACCCGGTTGGGAACCGGGTGCTACGCGAGATGAGAATCGATCTCTTCGAACACCGACTCCTCTCCGAATCCCGTGATCAATGCCAGGGCTCGCACAACCGGAATCGTCACCGATTCCGGAACATCCGTCGTTGCCACGATCAGATCGGCATTGACTTCCCCACGAACCAGGTCCATGACCTTGCCCTGTTCGACAACGGCAGGAATGCCAACTGCTGCGAGGTGATCCTTCACCTTGATGGCAACCACCGTAGATGTCGCGATCCCTGTGCCGCAGATAATGAGCACTCGCTTCATTTTCTCTCCTGTCGTAATCCTGCTACGCGAGTAGCAGGAACGGATCCTCCAAGAACTCCTGCATGGTTTGCAGGGCTCTGGCAGCATCCGCGCCATCGGCTGTCCGATGGTCGATTGTGAGGCCGACTTCGCAGCAGACCTGCGGCGCCACGCCGCCGTCTTCGGAAAATACCGGCCGGGTCGCGACCGCACCCAAAGAAAGGGCCGTCGACTGCGGGGGTGTGAGCAGGGCATTGAATCTGTCGACGCCCATGCCGCCCAGATTGGACACCGTTCCGGTGCCTCCGCTGAGCTGGGCCGAGGTGATCTGGCCGTTCCGGGCCGCCACCGCCAGTTCGCGCACCTGTCGATCGAGTTCGCGCAGGGTGACCTTGTCGGGGTCGGCGAGCACGGGCGCGAGCAGGCCGGTGGGGGTATCCACCGCCAGCGAAACGCCGACATGGGCATTGCCCTGCACACCCTGGCTGGTCCAGAACCCGTTCAGTTGCGGGTACTCGCGCAGCACCATCGCGTAGGCGCGGACGAGAATCGATGTCCAGCTGACCCCCTGCAGCGAGGCCTTGCGGGCCTTCGCCAGCCGGCTGAGATCGAGCACCCGGTAGGCGGTGAACTGCGGGATCACCGCGGTCGCGTCCATCACCTTGGCGGTCGCGATCCGCATCCGACGGGTCTTGGCGTCACCCAGCAGCGCTCCGGGCTCGGTGGGAGCCGGTGCTGACTGAACCGGCGCGGCAGTGGCGGCCGGGGCCGCAGCAGGCGCCGCCGGAGCAGCCTGACGGGCGGCGATCGCGTCGCGGACGTCGCGGGCGCGAATGGTGAGGCCCGGCCCGCTGGGCGTGACCTCGTGCAGATCGATCCCGGCCTCGGCCGCGAGCCGACGGGCCAACGGCACCACGCGCGGACGTTCGGTGGAGTCACCGGCGACGGCGACCGGCGCCGCAGCGGCGACGGCCGGGGCGGCCTCGGCAGCCGGTGCCGCGGCGACCTCCGGCTCGGGCGCCCCCGCGAACAGGTCGCCGAGCAGATCCTCGGCCTCACTCATCAGGTAGGCGATCGGTTGCCCGACCGGCACTTCGTCGCCGGGCTCGGCCAGCACCTCTTCGAGGGTGCCGTCCACCACCGATTCGACCTCCATGTCGACCTTGTCGGTGGTGACCACCGCGATCGCGTCACCATTGCGCACCTGGCCGCCGACGTCGACCAGCCACTCCACCAGGGTGCCGAACTCCATGGTCATGGACATCTTCGGCATGTTCAGTGGAATCCGAGGCATACGATCACCAAGCCTCGACGAGGGAGGCCGCGGCCTCCACGATGTCTTCGACCTGCGGTACCGCTGCCCGCTCCAGGTTCGGGTTGTAGGGAATCGGCACGTCGAGGCCGCAGAGCCGCTTCACCGGCGCCTGCAGCGCGCCGAACACCTCCGATTCCGTGATGGTCGCGGAGACCTCGGCCATGTAGCCGCCGAACTTGGCGGCCTCCTGCACCAGCAGCACCCGTCCGGTCTTCTCCACGGATTCCAGAATCAGCGCGGTGTCCAGCGGCCGGATGGTGCGCGGGTCGATCACCTCGACGCTGATCCCCCGCTCGGCCAGGATCTTCGCGGCCTCCACCGACCGCTGAACCTCGATCGAGGTGGCGACGATGGTCAGATCGGTGCCCTCGGTGACCTTGCGGCCCTCGCCCAGGCGCGCCACCGGGAACTCGTCGGGAACCTCGAAGCTCTGCTTGTAGAGGAGCTTGTGCTCCAGCACGATGACCGGGTTCGGATCGTTCAGCGCGGCGAGCAGCAGTGACGCGGCGTCGGTGGCGTCCGACGGCATCACGACCTTGAGGCCGGGCACGTGGGCGAACCACGCCTCCAGCGACTGGGAGTGCTGCGCGGCCGCGCCCGTCCCGGAACCACCGGGAGCGCGGATCACCAGCGGCACATTCGCCTGGCCGCCCACCATGAAGTGCAGCTTCGCCGCCTGGTTGACGATCTGGTCCATCGCCTGCGCGGTGAAGTCGGAGAACTGGATCTCGACGATCGGCCGCATCCCCATCAACGCCGCGCCCACGCCCATGCCCACGATCCCCAGCTCGGAGATGGTGGTGTCGCGCACCCGATCGGTCCCGAAGCGCTCGTAGAGGTCGTTCTCGACGCCGAAGGCGCCGCCGTAGATGCCGACGTCCTCCCCCATCAGGAAGACCCGCTCATCCCGGGTCATCGCCAGGGCCATGGCTTCCCGCACGGCCTCGGCGTAGGTCATCGTGCGGCTCATGCCTGCACCTCCTCGGGGGTCGGGGCGTAGACCCCGGCAAGCATCTCCTCCACGGTGGGCTCGGCGCCCTTGGTGCCGAAGACCACCGCATCGCGGATGTCCTGGCGGGCGGCGGCCTGGATGGCGTCCAGTTCCTCCTGGGTGAGCACCTCGTCCTCGAGCAGGTCGTGGGCGTACCGGGCGATCGGATCGCGATCGCGCCACTCGGCGATCTCGGCCTTGGTGCGGTAGAGGTTCTTGTCCGACTTGGAGTGGCCGCGCCAGCGGTAGGTGAGCGCCTCGACCAGGGTGGGGCCCTCGCCACGGCGAGCGCGCTCGACAGCGCGTCCGACCACCTCGGCGACCGCCTCCAGGTCGTTGCCGTCGACCGTCTCGCCCGGAATGCCGTAGGCGGTGGCCTTCTCGCTGATGTGCTCGACCTTGAACGCCTTGCTGGCCGGCATCGACATGCCGTACTGGTTGTTCTCGCAGAGGAAGACGACCGGGAGATCCCACATCGAGGCCAGGGTCAGCGCCTCGTGCCAGGCGCCCTCGCCGACCGAGCCGTCGCCGTGGAAGCAGATGGTGACGTTGTCGGTGCCCCGCATCTTCTGCGAGAGCGCCGCGCCGGCCGCGATCGGGACGCCGCCGCCCACGATGCCGTTGGCACCCAGGTTTCCGGTGGCCACGTCGGCGATGTGCATCGAGCCGCCGCGGCCGCGGCAGTAACCATTGTCCTTGGCCAGCAGCTCAGCCATCATCCGGCCGAGGTCGGCGCCACCGGCGATGCAGTGGCCGTGGCCGCGATGGGTCGAGGTGAGCGCGTCACCCTCGCGGAAGTGTCGCAGCGCTCCCACCGGTACCGCTTCCTCTCCGATCGAGAGGTGCATCGTGCCATGCATCATGCCGCGGCCGTAGAGATCTTCGACTGCTTCTTCGAACAGACGTATCTGCCACATCTGGCGCAGCGCGTCGGTCGCCAGTTCTTTGGAGGTAACTGCCATGGCCGCAGACTAGGCCCGAATACGCAACTTTGACCAGCCAACAGATTTGAAATGCAGAAATCTGCAGACCTGAGGTTAAGAGACGCCCAGCGACGCTCCGGTGGAGCGGTTTTCTAGGAGGCGAGAACCTCGTCCAGCAGCACTTCGGCGCGATCCTCTTCGACCTTCTCGGCCAGCGCCAGTTCGGAGACCAGGATCTGCCGGGCCTTGGCCAGCATCCGCTTCTCGCCCGCGGAGAGACCGCGGTCGCGCTCACGGCGCCACAGGTCGCGCACGACCTCGGCGACCTTCATCACATTGCCGGAGTGCAGCTTCTCCAGGTTGGCCTTGTAGCGACGCGACCAGTTGGTCGGCTCCTCGACATGCGGCGCCCGGAGCACTCCGAAGACCCGCTCCAGCCCGTCTGCGTCGACCACGTCACGCACCCCGACCAGGTCGAGATTGCATGCGGGAACCCTGACCACCAGATCGTTCTGGCTGACAATCCGCAGGACCAGGTAGAGCCTGTCCTCGCCTTTGATGGTGCGGGTCTCCATTGCTTCGATGACCGCCGCGCCATGATTGGGGTAGACCACCGTTTCACCGATCGTGAACGTCATTGCTACTGTGACCCCTTTCGCAGGTCTCCCATCATAGCACGCGATCCCCCTGCCCCGACAGGTGTTTGCGCTAGCCACACGCTGGTTTGGGGGTTGACAAGGGGTGTTGACTCTGCCTCCGGGGCCCCGCTCGGCAACTGGCGGGAGCAGGAACGTCAGCCGTAGGTGTCCTCGCTGGAGAACAGGCTGCTGACCGACTCGCCGCTGTTGATGCGCTGCAGGGTCTCGGCGAACAGCGGCGCCACCGAGCAGACCGTGAGCTTGTCGAGGCCCTCGGGAGCGGGCACGGTGTTCGTGCTGACGATCTCGTCGATGGCCGAGCACGCGTTCAGGCGTTCCACCGCCGAGCCGGTGAAGAGCCCGTGGGTGCAGGCGACGGCGATCGACCGCACGTTGTACGAGCTGACCGCGTCCACCAGTTCGATGATCGAGCCGGCGGTGGCGATCTCGTCGTCCAGGACGATGATGTCCTTCCCGGCGACGTCGCCCACGATCGTGTCGATCACCACCTGGTCGTCGGCCAGCCGCTGCTTGGAGCCGGCGGCCACGCCCACCCCCAGCGCCCGGGCGAACCGCCCGGCATCCTTGGCATTGCCGAAGTCCGGCGACACCACGACGGTGTTGGAGAGATCGCGGTTGCGGAAGTGCTCGGCGAGTACCGGGAGCGCGGTGAGCTGGTCGACCGGCATCGAGAAGAAGCCGTGTACCTGCTGGGCGTGCAGGGCCATGGTGAGCACCCGGTTCGCCCCGGCAGTATGGATCAGATCGGCCACCAGGCGTCCGCCGATCGAGATGCGCGGCGCGTCCTTCTTGTCCGAGCGCGCGTAGGCGTAGTGCGGGATGACCGCCGTGACCTGGGCGGCGGAGGCGCCGCGGGCGGCGTCCACCATCATCAGGAGCTCCATCAGGTTCTCCTGCACCGGCGGGATCAGCGGCTGCACGATGTAGATGTCGCGGCGGCGGCAGTTCGCCCGCAACTGCACCTGCAGGCAGTCGTTGGAGAATCGGGACAGCCGCGAGGGAGCGAGCTCCACACCCAGGCTCTCGCACATCTCGGTAGCGAACGCGCGATGGGCATGGCCGGAGAAGACGGTGAAGTCGGTCACGGACCACCAGCCTAGTGGGGCGACGGACCCTCGTTGCCCATCGGGGAAACGTCGGACGCGAGGGCTATCCCTCGAAGCGGTAACCCAGGCCCCGGACCGTGAGCAGCAGGACCGGATCGGCGGGGTTCTCCTCGATCTTGCCCCGCAGGCGCTTGACGTGGACGTCCAGCGTCTTGGTGTCGCCCACGTAGTCGGGGCCCCAGACGCGGTCGATCAGCTGGCCGCGGGTGAGGACCCGGCCGGCGTTGCGGAGCAGCAGTTCCAGCAGCTCGAACTCCTTCAGCGCCAGCACCACCCGCTCGCCCCGGACGGTCAGCTCGTGCCGCTCGACGTCCATCCGCACGCCGCCGGCCTCCAGCACGTCGGGAGCCAGGTCGAGATCGGCGCCCCGGCGGAGCACGGCCCGGATCCGGGCGACGAGTTCACGGTGGCTGAACGGCTTGGTCATGTAGTCGTCGGCGCCGAGTTCGAGCCCCACCACGATGTCCACCTCGGAATCCCGGGCGGTCACCATGATGATCGGGACGTTGCCGGCCGCCCGCAACTGCCGGCAGACCTCGGTGCCGGGCATGCCGGGCATCATCAGATCGAGCAGCACCAGATCGGCGCCGGTGCGGGCGTAGCTCGCCAGCCCGCTGGCGCCGTCGGGCGCCTCGACGACCTCGAAGCCCTCCCGCCGCAGCATGAACCCGAGCGTCTCGCGGTAGCTGGCTTCGTCCTCGATGATGAGGATCCGCGTCATGGCTGGTTCCTTTCCAGGGGAAGCGTGAGAGTGAAGGTGGATCCCTGGCCGAGCCGGCTCCAGGCCGACACGTCGCCGCCGTGCGCCGTGGCGACGTGCTTGACGATCGACAGCCCCAGCCCGGTTCCGCCGCTGGCGCGGGAGCGGCCGGCGTCCACCCGGTAGAACCGCTCGAAGACGCGCTCCAGGTCGGCCTGGCTGATGCCGATTCCGTTGTCGGAGACCCTGATCGAGACCGCGTCGCCGTCGCAGGAGGCGGTGATCACGACGCGCGCTCCCGCCTCGGAGTAGGCGATCGCGTTCTGCACCAGGTTTGCCACCGCGGTCTCCAACTGCCGGGCGTCGCCCAGCACCTGCAACTCCCGCTGGCCACCGACGGTGACGCTGACCTCATTGCGCTTGGCCTGGGCGTGACACCTGGCCACCGCGTCGTCGATCACCTGGTCGATCGACACCGGGTCGGCCATCAGCAGTGGATCCTCGGCCTGCAGCCGCGACAACGCCAGGATGTCGGAGACCAGGTCGTTGAGCCGATTCGATTCGGTCGTCAGCCGGCCGGCGAACTCGCGCACCGCCACCGGATCGTCCGCGGCGATCTCCACCGCCTCTGCGAGCAGCAGCATCGCCCCCACCGGGGTCTTCAGTTCGTGGGTGACGTTGGCGACGAAGTCGCGCCGCGTCTCGGTGAACCGCTGATCCGCCGAACGATCCTCGCCGGCGAGCAGGACGCCGCCGTCGGCCAGCGCGATGGCCTCGAGTTCGAGGACGACGGCAGGCCCGCGCTGCGTCCGCGGCAAGGTGACCTCGACCTGCGCCGTTCGCTGGGTGCCGGCGATCTCCGCGGCGACGCCGGCGACCAGCTCGGATTGCAGTTGCGTGCTGCGCACCAGGCCGCTGGTGCGGGCCAGCCGGCTGCTGACGGCCACCGTGCCGTCGGGATCGAGAATCACCACGGCGGCATGAAGCTGATCCACCACGGTCTGCAACCGTGCCCTGGCCAGAGCGGCCGATTCCCGTTCCGCGGAGCGGGTGCGCTGCGTCCACCACATCAGGGCGGCACCGGCGGCAAACCCCCCGGCGACCCCGAGGAGCATCCAGGCGAGTGGCGACATGTCTCGGAGTCTAGGGGCTCCGGGATCGTGCGCCGATCCACCGAATGGCCGCCTGAGCCGGCCTCGGGACGAGGATTCATCCGTTGTTCACCCAATGTTGGCCCGCCCGCACCGGAGCGGCCGCTCGTGTCTCTAGGGTGGTGCCTAGTTGCCTTCGGGCACCCCACAGCAGGAGGAACTCCCGGTATGCGTGACAGCTATCACGAAGCACTCGATTCCGTCGTCGACGACCTGGTCGACATGACCGGCCTGGTGCAGGCCGCGCTGCGCGGGGCGACCTCGGCGTTGCTCGACGCCGACCTGGGCAAGGCCGAGGATGTGATCTCCGCCGACGCCAGGATCGACGCCCTGCACGACGATCTGGAGGTGCGGTGCTTCTCGCTGCTGGCTCGCCAGGCGCCGGTCGCCGGTGAGCTGCGGACGGTGGTGGCCGCGATGCGGATGGTCGCCGATCTCGCCCGGATGGGCGATCTCTCCGCCCACATCGCCAAGATCGCCCGGCTGCGCTACCCCGAGCACGCCGTGCCCGAGGGCCTGGTGCCGAACTTCACCCTGATGGCCCGGGTGGCCGACGAGATGGTCGCCACCGCCGCCCGCTCGCTGAGCGAGCGCAATGCCCACGACGCCGGCAAGCTGGCCGAATCCGACGAGGAGATGGACGAACTGCGCAAGAGCCAGTTCCGCGTCCTGATGAGCAAGGACTGGGCCTACTCGGTCGAAGCCGCCGTGGACGTGGCCCTGCTGGGCCGCTACTACGAGCGGATCGCCGACCACGCCGTGCTGATGGCCTCCCGCGTCATCTACGTCGTCACCGGCCTCCTCCCCGAGGGCGAGAACTGGCCGTCCGCCTGATCACCGCAGCAGCACCCGTTACCTTGCTGGTGGCCCTCATGGCGGGGGCTACGGTCACCGGGCTCGGTATGACTTACTGCCCCTGTCGAGGTCATGATCCGGGGGGTGTTGTCGCTGGGCCTGGTGGCGTCGGCTGACCGCTGATAGGGACAGGG
>JAIUOR010000059.1 GCA_020161795.1 Actinomycetota bacterium | reverse complement strand
TGCTGGGCCAGCCGGTGAGCATGCTGATCCCGCGGGTGGTCGGCTTCAAGCTGAGCGGCAAGCTGCCCGAGGGCACCACCGCCACCGACCTCGTCCTGACCATCACCGAGATGCTGCGGCAGCACAAGGTGGTCGGCAAGTTCGTCGAGTTCTACGGCACCGGCGTCTCCGAGGTGCCGCTGGCCAACCGGGCCACGATCGGCAACATGAGCCCCGAGTACGGCTCCACCATCGCGATCTTCCCGATCGACGACAAGACGATCGACTACCTGCGCCTGACCGGACGTCCGGCCGAACAGCTCGACCTGGTCGAGGCCTACGCCCGCGCCCAGGGCCTGTGGCACGATGCGGCGGTCGAGCCGCGTTACTCCGAGTATCTCGAGCTCGACCTGGCCACCGTCGTGCCCAGCATCGCCGGTCCGAAGCGGCCGCAGGATCGGGTGATCCTCGCGCACGCCAAGGAGGGCTTCAACGAGGCGCTGCGCGCCTATGTGGACGACGACGAGACGGGCTACGACGAGGCCGTCGCCGAAAGCTTCCCGGCCTCGGACGCGCCGGCCCACTCCGGCGAGAACGGTGCCCCGGCCCCGCACGAGTACGGCGAGCACGGCACCGGCCTCGGTCGTCCCTCCCGTCCCACCGAGGTGACCCTCGCCGACGGCACCAGCTTCACCCTTGACCACGGCGCGGTTACGATCGCTGCGATCACCTCCTGCACCAATACCTCCAACCCGTCGGTGATGGTCGGCGCGGCGCTGGTGGCCAAGAAGGCGGTCGAGAAGGGCCTCACCCGCAAGCCGTGGGTGAAGACCTCGCTCGCCCCCGGCTCGAAGGTGGTCACCGACTACTACGAGAAGTCTGGCCTCACCAAGTACCTGGATGCCCTCGACTTCGACCTGGTCGGCTACGGCTGCACCACCTGCATCGGCAACTCCGGCCCGCTGATCCCCGAGGTCTCGCAGGCGGTCAACGACCACGACCTGGCCGTGACCTCCGTCCTGTCGGGCAACCGCAACTTCGAGGGCCGGATCAACCCCGACGTCAAGATGAACTACCTGGCCAGCCCGCCGTTGGTGGTGGCCTACGCGCTGGCCGGACGGATGGACGTCGACCTGACGACCGAACCGCTCGGCCAGGCCGCGGACGGCACCGACGTCTACCTGGCCGACATCTGGCCCAGCCAGGCCGAGGTGGACGAGGTGATCAACTCCTCGATCAGCTCCGACATGTTCACCTCGCGCTATGCCGACGTCTTCGCCGGCGACGATGCGTGGCGCTCGCTGCCCACCCCCGAGGGCGACACCTTCGAGTGGGACGGCGCTTCGACCTACGTCCGCAAACCGCCGAACTTCGACGACATGCCGCACAGCCAGCGGCCGGTCACCGACATCGCCGGCGCCCGGGTGCTGCTGAAGCGGGGCGATTCGGTCACCACCGACCACATCTCGCCCGCCGGTGCGATCAAGCTCGACAGCCCGGCCGGCAGGTACCTCACCGAGCACGGCGTGGCCCGCAACGACTTCAACTCCTACGGTTCCCGGCGTGGCAACCACGAAGTGATGATCCGCGGCACCTTCGCCAATATCCGGCTGCGCAACCAGATCGCGCCGGGAACCGAGGGCGGTTTCACTCGGGACTTCACGCAGCCCGACGGCCCGGTCACAACGGTCTACGACGCCGCGCAGAGCTACGCCGATGCCGGCACCCCGCTGGTGGTGCTGACCGGCAAGGAGTACGGCTCGGGCTCCTCGCGCGACTGGGCGGCCAAGGGCACCGCGCTGCTGGGTGTGAAGGTCGTCATCGCCGAGAGCTACGAGCGGATCCACCGTTCGAACCTGATCGGCATGGGCGTGCTTCCGCTGCAGTTCCCCGAGGGCCAGACGGCCGACTCGCTCGGCCTGACCGGCACCGAGACCTTCTCGGTGAGCGGCATCACCGCCCTCAACGACGGGGTCACTCCGGCGACCGTGACGGTGACCGCGCAGGGTGAGGGCGAGCCGATCGTCTTCGAGGCGATCGTCCGGATCGACACGCCGGGGGAGGCGGAGTACTACCGCCACGGCGGCATCATGCAGTACGTCCTGCGCTCCCTCCTGGAGCGCTGAGCCAGGCTTCACAGACTGGTCGCCTAGGCTCCGGTCGTGAGCACTGAACGCCCGGCATTCGGGGACCGGATCGCCTGGAGCTATCTGGCGACCGTGCTGGCGGCGATCGCCGGTGGCTTGCTGGCCCTGGTCGCCTACCAGATCGTCAACCCGCTGGCCTGCCCGGTGCTGAGCGAGGACGCGGCCGACCAGGCGCTGACCTGCTCATTGGGCTGGGGTGCCGTGCTGATGCTGACAGGGTTCGCCGCGGCCTTCGCCGCTTCGCTGGTGCTGCTCAAGGTGGAGCGCCCGCCGGCCATCTGGCTGACGGTGGTGGCCGGTCTGCTCTGGCTGGTGGTCGGGCTGGACGGGATCGGCCAGTGGTGGTGGATCCTGCTGCTGGTGCTGCTGCCCGCGATCGCCGCGTTGGCGAGCGCATCCTGGAACGCATCGCCGAAGCTGCGGATCGCTCAGATACTGGCTCCGGCCGCCCTGCTGGCCGCCGCTGCGGCGACCCTTGCCTGGCAGATAGTCGTCGGCTAACCGGAGACGTACCACGGATCGTCAGGGACCTGAATTGCATCTGGAAAGCATTCGGGCCGAACTCTGTACGAGCGTGAGCAATGATTGAAACGGCCCTCTAGGCATGTATAGGGTGTGAAAAGTACTCGTCTTTGGGGGACGAGGCGGGAGATTCTGAGGGTTCTTTGACTGTGCGTTGTCCGCACGCCCGTAATCGTGCTGTGCCGTCGTTGTTGCGGCGCGAACCGGGCGCCAGGGAATTACGCCGCGCGTTGTTGCGCGGCGTCATCGGCGTCACTCTGGGGCTGTTGTTGACCGCGATGAATCTGCCCTTGGCTGGCGCCGACGATGCGGAATCCCCTACACCCGTTGCAATCGCACCCGCATCATCGAACGATGCCACCGATCCTGTTCAGGTCGAGGAGAGCGAGGCCGCTGAGCCCGCTCCGGTCGACGAAGGCGACGTCGTCACGGACGAACCTGTCGAGACCGAGACGCCCTCACCATCACCGGAGGTTCCCGCTGAGCCGAAGCCGGAGGAGACCGAGCCTTCCACCGACCCGACGGTCATCGCCAAGCCGAGTGATCCGAGTGATGTGACGGATCCGGTGATCGTCGAGGAATCCGCGCCGGCACCCGAGGAAGTGCTGGCGGAGGACGTCCTCCCCGAATCCGGTAGCCAGATCACCGTCCAGAACACCGCTTCGCTCGTGGAGCTGAGCGCGCTGAGCATCGGCGACGGCTGCTCGTTCGCCGATCCGAACACCGGGGCGTACGCGACTTCACTGTGCTGGCTGAACCTCGAGGGCGTGACGACGGCGTACCAGCATATGAGCACCGAGACCACCTACTACACGCAAGGTAACCGTTACTACTACACCACGCGGATGATCTACGAGAGCGTGTTGGGGTCGAGCTACGGCAACTACACCGCCGAGGGCACTGCGAACAGTACGAACCAGACCACGGCGAGAAACAACAGCATCTCGAATGCCGAAGCTAATCGCGCAACCCGTATGTACAACTTCGGCGGAACGTACTACGGCTCGGTGACGAACTATCCGATCGAGATACCCCTGGCCGGAGGACGTGCCTTCCTGGCCAATCTCACCATCACCGCAGCTGACGGCACCTCCGGCCTGGCCGCGGTGGCGACGAGCTTTCCCACTTGGGGGAATGCCGACGGCTCGGGAACCGGATCCTTCCTGGGGCGGGGCAGTGTCTACTCCGGTGTGGCGGGCTCTCCTGCGATCTACCAACTCGCTGGCGGGACGACGTCGGCCACCCTGAGCAGTGTTCGCATCGTCTCCGGTGCGGACACGACCGCGAACCGGATCCTGGAGTACTCCATGGTCGTGGCGGACGCGGAATCGACCGACAGCAATGAATCCATCACCTGGTCGCACTCGAACGGTGGCGGATACCGGTGGCTGCCGAACGATCCGGCTGCGTGGGATGCCGTCCCCGCCACCAGCAACGGCACGAACAACCGCGCGCGCAGAGTGGCCGCGGTCGGGAACGCGTGCCACGGAACTGCGGGCGGTACCGGTGGCACCGGCTACAACCCGACCGCGTGGGCCTCCCTCACCATCGCCTCGCCCGCGTGCGCGGCGGGCTCCAGCGGTCAGCAGTCGCCGAAGACGGGCACCCCGATGCTCCAGATCTCGCCCGCGAACACGACTTCGAACTTCCAGGTCACCCAGACGATGGTGGGGGGCGGCCTGCAGGGGATCGCGTTCGGCCTGATCTTCGGCGGAGCGCAGGTCAGTGTGAATGTCGCCGATCGCATCGTCGACTCCGCGGGAGCGGCGACCACCGCAACCTTCGAGGCCACCGTCAGGCGCGGCACGGAGACCACCCCCTTCGGCACCGCAACGGCCGCTGGCACCGCTCTTAGCCTCAATCCACCGGTTGACGTTGTGCGTGTGTTCGTGCTTGTGGATCCCGTCTGGGATTGACGTCACGAGGGTGTGCGGGCGTGCGTGATCGCCCGGTCTGTCCGGGTCTTCCACTTGGGTTTCCTTGGTCGTGAC
>JAIUOR010000058.1 GCA_020161795.1 Actinomycetota bacterium | reverse complement strand
GTCTCCTGATCCGGCCGGATTTCGGCATACATCCGCACCGCCCTGGCCTTCAGCTCAGCCGGATACCTCTTGTTCGTTCTTCCTGACATGACTCCAACCTTCCCAAGGTTTGGAGTCTCCGGACACGCCGGGGCGGTTCACTTTGATGCGGGCGGGGATGGTTTGGGCGGGGCTGGTCAGGGACTGGTGGCGGGGGGTGCCGGGTTTGGGCAGCTCGAACCCGATCCCGCCTTCTTCGGCACCCGCCACGGTCACGTTGGCCTGGTCGGGGAACGCGCTGCAGGGGTCGATCCGTATCTGTTCGGCGATCGCCGGGACGGCCACCACGGTGAGGGTGGTGACCATGAACAGCGGGACACCAAGCAGCACCACCAGCACTGGTGTCAGGATCAGCACCGCGGTCTTCATGCCACACCGCCATCGCCGCCCGAGTGTGGGCTGTTTGCCTTCTGGACGCCCTCGGGGGCTTGGCCGCGACCTGCGCTGAGTGCCTGGTTGGTGTAGGTCAACGCGATTTCGGCCGGGGTGAGCAGGGTCTGAACCTTGTAGCGTCCGTCGCCGACGCACCACAGGGCGCGTCCGCGGGCGTGGCGTGCCCAGCCGACCATGACGTCGGTGGCGATCGGTCCGAGTTTCAGTGCGGTGTCGAGTTGCTCGGCGGGGTGCTGGTCCTGGCCGTGCAGGACCTTGGTGTCGGCTAAGTGGAGCATCCCTTCGGCGATGGCCCGGGATTGCGATCCGGTATCTCCGCCGGTGGAGAAGTCCGACAGTTGGTGCGCGACGGCGATCTGGATGTCGCCGTCGCGCCGCGATAGCCGCAGGTCGGCGTCGAAGGACTTGATGGCGTCGATGCCCAGGCGCATCTGTTTCCAGGACTCGTCGCGGACCACGATCCGGGAGTCACCGGGTTCGGCAAGTTCTCGCATGGCCCGTGCCCAGCTGTTCAGGCAGATCAGCGCCATTCCCGTCACCTCGTCGCCCAGGCCCTCCAGCCGTGACAGCGACAACGATTGGATCGGGGCATTCCAATCGAGGTCGATGGTGGTGGGTCCGTCGAACAGGCCTTTGAGGGTGCCGTTGACGAGGATCCCGAGGGCGTCGCGCAGCAGCCGGGTGGAGTCCAGGAAGTGTTGCAGGGAGGCGTAGTGACAGCCGTCCACCAGCTCGCGAGGGGGGTTGTCGAGCAGGTGCCACAGTTGTGGGATCGTCGTCTCACCCAGGGTGGTGTTTCCGGTGTCGTAGCCGGTGAGGGTAGCGAGCGCGGCGCTGATCACGGTCTCTTCACTCGGCCCGAAGGGCACGTTGACCTCGCCGATCTTCTGAGAGCCGACCAGTCCGCGGATCAGGGTGAGCCAGCGGGCGAAGATAACGGTGGCGCGCAGCCGGGCCTCCTCGGCGTGCAGCTGGTCCCAGCCCTGCCCGAGAGGTCCGAGGCTGAGTGGGTTGATGCGGTTGCCCAGCCCCTCGCCGATCGCGATCGGTTCCGCACCGAGCGCAAAACAGAGCGATTCGTACTCGTCTTTGGGGTCACCGACGATCAGGATCCGGTAGCCGAACGCGGTCATGCGCAGGCAGAACGCCTTGACCGTTGCGCTCTTGCCCTGACCGGGTTTCCCGAGAACGAACAGGTTCGGATTGGTGACCGGTATCGCCGGGTCGAGCACCCATCCGGCCGGGTCGGAGAAGAAGTTCGCAGCCGACCAGAAGTCGATTCCCATGTGGGCACCGTGCGGTGCCAGCGCTGGAGCCGGGAAAGGGGGCCATAGCGCGGGCGCTTGGTCGGCGCTCATCCGCCACACTGACACCGGCGCTGATGCCGGCGACCAGCCGTAGCCCGCCTGCGCCGGGCCACGGGCCGGGGCCGATCGGAACAGGCGGGGTTCGCGTTCGGGGCTCGGCGGCGGCGCGAGGGCGGGTAGGTCGTGGCCGAAGTCGGACAGCAGCTGGTCGACGCCCCGACCTGTGCGGCTCATCGCCGGTTCCCGGTTCGGGCGAGGCTGATGCCGAGGGGGATGCTGCTGGCGGCGAACCCGGCGTCGTGGGCGATGTCGAGGCGTTGCGGGACGAAGCCGGCGCGCCGGATGGAGGCGTCCAGGCGGCGGCCGAACTCGGCGGCGTTCGAGGTTTCGGGGACGGTGACTGTTGCTACAGCGTAGGGCCGGATCAAAGCGTCACCGGAGGCCAGCTTGGCGTCCAGGCGGCGGGTGGTAGCGGCGTTCTGGCGTTCTTTGGCGCGGGTCTTCATGCCCATGCGGGCCTTGAGCGATTCGGCCATGTCGGCGGAGAACTCGCCGGTCTGTGTCTGGTGCTCGGCTGCGGACCTGGACACGATCGGGTAGGCGATCAGGAGGCTGCGGCGCTCGCCGGGTTCGGTGGGCGTGATGACGGGCATCAGGGCTCCGATCACCGCGCCGCGGGCGGGCAGGCGCACGGTCGAGGACACCGAGGCCCAGGCGTCGTGTCGGTAGGAGCGAATCTGAGGTTGTGCGCCCGACGGTCCGGCCAGCGCCCAGGGGACGTCGGCGTTCACACTCTCGCTGGCGAGATGTTCTGCCAGTGCGGCGATGATGCCAGGACGATCGCCGGGGGCGAATCCGGTGCGAACCGCGGTCGCCAGCTGCGGGGAGGTCAGCCAGGTGACCTCGGTCATCTGCAGACCGTCGCGGAGTTGGGTTTCGACTTCGGCCATCAAGATGCCCAGGGCGCGGGCGCGTCCGTCGATCCCGGAGCCGAACTCGCGGGCGTCGCGAGCAAGGCGTGCCTCGGTGGCGACGATGGTCATGTAGAGCTCGGTGGCCAGCCCGGCTCGGCTCAGCGTCTGGGCCAGTTGCTCGTTGATCGTCCGGGCGAGCGGGGGCGCGGTGGCCCTGGTGTGGGCGTGAAGCCACTGTTCGCGTTCGGCTCCGTCTTCCGGTGCTGACCGGATCACGAACAGCACTTCGCTGATCTTCTCGGTGCGGGCGCAGGCATTGAGCAGGGCGGTCAGCCCGGCCCCGTGGCGGGCGCGCTCGGCCGGGTCGGCCAGCGCCAGACCGGGGTGGACGATCGCGGCGGTCGCGGCCCAGGTGCCCGCGGCGTGATCCTGGATGATCGCGACCCGGGTGTTCGAAGGCCCGGTCGGGGGGCCATCGTGGACTTCGATACCGGCCAGCACCCCCGGCAGGTCGGCGCTCTCCACTCTGACGCCGGTCGCGGCTCGGCTGCGCCACGACGTCCACCCGAAGGCTCTGCCGAGCCCGAACCGGACGACGGCGGCCAGCCAGCTGGTCGAAGAACGGCCGGCGATCGGCACGGCCACCAGGAACAGCAGCAGCGCCCATCCGGCGGCCCACCCCAGCAGCAGAACCCAGCGTTGGTCGCGCAGGGCGACCACCATCGGCGCCCCAGCCGCGACGAGCACGGCCAGCTTCCACGCAGACAGGCCGAAGAACCAGCCAATCCGGTCCTTGGAGTAATCGGAGTACACCATGGTCATCGCGCGTCCTCGTCTCTGCTCATAGCGCCGCGGCAGCCGGTCCGGCCTCGGCTGCCGCCTCAGCGGCCTCGGGGGCGACCTTGGCTGCCGCGCCAGAGGGCTCAGCGGTTGGCATCGGTCGCTCTGGAGGCGGCGGCTCGGAGGGGCTGCCGCTGCTGCCACGGTCGGTGTCGGGTGAGGTGGGTTGGGACCAGTTGTTGCGGTAGGACAGGTCGACGGGGCCGCCGAGGTAGTCGGGCTGGTAGGTGGGGTGTCCGATGCCTGCTTGGTTGGTGACGTCGATGCCCAAGGCGGCGCCGAAGCTGCCGAGCCGGGCCATCACGCCCAGGCCTGCGGCGATTCCCGCGCCGACGGGGCCGAGCGCGCCGGCCACCCCTTGGGCAGCGGTGGCGAATCTGGTGGTGGTGGCGGCTTCGGCGCCGGATTCTCCCAGCGACTGGCCGGACGAGGAAGCCTGCGAGGCACTCCCGTTGCCGGAGGAAGCGCCGCCACGCAGCAACCCCTGCAGACCGCCCGCCGCAGACATTCCGGCCCGCATCGACGCACCCGAACTCGTCCCGGGATCGACGAACGCCAGCATCTTGAACAACGCCAACGGAGCCACCACCGAGATCGCAATCACAATGATCGACGGCACCGCCGACCCGATCGAGGTCTGGATGCTGCTGGTGTGCCCGGCGGCGGTGCCACCGGCGAACTGGATGCCGATGCCGGTGACGATCACCACCAACAGCGGGGTCAGAGCTGCGGCATGGAACCATCGCACGCTCTTCCAGAACCAGGCCCTCGTGCCCTCGCCGACCAGACCAGCGGCGGCGACCGGGGTGATCGCGGTCAGGATCAGCAAGGCGGCATCCCGGGCGAGGATCACGACCAGATGCCCGATGGCAGCGATCCACATCAGCAGGCCCATCAGGCCGAGCACGACGGCCACGCCTCCATCGGCGACGTCCTTGACCTCGAACGGCTGCCAGGGCTGGAACGCCGACCAGCTGTCCACTCCCAGCAGCGTCTTCATCACCCCGCGGGTGATACCGCCCACGCCGGCGACCACGGCTGCGCACCAGCCGATCCACAGCACCCAGGCCATCATGAACTGGCCCAGCCCGACCGCGAGGCGACCGAGCACGCGGCCGTCGCGTTGCAGGAGGGCGACGCCGATCTGCCACATCCCGACGACCACGACCAAGACACCGGCCATCCACCAGGTCACCTCATACAGCGACCGGCCGGGTCCGGCCTCGCCGAGGTCGGGGGTGAGCCAGTCGTCCAGGAGGCCCAACACGAACTGCAGCACCCACAGCCCGCCGTTCCAGACCGACAACCAGGCAGCCGTCCAAACATCGGCGCCGACCTTGGCGGCCGTCGAACCCAACATGTCAAAGGGGTTGAAGGGCAACACCGCGACTCACCCCTGCCGCTCGTCGGTGGTCCAGGTGAGCCAGCCGGCCTCGACCGCGAGCTTCGAGCCGGGCCACGTCGACGGAGCGACAGCGGGTGCCTCGCCCGAGGCGATCTGCCAGCGGCCCTCAGCCCACTCCATCCGAGCGCAGTGGCCGTACCCCATGCGCGCTTCGATGACCACGACTGCCCGCACATCCAGCAGCACGCAAGCCAGCACCCAGTCCGGCCCATCCACACCCTTGATGAGGGCGGCCGCCGGAGTGGCGGTCACCACGGTGGTGGTGTCTTTGGTATCGCCGGCCTGACGGGCCGAGGCGAGGAAGCTCTGCACACTATGGGTCAGTTCCCACTGCTCGAACGCGGGAGCCCCGGGCAGCGTCCATGCCTGCCACACCTGTCGGGCGACTGGCAGACTCATCGCCTCCAGCACCTGCTGTTCGATCGCGGCGAGTTGGGCGACCGCACCCTCGGGGGTATGTGGCAGACCTGTCGCGACCCCGGCAGGACCGCGTCCATCGACCGGCAGTGGAATGTGGATCACTCCGGCCGGGATCAGCGCTGGGTCGGGGGTGTAGGAGGCGTCCCGGCCGACCGTCAGCATCGGCTGGGCGGCGATCTGGTCCCGGCTTGCGACTGGGTCCGAGTGGGGTGCAGGGCCAGGATTGACCGGGATGTCAACGTCGCTGTCAGCCGGGGTCGCAACGAATGCGTGCCATCCGGCGAAGATCAACCCCCCGACCAGGAGCAGCGTGAAACCCGTCACGGCACCGAGCAGGAGCAGGAGCCGGGGACGGCTCCACGGTACGGCCTCGGTCGAGGTTGAGCGGGTGCGGCGGAACATCGCAAGATCCCTAGATGCAGCCGGTGCCGAGGAAGTCGTTGACAACGTCGGGGAACAGCACGTACACCACCGCGCAGATCAGCACCACGAAGAGCCCGACCACGCCGCCTTGGGAGATGTGCTGCATTCTGAGGACGCGACCCAGCACGATCGCGCCGATACAGACTGCACCGGCGATACCGAAGATGGCGAGCACACCGAACAGGACGTAGCCGGAGAGGTCATCGACGTACTGCTGGGCGCCAGCGGGGGCCTTGGGACAGATCTTCAGCGGAACCAGCAACGGGCTGGCCCCACCTATCAGGTGGTGGATGGCCGCGGCGAAAGCGGTGGGCAAGGTCATGGCAGCGCTCCTTCGAGGACGACGAACAAAGACCGAGCGGCACGGAGAACCCCGACCGGCAACGGTTCAGACGTGACGCCGGTCACAGCCAGACCGGCGTGGAACGGAAGGCATGTGATGCGGCCGGCGGCTCGGAGCCGCCTCGTCAGCGGCCCGGCGGCGCGATCAACCGTGCGGGGCCACCGGCGGGGGTGCATCCCGACCAGCACCAGGTGAGCGCGCTCGGCCCCCACCAGCGCCAGCGTGATCTCCGCTCGGCGCAACCCAGGCAGCGTCGGCCGTGCCACCAGCACCACCGTGCTCAGGGTGCGCGCCAGGTCCCCGAGCCAGCCACGACTGCCAAGAAGGTCCTCGGCAGCCCAACCGCAGTCCAGCACCGTCACCGAGACAGACCCCGGCGGCGGGGAAGGCAGATCAGCAGGCCCAGCGACGCGGTCGCCCCGCCGCTGCAGCAGCACCTCACCTCGGGCGCCTTCAACCCACCCATCCGAGGCTCTACCGAGTTCGGCGTCGGCAGCACCAGCAAGCGCGGAGGCCGAAGCGGTGCAGCACTCCACCACCCGAGCAGCCCCCGCGGCGGTCGCAATCGCCAACGCGACCGTGGAGGCACCGGCACCCTGCGAACACGGGGCCACCAACACAACCCGTTCCCCCTCAGCGGCCGTCCAGCTGCCTACAGGAGGTGGGGTGGTAGCACTGGCCGCATGGCAGTCTCGGTCGCGGAAGGCGCCGGCCCGCGCAGCGGCATAGGCCCGGCGCAGTTCCTCGACAGCCACAAGGGCAGTCATGGCCGACACACCCCATTCCGCCTCAGGATCCCAACGCGCAGGTGGTGGCCTGGAATCACCTGGTCCCGGATCAGGCCCGGTTGCTCGCCGACCACGGTTCGCAACCGGGCCACCTCTGGTGCCATGCCGTCGGTCATGTCGCGCACCTCCTCTGCTTGCCTAAGCAGGTGAGGTCGTGTCGATTTGGACAGGACCGCGGTCATGCGACCAGTCCGGTCACCCCGGCCCGCCCCAGTTCCCCCACAGCCGCGGCCAGAGCCGCGATCGCCCGCTTGGTGTGACGGCGCACTGTCCGGCCAGTCACGCCGCGCCGCGCGCCGACCCGGGCCGAGACCTTGTCGCCCAGCAGCGGTTGGCATCGAGTGCCGGTCCCCTCCTCCAGGCCGGCCGCCGCCAGAACGTCGAGGAGGAGGTCGCGATCCGACCCGGAAATCACCTGGTGGGCGCAGCCCCAGTCCAAGACAGTCAGGACGTCCTCGGCCGCGTCGGGCAGCTGCTCGTCAGGATCGACCACCAGACTGAGGGTCGCGACGTAAGGGGACGCTGGGATCGTGCGTGCCTGGGTCTTGTCGTGGTTCTCCAACTGCGTGGCGCAGTCCAGATCCAGCAGCACCTCCCTGCGCACCCGCCCGGCAATGTTCGCCGCCACCTTGCCCGTGGTCGCCCAGGGATGGCTGCGTACCGCGATCCACAGCCGTGCCGCCAAGTGCTCCGCGACATCGCGTCCACGCAACTCCGCAGCCAACGCACCCGCTGCCGGCAGCATCAGCCAGGCCAACACCCGGGCAGCGTCGGTGTCATCGAAACCGTCGGTCGCCGCCAACTCGGCCAGACCACGTAGCACCTGGTCGACCTCGTCAGCGGGCGCGGCCCGTCGCCACGCCGCCAGCTCCTCAGGGATGGGCACGCAGTGGAGGACCGGCACCTGTCCAGCCCAGCGCTCCCAGTGCAGCCGCAACAGCTGCCGGATGCGCTCCTCATCCAGTTCGAGATTGTTCTCCAGCCTCATCGACCCGCTCCTTCCCAGTCATTCCGACCAGGCGAGGCCACCAAGCCGGCCCCCCTCCGGAAGCCGCCTGTCGCATGAGATGGAACGCCTTGCCTGTCAGACGCCGCGAGGCAAAATCCCTTGTCAGCACCACCCCCCTCCTTCGCTGGCAACGGGAAGACGCGGGTTGCCGGCAGGGGATGCCAGCTGAGCACGTCTGGAGCGTCCGGCCTTGTCAGCAGCACACCCCCCAAGCCCCCTCTGAATGATCCAGGCAGGGTCGGCGCCGCCGCCGACACGTCGCCAAACCGCCCCGCGCAGGGGTGCGCCCGCGAGACCCAACAAGTGAGTTCACCTGTACTCATACCTCTATTGAGTACAGGTGAACTCACTTTGTCAAGGATTTGAGTTCACCTGCACTCGTCGGCGTGTCATAGTTGGGCCATGGGGAACGCGAGAAGGTGGCAGCCCGAAGACCGGTTGATCAAGGAGGCCCTGGCCCAGTTGGTTGACGACTTTGAGGGCAGCACGCGGGAAGTCGCCCGGCGCTCAGGGCTTGACCAGGGGCGCCTGCGCACCATCCTGGACGGCAGCCGCGGCCCGGCCAGCGTGGGCGAGGCCATCCGCATCGCCGAAGCAGTCGGACGTCAAGCATCCGACGTGATCCGCACCATCGAGCAAGCCGTCGCCGACTACCGACTCACCCACCCAGGAGACGATGCGTCGGTGCCGATGGAACTCACCTGGCCACCGGAGACCGACGCAGATAAGTCCGCCACCTGAAACCCCGTAGCTACACAAACCCACACGGCTGCAGCCCAACGGCGCTCACCATGCGCCGACCTCGGACACCGCCGACAGCGCGGGCCGCCTGCGGGCTCCGATCACAGATCCCACCCCAGCATTTCTGACAGTTCGTCCCAAACGGGCTATAGTTTCTGACATTGCGTAACACTCGGTGGGGTGTTTCTGACAGAACGGCACAGCAATGGCGATCTTCACCAGCGATGACCTCAGTCGTTCCGAGTTGCAGCGACGCACCGCTGGCGGAACTCTGCAGCGGCTCGCGCCAGGCATCTACAGCGACGACACCGTGCGCTCACCGGAGCAGATCGTGGCCGGCCAATGGCGCACGATCCTCGGCAAGGTCATGCCCGGCGCGGTGATCAGCTACGCCAACGGCTTCGACGGCAACCCCATCAACGGCGAGCTGAACGTCGCCCACCCGCGCAGACGTCCACTCGAACTGCCCGGGCTGACCGTCCGGACGGACATGATCGGACGCCGCGACGACGACGACATCGACCTCGGCACCGGCATCTACCTCGCATCCCCCGCACGGGCGCTGATCGACAACTCCCAAGACCATCCCGGGCGGCCCCTCACCCGCGTCACCAAACTGAGCCGCGAACAACTGCACGACCAGATCGTCCGCATCGTCCAACGCGAGCAACCCGCTCGCGCGGACCAGCTACTCGCCCAGGTCGACGCCCGCGCACCCAAGGCGGTGAGTGCCGGCATCGCCGTGTTCTTCGCCGCGGCCCGCGCCCAGATCCACACCGTCGACACTCCGTCACGGGCGATGCGCGCCGCCCAAAGCGGAGAGGGCTACGACCAGGCCCGGGTCATGCTGTTCCGGCGCTTCGCCGAAGAACTCACCACCAAGCCGCCCATCGCCCGCTACGACACGATGAGCGGCTACACCGCGACCGTCCCATTCTGGGAGGCCTACTTCTCCAACTTCATCGAAGGTACCGAGTTCACTGTCGAGGAAGCCGAACGAGTTGTCTATGAAGGCGCCGATCTCGGACGTCCCGAGGACGCCCACGACATCGCCGGCACCTTCGAGATCGTCTCCTCCCCCGCCATGCGCACCCCACCCCGTGATGCCGACGACTTCCTCGACGCTCTTCGCGGCTGGCACGCCACCATGATGCGGCTACGCCCCGCCACCGGGCCGGGGCAGTGGAAGAACCGTGCCAACCGGGCCGGATCGACCGAGTTCGTCGCCCCCGCGCTCGTACCCGGCACCCTGCGCGCCGGATGGGAGGAAGGCGAAGGCCTGGACGATCCGTTCCGGCGAGCGACTTACCTGATGTTCCTGGTCAGCGAAGTCCATCCCTTCCTCGACGGCAACGGGCGCTCCGCGCGGATCGCGATGAACAACGCGCTGGCCGTCGCGGGCCAGCACCGGATCATCATCCCGACCATTCAGCGCAACAGCTACCTCGACACCCTCACCCGCGCCAGCAACAACGGCGGTCCTGACGGCCTGTTCCGCGTGCTCGACCACGCCCAACACTGGGTCGCCCGCGGAGACTGGTCAACCATCGCCACCGGGCTCGACTACGCCCAAACCACCCACGCCCTGGTCACCGCCCGCGACGCCGAGCAGAACCACATTCACCTCCAGATCCCCGTCTGGGAACAGGTCGCTCCACTGACGCCTCAGACTCGACGCAATGCCGAAGGGGAGCCACCGCGGCTCGCCCGAGGAATCGTGCCGTTTTGAGAGTCCAGGGGCCAATCGCGAGACGAAGCTCGGTCCCACCACTCAGAGTTACGGGAAGCAGACAGGCTTGCTGTCAGCTCGCCTGTTTGGTCGGTTGCAGCCAGCGATGCTTGCGGAGTATCTCTTGTGCCCGCTCGGGTAGTTCGATCGGGCCACCGTCACCGGTGTCGTCGGTCCAGTTCGCCATAGCCCGGATGAGTTTCTGCGCTTCGTCGCTCTGGCCCTCCTGCTCCATGACCGATGCCAGGTCGAACACCGCGGTGGTCTCGTAGGGTGCCAACCCCCAGGCCAACTCAGCGGCGTGGCGGGCGGGACCGATCTCGGCTGCGGCTAGGGCAGCGGTCACCGCTTCATGGGCGACGTCAGCGATTGCCACATGGAGGTTCTGGTCAGTGCGGGACTCCGCCAGCCAGGTGTGCCCTCCGTTGCGCAACCCGTCGAACGGGGCGCCCTGGACCAGCCGCAGCGCCTCCAGCAGATCCCGCAGCGCCTCATCACCACTGCGGGCCTTCGCACGCTGGCGCAACTTCCGGAACAGGTGAGCATCCACCAGCAAATCCTCAACCAGGTACAGACCGACGCCCCGGCGAAGCGCCTCGGGATGATCCTTCGCCGGTGGCAGGAAGGACCGGCCGGTTCGCGGGTTGACGCCCAACCACTCCCTCACATTGGACATGTCCTTGGAGATCCGGGTCTCGCTCTGTCCAAACGCTGCCATGACCTCCTGGGTGGTCACACCCCGTGGATGCTCGGCTAGGAAAGCCACGATCTCGCTGTAGAACGAGAACCGCTTGGCCACCTTCTGCGCCTTGCCGCCCACTCCGGGCCGCACCTTCAACGGCCCCAGCATCTGCAGCCGGGGCCGCAGGCACGACGCGTCGTACCAGCGGCCAGATCATCATCGAGGCTCGACACCGCACGTTCGATCCGGTCCCGCGTCGAGGCCGGGACCACTGGCGACATGACTGACAGGTCCTCGACAGTCGCGGCCGCCACAGCCAGATACCGTTCGTCGGCCTCGGGGAGCATTGTCGAGGTATCCTCGCCAACCACCGCGGTACCGCGCGGTAGCGTCACCTCACTCCGCAGGTTCCCGGCCGCGTCACACAACTCCTGCCATGGCTCAGCCGGATCGGTGTCCACGCCGACCTCGACATCGTCAAGTTCGTCGGCGGCGGCCATCACCGCGACACAACCACGGGCCTCGGCCGCAGTGAGGCCGTTGGCCGCCAGGCTCAGACCCAGTGTGGGAATCTCCACTCGCCCGGTCGCGTCCACCAGAAGCTCCACACCGTCGGCCTGCTGGTTGGCTCCCACAAGGAGCACCGAGGTTGCTGTGCGACCCGGCTGCCCCATGACCAAGCCAGTGAGCGCCGCGAGCTGTTGGCGGTCTGACCCGGTGTCGATGATCAGGGCCCGCGACTCCCACAGGTCCTCCCCGGCCAGCCGCACCCGAGCGGCCTCGACCCGGTCCAACCCAACCCCGTCCAGTCGCTCTGACACAGCCATTGCCCCGGTAGTCAACGAGTCAACCGCGTCGGAGCCGGGGTCGTGGACGGTCAGCCGGACCGGATTCAGCCCCTTCAGTTCGGCGCACACCCCCATACAGTCGATCGTGAGGTCGCGGGCCCAAGGGGCGGTTGCCAGTTCGGCGGCGAGGTAGCGGGCCAGGTCGGCAACACGGGCAGGATCGCCCGTCAGGCTGAGCACACCGAGGGCTTCCATGTTCAGCAGCCGCCAGATGCCGTCGTCGTCGCGGCCGATCGTCACCAGTTGCGGCCAGGGCGGCGGCCCGTCCGGATCGAAGCCGCCGGTGGCAGCCAGTTCACCCAGGCTGATCCACCAACTCGTGCGCTCCCTGGACGTCTGCCACGGGGCTGGCAGGTCGACCTCTCCGGCGAACGCGACCGCCACCGCCGTCGGGGTGACGTCCACAGCGAGCAGTGCCGGCAGCTGTCCTCCGGTGGTTGCGATCGCCGTCGCCAGCCGCCGCAGCCCTTGATCGACTTGGAGGATCACGTCGGCGGTCGGGCCGCCGTCGCGCATCAGCGTCTTCTCCACCGCGCCGTGCTCGACGGGTGGCACCATGATCGTCCGGCCCGGGCGGCGAGCCCGGAACTGCACCCGGCGACGGCGGCTCAGCAACAGCCACAAAGACCCTGCCAGCAGGGCACCCGCTCCGGACAAGCCAGCCACCAGCCATGCTGGAGAGTCCGGCTCATGGACCTCCGCGGACTCCGGCACCGTATCTGCACTCGCGGTCTCTACCGGGGCGGGAGTGGGTTGCGCCGCCCTGGAGGTCGGAGTCGGCGTCGCGGTGGACGCTGGAACCGGGCGTGCCGACGCCGACGCCCCCGCGGACATCGAGGGAGCGTCCGTCGCCGGTGTCGCCGAAGGCTCGAGCGGCTCGTTGGTCTCCGGCGTAGCGGTGGTCGGTGGTGCGGGATCCGCGGTCGCCGGTGGTGTTTCGTCGACGGCGGGCAACGTCGGGATGTGGAGCGTCCAGCCCGGCTCGATGTGGTCGGGGTTGCGCAGGCGCTTGCCGTCCGGCTGCACTATCGCGGCGGAGGCCTGGAAGATCTCGTCCCAGCGCCCGGCATCGCCGAGGTACTTGGCGGCGAGCTTTGACAGGGTGTCGCCGCGCTTGACCGTGACCGTGGTCAGCCCGTCGTCGTCAGTCGGAGCATTGCGGGTAGTGGGGATGTTCAGCGTCCAGCCGATGTCAATCTGGTCCGGATCGGTCAGGTGCCTTCCACCCGGCTGGACGATCCCTATAGAGGCGTCATAGATCTCATCCCACCGACCACTGTTACCCAGATGCTCGCGTGCCAGCTTCGACAGCGAGTCACCGCGCTTGACCGAGACGGTTCGCGTTTCGGGTGAGTCGGTCACAACCTGAGCGGCCACCGCGTCGGTGGATGGTGGGATCAATGGTGGCGAGGCGAAGGCCGGCGTGGCCGGGCCTGTGGCCGCCAGCGCGGGGGTGGCCATGAACAGCAGCGCGACACCGGCGACCAGTTTCTTGGCCGGGATCTGACCCAGCGACAGTACCGGCAGCGGGACCGTCGGGATCCGGCGGATCGCGGCCGCGACCTCCACAATGATGGCCACCACCAGGTACACCCAGGCGATCCACGCCGCGGCAGTCAGGATGAAGCCGAACAGCGTGCCATCATCGGGCATCTGAAGCCGAACCACCAGGCCAGCCCAGGAACTGATCCCAGCCCGTCCCGGGGTGAACCCAACCATCAGTAGTAGAACCGGAACGCCCACCACGACAAGCGCCAGCGCGGCCAGCGACCCAAGGCCGACCGCGAGTCTGCGAAGAAGACTCATGGCAATCACGCTCCTGTCTGGGGCTCGTCGGGATCTGCCAGTTCGCGCTCAATCTGTGCGATCGACGGCAGGCTGGTCGCCAGCTCGTCAGGAAGGCTCATCTCCAAGTCGTACTCAGCGACACCCAGAGGCCCCGACATGTTACGGAGCGCGTACTCGGCGACGAGCCGATCCTTCGTCTTGCACAACAGCAGGCCGATCGTCGGACCATCGTCAGGATGGGCCAAATTCCCGTCGACAGCAGCCATGTAGAAGCCCAACTGCCCGATGTGCTCAGGTTCGAACTCGGTCGCCTTCAGTTCGATGACTATGTAGCAGCGCAGCTTCAGGTGGAAGAACAGCAGATCGAGAATCGCTTCCCTCGTCCCGACGGTGATGTGCACCTGGCGACCGACGTAGGCGAACCCGGCACCCAACTCGACCAGGAAGTCGGTGATGTGGTCGACCATTGCCTGCTCGATCGCGCGTTCTTCGACATCCCTGCCGAGCCCAAGGAAGTCGAACTTGTAGGGATCCTTCAACGCTTCGCGAGCTAGGTCCGACTGAGGGGCAGGCAGTGTCCGGTCGAAGTTCGTCAGAGCCTGTCCGGTCCGCTCCACCGTGCGAGCGTCGATGTGCAGCTCCAGTACCGCCCTTGACCACCCCTGCTCCAGCGCTGCCGCCGCATAGGCCAGTCGCTCGTCAGTCGTCTTCAGACGCGACAGGAGCACGGTGTTATGACCCCACGGCAATCTGGCAACGGTCCGTTGCCAAATCTCGTCGTCGGGCCACGCCTTCGCAAAGTCACGCATGAACCGGAGGTTCCGCGCAGAAAACCCGCGCATGTCGGGGAACGCTGTCCGAAGGTCATGCGCGAGACGATCAATCACCTTGGCTCCCCAGCCCTGCGCCTCCTGACGGTCGAGAAGCCCCTGGCCAATTTCCCGATACAACGCCAGCTGAGACAGATTGACCGCCAGAAGTGCGCGCTGCCGCGCCGCGACAACCTTCGCCTTCACTTCGGCCAGCCAGTCCAAGTACCCATCCGGGGGCTCAAGCAGGCTAGGAACAACCTCAGCCATAGGACGCCCTACCTATCCGGTGACGATGACCTGGTACTCACCGACCGTCAACTGGCGGTCGCTGTCCAGCGTGAACGGGATGGTTCCCGACCGACCCAGGCCCTGCCAAGAAGCGGTCCAGACCGCCGTCGCCGTGATCGTGTACCTGCCCTGCTTGTCATAGACGTAGCCACACGTCGGGGACTCATCAATGCCGTTCTTCGGCCGCCACTCCGTACCCTTCTGGCAGGTGACCCGGTCGCCGTTGCCCATGTCCCACACCACCTTCGACACCACGGCAGTGATGCTGACACCTGCATCGGAGGCCGACTTCGGCCCCCACGTCGCAGCATCCGGATCATCGACCCACATCCACACCGGGGTACCCACCGTGCCCATGTAATCCCTGCCCTCACGAGGCACCATCCCGATCCGAATCGGAGACAAGTTGATCGACGCCAACAGCGACCGAGCGACATCCTCAGGGTCGGTCTGAGCGCGCCTGCGCCACACCAACCAGGTCGTCCCATCCGAGGCCGAGAACACACACCTGATCTGGACGAAGTCAGCCGGATCCTCCCCAGCATCACGGATCTGCTCCACATTGTCGAAGTCCGTATCCAGCCTGCACGCCGGCAACGACGGCTTCTTCTTCACCAAGGTTTCGCCAGCCGATGGCGTCTTCTCTCCATCTTCGTGGTTCGCGGTGCACACCATCTCGCCCTTGACGTTCCGGATGCAGTCACCGCCCGAGCCTCCCGCGGCGTGGGCATCCGGCGCGGGCCAGATCACGACACCGGTCACGACTGCTGCAAAGATCACGGCGAGCCTCATGGTCCGGATGGTCATCGGTCGCAACTATCCGAGACAAAGGCGTCCTGCCACAGGACGAAGGTGTTCTTCGGGCCAACATCCCGCATGTCAAAACTGGTGGCTAGGAAGTCTGGGTAGTCGTCCTTCTGAACATTGCCCTTGGCGTCGACGACCTCGACTCCGCGCTGATCCCGACATACGGTTACCAGGACTGAGACAACCCCCTCCTCGGGCTTCGTCGGGGCAGCAGCCTCACTCCAGACCTCGACGGCACTCCCCCGTTCGTGCACTCCTCGATCGGCCAGATCCCTGAAACCGTTGAGATAGAAGGTCAGCATCTCGCCCGTCATGAACGGTTGCAGCGTCTCCGTGATCACCCTCTGGCTGAACTCCTTCGCTGGACGCGTCGCCAACTTGTCAGCAGCCGTGAGGAGGCTTCGCGTCTGGGAAAGAGCGGCCTCCTGCTCCGCACTCATCGTGGGCGTGGGCGTCGTAGTCTCCGAAGGTGTGGGCGTCGGCGTTGACACGGTCGGCTCTGTCGTGCTTGGCGTTGGCGTGACGGTGGGGCTCGGCGTGGGTTCTGGGGGTGGGGTGCAGCCGGCCAGGAGCGCTGCCATCAGTGCGGCTGATCCGATGCTGAGTATCCACGTTGTGCGCATCGTCTACTGTTCCTCTCCCTCAAAGACCTTTGCGGTGCGGGCTGTTGCTTTGCCTGTGACGGTCATCGGGCCGAGCACGGTCAGGAACATCGGCTCGTAGGTGATGGTGGCGGTCACGGTGATCGTCGCACCGTCCACCGATACGGTGCCGGTCGCGCCCGCCGCCGACAGGTACCTCTGGGCTGCTGACCTCGCGGCTGGGATGTTCAGCGTCACTGCTCTGTCGCCTGATGCCTGGGCGCTGCGGGTGAGGCTTTGGCCGGCAGAGCGGGCGGCTTCCCTGGCTATCGCGTCAGCCTCCTGGGTGGCTCGGATCTTGCCTCCGCCATCAACAACGAGCCCTACCACCATGAAGAACGCGATGACCATGACCGCGACCCACAAGGTCACCGATCCGCGCTCATCTGTGCGGCCAGGAATTCTGACGGTGTTCATGATCTCTCCCTGAACTGGTCAAGCGGACTGGATGCGCTGCCGGTCAGAGTCACCGATCCGGGGATTCCGGCTGCAGTGAGGTCGGCCAGACTGACAGTGCAGGACACGGTGGTGGTGACCGACGCCGCTTCGCCGACTCGAGTTTTGAACCCGGTCAGGTCATTGGTGATGTCGAGGGTGATGCAGGCGATGCCCTGGTTGGCCAAGGTTGCGTTGACGACTGTGTTGGCATCGGTGTTGGCGGCTGTTGGTGTGCGTGAGATCGATGCCGCCCGTGCGCCGGCAGCGGCAGCGGAATCCACCGACTGGTGGGCGATGGCGATTCTCCCGGCGACCGCGATCATGAGCATGATCGCCAAGAGCGCCGGGGCCAGGACGGAGGCCTCCAGAGTCGCCGAGCCGTGCTCGTCACGGTTCCTCATGTGATTCGCTCCACTGGGAAGGTGGCTGTCTGAGTGATGGTGAACCCGTCGACGCCCGGGATCAGTGACAGCGAGCGGCCGGAGACGGTCACGGTTGCCCGTGTGGTGGTGCGCCGGCTGGACACCGACACGTTGTCGACGAGATTGCTTGCGGTGCGGTCCACGAACTCCCTGGCCTTCTGCGTCCCGGCTCCGGCGTCACCGTCTTCGACGGCAGCGGCCCGAGCACCCTCCTCGGCGGCGGCGAGGACGACTTCGCGCGCGAAGAACCAGAGCCCGGCCTGGAAGATGCTGGCCATGACCAGCAGCAGGGCTGGGACGATGATCGTGAGCTCCAGGGTTGTGGAGCCGCGCTCACGACCGATCGGCCCTCCGGCTTCGCGCACCATCGGAACCGCGTCCCGTTCTATCCGTTGCCGGTGATCTTGGAGACGTTGGAGTTGGTTGCGTTCGAGATGAGCGCAACCACGCCGACGGCGATGACAAACAGGGCGCCGGCGATGATGGCCAGTTCCAGGGTGGACGAGCCGCGCTCGTTCCTCACCTTCAGTTGGGTGAGCCGGCGTGGGATGACGACATGGATGATGATCTGTAGTGCGATGAACCACTTCATGGCTGTGGCGCCTTTCTGATCAGGACTGTTGGTGGTGTGCCGGATAGGGTCACAAGGGGCGGCCGACGTGTTGCCGGTCGTCTTGGGAGGGCTTGCCAGGGAATCGGCTACCAGGTTGCAGAACAGCCGGGATCCGCTGGCCGTGGTCGATACGGCTGAGCACAAGACGTGCGGTCAGAAGACAACGGCCGTCGAGAGTCACGGTGCTACTCCGATCACGCGTAGCAGTACCGGGGCACCGAGGGCGAGGACGAACACGATGAAGAGCAGCCCCAGCGGCATCATCAGGCGTTCGTTGGCCGCGTTGGCCTTCGCCACCTCAGCCGACTGCAGGTCGTCGCGTATTGCGGCGGCCCTGGCCCGAAGAGTTCGATAGACCGAGGCGGAGTCCTCCCCGGAGGTGCGCATGATGTTTGCCACCTCGGACAGGTCGGTGATGGCAAGTTCGTCGGCCAAGCTGTGCAGCGCTTCCCAGGGCGAGCGGCCGGCAAAGCGCGAGTTGACTAGTTCCTCATTGATGCGCTCGAACACCCAGTTAGTGCCCGTGCGGGCGGCCATTTCCATCGCTTGGCGGGTCTGCGCGCCTGAGTGGCGGGCGATCGCGACCAGATCGACGTAGGCGCTCAACGCATGGCGGAACTCGGCCCGTGCGGCTCTTGCGTCGTCTCGGACGCTGTGGTCGGGCAGGAAGCTCATCCCGATGCCGGCGATCAGCGCTGCGCCTAGGGGAATCGCGAGGGGCAGGTGCAGACCGAGGAGGGCCAGAAGTGCCGTGGCCAGTGCCGGGAACGACAGCCCGGCTATGCCGAACAGGACCTTGTCGGCATAGAAGCGGTGCACGGGCCGGCGCAGCAGAGCCAGGTCTGTCTCCGGCGGCGTGATCAGCCGGGTTAGTGGCAGATGCAACACCAGCCACAAGCCCAGTTGCTCCTTGAGGTTTGCCGGTGCCGCTGTGGCCTGGCGTCGATTGGTGGTGCTCACGCGGGTGAGGAACTCGCGGAGGTCCGGGTGGGTTGGTGCGACTGCGAACAGGGCGGTCGCCAGCCCTAGACCGACAAGGCCACCGCCGAGCAGGGCCAGGATCCCGGTTGTCATGATGGACGCCGTCCACTGATGTGGGCGCCGACGAACCGGGCGGTTCTGTCGGTGCTGGCCATGCGCCGCATCAAGCCGAGGATCAGTCCGAAACACGCCAGCAGCACCACGAGCACGAGCTGTCCGAGCGGTGCGGTATAGGGAGCGACGAAGTCGCCGGTGAAGGCGAGGCCGGTCAGTACCGCAACAAAGATGAGAGTCACCCAACGGGCGGTGGTACGCGGTTTCACCCGTTCGGCCTCCAGCACCCGGCGAGCCCGAACCTCATCGGCAATGGACGACGCCAGGTCGTCCAGCACTCCCGCAAGGGCAGCGCCGCGGCGTTCAGAGGCCAACAGCAGCACCGCCACCACCTTGTCGCCCACAACATCGTCCAGATCATCCGCGAACCCTCGCAGCGCGCGAGCCAGGCCGGTCCGCGAGCTGATCCGCGCCACCAGCGTGGCAATCTCGGTTCGGATCGGGGCCGGTGCGGAGCGGAGGCTCGTTTGCAGACCTTGTTCGAGCGAGGCCCCAGCACTGAGCGAACCGGCCAGGGTGCGGACCCATTCCTCAATCGCCTCTATTCGGCTGATCGCCGCCTTCTCGCCCGTACCGCCCAGCAGGTACGGCAGACCGACCAGGAGGGCCGGGAGAATGATCACCGCTGCCCACATCCCTGTGACCACACCCACCAGTGCCCCAAGAGTCGCGCCACCGGCGACCAGCCGACGGGTACGCTTCGACACCCTGTCCTGCCGAGACACCGGTCGAACCACGCGGGTCCGGGGCGGTGCGGTCTCTCGCAACTGCAGACCGGCGACACCCAGGAGGGTCCCGCCGAGCACGAACACTGCGGCAAGCGCGGCAAGCAGCGGAAGGTTCATCGCAGCCCGCCGTCCTCGAGGTGCTTGGTAGCTTCCCGATGGAAACCAGATGCGTCGAAGCCGTTCCGGGCGAGCAGGTCAGACATCTCATCGGAGATGGTGTGCGGTGCCGCTCGCCCGTCGGGACCTGGAAGGTAGATCTCGGTGAAGTCCACATGACCCGACGCGCCGTCATTCACCCAACCGGGGGCAATCACGTCGGTGACGTACCGGTGGCGGCGGCCGTCGCTGTCCTCTCGGCGGATGTAGACGACCAGGTCGATCGTTTCGGCCAGCGCACGCGCCGCTGTGGTCTGGGTGAACGAGACGTTGGCCTCCATGGCACAGGTGATGAGCTTGCTGAAAGCCTGCCTAGCGCTGCGACCGTGGGTGGTCGACATCGACCCGGCCCCCGACTGCATCGCGTGGATCATCGGAATGATCTCCTCGCCACGTACCTCGCCGACGATCTCACGATCCAAGTTGAACCTCTTAGCCAGGTACATCAACTCGCTCAGCGTGACCTCACCGGCCATCCGCCCGTTCGGCAAGAACTCACCCGTTCCCGGCCGAGCTTCGAACGCAACCACCCGTCCAGTGGCGCGGCCCGGCAGCTGGTCCAGGAACAACTCCCGGTCGGTCTCGAACGTGCCGATCTTCTCCCGCACCGGGATGCACTCCCCCAGCGCCCGGACCAACGTGGTCTTCCCAGCCCCCTGATGACCAGCGACCACAAGCGACAAGTTCGCCACCACCGCAGCTCGCAAGAACCCGGCCAGACCCTCACTCAACGCCCCTCTGTCGACCAACTCGGTCAAGGTGACCTGCTTCAGCCGATGGCGCCGGATCACAACGACCGGGCGCGGGGTGACAAAGGCGACCGCAGCCAACCTTGCCTCGCCCTCCAGGCTCAAGTTCAGCGAGGGACGGGCCTCAGAGAACGCGCGCTCGTTGTCCTGACGAGACGCCAGGAACGCCAACGCATCAATGAGATCGGCGTCGGAACGGGCCGCCGGCTCCTCCGCGGTCAATCCCCCATTGATGTCTTCAGACACCACGTTGTCGAAGCCGAACATCTCGATGTTCTCTATCTGGTCCCGATCCAGCAACGGCTGCATCCGGCCCGCCCCGAACAGGGCGTCCTCGACCGCCTTCGCCGCCCGCTGCTGCTGGACCAGCGTGAGCGGTTCGGCGACCCCGGCCACCATCGACTCCCGCACGCGCTCCCGTAACAGGTCGCCAATGATCTCGCGACCCAGCTCGCGTTGCCGGAGAGTATCTCCTGGTTCCTCCCGGAGGACGGTCGTCAGCCGCTCAGCGGCCAACCGGCGCAACTCATCCACCAGATCCCAGTCGACACGGACACCGTCTCCGCTTGTCTCGACCCCATCAGACGAGTCTTCGGGATGCGCAGCGGGTGTCTGCAGAGCCGCGGACAACTCGGACGCCGAAACGGCAAAACGTGCCGCCAGCGGGCTGCGTGCCGGAAGCTGGAGGATCGGCAACTCGTCCAAACCGGCGGTCTCACTGTCGACCCGCTGTTCCAACTCGGTCATGGCCTACACCTGCTCCTGGCTCAGTGCTGCCCGGCGAGAAGCGGCGATCCCAGCCAGCGACTCGGCGGCCGACCTGACCGAACGAACCAGGGGAGACGACTCGAAGCCCCGTCCGGTGGCTTTGCCCAGGCTGAAACACTCAGCGGTGGCCGGATCCCACGCCAGGTTCGCCAGAACCGGCAGATTCCCCAGGCTCTTCGACACCTCCCACGCGCCATAGGGCTTCCCCGCACCCACCAACCCCAACCCCAAACGGGAGTAGTCCGCGATCTCCAGCAGATCAGACAGCACGGGCACCCACGCGGCAGCAGCCACCACAGCGGGCAACGTAGTGCGGGTCACCAACAAGGCCACATCTGCAGTCCGGATCGCCCTCATCGGAGCATGGTTCATACCCAGCCGTCCAGCATCGATGATCACATCAACCCCGGAACCGTCCAGGTCGACGAACACGTCCAGCAACGCCGGCCACAACACATCGAACGTCCGCGCCTGGAGCGGTGACTGCACACCGGGTATCAGCCACCGACGCGCCGAACCCGGCAACTCCAGCATCACTGCCCCCAGCGCGTCAGCCAACTCACCGTGGCTGTGAGCGATCGCCAGATCGACCAACGAGCGGTCGTGCGGGGTCCGCCCCTGCAGCCAACCCGCCAGCACAGCCTTCGAGGCCGCAGGGTCACCATCGACAAGGACAACCGGACGAGGCCACGCCAGGGTAAGCGCAAGCGTCATCGAGGTCACCCCCGGCGCCCCCGACACTGAGAAAAGGCTAAGAATCGCCACGCTGATGCCCCTCTCCTAACCGCCTAGGTTGTCCAGGATCAAAGCGACCCGGCCAGTGGCGACCAAGCCCGCGAGTCTTGCGGCGTCCGACTCAACAACAACCACATCGACCAGGACAGCAGTCGTGACCTCCGAAGTGGCCGCGGTCACCACCACGGCCGGAATGCTCATCGCAGGCGCCGAGGCCGGTGGGTCGTCCTGGTCGCGCGGGGTGGAGATGAGCCGCACCCGATCCCCCACACGCAGCGGCGTCACCGGCAACTGCCCAGGACCAAGTGCCAACCCGACCACCGACTCCCCCCGCGCCGGTATGACCGTCTCCACCAAGGCCGCCGGCACCAGCAACCCCCCAGCCGACAGGTCGACCGCAGCCCGCTGACCAACCACCTCGTCGAGCTGCGCGGCGGGCACCGCAAGCAACACCGGGTCAGGCAGGATCTCGGTCAACACCAGGTCGTCCGCGGTGATCACGGCACCGCGCGGCACATCACTGCGCAACGCCACGACCCGCTCTGTGTAGCGCAGGTTCGCCGCGACATACCAGGCAAGCAGCGCACCCAACGCCACCAAGATCACCGCCGCAGCCACCCAAACAGGACGCCGTCGACGACGAGGCGGAGGGGCCAACGGTTCCGGAGCGGACTTCGAGTCGGACGGCGTCTCCCGCTCGGCAGTCTTCGACGACATGCTCGCTCACCTCCCTTCTGCTGCACTAAGCAGCTTGGGGCACCCGATTCGGACACATCTGCCCAGGACGGTGAGCGAACAAAGTGCGAGGCGGGGTGTCCTGCACCGGATTCAGTTGTTGCGGCCACTGATCGACGGACCAGGGCTTGGAGGTCAAGGACCCCACAGACACGATTCAACGAGCATAACCCGGGCTGCTGCCTTGCGGAAGGAGCACCCTTGGGACAACAGAGAACTCCGGCACCATCCGTTGCAGCCAACCCAAGGCGAGACGCCGGACCTCGGCGGCTGCGGAGGAACCACCGAGTCGCCAGACACGGGAACAGAACGCGTCCGGAACCGGCCACGCCGGCACCTGGCAGAGGACGCCAATACGTGGTGGTTCTGGCGGCAGACTCCACCAGATCGGCGTGCGTACCGCTGAAAGTGAGCCGCCCGGCGAGACTATTTCTATGTCCGCGAGTGTCCGATACGGGGGTTCTGCTTCTCGCGCCCGTGGGGCTTCTGAGGCGAAAACACGCCCCAGAAGCCCTGTTTGGAGCCGCTGTCGGGAATCGAACCCGAGACCTGCTCATTACGAGGGAGCCGCTCTCCCGATCGAGCCAACGTGGCGACCCGACAAACCGGACCGGTGCGTTGCCGGTTTGATCACCACGCTCCCAGACCGCCAACTACCCGGGACCGCCTCGACGATCGCACATCGGCCGGGTAGGCAAGCGACCTTTGGCACATAGCCGCCCATGGTCCGCTGGGCGAGGAGGTGACAGCTAAGCCTGGAGGCGCGGTCGCAGGTTGCAGATACCCACTCTTTCATTTAGGATTCGCACCGGACACGGCCGCCAGGTGCGCCAGGCCGGTCACCCGGAACCGGTCGGTGAGGTCGCGCGACATCGCGCTGGTGTCACCCACGACCAGTGCCGGCACCACCGCTCGCGGTTCCTCGGCCAGCCCGGAGACCGACGCGTGCAGCGTCGAGCGGACGCGATGCACGCCCGCATCCAGCCACCCGGGCGAACCGACCAGCCGCGGGGGCTCGCGCGCTCGGCCGACGGCGGTATAGGGGTCGGTGGCCTCCGCCGGCGTCAGCCGCAGGATGGTCTCGACCCGGCTGCCCGGCGTGATCGCCGCCCATCCCCGGGTCGCCTCGCCACTGGCGCTCAGCAGGATCGACTGCCCGGTCAGCCAGTGCTGCGCCCGTCCGGAAACCTGCTCCAGCCGCGCGGGGGCGTACCAGGTCGGCCCGCCGAAACCGCCGGAGAGCAGTCGTCCCGGGCCGACCCGAAGGGTTGCCGACACCACCGCCCGCTCCTGGGCCAGGCTCGCCACCGGTCCGGCATGGGCCACCGCCGACCGGCCTCCCGAGACCACCAGGCACACGAGCATCACGGCACCGGCAGCCAAGCCGAGATGCCGCCCACCCCGGCGTCCGTAGAACAGCAACGCCGCCGCCAGCGCTGCGGCGAGCACCATCCACCGCTGGTCGCCAGAAATGCCCGGCCAGGTGCCTGCCCAGGCAGCCACGGCGAGGACCGGCCCACGCGGGTCGGTTCCCGGCGCTTCAGAGCCGGACAAGCTCAGCCAGCTGGGAGTACGTCTTCGGGCCGATCCCGTCGATTTCCTGGAGTTCCTCGACCCGGCTGAACCGACCGTGCTCCTCCCGCCAGGCGATGATCCGCCCCGCCGTCACCGGCCCGATTCCGGGCAGGGTCTCCAGGTCGGCCTGGGTCGCCGCGTTGAGCGACAGCTTGGCTCCACCGCCTCCCCCACCACCCGCACCCGCCTCAGCGCGTACTTCACCGCGTGGCTTCGCGGCGTCCCCGATCACGAGCTGGGTGCCATCGGTCAACACCGCGGCGAGATTCAGTTCACCGGGATCGGCGTCGGCCCGCAGCCCGCCGGCGGCCGCGATCGCGTCCTGCACCCGGGAGCCTTCGTCGAGTTCGACCACCCCCGGCTTCTCCACCGCACCCAGCACGTGCACCAGGATCCGGGGCGGCGGGGACGGCGTCGGGCTGGCGACCACGGTCGCTCCCGTGGTGGGGCCGACCGCTACCGCCACCGGGATCGATCGCGCCTGCAGCAGGCCGTATCCCGCCCAGAGGCAGCCCAGCAGCAGGACGATGCCGACCGCCACCAGGTGTGCGCGAGTGAACTCCCAGGCCGATCTTCCCCAGCGCGCGGCCGATTCCCGCCACGGTTCGCGTTCCGCGGGCCCCTCGACGTCGGCCGGCGGCGGGTCGAGGTCGTCGGTGGGCGGCGGGCCGAGGGCGCGGCGGGCCGGCACCTCCTCCAGCAGGGCGGCCAGCCGCTGCCGGACCACCTCGCTGAGTACCGGTTCGGGGGCTGCATTGCGCGGCATACCCGGTCACCATGGCCAGGATCGACAACGATGCGCCGACAACCTCTCCCCCTTGTGGATAACCCGCGGGCCCACTTCGTCATCCACAGCGGAGGCGGGGTACCGTGGAGACTCGCAACTCGGAGAGGAAGACGACGGTGATCGAACTGCAAACCGCTGGAGCCAATGCCAAGAAGGCCCACGGTGGCTGCGGCTGCGGATGCTCTGGCGGCCCGGCCGAACTCGTGCTCAGCTCGATCCCGAAGATCATGCGCTCCGGCGCGGTGATCGGCGGCCTCACCAGCCTGCGTCCGGGCCAGCAGATCGTCCTGGTGGCCGAACACTCCCCCGACCCACTGCTGTCCGCGCTCAACCGCGTCGCCCCCGACAGCTTCGATCTGCGCAGGCTGGAAGAGGGCCCGCAGACCTGGCGCATCGAGGTCACCCGGCGCTGACCGGGCGCCGATTTCACCCATGCCCGGGTGGTGCGCTAAAGTTTCTGCTCGCGCGCCGCTAGCTCAACTGGCAGAGCAGCTGGCTCTTAACTAGCGGGTTCGGGGTTCGAGTCCCTGGCGGCGCACAGATGGGCCTCTCACCAGGATATCCGGTGGGAGGCCCATCAGCTTTCTCTCGGCCGAGCAGTGACGGTGGTCCGAAACCCCGTCCGGGCGGCTCAGCGTCGCAGCAGGGAACGCACCACAGCGACGAAGGCAACGGCCCCGGCGACGGCGGCACCCACCAGCGCGGCACGAGGCACGTTCAGCCGACCGTCGGGTTCCACCAGTTGCGCCTTCAGCGCGTTCACCTGGGCGCTGGCAGCACCCCGCACGTCGGCGACCGCCCGATGTGCGATCGCGCGCGGGTGCACCTGGTTGACCAGATTGGCGATGTTGTTCGCCAGGAGGTCACGGGCAGCTTCGAGTTCCGCCTCGATCTCGCCTCGGGTACGGGTCGCCTCAGCCATGGTGTCCTCCGATACGCGTGTTGTCGCCAACACTATTCCAGCGGCGGTCCCAGTGCTGCCCCCGGACGCCGATTGCGCCGCCCGCTTGTCCTAGAGTTGGGCCATGGCCCAACTCGCACCCGGAGACATCGCGCCCGCATTCACCCTGCCCAATGCAGACGAGCAATTGGTCTCGCTCAGCGACTTCGCCGGTGGACGGGTGATCGTGTACTTCTTCCCGGCGGCGCTGACGCCGGGCTGCACGACCCAGGCCGTCGACTTCGATGCCGCGCTCGACGACCTCGCCGCGGCGGGCTACCGGGTTGTCGGGATCTCCCCGGACCCGCCCGCGAAGCTGGCCCGGTTCCGGGAGCAGAGCAATCTCAGCTTCCCGCTGCTCGCCGATGCCGAGAAGACCGTCCTGAACGAGTACGGCGCCTTCGGCAGCCGCATGCTCTACGGCAAGCAGATCCAGGGCGTCATCCGTTCGACCTTCGTGATCGACGTGGACGACGCGGGCGTCGGCACCGTGGCGGTCGCTCAGTACAACGTCCGCGCCACCGGGCATGTCGCCAAGCTGCGCCGCGAACTCGGCTTCTGAGCCGGGGATGGATCTGCGGCAGCTCACCACCGCGACCCGAGCGGGGCTGCCGGTCGTGCTCGCGCCGTTCACCGGCACCGAGGCCGAGCGGGTCTATCAGCTCTGCCAGGATCCGGAGATCCAGCGCTGGACCATCATCCCCAGCCCCTACCCGCACGAGGCCGCCGACGGATTCGTGAACGAGTACGCGCAGGATGCCTGGCGGCGGCTCGCCGACGGCACCTTCACCACGCAGACCGAGGGACCCGAGTTGATCTGGGGAGTGCGGATCGGCGACGGACCGCTGTCTGGCCTGTGGGGCAGCATCGGCCTGAAGCTCCACGGCGCCCATCAGGTGGAGATCGGCTGGTGGCTGGGTGCCGGTGCGCGAGGCCACGGGGTGATGCGCGCGGCCGTCGAACTGCTGCTGCGGACCGCCTTCTCGCCCGCGGCGCCGATCGGGGCCGAGGCCGTGCTGTGGCATGCCTTCGTCGGCAACCTGCCCTCGGCGATCATCGCCCAGCGCACGGGCTTCGCCTACACCGGCATCGCTCGGAAGTTCGATCGCCCCCACTGGTCGGCGGTCATCCGTCCCGGTGACCCGATCACGCCGCGCGAGGACTGGCCTGCGCTGACCCCGTAGCGGACGCGCGTTTCGCTGCGTACCGGAGAAGGGACTTGAAACCTTCTACACCCGTCCCTTCTGCTGTGGCGAAGTCCGTAGTGATAAACGCAATGACTAGTGCTTATAGTGGCTCCGAGCCTCCCTCAACGTGCAACAAGGTCCGCCAAAATGGGCTAGAGTTGGCTGCGATGTTGCACGTATGTTGCACGAAAGGAGGGTGGCCGTGGCGCACCGGCGAGGCTTCGGGAGTATCCGAAAGCTGCCGAGCAAGCGCTACCAGGCCAGCTATGTCGGCCCCGACAACGCTCGCCACCCCGCACCGTTCACCTTCACCGCAGCTGGGGACGCGGAAGCCTGGCTGAACCAGGAACGCCTCGTCGTCGAGGCCGGCGACTGGATCTCGCCAGCTGACCGAGCCGCTGCCGAAGCAGATGCCAGGGCTTTCGCCGAGCGCGCGACACTCACCATCGGGGACTTCGCGCAAGGCTGGATCGCCGATCTGGATCTGCGACCGGCGACCAGCCGCGACTACAACTCGTTGCTGGCGAACCACATCCTGCCGACCCTCGGCGAGGTTCCGATCAATCAGTTGACCAGAGCGGAGGTGCGTCGATGGTGGGCGAGCCTCGACAGCTCCCGGCCACGCGCCCGCTCCAAGGCGTTCCAACTCCTGCACAACGTCATGGGCGGCGCAGTTGATCTCGAACTCATCGACTCAAACCCGGTTGTCCTGCCAAGCCGTACCAGGATCCGCACCATGCGTCGAAAGCGAATCGAGCCGCTCACCATCGCGCAGCTGAACATGCTCGCCGACGCGATGCCGAAGCGACTCAGGGTGGCGGTCCTGCTCGGCTGTTGGTGTGCGCTGCGCTACGGCGAACTGTCCGAGCTTCGGCGTCGTGACATCGATCTTGTAGCTGGCACGGTCACGGTCTCGCGCGCCGTCGTCAAGGTCAACGGGGGATACATCGTCGGCGAGCCGAAGACCGCAGCAGGCATCCGTACCGTCCACATCCCGGCTGCCCTCCTTCCCGAACTGAAGCAACACCTCAAAAAGTACGCCGCGTGGGGCCCCGACGGGTTGCTGTTTCCCTCCTCGAACGGCGGCCACCTTCACTCATCGTCCTTCGCCAGGGCGTTCAGCAAAGCAGCCGCGGCCGCGGGCCGGCCGGACGCAACCCCCCATACCCTCAGGCACACCGGCGCATCCCTGGCCACGTCCGCAGGGGCGACGACAGCCGACGTCATGGCACGGCTTGGTCACACCACACCCGGGATGGCAATGGTCTACCAGCACAGCCTCGACGGAGCCGACAAGGGGGTTGCTCGCCGCCTGTCTCGAATGGTGCGGACGACCTCCGGGTGAACCCCCGTTGGCTTCTCCCCGAGGTGCGGCACAGCGAACCGGTGCGCGGCACCCAGAGCCGTGCCGACATGCTCAGGGCTGAGCGACCCGGCCCTCCACAGAGCGCAGTATCCAGTACGGACCAAAGGCGTGCTGTTCTCGATAGCTCGCCAACCTGCGGCGAGAAGGCCGAGGCCTACTCTGGGCGGGTCGAGCCTGGCGTCTCCAGCGGCGCACCGCGTCCCTTTCGCGCTCTTCTGACTTCAAGGACGGGTTGCGACTTACGCCGATCGAGAAGGGCTGCTCGATGCTCCGCGAGGCTCGTGTAGTGGCGCTCGTAGCGCATCACCACGGGACATGCTGTGGCGAGCCTTTCGGCGACATCCTGACACTTCGATCGGCCATGCTCGGTATCGAACAAGGGTCGGGTATAGGCGCTTGGAACCCATCGACCACCGAGCGCGTTGGCCGCGCCGTCGACCTCCTGCATCGCTTCCTGCCAGCGCTGCTCGATGCGAGCTTCCGATACCTCGAACGGCACCTCAACATCGACGACGGTCACGGTGTAGCCAGCTGCAGCGAGCTGCTCTCCGAGCTTCTGCGCTGACGCTTCGTCGCCGAGCACGGTGTCGACGATGATGTTGGTGCGGGTGTCGATCAGGTCTTCTCGTAGCGCCACCGCGAGCCTGGAGGATTCCTCGTGCACCAGCGACGCCAGCTCGAGCGGATAGAACCGTTCCCCCTGCGCCTCCAGATCCCGCACCGCCTCAGGCTTGATCCACACCTCATAGCTACCGTCGGCGATCGCTTCGCGCAGGAGGAGCTGCTTGACCTCGTCCGCGTCGATGTTCACATAGTGCGCTCGACTAGAGCCCAGCACGGCATCCGCCACGCGCCCCTTGCCGGCACCTGGAGGGCCAGCAAGCACGAGGGCACGCCCCTCCTGACGCGCACCTGCGGCCCGGCTGATCAGCTCAGCCTTGATGCGGTCATGCACAATGCGGCGAACCATCCGGGGCAAGCCGTTCGACCGATACCAGTCAGGGTTGTTGACCGTGGCGTGGGGACTGTCCTTGTCGAGCGCTCCGCCCGGCTTGCACAGGTTGCGAACGAACTCGATGTGTCGGCGCTGTTCCTCTGGCGTCACGCGCTGCGAGTCCGTTCCTCGATCCGGTCTGCTACCTCATCGAACAAGGCGTCGTCGATCAGTCCGCGGCGCAGCGCACGCTCCAGATCAGCAATCGACCCCGGCTCGTTCACGATCAGGTCGTCAAGTAGGTCTGCCGTCCGCGCCTGAGGGGCGTACTCCCAGCGCGTCAGCTCGTCGATCAGTTGAGCACGGTCGATGAGATCCGCGGCGTATCGCTGGCAGATCTCGTACGGATCCGCACCAGAGAACCCCTCTACCGGCATCGTGACCGAAGAAGCGCGTTGCAGGAGCTTGTGCACCGTCGGCTGGGCAACATCGATCATGCGCGCGATCGCCGTCTGCGTCACACCCCTGCGCTTCAACCGCAGCACGTTCCGCCGGTAATCCAGGTCGCCCATCTCCCGCCGATACCGCGCCTTCCGCGCGGCGACAGCCTCCATCGGGACATCCGTGATTGCCATGATCTGCACCTCCTGACCTCCACTCTACCTCAGAATATAGCCGTGGCTATAACGCCTTCGCAGAGTACCCGCTGCACTGCGGCGATCGCCGTCTCATAGCTCAGGCACGCCTCCGGCGCCATGCTCCACAACACCGCCACCGTGCACGGGTCGTACTGACTCCTCGGGAACCTCGCGACGTCCATCACGGCCTGACGTCCAGCCCCGGCCGTGCGGCCGGCCGACGATCACATTCGGTGGGCCTCGCACGGGGTGCGGGGTCGATTGTCTCCCACCTGCCGACGGTGATGTGGTCGTCGACCAGGGCGATCCGACTATCGCTACCCCGCGAGGCTTCCGGCAGGACGGCCTGGTTGATGGCGTCCGCGGCGGCGACCAGCGCTTGCTGCGCAGCGTTGGCCTGGCTGGCGAGTAGCCGGCCGGCGGGGTGGAACGCGTCCATGGTTTCCCAGTCGAGTTTGACGTGGCGGCGCTGCACTCCGGGTGGGCGCAGGTTGGGGCGTTCGTGGGCGATCCACAACCCGCCGCGGCTCGCGAGCGTGGCGACGGTTTCGGCTTGGCGTTCGCCGATCGGGGCGGCGGTGGTGAGCACCACGCGCAGGGTGCGGACGCGTTGGCGCAGCGGGAGCCTCGCCAGGGGTGGGCCGGTCAGGGCGTCGCGGACGGCGCGCACCGCGTCGTGGTGCTCGTAGGCCCGTCCGCCGCGTTGGATCTCGCTGGGCCATGTCGCTACGGCCCGCCAGCGAGTGGACGCCTCACCGGCCAGGTCAGCGGCGTGACGGGCCTGGTCCGGGTCGATGATCCGGCGGTGAGCGGCCTCCCGGAGGGTCTCGGCAGCAACGTGGCTCACGACCGCGAGGGTCGCGGCGGCGTCCTGCAACGCGACGCCGGTGACCAGCTGAGGGTTGCTGAAGACTCGCTCGACGACGCCGGCCCAGAGTTGGACGGCGCCGTCGGCGGTATCGGGGGTGAGCCGGGTGACGGTGAGCCGTTCGAGGGTTGAGGCTCGCGCTCGGGGCGGGATCCGGGCCGCCAGTTCGGTCTCGTCAGCGATCTTGTTGATGGTGCGGACGGCCGGGTCGGGAGGCGCACCGCGGGCGACATCGAGCGTACTTGTGGCTGTGGCGTACAGCGCCGCCTGGACGCTGGCCTGAAGCCGGGACCGCTGGGCCTGCGACGCAGCGCCGACGACCGCCGGAGAACTCAGGATCACGTCACTGAGGGCTCCCGTGATCAACGCGACCCGCGCCACGCCAGGATCAGGCCGACGCTGAGCGGGGACAGCGCGGCGGGCGACCGTGCGGAGGAGCCTGTACAGGTCGTGGTCTTCAGGGCGGGCGTCGAGTGCCTCGAGGACGCGACGCGCGTGATCTGCCAGCGGTACCCAGCCGTCCAGGTGGGCCTGAAGTCGGCGGTCGGGTTGGGCGGACGGTCGAAGCGCGGCGGCCTGGCGGTGCAGGGCCCGCAGCAGGTCGTCAACGCTGGCCATCGCTGACCCGCTGGTGCAGGGATCGCAGCGCCGCCCAGATCGCGAGCGGAACATCGTCGATGACCTGGTCGAGGATCCGCTCGGCCTCGGCCAGCGACCCCGCCGCGGTTCGCTCCTCGTCGATGTGCGCCGGCCAGAGGTCACCGAACAGGCCCTGCAGGTCCAGCGCCGCCGCGCCGAGCAACAGCGTCTCGAAAGACTGGTCCTCGTCGCCCAGCAGCACCGCGGTGGCGTTACGAATGTGACCCAATGCCTCGCTGAACACCTGGGCGGACGCCTCGTCCAGATCGTCGTCGCTGATCATCGCGGCACCCCGACCAGACGGGTCGCCCGTGCCGGGGCGAGTCGCTCGGGCCGCGCTCCGGGTGAGTCGGCGCCGGGGACGGTCTCCCACGAGTCGGCGGTTGAGTCGATCGCCAGCGCCGGCGATACCGGTTGCCCGGCCGCGTGGACGGGTGGGCCGTCCGGCTGGGTGTGGGCCAGGATGCGGTCGGCGGCCGCAATCACCCGCTGCCCGGTCGCCAGGATCAGATCAGCGGCCGACATGGTCACGGTCGCACCCCGGGCAGCCCACCCGGCCACGTAGTCGAAGGTGTACCGGCTGGTGTCCACACCGTGCGCAGCCAGCACAGCGAACGCGACACTCTCGGCTTCCACCTCCCGCAACTCCCGCTGAGCGGAGTAGGAAGCAACATCGTCGGGGGTCATGGTCAGCGCGTGACCCAGTTCGTGGGACAGCGACTTACACGCCATCACCTCATCGACATCGGGCCGGACCCAGATCTCCCGTTCGTCGAACACGATGCGTCCGTTCGCCGTCCCACAATCAGCCCGCACCACCGTGTACCCCTCGACAGCAGCCACGGCGGACAACGACTCCCACAACCCCGGCGGCGCCTGCCCGGTCAGCAGCTGGGGCCGCGGCGGAACCTCGACCGGCGGCACTACCTGGGACGCGTCGAACACACTCACCGGCCGCACCCCGACCATCACCCGACGAGACACAGGCTCGCCGTCGGCGTCCACCACCACCCGTCCCTGGTCATCGATGACCGGCAGCTTGCGCAGCACCGGCGCAAGAATCCTGATCGCCTTCTCGCCCCGCCGGACCGAGTGACCGCGCTGCTTCCAGGCATTGAACCCAGCGACCATCGTCGCGTTCTCACACTGCGCGGCGATCAGCAGCAGGTTCGAGAACGAGTACGAATGCAGGCCCCGGACCAGCCCCAGCCAGTGCTGCCAAGCATCGCCACTGTCCAGGCCGGCGACCTTCTCGGCCAGCTGTGCATGCAGCCGCTCCACCATCTCCCGACGAGCCTCAGCACGATCCTCGAGAGTCGGCTCCTGGCCAGCCATCGCGTCCATCGCAGCCACTCCCAATACCTGAGTGCGGTGAAGAGAACGGACGATCCCTTCACCCATAACAGGCAGATGAGGGGCCCTTGCGTGGCCACGAGCCGAGAGAGTCAGTGGCGCCCAGCACTGTCAGCGTCGCCGGGACGTGCCATCATGGGTGCCATGAGGACACGAACGCACAGAGGGCTCCTACCGTAGCCCCGGCTCGTCCTTCACCGAGGGACCGCGGGTCGGGACTCTGAGTCCTGGAGGCCCCCGTGTCTCGTACTGACGCCCACGCCCCGTTGCGGATCCGCTTGGCTCGCGGCGAGGTTTCCCGCATCGAGGTGCACGACCACACCGATGGGGTGTGCGATCTTCCCGATCTGTACGACCCGAACCAGGTGTGGCATTTCGGCGGTGGCCACTGCCGCTGGGACTGGCTGCCTGACGGCCACGGTCTGTGCTCCTGCGGCCTGTGCCATTGCGGCGAGGTCAGGCGTCGGGCGCGGCGCTTGGAACGTCAGCAGACGCGCCGTGACCTCCGCGCCACCGTGCTTGAATGGAACGCAGGCGTCAACGTGTAGGCCGACCGACCGGCAGAGTCAGCCCTCGCAGGCCAGACCGTCGCCGTCCCCATCGCCGTTGTTCCCGGTGCGGTGGGCGAACCACTCATAGATCTCAGCCTCGGCCGGATCATCACGGTGGAACGGCCCAGTCGGGTCGCCGTTCGTGTTCCGCTTCAGCTTCCCGCACGACGTGTACCGCTCCCACCACGCCCCCGTCGTCGAGGAACTCGGCGCCGGCGAGGTATCGCCTGCCCGACAAGACGTCGGGACCACCGTCCCGTCCGCACCCAGCGCAGCGATCTGCGCCGCGTGGTAGTCGGCCTCCCGCGGATGAGCGGGATAGCCATCGGTCGAGTCATACCGGGCCACCGCGTTACCAGACTCCAACTGCATCAGGCCCAGATCGACCCCTGCCGGGGTGGTCACATAGCGCAGCAGCCGGCCGTGCCGATCCTGGTCGTTCTCGCCAGCGGGCAGTTCAAGGGTGACCGGGTCGTCGCGCGACAGCAGCCGTCCGATCGCCGCCGAAGCCCCGCCATGGCCACACTGGCCCCGCTCCGGGGTGTCGATCCCGATCAGCCGGACCGTTCCAGCGGTGGTGGTGATGGTGTCGCCATCCACCACCGCCACGAACACCGCCTGCTCGATCGTCGAACCGGACCCAGACTCGCCGGGAGCGACGGTGGCTGGCCGGCTGGTCGGCGGTATCGGGACGAGGTCGCCCCAACTGCCCGTGCACCCGACGAGACCGAGCGCCAGCGTCAACGCCACCCCGGCCGTCCGCCAGATCCGGGACGCCCTCGCCCGTTGCCTGTCCTTCACCGTGCCTTCACCCGGCCCAGCATAGGAAATCCGGCTGACAGGCGTGCCAGCTTCGGATCAGTCGCCGAAAGTAGCCAGTGTCGTCCGTCGGTCATGCCTGGGGATAGCCGCCTGTGCCTCGTCCAGCCCTTCGGTGGACGCAGGACTGCATCTGCAACTGACTGTCTTTCAGCCACAGGACTGACATGAGGTGTGGTTTTCGCGCAGCGCCTACCGGGCGGTGCCACACTTCGAGCATGACGTCAGACACACCTGCCAGAATCGAGCGCCAGTTGCTCCCTCCGCCTGAGGACACGACGTTGCCGCTGTTCGTGTATGGGAATCTCAAGTGTGGCGAACTCGGTCACGGTCGAATCGACCGACTCGTTGACCATTTGTTCCCCACATCAGTCGAGGGTGTGCTCTGGGAACGCGACGGTATGCCGCTACTGACGCTGCGGGACGAAGGACTGATTGCTGGCGAGTTGATCTGGTTCAAATCCGACGACGGCTACCGCAACGTCATCAACTTTGAGCCGGCCACCCACTATCGATGGGCCAGGGTGGCCTGCACCGGACAAGCGGGGCAGCTGGCGAATGTTCTGGTTGCCGGAGCTAGCTTGGAACCTGCGCGTGACGGTGGCGACCGGCTCCATGAGCCGTGGACAACCACGCGCGACCCGCTCTTTCGATATGGCCTACCCGCTGTCGCAACTGCCGTCCGGGCCGACGGTCTCGTCCCCTTCCGGACGCTTGGCAACGACCCGAACGAATGGCAACGATTCTTCCGCCTTCAGTCCGCCTACATGCTGACCTGCTCAATCCTGGAGCGACTCACGCTCCGTGTCGTCCCCGGCAAGCTCGACAAGGTCGCAGCTTCAATCACGGCACTCGGGCGGCAGAAGGACTTCAAGAACGCTGTCGAGCAAGTCGGTCTTCAGAACTGGCACCGCGGTGTCGGCCGCGCCGATCGTCCGACCGAAGCAGCACCACTGGAGAATCGCAGCGACTTCGCGACCTGGGCCTACCAGGTCCGCAGCAATATCGCGCACCAGGGCAAGTCGGCCTGGCAAGAAGCGGAGTTGGTGCGCACGACGCTCATTGACCTCCACGACGTGCTTCGGATCTACCTTCTGGAAAAGATGCCGGGTTTCGAACAGAGCTGGTCCGAGGCCGATCCGACTGCGATGGACTACCACTGGCGGATCAAGCAATCGCCGGAGTACCTAGCGGTTGCCTGACCGAGCCGTCCAGTAGCCCTGCCGGGAGATCGCCGCCTGCGCCTCGTCCAGCAGCGGCCCGACCTGGCGCAAGAGTTCCGCGGCCTCGCCCAGTGCGGCTGTGGCCCGGGCGACGGACTCGGCCGGGTTGCGGCCGTCGTCCTCGTAGACATCGTGAGTGGCCAGGAAGCGTCCCAGCCCGCTGGCGAGCTGCTCGACTGCTTGCGCCAGGCCGTACCCGCCGGCGCTCTGCAGGAACCCGAGCGTCCGGTACACCACCGGCGCCGGAATGCCGTCACCGGGGAAGATCGTGGCGTGGTTGATCCGCCGGACCGCCTCGTAAGCCTCCTGCGCGTCCAACTCAAGACTGGTCCGATCACTCATCACTGCACCCGCCGATCTGCGAAGCGCGACCCCTGGGACGGGACAGGCGCCGCCTGCGCCAGTCCCTCGGCGGCAACCTGTCGGTCGCCCAGTTCGGCAAGCCTGCGCCGCCACGCCCGCTCCAAAGGACCGGTGGTGTAGGTCAGGACGGACATCACGACCAACGGGATCGCCGCCTCCCAGCGGGAGTTCTGGACCGAGTCCACCAGCGCCATCCCGAATACGAGCGGACGCATCCGCCACGACAACGACACCAACGCCACCAGCGAGAACCGGCGCGCCACCGCCGAGGACACCGTCCGAACGACCGTCCACGGCAGGCAGTACCCATCGACCGCCAAGGCCGCGCGAGAACCCAACGCCGGCAACTGACCCAGTGCTTGAGCAACCAGGACGCTGACCTCGAGATCCGAGATCCGGCCCGCCCTGATCCGGGAGACCAGCCGCTCGCTCACCACCAGCAACCGCGGACCCGGGACCGCCACATCCCAACCAGCCGATCGGCGTCCCCGGGCGATGAACACCCGCGGCTGGTTGCGTCCCCGCAACGAGCCCACCGGAACAATCGCGGCCAAGACCAGGTCCCGATCGGCAGGCGCCACCGGACGCGCGCCGTACGCCAGCCACAACACCGGACGAGTCCGGCACCCCGCGACGAACAGCACCCCCAGGAGCAGCGAGACCTCGACCGCCCGCGGGTTCAAGCCGAGCATCACCAGCCACGCGGCGGTCGAGAACAGCAGACCCGTGACCTGAGTACAGAACCACCGCGCCCGCCACCGGACCGGACGGCCGTTCATGATGCCACCTGCTTCAGCTCAATCCTCGACAGCCGGGTGACCTCACGAACCTCCAGGCCGCCACACCACTCGGCAACCTCGGCCAGCCCGAGCCCCTCGGCCGTCATCGCCGCGATCGACACCGCCGCCGTCTGTTCCGCCGCGGCGACAGCAGCGTCCCGTTCCGCCAAAGCGGTCAACACCGAGATCGCCGCATCCTGAAGCCGACGATCCCGCGACTCCCGCTCCTTCAGCTTCACCGCCAATGCCTCGGCCACACGCCGCCGCGCAACCTGCCTCATCGCCTGCCTGGACACCACTGCCTCCTCGAGATCAGACCAAGAAGTCCTCACTCATAACAGGCAGATGAACAACCCTTCGGTGGCCAACGGACGCGGCTCTGGCAACCGTCCAGAGGAGACGCGCGTGCTGACGACCTGTGCCACTGCGGACACCAGCCGGCAGGGAACGTCGCGGGAGGGTCGGGGGCCCGCCGCGAACTCCGCGCCGTCGCCCTGTACCCCGATCTGGCTCGCGAAAGCTGGCCACACGGGACAACACGCGGGCCGAGCAGTACGCGCCCCGGCACGGCACACGTGCAAGTAGCCTTACCTTCGTCGGGGTCCGCATCGCGGCAGGCCCGTCTACGACCCGGGGAGTCCTCATGGCCATGCGCGTGCGACTTGGGAAGAACGTGTCGATCGGCAAGACCGGGCTGCGCGTCGGGACGCGCGTCGGGAAACTCGGCTACATATCAACCGGCGCATCCGGCACCTACATGGGCGCGCGAGTAGGGCCGGTGCGCTACAGCACGTTCTCGTCGTCCGGCGGGCGGACCGCCTCCCGCGGTTCCTCTGGCCCCGGTGTGGCCGCAGCGAGTTACGCCGCTCCGAATGCTCGGTACAAACGCGCACTGCACGGCGTGACCGCCGGACCGGTCGCCTTCCTTGGCACAATCCTGCTGATCGTCTTGGCCTCGACCACACCGTACGGCTGGCAGTTCATCCTGATCGGCCCGTGGGTGCTCTGGCTGCTGTGGAAACTCGTCCCCAAGCACGATGTCTGGACCTACAAGGCACCAACTCCAACCGCAAGCGCCGAGATCGAGCTTGACGGCGTACCAGTCGCTGACACCCACAGGCGCCTTGCCGGCATCGCGGATGTCGCGACCCGAATCGGACGGACACCACGAGCAAGACTTATCTCTGAACCGGGCAACCCCAACTCGCCGTCGAGCAACGCGGTCCGCGTCGAGATCGGCAGCGACGCAACCGTCCAGGAAGCCGGCTACCTACCTGAATGGGCAGCCGCCGAGTCAACGCCCGAGATCCGCAGGAACGCCGACCAGGCACTCGACTCCATGACGAACGCCCTGATCTACGGGAACGTGGACGACCCGCGCGGGTTGGGCGTCTGGCTGGCCGGGCCGGACAACCCGGCCATCACCCAAGAGTTCAGACCAACCGACCTCAGGCACCTCGGCTCAAAGTCAATCGCGGTCATCATCCCCGTCGAACTCGCGACGGTGGCCGAACCCGTCGCAAGCGATCTGCTGCTTCGGCTCTCACCTGACCCTGGGGTCGGCGTCTACTACCCCGACGGGCGATACCTCGGTGAGTTGAGCGACGCACAAGCACTCTCCCTGCGACCCAGACTCGAGCCCCTTGGGACGTGGTTCTCGATCCGCGGAACGTCGACCGTTGAGTCCGGCGTTCTGAAGGTCAGAGTCCAGGTACCGAAGGTGGGCGACCTGAAGAAGGCGACAGCGAACACCAGGTAACGGACTACTGCCAACTCTGTGTTCAACTCTCCAGGGGCGCGCTCGAGGCCGGCCTCCTACGGCAACGCGGCCTGTTCGGCGACCGGGAGACCGTAGCTCGCAACCGCGATCGGCTGAGCGTTGTAGCCAGATCCCAATTGTCGCCCCACTGAAGCGACAATGTCCTCCGAGCCGCAAGAGAACTACTCAGTGGTCCGCGCCGATCAGAACCGAGTCTCTGTGGGCGCAGCCATGACGATGTAGGCATCGTGGTCGGAGAGTGCCACCCCGTCAACGACGCCGGACACCCGATCAGCCAACGCCACATCCCAAGAACTGGGAATCGCGACGTGATCTATCGAGGAAAGGGCGCTGCGTCGGTGCGGAAGACCGACCGTCGGAACCACGAGCCCAAGTCGTTCCGTGGCCGTCCGAATACGGTCGGCGCCAAGGCCCGAGCCGGTGTACTCGGTTCCGGATAGGCCGTGGTTCCAGTCGCCACCCCACACATCGGGCTCGGACGCCTCGATCGCCGCAACCGCACTGACGGTCTTCTCTCCGGTTGACGTGCCAGACCAGGGCGTCCCGCCACCACAGGAACGCCACGGCAGGATCGACGTGCACACCCGCAGCCCGTCAATCTCAACCATCGCCGAGGCGCCATGCGGATCCGGCAGCGGGCGCAAGCCCGTCCGGGAGCCGACTGCCGCCCAGTGACGGCCGCGCGCCATCCACCCGGCAGTCGCGTGCAACTGGTACCCCGGCAACGCGACACGAGAGCAGACCTCGGTCAGCAGCAGGACGTCACAGTCCAGTGACAACACAAACTCCAGATGACGCGCATCCCAGCGGCCCTCAAGATTCCACGTCCCCACCCGCACAATCTCATCGTTCCTGACCCGCCCGCCCCCGTCCACCACATACCCGTCCGCCGGCTTCAACTCGTACCCCGACTCGGGCGTCCCCCTGCCTTCCTCGAGTTGAACACACCTCTGGCACCATCCCCTGACAAGGCCGTTTGCCACGGCTGTCCACCGAAGCCGGGCCCATCTGCCTGTTATGGGTGTGACGATGTCCATGCGGCGGCTGACCGCCGGGTCGGGTTACGACTACCTGACCCGGCAGGTTGCCGCGATGGACTCCACCGAGAAGGGCCACACCTCGCTGGCCTCCTACTACTCGGAGAAGGGCGAGGTCCCCGGACGGTGGGTCGGCTCCGGGATGGCAGGAATCGACGGGCTCAACGTCGGCGACATCGTGACCGCCGAACAGATGCAGTCCCTGTTCGGCGCCGGCCTGCACCCGCTGGCGGAAGAACGATCCAGGACGCTGGTCGAGCAGGGCGCGTCGGCCGACATCGTCCTGGCAGCGACCCGGCTGGGCACCCCGTTCCACGTGTACTCCTCCGACATCAGCCCGTTCCGCATCGAGGTCGCCCGCCGCCTGGACGCCCTCAACACCAGCCGCGGACTCCCCCGCGACGCCGCGGTGTCGATCGAGGATCGGGCCCAGATCCGCACCGAGGTCGCCCTGGAATGGTTCGTCAAAGAGCACCGCCGTCCCCCGCTGGACGCCCACGAACTGACCGGGTTCATCGCGAAACTGTCCCGCCCAAACACGACCGCCGTGGCCGGGTTCGACCTCACCTTCTCCCCGGTCAAGAGCGTGTCGGCGCTGTGGGCGCTGGCCGATCCCCACCTGGCCGCCCGGATCGAACGCGCGCACCACGCCGCGGTCGCCGACGCGCTGGCGTTCATCGAAACCCACGCCCTCTACACCCGCACCGGACGCGGCGGGGTACGGCAGGTGGACGTCCGCGGCCTGGTCGCAGCCGCGTTCACCCACCGCGACTCCCGCGCCGGCGACCCCGACCTTCACACCCATATCGCGGTCGCGAACAAGGTCCAAACCCTCACCGACCGGCGCTGGCTCAGCATCGATTCCCGCGTGCTACACAAGGCGATCGTCGCCGCCTCGGAGACCTACAACACCGCTCTCGAACGCCACCTCGCCGCCGACCTCGGCCTGCGGTTCGCCGCACGAACACAGCCCGACCCACGCAAGCGGCCCGTCCGGGAGATCGTCGGTGTCGACCCTCGGCTGAACGACCGCTGGTCCACCCGCCGCAAGACGATCGAGATCCGCCGCCGCGACCTGACCACGCTCTTCCAAGCCGACCACGGCCGTCCGCCCACCCCGGTCGAGGCGATCGCGCTGGCCCAGCAGGCCACCCTGGAGACCCGCGACGCCAAACACGAACCCCGCACCCTGGCCGACCAACGCACCACCTGGCGCGCCCAGGCAGGCGACATCCTCGGCGGCGAACCCGGCATCCGGGTCATGATCGCCACCGCGCTGCACCCCAGCCCTGCCCGCCAGGTTCGGCTGGACGATGCCTGGCTGGACGCGACCGCCGCAGCCGTCGTCGCCCGTGTCGAGCAGGACCGCTCGACTTGGCAGTCCTGGCACCTGATCGGCGAAGCCCAACGCCTCATCCGAGCCACCGAAGCGCCCGCCGGCCAGGTCGAAACCCTCGTCCAACGGGTCGTCGAGCGGGCCACCCGGACGCACTCGATCGCGCTCACCAGGCCCGATCCGATCGTCGAGCCCGAGCCTCTGCGTCGCCGTGACGGCACTTCGGTCTATACCGTCGCCGGAGCGCAGCATTACACCTCTCGGCGCATCCTCGACGCCGAACACCGCCTCGTCACCGCCGCCGGGCGCACCGACGGCCGGCGCGCCCCTGGCCCGGCCGTGGACCTCGCACTGCTGCAATCCCAGGCCGACGGAGTGCCGCTGAACCCCGGCCAGGCGATGCTCGTCCGCGAGATGGCGACCTGTGGTGCCCGGGTCCAGTTGGCGATCGCGCCGGCCGGGTCTGGCAAGACCACCGCCATGTCCGCCCTCGCCGCCGCCTGGAGCAACGGCGGCGGCACCGTCCTCGGGCTGGCGCCGTCCGCCACCGCGGCGGCCACCCTCGGCGAGCAGATCGGCAGCCACGCCGACACCCTGGCCAAGCTCGTCTGGTCACTCGAAAACGACGACCACCAGCCCGCCTGGCTGGCGGACATCGGACCCACAACGCTGGCCATCATCGACGAAGCCGGCATGGCCGGAACCCTCGCCCTCGACACCGTCATCAGCCACATCCTCAGCCGCGGCGGCAGCGTCCGACTCATCGGCGACGACCAGCAACTCGCCGCGATCGAAGCCGGCGGCGTGCTACGCGACATCGAAGCCAGCCACGGCGCGCTCCGCCTCACCGAACTCGTCCGGTTCGCCGACCAGGCCGAAGGCTCCGCCTCCCTCGCCCTGCGCGACGGGCTCCCCGAAGCACTCGGGTTCTACCTCGACAACCACCGCGTCCACGTCGGCGACGAAGCCACCATGGCCGACGACCTGTTCGACGCCTGGAACACCGACCGCGCCGCCGGACTCGACTCGATCATGCTCGCCCCCACCCGCGAACAGGTCGCCGAACTCAACCAACGCGCCCGCACCCAACGCCTGGGCGGCCAGACCCCGAGCGTCGAACTCGAGCTGGCCGACGACAACCGCGCCTCCGCCGGCGACCTGATCATCACCCGCACCAACAACCGCCGGCTGAAGGTGTCGGCCACCGACTGGGTCAAGAACGGCGACCGCTGGACCGTCCAGACCATCACCTCAGGCGGCATCCACGCCCGCCACACCCGATCGGGACGGCACGTCTGGCTGCCCCCGGACTATGTGGCCGAATCGGTCGAACTCGGCTACGCATCGACCACCCACACCGCCCAAGGAATCACCGCCGACACCATGCACGGCCTGCTCGCCGGCACCGAAACCCGCCAGCAGGCCTACACCATGCTCACCCGCGGACGACTCGCCAACCACACCTACCTCGTCACCGTCGGCGACGGCGACCCGCACACCGCCATCGACCCCGACACCCTCCACCCCGCGACCCCCACCGACCTCCTCGAACGCATCCTCGGACGCGACGAATCCCCCATCTCCGCGACGACCCAGTTGCGCGAGGCGAGCGACCCCCGCACCCAGCTGAAAGACGCCGCCGACCGCTACACCGACGCCGTCGCGTTCGCCGCCACCCACGCCGCCGGCGACCTCGGCGTCCGCGCCCTCCAACGGCAGGTCGAAGCCGTCCTACCGGGGCTCACCGGGGCCACTGGCTGGCAGGCGTTGCAGGCCGAACTCCTCCTGGTCGAAGCGGACGGACGCGACCCGCTCGCCGCTCTTGCCCGTGCCTGCGCCGACCCGATCAGCACCGCCCACGACCCCGCGTCCGTCCTCGCCTGGCGGATCACCGACACCGAATGGCGCGGACGCCGAGGACCCCTACCCTGGCTACCCGCCGTCCCAACCCAGCTGGAGAACCACCCGGAATGGGGCAGCTACCTGGCCTCACGTGCCCGTCAGATCAACGACCTCGCCGACGCCGTCCACCGCCACGCCGAGACCTCCACGACCGCACCCGGGTGGCTGGCAAACGTCGCCGCCGGCGCCCCGTCCTCACTGATCGCCGACGTCGAAGTGTGGCGCGCCGCCCACGGCATCCCGGCCACCGACCAGCGCCCGACCGGCGACCGACAGCACGCCGACGCAGCCGCCCGCTGGCAACGGCAACTCGACAAACGACTCCAGACCACCCAGTCCGCCGCCCTCGACGAATGGGGCCACGTCCTCACCGGTATCATCCCCACCCTGCTCGCCGACCCGTTCGCACCCACGCTCGCCCGCAACCTGTCCCAGCTGTCCGCCAGCAGCATCCCCGCCCGCCAGCTACTCGACCAGGCCGCCGCGGCCGGGCCGCTCCCCGACGACCACGCGGCAGCCGCCCTGTGGTGGCGCATCTCCCGCCACGTGTCCCCCGCCGTCGCCCACGACCAAGACAGCCGCTACCACCTCGCCACCCACTGGCTCGAACACTTCACCACCGCCCTCGGCGCCGACCGCTCCGACGAGCTGCAAGCCAGCCCGTGGTGGCCGTCCCTCGTCGCGACGATCGAACGCGGCCTGCAACGAGGCTGGGCCCTCGACACTCTCATCGCCGACGCCGAACACCTCACCCCCGACGGACACCTCGACCGCTGCCAAGCCTGGGTATGGCGGCTCTCCCTGCTCACCGACCCCATCGCGCTCGGCGACATCGACGAGACAGTCGCGCTCGACGAACCTCCCACCGACCTGTGGGACGGCTACCTCCCGACCGACCCCGGCTTGACCCTCGTCAGCTCGGACGGGCTGCTGCCGATCGACGATCTCGAAACCCCGGCGGAGGACCTCGAACCCGTCGAACTGACCGCCGAAGCCGCCCTCGCAATCGAAGCGATGATCCGCAACAACCTCGGCGTCCCCGAACCCACCGACGCCGACATTCGCCGCATGCAAGACCGCGCCGACGCCTGGCGCGACTGCCCCACCACACCCGAACGCCTCGCCCACATCAACGAACTCGCCACCCGCTACTACGAACAGTGCTTCACCCACAGCTGGGCCCGCCCCTACCTCATCGAACGCTTCCACCAAGACCTCGCCGGCAGCACCTTCCGCCCCGGCTACGCCCCCGACGGCTGGACCGGACTCGTCACCCACCTGCGCCGCCAAGGCGTCACCGACCCCGAAATGCTCGCCGCCGGCGTCGCCACCACCGCCAGAACCGGACGCCTCATCGACCGTTTCCGCGACCGCGTCGTCTTCCCAATCACCCACCAAGGCCAAATCCTCGGCTTCGTCGGACGCCGCAACCCCGCCTACACCGACGACGACCACCACGGCCCGAAGTACCTCAACACACCCGACACGCCGCTCTACTACAAGGGCGCCCAACTATTCGCTGCCGGGGACCCTGCCAGCGACGCGACTCCAGTGCTGGTTGAGGGCCCCATGGACGCCATCGCCATCACCATCGCCACAGACGGGAAGGCCATCGGCCTGGCTGCACTTGGCACAAGCCTCACTGACGAACAGGCTGCCGGAATTCACGCCCTCGGCCGCACGCCAGCAATCGCGATGGACGCGGACAATGCGGGACGGGTGGCCGCCGAGCGCGACTACTGGATCCTGGCTCCGTACGGAGTGAATGCGCGACATGTGCGCCTGCCGGACGGGACCGACCCCGCCGGCCTGATGGAGAGCAGTGCATCCGACACGCTCGCCGCAGCGGTGGAGACGGCAGGCTCCCTGGCCTGTGGGCTAGTCGACGCGCTTCTCCGTGGTACCGCTGAACCCGAGTGCGTGCTGGACGCCCTACGGGTGGTGGCGGCCCAGCCGCCCCGCCAGTGGGCGGCCGGCACCGAGCACATTGCCGAGCAGTCCGGGCTGCCAGTGAGGCTGCTTGAGGCGGCGCTCGTCGCCCTGACTCGTGAGTGGAACCGCGATCCCCGCCATGCCGCCGAGCAGAGTCGATCTCTTCTGGCCCGCGTTGAGACACCGGTCACCAGTGAGCGCGTCGAGTCGCGCGGACTGCGTCCCCACGACGCAGCAGACCGTCAGCTCCGCAGAGAGAGCCATAGCACAAGCCCGCGGCCCTGATTCGAGGCCTATCCCCATGCGAAGCCCCGGCCACGGCCGCGACGGACAGCTGCAGTTGGACTCCGGAGGCAATAGGGACTGGAGTTGGCTGGAGAAGTAGACGCAGGCCGCCGCGCCAATGGCCGTGCATGCCGGAGGCCACATCGACGTGACCATCGTCTCGATCGGCCCCACCACCCGCAACAGAGAGGAGTCAGCGTGACCAACCAAGGTCAGCGCAGCCAGGGATCTCGAACCCGGAGATGTCGTCTGGCGCCAGTCCCCACCTGGCTGGGGAACCCGCGCCACCCCGTGGTGCGGGACGGACAGGCTAGGCAGGCTGGGAGGCAGTCCCCCAAGGTCGACATCCACTCCGACGGCTCCATGAGAGTCACGACCCAGCGCGATACACCCGAACTAGCGAGCGCCACGCCGAACGGCGTCCGCGCGAGCTTCGCCTCAGTCCCACAATCTGCCTTGCTTGCGGAGTCGATGCTTGCGTCCGACGACAGCCCAGTAGGTTCGGCCCAGGGCCACGGCCAACATGAGGTCGGTATCGCGCCACGCAATGATCACACGGTCCTCGGCGGCGGAGAACGGACCGCTAACGAACCCCGGCGCGAGATCCCGCCGTAGGGCGTTGTAGTGCTCGTCACTAGTGTGCTGGTGCCCCGTGGCCTGTTCCGCCGCGACGAGCGCGTCGCGGTGCTCGCGATACCAGCCAAGCGCTGCTTCCTCTGCCAGCCTCTGCGCTTCCGCTTCGCGCCTCCCTTCGGCCTTCCTCAGCGCGTGACGTCTGCGGATCTGGAACGCAGCCTCACGGCAGCGTTCGCAGCGGCAGCCGCGGGCGTAGCCCGTCGATCCTGCGACATCGGGCCATGCGCACGGCGGGGGTGGTGGCACGGCCCCCAGTATTCGCCGTCAGCACGCCAGCGACAAGCACCCGACGTGACTCACGGAAAGTGCACGTGAAAAGGTCTCGGTGCCTGACGCCCCCAAAGATGGGTGCGTGCCGGCGATGAGCACGCTGCGTCGTTGCGCTGGGCTAGCGTGCAGGTCGCCCAAGACCCTCGATACCCTTGAGGTTGTGAGTAGCTCCGCAGCCTTTGATACGCGCCACCAGGTGTTCGTCAGCTCGACATATGTCGACCTCGTCGAGGAGCGGCGCGCCGTCATCCAGGCGCTCTTGGAGCTGGACTGTTTCCCGGCCGGAATGGAGATGTTTCCTGCTGCGAACGAGGACCAGTGGACGTTGATCCGCGAGGTTATCGATCTCAGTGACTACTACGTCGTGGTGGTCGGCGGACGTTACGGTTCGGTCAGCGCAGCAGGGATCAGTTACACCGAGATGGAGTATGACTACGCGATCAGTCAAGGCATTCCCATTCTCGGCTTCGTGCACGCAGACCCCGGCTCGATTCCGGCCAACATGACCGAGCTTGAGCCAGTAGCCCGCGAGAAGCTGGATGCCTTTCGGGCAAAGGTCATGACCAGGATGGTGAAGGAGTACCGCACGCCCGAGGACCTGGCGTCGGTGGTATCGCGCGGCCTAATTCGGGCCATGAAGCACACCCCGCGCCCTGGCTGGGTTCGTGGCGATCGGGCCATGACGGACGCGGTGAGGACCGAGATCGCGGAACTACGGGCATCGCTTGCCGAGGCAGAGAAGCGCAGCGCGGAGGCCGCACATGCCAGCGTTGCCGAGATCGACACCTCTTTCGCTCACGGGGAGGATGAGGTCGACTTGTCATTCCTGGTTCGTCAATACCGCCATAACACACCCCAGACATTTGTCTTGGGCTTCACCTGGGATGAGCTCGTTGAGCTCCTTGGGCCATCGATGCTCGACGAAGCAGCCGAGTCCGCGTTGCGCAAAGCCGTGGCGGATCACGCTCTGCGCCGAATGGATCGCCAAGTAGATGCAGAGGGAAGTGAGTTGCCACCGAGTCTCACGACCTGGCTTGTTGAGATGGCGGACGACTCCTGGGGACATGTTCTCGTTCAGCTGCGTGCCCTGGGCATTATCACAACCGGCCAGAAGAAGCGCACCGTGTCCGACACGGCCGTCTACTGGAAGTTGACGCCTGCGGGGGACGAGTACCTGGTCAGACTGAAGGCGACACGACGAGATCCGGCGGCCTAAGCAAAGGCTGGCAGGACGCAGGAGCAAGTTGACTCGCCATGATGAGAGAGCAGCCCGATGTCGGGGATCGCGACAGGATCGGGCCGTCATCGCCCACGGGAATCCCGACGTGGTGCTGGTCAGCTCTCAGGATCTTCATCACCAGAAGCCGTTGAAGGTTCGGAGACGGAGTTCGTTCCGCCCAGTTGGCTCCGTAGACGAACCAGAGATGAGGCCTGACGCCCGGTTGGCTCACGGAGGCTGGATGCTCTCCCCGACCCGTGTGGCGTAGCAGCCGCCGGCAGCGGACATGACTAACGTTGTCGCCGAGCCTGATCACAAACACAAGCGC